>NZ_CP059900.1:3731866-4353844 GCF_014126825.1 Tomitella gaofuii | reverse complement strand
GTTGTCGGGTTCGCCAGACGCTCGACTCCCTCGCTGTCGGCGCTGTGACCGCGCCGACGGCCGTCAGAGCAGGCCACCACGTCGTCGTCGCGGTTCGTCTGATCGTCGGCCGTGGACCCGGCACGCGGGCCCGGCGTCTCCGGTCCTGCTCAGGGACTGCTTCGTTGCTGTTTGGATCGGATGCCCACCCGATCCGTTGTTACCGCTTCGTCACCTTGGAACGCTAACAAGGGGGACACGGTTGCGCAACGGAAACGCACAGACAGGTGACATCCGCAAGCACCCGGGCACTGTGGCGTGTCGCACTCGGTCGCGCCCGTGCAGTTCACCCGCACCGTAGGGGCAGATCGACCGGTTTGACCTCGGTCCTTGCGCTGAGTAGTCTCGGGCGGTCTGCCGTTTCATCCGGGGCTTCCTCGGCATGGGTGGATCAACACGGATAGACGCCGGCGGATCGGCGCTGCACGGAAGCCTGCAGGCGGGTCCCGACAGGGCGTGGTCCTGCGCTGATCCCTGTGCCTGCGGGCCGCCGGGGACGCGCAGAACACACGTACGTGGCCTTCTGCATCATGCGATCCGGGCTCCGCCGTGCGGTCCCACCCGCGGGTGGGACGCCGTTGGAGCCGTCGCATGGGGTCACGGGACGCATCGGACACCAGCCGCGGCGCCACGAGGTGCCGGAGAACTTTAAGGAGAATCACCGTGAGCAAGGGCAAGCGGACATTCCAGCCGAACAATCGGCGCCGCGCGCGCGTTCATGGGTTCCGGCTGCGCATGCGCACCCGCGCCGGCCGCTCGATCGTCGCGAACCGTCGTCGTAAGGGCCGCGCGGCACTGTCTGCCTGACCGGCAGCCAGAGCGCGGAACGCGACAGTGCTGCAGGACCGGTACCGTCTGCGCCGCCGTGGAGACTTCACCACGGTGATGCGCGGTGGTCGTCGGTGCGGCCGCCGCGACATCGTCGTCCATGCGGTGACCGAGCATCAGCCGGTCACTGTCCACGGCCCGCGTTTCGGCCTGATCGTCAGCACAGCCGTCGGGAATTCGGTGGTACGCCACCGGGTCTCCCGGCGGCTTCGTCATGTCGCCGCAGGGTACGTCGATCGACTCGATCCCGACGTGTCCGTAGTGCTGCGGGCATTGCCGGGTGCGGCCGGCGCGACGTCGGCGCAGCTCGACCGTCAGGTGGGCGGCTGCCTGCGGAAGCTGGGCCTGCTCGGTGGCCCGGCGGCGCCGCGATGACCGGCGGGCGGGGTGCGCTGCGGCGCATGGCCGCACAGCCCGCTCGCGCCGCAGTGTTCGCCGTGGAGCTCTACCGCACGTATGTCTCGCCCACCCGGGCACCCACGTGCCGGTTCATCCCGACCTGCAGTGAGTACGCCGTCACCGCCCTGCGAGAATGGGGCTTGTTGCGCGGCACCGCGCTCGCCTGCTGGCGCCTGCTCAAGTGCGGACCGTGGTATCCGGGAGGATGGGACCCTGTTCCACCGCGTCACGGGCATCGAAGCTCGGCGACCGGAGATGCGGGCCACGCGGAGGATCCCGTGGCCGCCTCCGGACCGGAGACCAAGACGATGGCGGCGGGCCCGGTCCGCCATGATTGACCGCACCGATCGTTCGACGTTGCATCGGACGGGCTGCACCGCAGTCTGCGCTGAGAATAGGAGTGCCTAGCGCCGTGCTTGACTTCATCTACTGGCCTGTCTCGTGGATCATGCGGATGTGGTACAAGTTCTTCGAGCTCCTGGGGTTGGGCTCGCAGAGCGCGATCACATGGGTGCTGTCCGTCGTGTTCCTCGTGTTCACGTTGCGCGTGATCCTGTACTGGCCCGCGGTCAAACAGATCCGCACCACGCGTCAGATGCAGGAGCTGCAACCGCAGATCAAGGCCCTGCAGAAGAAGTACAAGAACGACCGGCAGCGCATGGCCGTCGAGATGCAGAAGCTGCAGAAGGAGCACGGGTTCAACCCGCTGCTGGGCTGTCTGCCGATGCTCGCCCAGGCGCCGGTGTTCATCGGCCTGTTCCACGTGCTGCGCTCGTTCAACCGCACCGGCGGTATCGGTCGCGTCGTCAACGTCTGCGAGGACATCCCCGACCCGGCGACGTGCGCGCAGGTGAACGCGGGCATCGCGAACTATGCGTTCACTCCGGAAGACGTGAACAACTTCATGCACGCGAACATCTTCGGCGTGCCGCTGTCCAGCTACATCACGCAGTCGGCGGAGACCTTCAAGGGGTTCTTCGGATTCATCGATACGCCGTCGCGTGCGCTCATCGCCGCGGTTGCCGTACCGCTGATGATCGTGGCCGCCGTCGCCACGCATCTGAACGCCAAGGCGTCGGTCGCCCGCCAGAGCCCGGATGCCGCGACGCAGCCGCAGGCGAAGATCATGAACAAGCTGGCGGTGTACGTGTTCCCGCTGGGTGTGCTCGTCTCCGGTTCGTTCCTGCCGGTGGCCATCCTCATCTACTGGGTGAGCAACAACGCGTGGACCGTGGTTCAGCAGCACTACGTGTTCAAGAAGATCGAGAAGGAAGAGGCCGCGAAGAAGGAGCGGCTGGAGCAGGTGCGTGCCGATCGTGCGCCCAAGCCGGGAGCACGGCCGACCCAGGGCAAGAAGGGGCGGGCCAAGGGTGCGGCCGCGGTGATCGACGGCGACGTCGTTTCGGACGAAGAAGCCGCGGCGGAGGGCGGCGAGGCCGCCGAAGACGACGGCGCCCCGTCGCAGACGGGAAGCGGCGCGGGTGGCGATTCCGCCGCGCAGCAGCCGAAGAAGAAGCCGGCCCCCGGACAGAAGCCGAATGCGCGGAAGGGACAGCAGGGCCAGAAGAGCGGCGGCGGGCAGAACCAGAATCGGTCGGGGCAAGGCCAGAAGCGTCGTCCCCAGGGACAGGGCTCCGGCGGTAAGGGGCCGCAGAAGAAGTCGGGCGGCGGCAAGAAGAAGCACCGCTGACGACGGTGCTCCCCCGGGCCGCGCACGCGGCGCCAGAGAGCCCGCCGCAGCCGGTCCCCGCATAGCGATGACGAAGCCTCCCCGTACGGGGCACGAGACAAGGAGAGATCACGTGGCTCACGACGACCTGCTGCAGCCCGAAGGGGCGCAGGCCGAAGACCAACAGTCCGACACGCCCGCGGAGGCCGACACCGCGGCGGAGCAGTCGACCGACGAGCAGGACGGGTCCGGGCTCAGTGGTGAAGAGCTGCTTGTCGAGGAGGGCGAGATCGCCGGCGACTACCTCGAGCAGCTGCTCGACGTCCTCGACTACGACGGGGACATCGACATGGACGTCGAGGGCCGTCGTGCGGTCGTGAGTGTCGACGGGGGCCGTGACCTCGGACGGCTGGTCGGCCAGTCAGGCGACGTGCTCGACGCCTTGCAGGAGCTGACCCGCCTCGCGGTCCAGCAGCAGACCGGCGTCCGCAGCCGGCTGATGCTGGACGTGGCCGGCTGGCGTGCGGGCAAGCGCACCGAACTGACACGCTTGGGAACGACGGTGGCCGAACGGGTAAAAGACAGCGGCGAACGCGAAGAGCTCAAGCCGATGACGCCCTTCGAACGCAAGATCGTCCATGACGCAGTGGCGTCGGTCGACGGCGTCTACAGCGAGAGTGTGGGCACAGACTCCTCTCGGCGCGTCGTCGTTCTGCCCGAGTGAAGCAGAGCGGTCGGTAGCGGAAGCGGTCCCCGTAGTCGCGCACTGCGGGGACCGGCTGCTTTTCACCCCCGTATCCGACATGGCGGCCGAACATCGGGTCGGGGCGGGTTTTCCACAGCGGCCGTATCGCGGACTTGTGCGGCCAGTCGTCCACCAGGGACAATGAGAGCCGGTACTGCGGATCGAGTGCCCGGAGAGTGCGTGCGTGGGTACGCATCGCGGGGCGTTGCGGTGAAGCACCGAATGCTCACCCCTCGAACTACACCCTTGTGTTTCTGACCCATAGTGCACCGTCTGTCGTGAGCGAGGTTGTTTCACGTGGAACAAGAAGTTCCAGAGTCCATGCGGGAAGCCGCCGAGCAGGTATTCGGGGATCGGTTGCCTCTCGCGCTCGGGTATTACGCATCCTTGGCGTCCGATGGCGTGGAGCGAGGGCTGATCGGCCCGCGTGAGGTGCCCCGGCTTTGGGAGCGGCACATCCTCAACTGCGCAGTCCTCGGTGAACTGATCGACGACGGCGCGACCGTCGTGGATATCGGCAGTGGCGCCGGCCTGCCTGGCATTCCACTGGCGATCGCCCGCCCCGATCTGACCATCAAGCTCGTCGAACCGCTGTTGCGCCGGACCCGATACCTCGGCGAGGTCAACGAGTTGCTCGGGCTCGGGGCGATCGTTGTACGCGGAAGGGCGGAGCAGTCGGGTGTGGTGAAGGAGGCGGGCGGTGCGGACTATGTGACTTCGCGTGCGGTGGCACCACTGGAGCGGCTGGTTCCCTGGTCGTTGCCTCTGGTGCGCAAGGGCGGGCATATGCTCGCGATCAAAGGGTCCAGCGCCGGGGAGGAGATCGATCGAGCACGCCGGGACCTGGAGAAGGCCGGTGCCACGGAGTTGCGATTGGCCACCTGTGGTGAGGGACTTCTGAGTACGCCGACTACTGTGGTGTCCGCAGTACGTGCGACTCGCAGGGTTGCTCGTGCGCAGTGATGCGCCCCGCGCGAACAACGAGGTCCATGCAGGTGATTCTTGCGTCGTCCCATCCTCGTGACTCCGTCGTGGACCACCGAGCGCCTACGCAGCGCGGCTGCACTGGTTCCCGCGAAGTCGCCGTTTCACGTGAAACGACGGACCGTGGTTTGGACCGTGCGTTCGCCGCGTTTCACGTGAAACACTCCCCTTGCGCGAACGAACTACAGGCTGACGACTCCAACGGACGGTGGCATGACTAACGACACTGCTGAAGAAGTGCAGAACGCGCAGCCGGCGCTTGAGGCGCTCCCTCGGCCGGAGGCGCGGCGTGTGATCACGATCGCGAACCAGAAGGGCGGCGTCGGCAAGACCACCACCGCGGTCAACCTTGCAGCGGCGCTCGCCGCACACGGGTTGTCGGTTCTCGTCATCGACCTCGACCCCCAAGGCAATGCAAGTACTGCGCTCGGCATCGACCACCGATCTGGAGTGGCTTCGTCGTACGAGCTGCTCATCGGCGAGGTCGATATGGCCGAGGCGATCCATCAGAGCCCGCACAACGAGAATCTCTATTGCGTGCCGGCCACCATCGATCTCGCCGGTGCCGAGATCGAGCTCGTCTCGATGGTTGCGCGCGAGGGCAGGTTGAAGAATGCGATCGACCACACGGCACTCGATCAGCACAACATCGACTACGTACTCATCGACTGCCCGCCATCGCTCGGCCTGCTCACGGTGAACGCATTGGTGGCGGCGCGCGAGGTGCTGCTGCCGATCCAATGCGAGTACTACGCCCTCGAAGGCGTTGGACAGCTTCTTCGCAACATCGAGCTCGTGCAGGCGCACCTCAATCCCTCGCTCCATGTCTCGACAATCCTGCTGACGATGTACGACGGCAGGACGAAGCTGGCCGGGCAGGTGGCGGACGAGGTGCGCAATCACTTTGGTGCGGTGGTGCTCAGGACGATCATCCCCCGAAGCGTGAAGGTGTCCGAGGCGCCGGGCTATGGTTTGACGGTGTTGGAGTACGACCCGGCCTCGAGGGGTGCGATGAGCTACCTGGATGCCGGGAAGGAAATAGCGGAGCGTGGGGCAGCCACGGTCAAGGTGCGGGAGCGATGAGATGAGTCAGACACGTAAGGGCGGCCTGGGGCGAGGGCTGGCCGCGTTGATCCCCACCGGACCGACAGAGGGTCCGCGACTCGGCGCCGCCGCGGCGGACGTGGTGTTCGGCCCCGATTCGAAGATCATCGGTGCGCCGGCGGGGCCCGAGAAGGACGAGGACTCGTCGGTCGACTCCCCCGAGGAAGTACGTGTTGACGGTGACGCGTCGGGTGCGGCGCCGACCGGCACGAAGACCGCCTCCACAAAGAACGAGTCCGCGCAGGACGACTCCGATGAGGGCGGCGCTGCACGACGCGATGCAGTGGCGAGTCGGAACATTGGAGAGCAGGCGCCCGCGTCTGCGGGGCGTAGTGACGCGAACGCGGCCCGCACGGACTCCGATACCGGCGCGGGTGGACCCGCGGACATCGGTGCGGAGTATCGAGAGATTCCGCTCGAACAGATCGAGCCGAACCCCAAGCAGCCGCGTCAGGTCTTCGATGAGGAGGCACTGGCGGAGCTGGTGCACTCGATCCGCGAGTTCGGACTGCTGCAACCGGTGGTCGTTCGCGAGGTTTCCCGTGACCGTTTCCAGCTGATCATGGGCGAGCGCCGCTGGCGCGCGAGTCAGCGTGCGGAAACCGCCACGATTCCGGCGATCGTGCGCAACAACGCGGACGACACACTCCTACGTGACGCGCTGCTGGAGAACATTCACCGCGTCCAGCTGAATCCACTCGAAGAGGCATCGGCTTACCAGCAGCTGCTGGAGGAGTTCGGCGTGACGCACGATGAACTGGCGTCGCGCATCGGGCGCTCTCGGCCGGTCATCTCGAACACGATACGTCTGCTGCGGCTGCCGGTACCGGTGCAGCGGCGCGTCGCCGCCGGAGTGCTGTCCGCCGGACACGCGCGCGCGTTGCTGTCGCTGGAGGCGGGCGCGGAGGCGCAGGAAGCGCTCGCCGCGCGTGTCATCGCCGAGGGGATGTCGGTGCGCGCCACCGAGGAGGCGGTGACGCTCGCGAACAGGGAGGGCGACTCCCCGACCCCGGCTCCGGTCCGCCGTAAGCCGATTCAGATGCCGGCGCTGCAGGAGGTGGCGGAGCGGCTCTCGGACAGTTTCGACACGCGGGTGACCGTGAGCCTGGGCAAGAAGAAGGGCAAAATTGTCGTCGAGTTCGGCACCGTCGACGATCTCGAGCGCATCATCAAGCTCATGGAGCACGAGAACGACTGAAGCGCTCTTGCGGGCGATCGCGGATCGGCATGTGATCGTCCAATGATGCGTCGGGGTTTCGTCACTGTGATGAAACTCGGGCGGCGTGGTGTGGAGATGGTGCCCCTCGGCAGGGCGAACGCGGTGGGAGGCGATTGGCGCAGTGGAGGTGGACACCACTCCCCTGACCCTGGCGACGATAGGCGATCTTCCGGGACACGGACGATCGTGCGTCTTCTGGGAGGTCGACCCTGATTCCGGCGACGGCCCGCACCTCGATGCAGCCTTCGAGAAGGAGGCGTGGCTTTCGATGGTGATGCTGGACTGGGGCCCGTGCGGACGGATCGCATGGGAGGAGGACGCCGCTGTCGGCTACGCGCTGTACGCCCCTCCGGCGCTCCTCCCGTACGCCCATCGCTTTCCGACGGGGCCGGCGAGCACGGACGCGATCCTGTTGACGCAGCTGACCAGCCGGGCGGGACCTGCGGGAGAGATGGACCCCGGCCGGGACGCCGTTCTTCTCGACGCCGTTGTGGGCGACTTGATACGGCGCGGTGTGCGCGCGGTCGAGGCGTTCGGCTATCGGGCGCCCGCAACGTTGGGCCCCGGCGACCAGGCCTTCGATCCGTTCGACCTGGTGCGGGGCATACCGGAGTCGGCCGGGCCCGATTGCACGTGCTCGCGGTGCATGATTCCGGCGGTATCCTTGGCCGCGTGGGGATTCGAAGAGGTAGCGCCCCACAGTCTGTTCCCGCGGTTCCGCCTGGAACTGGGCCGCGATCTGGGATGGAAGGCCGAGGTGGAAGCGGCGCTCGAGAGCCTGCTCGTCACCGATCAGGCGGTGTCGACGCCGCGCGCGGGAGGTTCGCCCTTGGTCACCGCCCGGGCGTCGGCGGAATCCAGGATGCGATAGCCCCGCGGATTCGGTGGCCGTCTGATTCGGTGGACGCGCGGACTCGACTAGTCCAGGCGGTCTGCACGCCCTGGGTTCAGGACTGTTCCTCGGCGAGCAGGCGGGAGAAGGTGTAGCTGCCCGTCGGCTGGTCGTCCTTGTCCAGCAGGTAGAGGCGCTTGACGGCGACGAGGACCGCCTCGGCGACGATGTCCCGGGTCTGCGGGTTCGACAGCAGCGTGAGGTCGGTGGCGTTCGACAGATAGCCCACGTCGACCTGGGCGACGGGCATACGCGTGAGACGCAGGATATCCCAGGTGCGGGCGTGGCTGCGGCAGTCGCGCAAGGCCGTGCGTGCCACGATCTCGCGCTGGATGAATCCGCTGAGGATCGAACCGATCATCGAGGTGGACCCGTGCGTGTTGCCGAAGTGGAAGGTGGCGACACCGTTGGGGTGCGGCGAGCTCGATGAGCTCGCCTGGATGGAGATCATGAGGTCGGCGCCGAAGGCGTTAGCGATGTGCGCGCGTTCGGCCACGGTGGGGCTGTTCCTGCGACCCCGGGTCAGGATGGTCTCCATACCGGTGGCGGCCATGCGACCCTCGAGGCGGGTCGTGATGTCCCATGCGATGTCCGCCTGGGTGAGCGATTCGTTGTCCGCGTGCGGGTTCGGCACGGTCAACCCGGGTTCGGTGCCGCCGAGGCCCGGGTCGAGCACGATGCGCTTGCCCGCCAGGCGGGGACCCGAGCGGCGCACCAGCTCGCGTTCCGTCAAGGCGTGCGGAGACCCGCCGGTGACACGGGTGCCGAGAAACTGCAGCGACCGCAGGGTGGCGGGCCCGCAGATACCGTCGGCGGAAAGGCCGTACTCGCTCTGGTACGACACCAACGCCTCGTGTGTGGCGCGGCCGAAGTAGCCGTCGACCAGGTCGCGGTAGAAGCCGAGATCCTGCAGCCGCAGCTGGAGGGTGGCGACGTCGTCGCCGGTCATCGGCGCCGCCACCTGGTAGGCCAGCGTGCGGGTGCCCAGGCGGTAGGAAGCGTCGCGCAGCGCTTGGTACGTGGCAGGCCCGACGACTCCGTCGACGAGCAGACCCCGTTGCTGCTGGAAGGTGCGGATGACCAGGTCGAGGTGTTCATCGAAAAAAGGCTCGCCGCGATTCCACTGCTCGCTGCCGACCGGCACGGACGCATCCACCGCGGCTTCGCCCCGGAGCATGCCGATACCGGTGAGGATGGTACGAACCTCCGCCACCGCGGCACCGCGCGAGCCGAGGCGGAGTGGGTGCATGCCGTTCGTACCTTTCGCGTGGGATCGTCGTTCACTGGATTGGTCGGCCCGGACACCGGCCGCATCGCCGGCCCCGACGGCCGCTGCACGGACCATCGCCGAGTTCCGCGCTCATTCTTCCAGAACGACGTGCGAATGGCCGCGCGGGGCATCGTCCGTGTGACGGGCGAGGTGGGGGTGTCGCGCAGTGGCGCCGGGGCAGCCGGTGCGCCGAGAGATTGCGGGCCCCGGCGAGTATGTCACCGGGGCCCGCAACGTGTACCGGATCAGATCTTTCCGGACAACAGTTCGAGGATCTTGGACTTGGACTGAGCGCCCACGAGCTGGCCCGATTGCCGGCCGCCCTCAAAGAGCATCAGCGTCGGGATGGACATGATCTGCAGGTCGCGCTGGATCCCCGGCGCCTTGTCCACGTCCACCTTGGCGAAGGTGACCTTGTCGGAATGCGCCGCGGCGAGCTCCTCGATGACAGGAGCGATCATCTTGCACGGACCGCACCATGTGGCCCAGAAGTCCACGAGCACAGGCTTGTCGCTCTGCAGCACGTCGTTCTCGAAAGAACCTTCGGTGACGGTGATCGTCGAGGACATGGGGAACCTCCGGATTTCGGTCGGATGGATCAGACGGTGGCGGCGACGGGGCCCGCCGCGTGCGTACTGGCGGACTTCACGGCGTCGTCGCCGGCGGGGTGCGAGGCCAGCCAACGCTCCGCCTCGATAGCGGCGGAGCAGCCGGTGCCGGCGGCCGTGACCGCCTGCCGGAATGTGTGGTCGACAAGGTCGCCGGCCGCGAAGACCCCGGGAGCGGACGTGGACGTCATCGGCGAAGCGACGCGCACGTAGCCGTCCTCGTCGGTGTCCACCTGGCCGCGGACCAGCTCGCTGCGCGGGTCGTGGCCGATGGCGACGAACATGCCGGTGACCGCGAGGGTCGACTCCTCGCCGGTCACCGTGTCACGCAGGTTCAGCGTGGACACCGCATTGTCGCCGACGACCGACTCGACCGCTTTGTTGGTGAGGAACCGGATCTTCTCGTTGGCCCGGGCGCGTTCAAGCATGATCTTGGATGCACGGAACTCCTCGCGCCGGTGCACGATGGTGACCGACCGGGCGAACTTGGTCAGGAAGGTCGCCTCCTCCATCGCCGAGTCTCCGCCGCCGATCACGGCGATATCCTGCTCCTTGAAGAAGAAGCCGTCGCAGGTGGCGCAGGAGCTGACGCCGCGGCCGAGCAGCTCCTGTTCCCCGGGAACGCCCAGGTAACGCGCGGCTGCGCCCATCGTGAGGATCACGGCACGCGCCCGGTGGACCTCGTCGCCGACGGTGACCGTCTTCACCGGGCCGGACAGGTCGATGGCGTCGACATCCTCGGTGCGCACGTCGGCACCGAACCGGATGGCCTGTTCACGCATCTGGTCCATCAGTTCGGGGCCCATGATGCCCTGGGCGAAACCGGGGTAGTTCTCCACGTCTGTGGTGGTCATCAGCGCGCCGCCGAACTGGGAGCCCTCGAACAGGACGGGCGCGAGCTCTGCGCGGCCGGCGTAGATCCCGGCCGTGTACCCGGCGGGGCCTGAGCCGACGATGATGAGTTCGTGGACTGTGGAGGTGCTCATGCGTGCCTTCCGTTCGGGCGGTACGAGTATGCCGGCGGTCGCAGCGGCCCGGACCGGGGTGGCGGCCGAGTCGATCGCGTGTCGTCGTCGAGCCCGGGCGCGTCGCGGGTCCGCTCCACGGGCCGCACTGTGCCAACGGAGGCCCGGGACGCCGTCCGGCGTGTCTTTCCGGTCAACACCAGACTAATCCGTGTTGTTCCCGAGCCGGGTGCGGCGGAGGATCAGGGCGCGCCGAGGTCGGTCCGGAAGAGCAGCCCGTCGCCGTTCACGCCGCACTGCGCGGTGACGACGAGTCCGGTCAGCATCGGAGGACGAGGGCCGGGCACGAGCAGCAGGGTGCCCTTGTGGCCGTCCACGTGCACCGGGCCGGACCCCAGGATCCGCGCACCGGTCGGAAGCCCGTTGGCGGCCAGGCACCGGCGGAGGACTGCGGGGTCGGCAAACGGCCCCAGGTCCGTCCTGCCCTGCATCTGCAGCAGCGCGCCGCCGTCGACGGAGGCGCCGCCAGGGCGCTCCCCCGCGTGGTCCGCGGGGGCATTGACGCTGCTGTCGTTGGTCAGTCCGTCCGCGGCGATGTCGCGGGGGACGGCGGCCCCGGCGGCGGGTGCGCTGTGCGCTGCGACGGCACCGGTGGAGACGTCCGAGCCGGCGGTGAGCCAGAACGTGGAACCGCCCACGGCGGCCCCGATGGCGGCGACAGCGGCCGCGGCGGCGAGCATCCGGCGTCCACGGGGAGCCGAGGTACGTGCGGCCGCGGGATCGCCCGCTGAGCAGGCGCCGGCGGGCGCCGGCGGGGCGTTCCCCGGCGCGGACTCCGCGACCAGGGCGCGGCGTAGCCGGGCCGCGACGAGCTCCGGCATCGCTCCGTCCCGCACTGTTCCGTCCGGCGCGGCGCCTGCTGCGACGGCGTCGGGGCGCTCGGCGGCGGCCGACGGGCCTGCGGTCCGGGGCATGACGGTAGCGAGTCGCGCGCGGACCTCGTCGAGGTCGCCGAGGAGGCGGGCGGCGTCCGGATCGGCGAGGACCGCCTCGCGCGGCGCGCGCAGGTGGTCCGGAGTGTCAGGGCCGGCGGTGGACGGGGCCGCCCCCGGGCCGGGAGGCCGCGTGCCCGGCGCTTCGTCGTGTTCGCACAGGTCCGCGTGCAGCGCGGCGACAACCGCCGGCGGGAAGGGCGGCGAGTGTGCGGCGTCCGCAGCATGCTCCGTCGACATCCCGGGGCTCACTCCTCTCCATCGCTTCTGCCGTGCGATCCGTGCGGCCCGTGGGTTTTCGCCGCTGTCTTCTAGGACGCATACCGGTGCCCGCGGGTTCCGGCCGCGCGGTCCGGGTGGGCCGGCCGCTTCACCCGGTCCGATCAGCCGGCGTGCTCGCGCAGGCCCGCGAGGGTGCGGGCGAGTTTGAGTCGGGCACGCGCGCAACGGCTCTTCACGGTGCCCCGCGCGACTCCCAGCATCTGCGCCGCGTCCGCCACCGACCGGCCTTCCACGTCGACCAGATAGACGGCCATTCGCTGTTCGTCGGGCAACTCGGCCAGGGCCACGCGCAACGTCATCGCAGCGTCGACCCGGGCGAAACCATCGTGGTGGTCCGCCGGTTCCCAGCCGCCCTCGGGGAACGGCACCGATGGCCGCGCGGCGTTGCGGCGGAGCCGGTCGAGGCAGCTGTTCACCACGATCCTGTGCAGCCAGCTGCGCACGGCGCACTCGCCGCGGAACGCCCCGGCACGCCGGTGGGCGGAGAGCAGCGCCTCCTGGACCGCGTCCGCGGCGTCCTCCGCATCGCGACAATTGCGCCGTGCAACCGCCCACAGATAGTCCTGGTGCCGGGCGATCAGATCCGCGAACGCGTACCGGTCACCCCGCACATGGTCGGCGAGTAGCTCCACATCGCTCCGCGAGCGATCCCCCCCATTGGTCCGCACGCACGGAACTTTAGCGCACCGGACGGCGGGCTCTGCGGGAGACTGCCGTCACTATTCCGCGACGGTGAACTGGACCTCGGTGATCTTGGACTGGAAGCGCGAGCCCGCGGGACCCAACTCCGTCAGCCACACGAGCACGTGCGTGGACGCCTGGTCGGTGGGCGGGTCCACCGCGATCTCGGTGTGCCCGCCCTCGAGCTGGGCCGACGCGATAAGACGTGTCTGCGCGATCGACGCGTTGGGTCCCGGCGCGGTCCGGATCTCGACGTGCGTGCCCGGGGTGGGCGAGTCGATGCCGACCTTCATGACCTTGACCGGCCTGTCGAACTCGGCCATGAGACCCACGCCGTTCTTGAGGGCCGGCAGCTGCTGGAAGTACTGGTCCGTCGACCACTGCGTGCCCGGGTCGCCGTCGATGGCGAGCGGCGCGCCGCGCGGATCGTCCGGGACGCCCTGCGGCGAGTACACGGCGATCTTGACGGGCTTCGCGGTGACGCTCGCCGGCGGTGGCGGCGGGGCGGGCGCCTGCTCGGTGGTGGGCGCGGCCGTCGTAGTCGGATTGAGGCCGATGTTCTGTTGTGTCAACGGTGCGTCGCTGCCCCCGCCGAAGACGTCGCCCACCTGCACCATCACGAAGATGACGACGGCGATCACGGCGACCGCGAGCGCCACCAGCACGGTGGACATCGTCTTGCGGGACGGCCCCTTGGGGCCGTCGTCGAGCAGTAGGGACCGCGGGCGCGCGGCGGTGCGCCGGGGCGGCGACTGCCCGCCCCCCGCGGGTATCCGCCCGGTGTGTTCGTCGGCGGTGCGGTGCGGTGCGTCCGAATGCGGTCCGGGAGCCGCACGGTCCGGTGCTGGGGCCGCGTGCTCCGTCTCCCCGGTGTGCCTCCCGTCCTCGCGTGCGACGGGCGCGTCGACGGGGCGTCCTTCTCCTCGGGCGCCCCGGTCGGTCCTGGCGAACCGGCGGCCGGGAGGCGGAGGTGTGGGCGCGTTGGCGGCCTGCTCGAGCACGTGTTGGACGGTCGCGGCGGTGCGGATGCCGCTGTTGCCCTGGATGGCGCGCATCGCCACCGCCGAGATCTCGAACGGGATGTCCGTGCGCACGACGTGCGGCTCGGTGGGCAGGCCCTGTGCGCCGAGCAACGCAGTGCGGAATCCCCCGACCTCGCCGGCCGGGTCGTCCTTGGAGGCCGGCCACTCGTTGGTGAGCAGCGCGTACAGCGTGGCGCCGAGACCGTGGACGTCGTCGGCGTGGTCGACGCCGGGCAGCGTGGCCGGGAAGGCGAGGACCGCGGCGCCGTCGGGCGTGATGCGGATGCGGTCGGGATGGTCGATGCACATCTCGGCGCCCGCCCGGTGCGCCTGCTCGGCGGCCGAGGCGAGGACGGCCACGGCCCGGGCGGCGCCGTCCGGCGGCGGATCGGTGGCCGCGACCTCGCTGAGCGGGCTGCCGTCGGTCCACTCGGAGACGACGATGCCGCCGGAGACGCTGCGGACGACGTCGAGCACGCGGGCCAGGCCGGGTGCGCTGATCTTGCCGAGCCGCAACGTGCGGGAGAGGATGCTGTCGGCGTCGGTGGACGCGTCCGCGCCGGCGCGGACCCCGTCGGGGTCGATGAAGGTGAGTGCGACCTCGCGGTCGAGGCGGGTGTCGAGCGCCTTCCAGAAATGCAGGCCGCGCGTGCCGCCGTGCCGGACGAGCAGCCGGTACCGTCCGCCCGCGACCATCGCGCCGGGGATCAGTCGCGGTCCGCGCTGGGGGCTGCCGGATCCGGCGCGCTGCGCCGCGGCGTGCGTCTCTGTCACTTGCAACTTCCTCAAGGCGGCATCGACCCGTGGCAGCAGCGGGTCGTAGGTGGTCGTGTCGAATCCAGAGTACGGGACGAACAGGTCCGGAAGCGGTTGTCCGGGCCCGCTGAACAGCGGTCCGCGCGGCACGGGCCGCCGCGATCGCACCGGGTCCCCGGCGTACGGGTCCTCCGGCTGGATGGCGCCGTGCCCCGGGGGCGGGAGGTGCCGGCCGTCGCGTGCTCCCGCGTCGCCGGGGGGCAGCGCGCCGCCGGGGCCGTCGCCGGCGCGCGTGCCGTCGAAGTCCTCCCTGTACTGCCCGGGCCGGGCACCGTACATGGCGTCGTGCGGGTGGCCCTCTGCGACGGCGGAGTCTGCGGCGGCCGCCCGGCGCAGGCGGGCGGGTGTCACGGCACCCGGCAGCACCCGTACCAGCACGCGGGCCAGGGACCGGCCCACTTGGTCGACCATGGGGATGCGCATGCGGGACAGCACCAGGACCGTCACCGTGAGCATGACGACGCCGTCGACGCTGACGGCCACCACGGACAGAAGCCCGCGCCCGCGGCCGGCGATGTCGTGCAGTCCGGTGAGAAGCTCGAGGAGCAGCATCGCGGCGACGCCG
This sequence comes from Tomitella gaofuii, assembly GCF_014126825.1. NCBI lineage: Bacteria > Bacillati > Actinomycetota > Actinomycetes > Mycobacteriales > Tomitella > Tomitella gaofuii. Next base: position 4,338,764 of record NZ_CP059900.1, on the reverse strand, counting down.
ACGGCGGATGCGAAAAGTATGCGCATCGAGTCGTGCAAGATGGAGCCGAGGTTGAGGTGCCCGAGGCTCCGGCGCAGCAGTGCGCCGCCGACGACGACGCCCGCGACGAAGCCGAGCCCGTTGGCGGTGCCGAGCGCGATGACGACGTGTTCCGGAGCGACGAGCACGGGCGCGAACAACGACAGCGCCGTCTTCACCGCCATGATGCCGATGATGATGAAGGTCGGCGTCCACGCCTCTTCGCGCGCGTAGAACACGCGCAGCTGCAGCAGCACCATGGCGTACGGGATGAGGGTGAACGCGGACGCGGACAGCGTGATGCCCAGCAGCGTCGCCGAGTCCCCGCCGAACGCGCCGTAGTTGAACAGTGCGCGCCCGATGCCCGGCCCGTCGAAGGTGAAGAACATGACGACGGGCAGCAGGGCGAGCATCGTCAGCTTGGTCGACATCGTGAGGTCGTCGACGACGGCCCGGTTGTCGCCGGCCGCCGCGTTGCGGCTCAACTGCGGCATCACCGCGGTGAGCAGCGTGACACCGAGGATGCCGTAGGGAACCTGGAGCAGCAGCCAGACGAAGTTGTAGATGGCGGGGCCCGCCGCGTCGGCGTCGGCGGCGATCCGCGTGGTGATGACCATCCCCACCTGGCTGATCGCCACGTACACGATGATCGCCACGGCCATGCCCGCGAACTTCTTGAGCCGCGGGTCGATGCCCCAGAGCGGACGCAGGTCGATCCGTTGCCGACGGATCGCGGGGACGAGCACCGCAGCCTGGCACAGCACGCCGAGCGTGGTGCCGATGCCCAGCACGAGCAGCTTGGGAGTGCCCATGTCCACCGGGTTGAGGGTGATCTCGCCGGGCATCACCGCGAAGAGCACCAGCACCGTGATTGCCACGGCGTTGTTGACCACCGGGGCCCACGCGCCCGGTTTGAACACGCTCCGGGTGTTGAGGATCGCGGTGAGCAACCCGCCGGCGCCGTAGAAGATGATCTGCGGCAGCAGTAGGTAGGCGAAGGCGGTGGACAGCCCCAGGTCCACCTCGGAGTCGTCGCCCACCATGAGCTGTGACAACCACGGCGCGGCCGCGACGGAGACCACGGTGGCGATGCCGAAGATCGTCATCGCCACCGTGAAGAGTCTTCGCATGAACGCGGCGCCGCCGTCGGCGTCCTCGCGTTCGGCGCGGACCAGCACGGGGATGACGATGGCGGTGAGCACCGCACCGAGCACCAGCTCGGACACCAGGTTCGGCAGCGTGTTGGAGACGGTGAACGCGCTCGCCATGGCCGGGCCGAGGACCGCCGCGGTGAGGAGCACCTTGAAGAACCCGGTGATGCGGCTGATCAGGGTGGCGATGGCCATCGACCCGGTGGATGCGAGGACGCTGGGCCGGGAGCCCCCGCTGCGGGCGCCGGACGCGTCCGGTCCGGCGCCGCGAGTGCTGCGCACCCCGGCGTCGCTACCGTCGTCGTGGTGGCGGTGGGCGTCGGTCATCTGGCTTCTCAACCTTCGTCTTCCGGGCCCGGATGCGCATCGTCGCGGCGGTACTGCTCGAGGACGGGCCCGCGTTCGCTCGCACGATCGTCGGCCCGGTCGTGCTGTCCGCGCAACCGATGCCATCCGCGGCGGCCCGCGAGGAACAGCAGCAACGCGCCGGAGACGCCGGTCAGCACGGGTATCACCATGCCGTACGCGTTCGAATGCAGCGAAATGTGGATCTGCTCACCGATCGGGGTGGAATCGGGCGCGAGGAGCTGCACGCGCAGGTCCATCTGCCGGCTGAACTCGATCTGCGCGGGGACCTGGATCTGCCGGCTCCCGCGTGCGGGTATGACGTAGTCGTCCGCCTGGCCGATCTGCACGCCCTCGGGGGCACGAATCCGCAGGCTCGTGGTCACGGGCATCGCCAGGTCGTTCTTCGCGACGACGAGCAATGGGCTCTGCGACGAGGCGAGCGTGTAGACGGAGCCGGGTGCCACGACGGTGACCGCGTCGAACTGGTCGGTCAACGACGCCGTGAGCGCCGCGGTCCGGTCCTCCGCGGCGGCGCGCACGTCGGATGTTCCGGAGCCGCCGCGGCCCCACGTGCTCACCGCCCGCAGCACGTCACGGTAGAGCGGCGTGATGTAGTGCTCCGGGGTTTCGCCGTCCGGGCCGTTGCCTGCGAGCATGCCGCTCAGGGTTCCCAGCCGGGCGAGCTGGCCGCGGAGTTTCTCGATCAGGGTGTCCGACACCGATCGGTCGGTGTTCCACGTGAAACCGAAGCCCGCTCGGCCGGTCGCACCGGTGCCACCGGAGCCGGGATCGGACCCGTCCGTGCCGACCTCCGCGATCCCGTCTCCAGGGTTGGGATCGGACAGTTCGGCCGATGGTGCCCCGGGCGCCCCCGCCGCGGCGAGCGCGGTGCTCAGGGGGCGCGGTGCGGCGAGGCCGTCCTGATAGGCCCGTTGCAGCAGACCCAGCAGCGCGGAGGCCTCGTCGTGGTCGGCAGTCCAATCCTGGGGCGGCGCGATGACGAGCGGCGCGGGTGGCGTGGTGGCATCGGATCCGCTTCCGGAGCCGCCGGAACGGAGCGCGGACATCGCGGAGCGCCGGGCTTCGAGCAACGGCCAGGCGACGGCCCCCATGGCATCCTGCAGTCGCGCCGTGCGGGAGTCGTCGTCGATCTCGAATCGAAGGTCCTCGGGCACGAATGCGGGCGTGGACGGTTGGGCGCCGACGGCGGCGAGCGCGGCGCTGGTGGGCATGTCGAACAGCAGCGCGGGATTCGATGCGATCGGCGCGCCGCCCGCTGGGGCACCGGGTTCGGGGGGCCCGGCCTCGGAAACGCCGTCGGCCGCAGCCGCTTCGTCGGCCGCCTTCGCCGGGGTGATCCGCGCGACGTCCGCGGTTTCGCCGCTCGCCGAGGAGGTCGAGCCGGAACCCGCCATCTTCGCTGCCCCGGCGGTCTCCACCGTGTTGTCCGCGATGAGCACGGTGGGCGCCGCGTGGCGATCCGCGGGCGGAGCGGCAGGATCGGGGGGCGCCGGTGCGGCGCCGGCCGATTCCTCCGGTGCGGGGGCGAGGGCCTGCGTGACGGTGGCGAGGGTTGCGGGCGCCAGCTGCCCCGTCGAAGGCCACACGAGGTCGCGCACCGATTTCACTCCCAGGATGCCGTCGACTATGTCGGCGGGAGCGGCGAGAGCCGAGGCGGTGACCTGCGGCGACGCGAGACTCCGCACCGCGTCGAGGTCGGCCTGCGCGAACGGCAGCGCCACCGTGCATGTCTGCGCCGCGAGTTCACGCAGATCCTTGAGCCATGCCGCAGCCGCGGCCTGGCCCTCCGCCTCCACCGTGTCGGTGCTCGACGGGTCGGAATCCGGGTCGGCGGGGTCTTTGGAGACCTCGAAACCGCGGGTCATCGCGTCGACCGTGACGAGCAGGTCCGGGTCGATGGCGAGGCACAGCCCGGCGCCGAGCGCGCCGTGCGGGTCGGCCTCCGGGCTGAGCGCCTCGCGCGCGGCGGCGAGCACACCGTGCAGTCTGCCGCCGGGCGCCAGCGACCGCGGGAGCGAATCGTCGACGAGGCGGACGGCGGCGGGCGAATCCAAGGCCGGCCCGGGCTGGCCCGCTGCGAGCTCGGGTGCCGCGGTCAGCGGATACAGCATGGTCACCGGCACCGGGGACGGTGCCACCGGCCCCTGTTGCCGGGCGGTGGCGGTGGGGGTGGCGCCGGCGGGCAGGGACAGGACCGGAAGCAGGAATCGCGCGTCGTCCAACCGGGCGCGCCCGCCGTAGTCGGGGGTCCCGTTGACGTTGACCAGCAGCGGATACACGCCTGGTTCGGTGATCTCCAGCGAGCGCGTCGCGGTGTCGTTGAGTGGGAGCGACAAGGTGAAATCCGCCGATTCGCCTTGGCCGAGCGACTCGGCCACCGGGTGGAAGAGGCCGACGGTGCCGTAGCTGCTCTGATCGAGGCTCAAGACCGAACGCACCTCCTCGGTGGCGTCGATCCGCGGTGCGCGTTGCAGGCGGACCTCCACGTCGGACACGTCGCGGTCGCCGACGTTGCGGACGGTTCCGGTGACGGTGACGGTGTCCTCGCGGCCGTCCTGGCGGGGCCGTCCCCCTGGGGTGCCGCCACCGGTGGTCCGGTCGTCGCGGACGACCTCAGGCGTGACGGTGCTGATCGTGAGCGAGAGGAACTGGGGCATGCCGGCGCGGCGGGAGTCGCCGGATGAGGTGCCGTCGGCGGCGGCTGCCGTCGTGGGTTCCGACGCCGTGGGTGTTGCCACCTCGGTGGTCGGGGTGGGTGCCGCGGTGACGGGCGCGGCATGCGCGGCCGGGGCGGCGACGCCGACGGCGAGAGCCGCCGGCGCGCACGTGAGCGAAGCCGCAGCCACCGCGGCGGCCGCTCGACGCACCCCGTGCACGACGCCGGACGGCCTGGTGGTCCGGATCCTCATGTGGGGCTGGTCTTCCCCCTCGGCTTCGGAAGCATCGCGCGGTGGCTGCGGCGGCGCCTGCGGGCCCGCTTGGACGGCTCGGATCCCGGCTGCGGCCGCGGCGGGGCTCCCACCTCGTCGCCGGCGTCTCCGCGCGGCGCGGGTCCGGAGATCATCTCGCCGAGTATCTCGGCTGCGACGGCGGCGAGCTTGCGCTCGTCCGCGTAGGCGAGCCGCCCGGAGAGTTCCCCGAGAGGGACCCACTCCACCTCGCTGACCTCGTAGTCCTCGTCGGAGAGCTCGCCGCCCTGGTAGCGCAGCAGGAAGTGGTGGACGGTCTTGTGGATGCGGCGGCCGTCGGAGACGAACCAGTAGTCGATGCTTCCGAGCGACGCGAGCACCTCGCCACGGATCCCCGTCTCCTCGGCGATCTCGCGCGTCGCGGTCTGCTCGACGGTCTCGCCGGCCTCGACGTGCCCCTTGGGCATGGACCACAGCGTGCGGCCGCGGCGGTCGAGCCGGCCGATCAGCGCGGCCCGAAGCTCGCCCGCGGGCGCGGAACCGTCCGCGGAGGTGCGGTCGAAACCGTCGATGACGAGGCCGCCTGCGGAAGTCTCGCGGACGGTGTGCATGCGCCGGCCGGTGGTTCCGTCACCCGTGCGGCGTCCCCCGCCGGAGCCCTGCCGCGCACCGTTGTTCCGCGTGCCGGAGTTGCGTGCACCCGCGCCGCGCGTGCCCCCGTTGCGTGCTCCCCCGCTCCGCGTGCCGTTGCCCGGCTGAGCGGGGCGCCGTCGGCGACGACGCCCGCTGCGGGAGTGATCGGCGGGGGACACGTGGACAATCGTACTTGGCGGTCTCGGACGTAGGGGGACGCCGTCGACTATGTCGGATGGCCGCCACGATAAAATGGCCGATCGTGTCGACTACCCGAGGATCCGAGGCCGAACGCCGGCAGCGGCTGCTTGCCGGCGCCACTGCGACCCTGCGGTCGCTCTCGGAAATACTGGCCGGACTGGGCGGCAGGTTCTCCGAGCGCGGACACCGTTTGTATCTGGTGGGCGGCAGCGTCCGCGATGCCGTGCTGGGCAGGCTGGGCACGGACCTCGACTTCACCACCGATGCCCGCCCGGAGCAGGTCCAGGAGATCTTGTCGGGCTGGGCGGAGGCCCAGTGGGACACCGGTATCGCATTCGGGACGATCAGCGCGGTCCGCTCGGGATGGCAGATCGAGGTGACCACCTTCCGCGCGGACAAGTATGACCGTGTGAGCCGCAATCCGGCCGTCACCTACGGCGAGAGCCTCGAGGACGACCTGGTCCGGCGCGACTTCACCGTCAACGCTATGGCGGTGCGGGTGGACAGCGACGGGACGCTGGAGTTCGTCGATCCGCTCGGAGGGCTCGATCACCTGCTCGCCGGCGTACTCGACACGCCCACCCGGCCCGAGGACTCCTTCGACGACGACCCGCTGCGGATGCTGCGCGCGGCCCGCTTCGTCGCGCAGCTGGGGTTCACGCCGACGCCCCGGGTGGTCGAGGCGATGACGGCCATGACCGGGCAACTGGAGCGGATCACGGTCGAGCGGATCCGGGTGGAGCTCGACAAGCTGATGCTCGGCGAGCACGCGGTGGAGGGAGTGGACCTGCTCTGCCGCACGGGCCTGGCCGAGTACGTGATCCCCGAGGTCCCGGCGATGCAGCTGGAGATCGACGAGCACCACCAGCACAAGGACGTGTACCGGCACTCGCTCACCGTCCTGCAGCAGGCGATGGACCTCGAGGACGGGGATCCGGACCTCGTGCTGCGGCTTGCGGCGTTGTTCCATGACATCGGCAAGCCGGCCACCAAGCGCAACGAGCCGGGCGGGGCCGTGAGCTTCCACCACCACGAGGTGGTGGGTGCGAAGATGACCCGCAAACGGATGCGTGCGCTGAAATACTCGAAGAAGATGATCGAGGACGTCTCGACGCTGGTGTTCCTGCACCTGCGCTTCCACGGATACGGCAGTGGCGAGTGGACCGACTCGGCCGTGCGCAGGTATGTCAACGACGCCGGCGTGCTGCTGCCGCGCCTGCACAAGCTCGTGCGTGCCGACTGCACGACCCGCAACAAGCGACGCGCGGCGCGGCTTCAGGCTACGTACGACGATCTGGAACGCCGCATCGCAGCCATCGCGGCCGCGGAGGACCTCGCGCGGGTGCGTCCCGACCTTGACGGCAACGCGATCATGGAGTTGCTGGGCATCGGTCCGGGCCGGGAGGTCGGCGCGGCGTGGCGGTTCCTCAAGGAGCTGCGGCTGGAGCGTGGACCGCTCCCCCGGGACGAGGCGGAACGCGAGCTGCTCGACTGGTGGGCGCGTCGCGTTTGACGGCCCTGTGTTTCACGTGAAACCGCGCGGGCGGTCGGCCCCGGCGGGCCGCGGCGTCCCGCACCGGCGGTAGTTCTTCGCCGCGGGAGGGCCCGGAGCGGCATTAGGCTGTGGTCATGAGCAACTCGCCCGAAGGAACTGCACGACGGATCGTCCTGCTGGGCGCGGCGGGCGCGACGGGCCGATCGGCGCTCGAGGCGCTCAGACACGCCGGTTACGAGGTGGTGGCGCACAGCCGCCGCGTGGGGACCGGCGCCGCACTGCCGCGGGCGGACGACGACGGCGTGCGCTGGGTCGGCGGCGACCTAGTGGGCGACGGCACGCACCTGCGCCGCGTGCTGGACGGCGCGGACGCGGTGGTGGACATGCGTGTGGCGCTGCCGACGTCGCTGCGGACCGCGGGCGCAATACGGCAGTATCGCGCAGTGCGGGACGGGGGCGTGCGTGCGCTGGTCGACGCGGCGCTGCAGTTCCGGATCCCCCGGATCGTGCACGACACCATCACGATGGTCTACCGCGACGGCGGGGACGCCTGGCTGGACGAGTCGAGCCCGGTGAGCGCGCCCGGACCGATGCGCGCGAACCTTGCGGGCGAGGCGCACGTGCGCCGCTTCACGGAGGGGGGCGGGACGGGGGTGAGTCTCCGGTTGGCGCAGGTGCACGGCGCTCCGGCCGACGACCCGATGATGGCGATGATCGAATCGGTCGCCCGCCGCGGATGGTTCGCGCTGGCCGGTCGGGACGGCTCCTACTTCTCGTCGATCGCGCTGTCGGACGTCGGTCGCGCCGTGGTCGCGGCGCTGGACGCCCCCGCCGGGCTCTACAACGTGGCCGAGGAGCCGCGGACGCGTGGCGAATGGCGGCGCGAGATCGCCCGCCGCGTGGGCCGCGACGATCTGCGCACGCTTCCCGGCCTGGTGGCGGGTCCCCTCGGACGCTCCCAACGCGTCTCCAGTGCGCGTTTCACCGGCGCGACCGGCTGGGCGCCGCAGGCCGAACCGTTCGGCGCCTGACGGGAACCGCTGTGTCTTCCGGCGCGTCCTAGGGGCAGGCGGCGTGCGTGAGGACGGGGGCGTGTGGACATCACCTATGCATTCGGTACGGGCGACGGTGAGGTGACGGAATGGACGTCACCGGCGGGCCTCGACGTGGACGGCGACGGCACGGTGGACGCGGTGGCACTGGACTTCGACGGTGACGGCCTGATCGACGACGCCATGTGGGATGCGGACTCGGACGGGGTCGCGGACACCACCTGCCTCGACGTCGCGGCCGGCGCGGGCGGGGGCGAACGGTGGTTCGTCGACGCCGCGGGCGACGGCACCTGGGCCACGGAGATCCGGGTGGAGCACGGGGCCGGCGGCGCACCCGGCGGGCAGCAGGTCGGGCAGCAGGACGGGCAGCAGGACGGGAGCCTGCTCGTCGACTCCGACGACGACGGCTTTCCGGACACGCGGCTGGTGGACTCGGATGGCGACGGCTACCTTGACACGGCCGGACCGGCGCCACCGCCACTGTCCCCGCCACCGCCACTGTCCCCGCCACAGCCTCCGGCGGGGTCCGGGTCCGCCGCCGCGGCGATGCTCCGCGGGCTGGCCGCCGTCCCCGGTACCGGCTCCTGGGGTGTGGGCGTCCGCTGAGAGCGTGCGCGATTCACGCACGCCGATCACCGCGCCGCCGCGGCGGATCAGTGCCAAGATGGCAGTGTGACGTATCCAGCTGATGGAGAGGGACGCCAGGAATCGCCGGTCGCACAGGTGGGCCCGGGGAGCCTGCTCGTGTCCGGAACCCATCTGACGGAACCGGTCTTCCGCCGCAGCGTGATCTACGTGATCGAGAACAACGACGGCGGAACGCTCGGCATGGTCCTCAATCGCCCCAGCGAGACGCCGCTGGTCGACGGCCTGCCGGAGTGGTCCGAGGTCTGCTCCCCCGCCAAGGTGTTCCACCTGGGCGGCCCGGTGAAGCTGGACGGCGCGTTGTGCCTGGGGGTTCTCCGGCGCGGCGTCGGTATCGACGACGTCGACGGGATCACCCGGGTGGACGGGCGGGTGGTCCTCATCGACGTCGCGGCGGATCCGCTCGACGTGGCGCCGCTGGTGGAGGGCGCGCGCATCTTCGTCGGCTACTCGGGGTGGACGTTCGGGCAGCTCGACGGCGAGCTGCTGCGCGACGACTGGATGGTGTTCACCTCGCGGCCGGGCGACATCATCGCGCCCCCGCAGGTGGACCTGTGGGGGCGCGTGCTCCGGCGGCAGCCCCAGCCGTGGGCGATGCTCGCGACGCATCCCATCGACGTCGATCGGAACTGATCGGGCGCCGGAACCCGGCGAGGTCGCCTACCGCTGCGCGGCGCGCGCGGCGGTGTCGTTCATCAGCGTCGCCGCCGTCTGCCGGAAGTGATCGAGCACCTCCGGTGGCAGAGCCTCGGTGGACGGCTGGTGGACCATGACGCGGATGGAGGTCCCGTCCACCTCCTCGGCCGTGAGGATCGTCGTGACGCTCCCGGCATCGCCCACGGACTGCGTGCGGGTGATGCCCAGCGGTTTCTCCCCCGTCGCACCGGCAGGCGCGAAGGTCTCGGTGGTGACATCGGTGGCGGTGCCGTCGACCTCCACCGTCACCTGGCCGCACCGGTCGAGGGACGAGCGGAACGCGTCCAGCGAGGGGTCGTCGCGTGAGACGATCACGCCGATCTTGGTGCCCTGGTCCTCATTGCCGGCCGCCACCATCGCGGTGGCCGCCGGGTCGAGGCCGGCGGTGAGGTCGAGGGTGTTCTTGCACTCGGCAGGGTCCACCACCTGCGACTTCGCCTTGTCGCGCACTTGGTTGAGCGTCGCATCCAGCTGGGCGGTCGTCACCGGGGCGGCCACGAACCCCTCGCCGAAGGCGGCCTGTTCCGGCAGCAGCGCACGCAGCTCCTCGGAACCGGCCTGCGCCGCCGCCGCGGTGGCGGCCGTGCCGGTCGCGCTCTCGACGGAGCCGGAATCGGCGTCCGAGCCTGAGGAGCACGCGCCGAGCACACCGGCGAGCGTCAGCGCGGACGCTGCGGATACGGCTGCGACGCGGACGCGTCCGCCTCGGATGGTGGTCATCGTTCCCCCTGCTGTTCGACTCGTCCGCAGTGTGACGGACGGCATAACGATACCGGCGGGTGCCATGCCGGCCGGGGGCAGGCCCGCGGGGGGCGGATCAGCCGCGGGCGGCGCGGTCCGCCAGCGCGTTGGCGGCGGCCGCGAACTCGTTTGCGCGATCGGTGGTCACGGTGATCCTGTCGCCGGACGCGGCGCGTACTGTGAATCCGGGCCCGCGCCGGGTGACCACCCCGTACCGCCTGCGCGGGCGCACGCGCAGCCCCCAGCCGCCGAATTCGGCGAACGGGTGCACATCGTGCACGCGGGACTCGGTGAACTCGTCGGCCCCGTACCCGATCATCGTCACTCCGAGACACAGCACGCGCAGACCCTTGTCGTCGAGAACCACGTTGAATCGTGATACCACGGCGACGAGCAGCGCCCCCGCGATGAACAGCGGCACCGGCCACGGCGACCCCACCAGTACGCACGTCGCCACCGCGACGGCGGCGAGGAAACCGTAGATTCCGGCGGCGGCACGCCCGCCGATGCCCACGGTGTCCGCGACCGGCAAGACGAGCGGGTCGGCACGGGGCAGCTCCGGCGGCGGAGGCGCGGTCGCCGGAATCCGTGGACGGTGGTCGCCCAGCAGTGCCGCGCCGACGAGCCCTACGACGAGGCCGACGAGGACCCCCGCCCCTATCGACCAGGTGCTCAGGCGGGCGTCCGCCGGGTCGTCCAGGTCGAGTTGGCTTGCGAGGAGCACGATGTCGACGGTGGCGATCAGCCCGGTGACCAGGCACGCCACCGCCAGCATGACGCGCCTGAGCATCAGTTGCGCGCGGGTCGACGCGGCGACGGCCCCGGCGCCGGCGCCGATCACGATGATGAGCGCCGCGATGAACCATGCGTTGGACCACGGGCTGGAGAAGCCGTCGGGGGCGCCCGAACCGGACCAGTGATCAGCGATGCGGTCGGGCAGCCGGTCCGCCCACACGGCGGTGAGCGCCGCCGTGACCGCGGCGGCGAGCACCGGGAAGCCAGGCCGAAGGCGGCGCCGGCCGGGTCGACGCGCCTGCCCGCCGGGCCGTCGGCGGTCCCGACACCTCCCGCCATGCTGCCGCTCATCCCTCGGCCACGGCCACACGGTCGGACTTCTCGCCGAACTTGGGCGCCAGCATCGCGCACACCACGAGCTGGATCTGGTGGAAGATCATCAGCGGCAGGACGATCAGGCCCACCGTGCCCCCGGAGAACAGCACGGTGGCCATGGGCAGGCCGCTCGCCAGCGACTTCTTGGAACCGCAGAAGATGATGACGATCTGATCCGGCCAGGAGAAGCCCATCGCGCGTCCCGCGAAGGCGGTCACGCCCAGCACGAGAGCGAGCATGGCGCAGGACAGGCCGATGACGATGAAGATCTGCGCCGCCGAGGTGGACGACCAGATGTGCGCGTTCATCCCCTCGCTGAATGCGGCGTAGACCACCAGCAGGATCGAGCCGCGGTCGACGATTTTGATGGGGGCCGAGTACCGCTGCAGGAAACCCACCAGCCAGGGCCGCAGCAGTTGGCCGGCGATGAACGGAACCAGGAGCTGCAGGATGATCTCGACGATGGCGTCGGCCTGGATTCCGCCGGAGCCGGTGGTCTCCATCAGCCACAGCACCAGTGCGGGCGTGAGGAAGACGCCGAGGATGTTCGAGAACGACGCGCTGACGATGGAACCCGCCACGTTGCCCTTGGCGATCGACGTGAACGCGATGGACGACTGCACCGTCGACGGCACGAGGCACAGGAACAGCAGGCCCATGTAGAGGTCGTCGGAGATGACCCCGGGCGCCAGCGGCCGCATCGCGAGCCCCATCAACGGGAACAGTACGAAGGTGACAGCGAGCACGGTCAGGTGCAGGCGCCAGTGCGTGAATCCCTCGAGTGCCTCGCGTGGGGACAGCCGCGCGCCGTAGAGCAGGAACAGCAGGCCGATGGCGATCTTCACGGCCCAATCGAGCACCTCGGCGCCCGCCCCGGAGGCGGGGAGCAGGCTCGCCAGGACGACCATGCCGAAGATCGCGGCGACGAAACCGTCGATGTTCAGGCGTTTGAGCAGCTTCATACGGTGGACCGGCGGGGACGGTGTGTTCTGCGGCGGCCGATCGGCATCAGTGCACGGCGGAGGCGCACGAGTCCTGCAGGGAGCACGCGCCGCAGGAGTGCCCGCACGCGCCGGCGTCGGCGGGCGGCATGGCTGCGGCGACGCGCTGCGCGATGCCCGCCCCCACCGCGGTGAGCACCACCGCAACCACGGGTGCGGCGATGACGACGAACAGCGCGGCGGCGGCGTCGAGCAGCAGTCCACCGCACGCACCGAGCACGAGGACCGCCGCGGCGCCCAACTGTGCGGGTGCGGCGACGCGGTTGGCGGTACGGAAGGTGGCGTCGTCCCGCAGGGTCGCGTCGGTGCGCAGGCCCCACCACCGGTTGCGCGGAAGGCTGCCGGAGAGGGCCGCGGCGGCGACGGCGCCGAGCGCGACGGCCAAGACGAGGAACACGATTGCAGCGATCACCACGCGATTCATGATATCCGACCGCCCGCACGATGAGCGCGGGGTGCGCCGGGCGCTGCCGAACCGCCCGGTGCCCACCCTCTATCCTGACGTGTGCAGCGTGCCTGCAGTGACTGCCTGCAGCGTGTCGACAACCCCGAGTAGATGGTGACGCCCGTGACCGATTCCGCCTCCCGCAGCACCGCGACCCCGGCCGGAGCCGTGTCGGCGCCCGACGCCGCGCCGCCGCATCGCTACACGGCGCACAAGGCCGGCGAGATCGAGCAGCGCTGGCAGCGGTCCTGGGAGTCGGCGGGCACCTTCCACGCGCCGAACCCCACCGGGCCCCTGGCCGGCGCGGTGCCCGACGACAAGCTGTTCGTCCTCGACATGTTCCCCTACCCGTCGGGCGCCGGGCTGCACGTGGGCCATCCGCTGGGCTTCATCGCCACCGACGTGTACGCGCGCTACCACCGCATGGCCGGCCGCAATGTGCTGCACACGATGGGTTTCGACGCGTTCGGGCTGCCCGCCGAGCAGTACGCGGTGCAGACGGGCACGCACCCGCGCACCACCACCGAGCAGAACATCCAGCGTTACCTGGGGCAGATTCGCCGCCTGGGCCTCGGCCACGACGAGCGCCGGCGCGTCGCCACGACGGACGTCGAGTTCTACAAGTGGACGCAGTGGATCTTCCTGCGGATCTACAACGCCTTCTTCGACGCCGAGCAGCAGAAGGCGCGGCCGATCGCAGAGCTGGAGGCCGAGTTCGCCTCCGGCGAGCGCACCCTGGACGACGGCCGCGACTGGTCCGCGCTGACGGCCGCAGAGCGCGCAGAGGTCATCGACGCGCACCGGCTGGTCTACCGCTCCGACTCGCTGGTCAACTGGTGCCCGGGCCTGGGCACGGTGCTGGCCAATGAGGAGGTCACCGCGGACGGGCGCAGCGACCGCGGCAATTTCCCCGTCTTCCGCAAGAAGCTGAGCCAATGGATGATGCGGATCACCGCGTATTCCGACCGGCTCGTCGACGACCTCGAGCTCCTCGACTGGTCCGAGCAGGTCAAGTCGATGCAGCGCAACTGGATCGGCCGCTCGCACGGTGCCACGGTCAAGTTCTCCGTGGCCGAGTTGCCCATCGAGGTGTTCACTACGCGCCCCGACACGCTCTTCGGCGCCACCTACGTTGTCCTCGCCCCCGAGCACGAACTGGTGGACCAGCTCACCACCGCGTTCTGGCCGGAGGGGCCGAACGGCGAGCCGGTGGACCCGCGGTGGACGGGAGGAGCCGCCTCCCCCGCCGAGGCGGTGCAGGCGTACCGCGACGCCATCGCGTCGAAGTCCGACCTGGAACGCCAGGAGAACAAGGACAAGACGGGCGTGTTCACCGGCAGCTACGCGGTGAACCCGGTCAACGGTGCGCAGGTGCCGGTGTTCATCGCCGACTACGTCCTCACCGGCTACGGCACCGGCGCCATCATGGCGGTGCCCGGGCACGATCAGCGCGACTGGGAGTTCGCCACGGCCTTCGGGCTGCCCATCGTCGAGGTGGTGCGTGCAGGCGAGGGCAACGACGATGCGGCCGCCGGCGAATCTGCTGTCGACGTGACCGAGAGCGCCTATGCGGGTGACGGTTTCGCGGTGAACTCGGCCAACGTCGAGGGTCTCGACATCAACGGCATGGCCGTCGACGAGGCGAAGCGCACCGTCACCGAGTGGCTCGAGGGCCACGGCGTGGGCACCGGCACGATCCAGTACAAGCTGCGGGACTGGCTGTTCGCACGGCAACGCTACTGGGGTGAGCCGTTCCCGGTGGTCTACGACGATACCGGCGAGGCGCACGGCCTGCCGGAATCGATGCTGCCGGTGGAGCTTCCGGAGGTGGAGGACTACCGGCCGGTGAGCTTCGACCCGGACGACCGCGACTCCGAGCCGTCGCCGCCGCTGGCCAAGGCCGTCGACTGGGTGAATGTGGAGCTGGACCTGGGCGACGGGCTCCGGCACTACAGCCGCGACACCAACGTCATGCCGCAGTGGGCCGGAAGCTCCTGGTACCAGCTGCGGTACATCGACCCGACGAACACCGAGGCGTTCTGCGATCCGGAGAACGAGCGCTACTGGATGGGCCCCCGGCCCGCCGAGCACGGCGCGGCCGACCCGGGCGGGGTGGACCTGTATGTGGGCGGGCTCGAGCACGCGGTACTGCACCTGCTGTACGCGCGGTTCTGGCACAAGGTGCTCTTCGACCTGGGGCACGTCTCGTCCAAGGAGCCGTACCGGCGCCTGTTCAACCAGGGCTACATCCAGGCCTACGCCTACACCGACGACCGCGGCATCTACGTGCCCGCCGACGACGTGGTCGAGCGCGAAGGCGGGTTCTATCTGGTGCATGCGGACGGCACGGAGCAGAAAGTGCACCGTGAGTACGGCAAGATGGGGAAGAGCCTCAAGAATTCCGTCGCGCCGGACGACATCTGCGAGCAGTACGGCGCCGACACCCTGCGGGTGTACGAAATGTCGATGGGGCCGCTCGACGCGTCGCGCGCCTGGGCCACCAAGGACGTCGTGGGCGCGCAGCGGTTCCTGCAGCGCGCGTGGCGCCTCGTGGTGGACGAGGAGTCCGGTTCCGTCACGGTGACGGACGACGAGCCCGACGAGGCGACGCTGCGGGCCTTGCACAAGGCGATCGCCGGCGTGCGTGAGGACTACGCGGCGCTGCACGACAATACCGCGGTGGCCAAACTCATCGAATACACCAACCACCTGACCAAGGCCTACCCGGCGGGCGCGCCGCGGGCCGCCGTGGAGCCATTGGTGCTCATGCTCGGCCCGGTGGCCCCGCACCTGGCGGAGGAGATGTGGTCGCTGCTGGGCCACGGGGATTCGCTGGCGCACGGCCCCTTCCCCACCGCCGACGAGAAGTACCTGGTGGAGGACACGGTCGAGTACCCGATCCAGGTCAACGGCAAGGTGCGCAGCCGCATCACCGTGCCCGCGGACATGGCGAAGGCCGACATCGAAGCGGCGGCGCTGGCTGACGAGCGCATCGTGGAGCTGTTGGGTGGCGCGCACCCCAAGAAAGTCATCGTGGTGCCCGGCAAGATGATCAACGTGGTCAAGTAGGGGGGCTCAGGCCCGGCGACGGGTGAGCGCGTGCCGACGCATTCGGGTGGGAAGGCGTCGGCACACGCTCACTGGTCGAAGACGTTGGCCCGCGCGGGGTCGTCGGCCCGGCTCAGCCGACGCTCTCCAGGCTGCCGAACACGCTGCACAGCGATGCGAGCGAGCCGCCGCACGCCGGGTTCGGTGGGGTGTACACGGCGATGCCGACGGGGTGGTCGACGGCGGTGGAAATCACGCGCCGGTCGGAGCCGTCGAGGTGCATAGTGACGATCTGATCGGCCGCATCCGCCGTGACGAACAGGGTGTCACCGTCCGCGACGATGCCGGTCGCGCGGTCGATACCGGTGGCGATCGTCTGTGGGTCGGTGCCGTCGGGGTTCATCGAGGTCACCTCGGTGTTGTCGGTGACGAAGAGCCGCCCGCCCGCGAAGGCGATGTCGCGCGGGCTGTCGAGCCCGCTC
Source organism: Tomitella gaofuii (assembly GCF_014126825.1). Classification (NCBI taxonomy): domain Bacteria; kingdom Bacillati; phylum Actinomycetota; class Actinomycetes; order Mycobacteriales; genus Tomitella; species Tomitella gaofuii. The sequence goes on along the minus strand of NZ_CP059900.1, from coordinate 4,322,768 downwards.
GCGACCGTCGTCACATCGTCGCCGGCGGTGGTCATGGAGATGATCTCACCGTCGTTGATGTTGGCCACGTAGAGCCGGCCGTCGTGCACCGCGATGCCGGTATGGGCGACTGTATCGGCAGCGAGGGTTTCCCTGTCGGTTCCATCGGGCAGCGACGAGAAGATCGTCCCGGAAGCAGTGTCGGCCACGTAGAGGCGCCCGCCTGCGGTCGCGATGCCCTCAGGGCCTGCCAGGTCCGAGATCACCACATGGGCGGGCGCGCCGTCCAGCGGCACGGCGACGACGTTGCCGTTCCTGAAGGAAGCGACGTAGGCCGTGTCGCCGATGACCGCCACATCCTGCGGCCCGTCGATTCCGGTGGCGTCGAGCATTGCGGTACCAGATCCGTCGAGGCCCATCGTGGTGACCGTGCTGTCGGCCCAGCCGGTGGCGATGAGCGTCGGCTCGGTGGGCAGCGGGTCTGCTCCCGCGGCGGTGGCCCCGCCCGCGGCGACCCCGACGGCGAGTGCTGCCGCGGCGGCCAGGTGGGCGGCGCGGCGCAGGCGGTGGTGTGAACGCATGGCGGATCCTTACGTCGTTGAATAGGTGTTCCTTGGAAGACTAGAACTGTGCGATCCGGAAGGAATCCGCCAAATGACGTAGACCGGACGGACACAGCGTCACGGTTGCATAACGGGCCTGCTGGTCTGCGGACGTCCGCACGGCGGGAGCGAGGCTGGCGGGGCGCGGACGTCACTCGCGTACGCTCCGGTGGAACGAGTTCTCATTCCGCCGTCACCGTCGAGGAGCACCCATGGCACCCGCACCCGAGGCCGTCCGCAAGACCATCGAGGCCTACATCACGGCCGTCACCACCGGCACCGTCGACGAGATCGTCGGCCTCTTCGCGCCGGGCGCCACGGTGGAGGATCCGGTGGGCAGCGGTGTGCGGGACACCGAGGAGTCGATCCGCGAGTTCTACAGCGTCGTCGCCGGCATGAAGCAGACCGGCGAGATCTACACGGCCCGCATCGCCGGCGCCAGCGCGGCCTTCCACTTCCGCATCACCACGGAGGCCGGCGACCAGACCGTGGAGATCACCCCGATCGACGTGATGACCTTCGACGACGACGCGAAGATCACCAGCATGCGCGCGTACTGGGGTCCGGAGGACATGGTCACCAAGTAGTAGGCGTCCGCCGGTCAGCTCGTCGGCGTCAGTGCGTGCTCGGCAGGGCCGTCGCCGCTGAGCACCGGCCGCGCCTGCCGCACCGACCAGGCGGCGGCGACGACGGCGATCGCCACCACGAAACAGGCGAGCGTGTACCAGATGTTGCCGATGGGGTCGCCGTTCGCGGTGACTCCATCGACGGCGTCGGCGTAGTCCGGCAGCGCCGACGCCCACAGCACCGCGAACACCACGAGGTAGACGATCGCGTACAAGCGGATGAACGGGTTGTCGTACCGTGCGGCGTCCGCCCCCGTGAGCAGGCCTGCGCCGGAGCCGGGGCGCAACCGCAACCACTGCCGGGTGAGCACCACGACCGCGATCACCGCGATGACGGCGAGCTCGATCACGTAGCCGGCGGCCCGCCAGCCATTGCCGCCGATCCCCATGATCGTCGCGGGCATCGGCAGAATGAGCACGCCCACCGACGCGAGGAGGCCGACACCGACCGTGCGGCCTGTCAACCCCCATCCGCCGAATCGCCTGCCGGCGTCAGTACCGTGCACGCCGAATCGCCTGCCGGCGTCGACGTGCCGGCCCACGAAGAACTGCACGCACAGCGCCAGCGACATGGGCCAGAGCGCCGCGAACACGACGATGGACGGCACGGGCACCGCGTCGAGGAACGGCTTGGCGATCTCGTTGTCCGCCGACCACTCCCACCAGCGCAGCTGCGGCCCGAGCTGGTCGAAGATCTCGTAGAACGCGTGGTGCACGAAGCCCACGCAGGCAGCGCCGACGAACGTCCCGTAGCGGCGGAACACCCCGAGCATCCGCACCAGCTCGAACGCCACCGTGGCCATGAGGGGATAGATCGCCACGATGTACAGCGGCAGCCGGCCCCACAGGAAGTCGACTGCGAACACGTTGTGGGCGAACATCGTTCCCAGGTACTCCTCGGTGCCGAAGGCAGCCGGAAAGTAGATGGGCGGTTCGATGATGAACAGGAAGAACAGCGCGCCGATCCACAGCACCAGGTTGGTGGGGTCGCCGTGGCGGCGCAGCCGGACGATCGCGTACACCAGCGCCAGCACCGAGCCGGCGATGATGAGCGTGCCCAGCACCGGCAGCGTCCAGTTCTCCAGGCCGAAGGGGCTGCGGAACGAGACGACGCCGCCCGTCTCGGCGCACGAGAAGCCCATCGAGTGCGCGAGTTCGGCGAAGGCCGGCGAACAGTGGTCGGTCATGCGGAACTCCCTGTAACGGACGGGTGGTGAGCGGGGTCAGGAAGCGGTGGAAGTGGTTTCGGCCGTGTACCAGCGGGTGACGTGATACCCGTCGTCGTAACGGCGGAACCACACGTCGGCCAGGGCGGGCAGGTTCTCGTGCTCGGGGTTGTGCCGGGGCAGCTGGCTGCGCACGGTGCCGACGAGCGCGACGAGCTGTTCGCGCATCGGCAGCGCCGTGAACGCGCGCGGCATGGGTCCGTGGTCGACGTACTCCATGCCCGGGATGAGCTTGGCGAGGCGCTGACGGCGGCGGTGGTTGGCGAACATGCACATCGCGTCCACCTGCCGATCCTCCAGCGGCACATGCTTGTTGAAGCCCTCGCAGGCGATGCGGATGACGTCGAGAACGTGCTTGAAGATCGACGGCGCCATGCGCATGCGGTAGGCGTCGCTGCCGATCACCGAGTCGAAGATGATCAGCGCGGAGCTGCGGTGCTCCACCTCCTCGACGAAGTGCCAGATGAACAGAGACGCGACGCGGTCGTCGCCGGGCCGGAACAGGCTCGCCTCGTTGTCGAGCATCAACTTGAACACCGGGGTGAAGGTGGCCTCCAGGTCCGCGGTGTAGGCGAGGCGGTAGTCGGCGGAGGTGTCCACCGCGAGCTTGTCGAAGGCGCCGATGACGCCGTCGAGGGTCTCCTGCAGCGACGGGTACCGGCGCACCAGCGCGGCGGCGTGCTGGCGGTGGGCGGCCGAGTGCTGTCCCTCCTGGCGGACGAACGCGGTGGCCTCCTCCGCGATGGCGGGGTCGGTGATGCGGGGCATGATCTCGCGGATCATGTTGACGATCATCTTCTCGAACCCGATGGCCAGGAACGACACGGCATTGGCCATCGCGGAGAACGACGGGTTGTCGGGGTTCCAGTTGAAGGGGACGTCGTACTCGTCGAAGGCGAAGCGCATCTTGCGCATCTGCAGATCGGTCATCGGCACACTCCTCGCCGTCCGGCGCCGCCCGTCGGCGCGCAGGGGTTATACGAACATACAAACATTCGGATTACTGTATGGTCAACGGTGGATGCATCGCGGCAGGTGCCGGCGGTCTTCGTGCGGGGCGTGCGGCGGGGCGCATGGTAGCGTCGGCCGGGCCGCTCAGCGGCGGTCCGGGGTGATGGGAATCGGGTGCGCCCCGGAGCACGGGGCATTGCGAGACGAGGACACGGCAGGTGGCGCGCAGACGAGGCTGGGGCGGTGCACCCCCCGCCAACGATGAAGAGGCCGCCGAGAGGATCGTCGCCGCTGCGGTGGCACTGATCACCGAGACCGGGGCCGGCATCACCATCGCCGACGTGGCCGAACGGCTGGGCGTGATCCGTCAGACGGTGTACCGGTACTTCCCCAGCGCCGATTCGCTCATGCGCGCGGCCGCGATCGCCTCTGTCGACGGCTTCCTCGACCGCCTTGCCGCGCACGTCCGTGGCCTCACCGACCCGGCCGGCGCGATGGTGGAGGCGGTGCTCTTCACGCTCGAAGAGGTCCACCGGATCCCCCACCTGGGGCTCATGCTTTCCGGCGAGCATGCGCAGGGGGTCACCGCACCCGAGGCGATCGCCTTCGGCATGACGATGATCCGGCGCTTCGACGTGGACTGGGAGGCCCACGGCTACGACGAGGCGGCGCTGCGCGAGCTCGTCGAGTTCGTGCTGCGGACCATGCAGTCGTTCTTCCTGTCGCCCGCGGACCCTGCCTGGGGGCGCGCGGTGCTGCGGCGCTATCTGGACCGGTGGATGGGTACGGCGATCGCCGCGCAGGCGCGGATCGCGCCCGCCCGGTAGGGGGCTGCCGAACGGCCGGTCCCGCGTTCAGCGCCCGGTGGGCCGCAGCACGATCTCGGTCGGGTGCGCGTCCGCGGGGGTGCGCACGGCATTGCCGACGGCGCGCGCGACGGTGGCGGAGGCGAGGAACCGCCGCGGGTCGTACTCCGCGCCCTCGGAGGCGACGATGTTCCGCTGCATGGGGGTGTCGATGCGGCCCGGGTGCACGGAGGTCACGCGCAGCCGCGGCTCCTCCTGGCGGAGCGCGTCTCCGAACGCTCGTAACGCGAACTTGCTGGCCGCGTAAGACCCCCACCCCGGGTTGGCACGCAGCCCCGCCCCGGAGTTGACGAGCACCACGTGGCCGCCCGCGGCGCGCAGTGCGGGCAGCAGCGCGCGGGTGAGCTCGACGACGGCGAACACGTTGGCCTCGAAGGTGCGCCGCCACTGCGCGGTGTCCGACTCGGCGATAGGGCCCAGCTCGCAGACGCCGGCGCTGTGGACGAGCACGTCGAGCGCGTCGATGCGTGCGGTGGCGCCGGCGACGGCGGCGGCCGAGGTGAGATCCACCCGCCACGGTTCTGCCGCGGGCAGTTCGGCGGCCAGTGCGTCCAGCCGCGGCGCGTCGCGGCCGCCGAGCAGCAGGCGATGGTCGGCGGCGAGCTCGCGCGCGATGTCCGCGCCGAGCCCGCTGGACGCGCCCGTGACCAGCGCGGCCCGTGTGGCGGCGTCGGTGCTGGTCATGTGGTGCCTCCAAGGTGTTCGGCAGGGCCGGTCCGCGGGTCTGCGGTGTGCATCTGCGGCCGGGCTGGGACGATGGCCGTATGGTAACTGCGGCGCGCGGCGGCGGACAGCGACGGCTGATCGACCAGGACGAGCTGCGGCGGGTGCTGGGAAACTTCTGCACCGGGGTCACCGTGATCACCGCCGTGCACGACGGTGCGCCGCAGGGTTTCGCCTGCCAGTCGGTGACGTCGCTGTCGCTGGACCCGCCGTTCGTCTCGTTCTGCCCCGCCAAGAGCTCCCGCAGCTGGCCGCTCATGCGCGACGCGGGCGGCCTCTGCGTCAACGTGCTCTCGCACGATCAGCTGCAGCTGTGCCGCCGATTCGCCACGAGCGGGGCCGGCAAGTTCGACGGCACCGCCTGGGAGCCCGCGCTCAACGGCGCCCCGGCCCTGCACGGCACGTTGGCACGGATCGAGGCCGACGTGGAGTTCGAGCACGACGCGGGCGACCACACGATCGTGATCGCCCGCGTCAGCGAGCTGGAGGTGCATCGGCAGGCCGATCCGTTGCTGTTCTTCCGCGGCGGGTACGGCAGTTTCGTGCCCCGCCGGCCGGGGGACGGGCAGGCGCGCTCCGGGTTCGCTCAGTCCTGAGCCCGCGCCGGCGGCCGGGTCACGCGCGGGAGTGCACGGTGGGGGCGTCGCCGGGCTGCGGCTCGAGGCCCGCCTCGTCGACGGCCTGCGCGGGCCCCTCGGCGGCGACTTCGTCCTCGAGGACCTCGAGCTCGCTCTCGGGGCGCGGCCGCGTCGTGGGCCGCAGCGCCAGGAAGCCGACGGCGACGAGGCAGCACAGCGCGCCGGCCCAGAACGGCGCCGCCATCGCGGGATCGTCGTCGGAGCCGAACCACTCGGCGAGGTGGCCGACGAGGATGGCGGAGACGGCGCCGCCCATCCAGCGCAGGAAGTTGTAGCCGGCGCTGGATACGGACCGCACCGTGCCGGCCGAGCTCATCGCCGCCCCGGTGAACAGCGTGTTGAGCACGCCCGACACCAGGCCGGAAACGACGACGCCGACGACGATCAGCGCGTCGGATTCGACGGCGGTGCCGACGGCGATGATGCCGAGCACGACGGCGCACAGGAACACCGCGCCCATGAGGCCGTGCCGCTCGCCGAACTTCGCCGCGACGCGCGGTGCGATGAGGACGCCGGAGATCGCGACGCACACGCCCCACCCGAAGAAGACGAAGCCGATGTAGTAGGCGCCCTTGCCCAGCGCGAACGGGGCCCAGGCGATCACGGCGAAGAACGCCGCGGTGTAGAAGGCGGAGCCGATGGACGTCATCAGCAGGTTGCGGTCCTTGAGCGCACGCAGCGGGTCGGTGAGCCGGATCGGAGTGCGGTGCGCCTTGTCCCCGTCGCGCTGCAGCATGATCACGCACAGCAGGGCGCCGATGGCCATGAGGATGGCGGTGCCGGCGAACGGCCCGCGCCACGAGATGTTGCCCAGCACCGCGCCCGCCAGCGGCCCGACGGCCAGGCCGAGGCCCAGCGCCGCCTCGTACATGAGGATCGCGCCCTTCTGGCCGCCGGTGGCGGCGCCGACGATCACCGACAGCGCCGTGGCGATGAAGAACGCGTTGCCCAGGCCCCACAGCGCACGCAGCCACACGAGCTGCTCGATGGTGCCGGCGAAGGCGCACAGCCCGGCGGCGATGACGATGAGGATCAGCCCGGTGACCACGGTGCGCTTGGCGCCGAAGCGGTAGCTCATCAGCCCGGTGAGCAGCATCGCGAACACCTGAACGCCCAGGTAGGAGGCGAACAGCAGGGTGGTCTGCGACGGCGTGGCGTGCAGTGCCTCGGTGATGGTGTTGAGGATCGGGTCCACCAGGCCGATGCCCATGAACGCGATGACCGCGGCGAAGGCGGTGACCCAGACCTGCTTGGGTTGGCCCTTGAGCGCGTCGAGAAGTCCGGGGTGTTCGTCGGCGTGGGCTGGCGGTGCGCCCTGCGGGGTGGTGCTCATCGTGCGTGCGTCTCGCTTTCCTGGAGTTGCGGTGTGCCGGGTCCGTCGGTGTGGCCTGCATCGGCGGGGCCCGGAAGGTCCAGCGCGAGCATCGCGTTGAGCGCGGGGACGGCCGCGGCGATCGCCTGGCGGTCGCCGTCGGTGAGCTGTTCGAGGAGCGCGGCGAGCAGGACGTTGCGCTCGCGGGCCACATGCTCCAGGCGTTCGCGCCCGGACCCGGTGAGTTCGACGAGCACGGCGCGCCCGTCGTCGGGGTCGGGCCGGCGCTGGACCAGTCCGAGCTTCTCGACGCGCCGGATGATGGCGGTGACGGTGGGCATGCGGATCTGCTCGCGTTCGGCCAGCTCCCCCATGCGCAGCGGCCCATGGTCGAGCACGGTGGTCAGTGCCGTGCTCTGCGCGGGGGTGAGCTCGACGGACGGTACGCGACGGCGGACGAGGTTGTTGAGGCGCAGCAGCACCGGGCGCAGGTCGGCGGCCAGCGCGACCTCGTCGGCGGATTCGGGGAACGCCGTCGCCCCGGACTCCTGCGCGGCCGTGTTCTCTTCCGGCGCCGCATTCTCGGACATAGTTAGTAAGTCTAACTAAGTAATGTCGAGTGGCAAAGCGGCGCCGGCGTGGCGTCGGTCACCCGACGCCCTTGCGGTAGCCGTGAACGTGCGTCACACTAAGGCCATGGAGCTGGCTTACGACATCCGCGGGGAAGGCCCCACCCTGGTGCTGGTGCACGGCGTGATCCATCGGCGCCACGCGTGGGATCCGGTGGTGGACCTTCTCGCCCGGCACCGCCGCGTGGTCACCGTCGACCTGCCCGGGCACGGCGACTCCCCGGAGATGCCCGAGGGCCCGAACCCGCTGCAGATCGGTGCCGACCTCGCCGTGGAGTTCCTCCGCGAGATCGCGCCCGACGAGAAGGTGCACGTGGCCGGCAACTCGCTGGGCGGCTGGTTCGCGCTCGAGGCGGCAGCGCGCGGCGAGGTCGCCTCGGCCACCGGCCTGTCCCCCGCGGGCTTCTTCGCAGGCCCGCTCGACCAGGCGCGCGCGGTCAACACGTTCCGCACCCTGCGCTGGGCCACGCGACGGATGGGCAGGGCGCGGGACGCGTTCGTCAGCAACCCCGTGGGAAAGTCGGTGGGCATGGGCGTGTTCATGTCGCACCCGTGGCGGGTCCCCGCTGAGACGGCCCGCATCGACGCGGCGAGCCTGCTCAGCAACACGGTGATCGACCGCGGCCTCAGCGCGGACTTCGCGTTCACCCGGCCCGTCGACACGTCCGTGCCGGTGACCGTGGCGTGGGGGCGGCGCGACCTCGTCCTGCCCTGCTACGAGGCCAAGCGCGTACGCGGCGTGTTTCCGCAGGCGGAGGTGACGATCGTCCCCGGCGTCGGTCACGTGCCGATGTGGGACAACCCGCAGCTGGTGGCGTCGATCCTGCTCGCCGGCAGCGCGGGGCCGACGGTACCGCGCGGCGCGTCGGGTGCGCAGGCCCGCCCGGCGAGCTGACGCTGCGAGTCGCGGCGGCGGGCGGAGTCGGGTCGGCGGGCAGAGTCGGGTCGACTGGCAGGGTCAGGCCCGCGAGTCCCGCCAGGCCAGCGCCTGCCGGAGCTCGCCGAAGTCGTAGTCGGGGCCGCCGGATGCGACGGTGAACAGCGTCGCGCCCTGCGCCACCAGCTGGTCCGCCCGCTGTTCGGGGGTGTGGCCGTCGTCGGAGGCGGTGGGCCAGGGCACCGAGCGCTCGATCTCGGCCGGGTCCCGGCCCACGTCTGCGCAGTGCCGGTCCAGGGCGTCGAGCTTCTCCGGGTATCCGTCGGGGTCGGCGAACGAGTGCCAGATGTCCGCGTGACGGGCCACGTGCCGGAGCGTCTTGCGCACTCCCCCGCCGCCGATGAGGACCGGGATGTCGCGCGTGGGCGGCGGGTCCAGGCGGGGCAGCCGCGCCGCGATGCGGTCGAGGTTCTCCCCCAGCAGGTCGATGCGCGAGCCCTTGGTGCCGAACTCGTAGCCGTACTGCTCGTAGTCCTTGGCGAACCAGCCCGCGCCGACGCCGAGGATGAGCCGCCCGCCGCTGATGTGGTCGACGGTGCGGGCCATGTCCGCCAGCAGGTCCGGATTGCGGTATCCGCCGCCCGTGACCAGCGCACCGATCTCGATGCGCTCGGTCTGCTCGGCCCACGCGCCCAGCATCGTCCAGCACTCGAAGTGTGCGCCGTCGATGCGGCCCTGTGCGTCCGGGTAGAGCGGAAAGAAGTGGTCCCAGTTGAAGGCGATGTCCACACCGGCGTCCTCGGCGCGCAGCACGGCGTCGCGGATCATCCCGTAGCGGGGGGCGTGCTGCGGCTGGAGCTGCACGCCGACGCGGATGGGGCGGTCCGTCATGGGCTGGCCTCCGAAGGTGTCGGGTGTGTGTTCACCACGACTGTATGCACAAACCGCCGCGATCGCGCCGGGCCCGGCGGATTGCGCATACGCTCGGCGGGGGCGGCAGGCGGACGGCGGGTGCGCGGGCCGTCACCGCCGCACTGCCACCGCCAGGTGCCCCACCTCCTGCACCGCGAAATGTGCCGGGTCGAACGCGGACGGGGAGAACACCGCCGGCTCGCTCACGTCGCCCGGCTCGCGGGGAAGGCGTGAGACCGACAGGCTGTACACCCAGCCCTGCGGGGTGCGGCTGAGCACGAACACGTCCGGCGCGCGCACCGGCGACGCGTCGAGCGCCGCGGCGAGCCCGTCGCCGGCCTCCGCCCAGCCGCGGATGAGCCCGTTGCGATCGGCGAAGCCGGCCTTGGGATTCGCGTAGGCGGAGGTCACGGTCTGGAAGCCGCGGTACGGGTAGAACGCCAGCAGGGAGTGGACGTCGGTGAGCGCCACCAGGTCGCTCGCGTCCCGCCCCCCGCTGAGCGTTGTGATGGCGTCGTGGATCTCCTGGGCGGTCGGACCGCCCGCGGTGCGCTGCAGTTCGGTGCCCTCGGCGATCACCCCGTCGGGCCCCGGGGTGTTGAGCGCGGCGCGGTTCCAGGCGGGCTCGACGGTGCGCACCTGGTAGGACACGTGCAGCATGGCCGCCACCGCGAAGGCGCCGACGACGGCGGTGACGACGCGGGCCCGCTCGGCTGCCTGCGCGCGCCGGGACGGATCGCGCACCCGCCGCCGGGCGAGCGCGGCCGCGTCGCGGATGCCGAGCACCCCGGCGCAGGACAGCGCCAGGATCAACAGCGGCTCCAGCCGGAACGCCAGCAGTGTGGTGGACACGAGCGGCGCGAGGAAGGACAGGGCATACCAGCACACCGCGGTGCCGACGGCGAGGGCCAGCCCCGTCGCGACCATGTCGCGTCGCGCGCGCACCACCAGCCAGCCCAGCCCGACGGCGCACAGCGCCCCCAGCGGCGTCGCGTAGAAGACCGGGGTGGGGATGCGGGCGCCGATCTCCGGCAGGAATTTCGCCGCCGTGCTGTCCGGTTCGAGGGGGCTCGACGCGAGGAGGTACGGGACCCACACCACCGCGACGAACGGCAGTGCCGAGGCCACCGCGATGCCGGCGCCGCGCAGGAACCGGCGCAGGTGGCGTGTGCGGTTGCGCGCCTGCAGGGCCACCGTCGCGACCACTACCGCGAGGAACACGGCGGCCACGCCCGCGATCAGCGCGTGCGTGATCGCCGCGAGCCCCACGTAGACGCCGATCCCCGCGCACGCGCCGACGTCGAGGCGGCCGTCGCGGATCAGCCTGCGCGCCGTGCGCAGCGCCAGGACGGCCAGGGGCGGGGCGAGGGCGACGAGGATCCACGAATACGGGGAGTAGGCCGCCGTGTGCAGCCCCACGAGCGCCGTGACCATCGCCAGGATCAGCGCCGTCGACGGCCGCACGACCCGGGCCCACAGGACGTGGGCGAGCGCCGCCGCCACCGCCAGGGTGACGATCGACCAGATCTTGTAGAACTCCCAGGCGGGGATCCCGGTGGCATCGGCCAGCCGTCCGCCCACCCAGAACCAGGCCGGCGAGTAGTACGGCGGCAGGTCGGGGTAGACGGCGTCCGCGAGGGCCGGCGAATCGGTCATGCGGGTGAGGAACGCGGTGCGGAACTGCTGGTCGCCGCCGAGCCCGTTGAGATAGAACTTCGTGCCCGTGAGCAGCCACGACTGGATCGCGGTGCTCAGCAGTGCCGGCAGCACCCACCCGGCCGCGGCGATGAGGCGGCGCGGGCCGCGGCGCGGGTGTCGGCTGCGGCTGTTGTACCGGTTGCGGCGTCTTCCGCGGAAGAGCACCGCGCCGGCCGCGCAGGCCGTGACCGCGAGGGTGACGAGCGATGCGACGACCGTCGGCACCTCCGACGGCAACGGGAAATGCAGGTGCCGGTAGGCGGCCTGGTAGCCGATGCTCACCGCCGCGGCCACGATCGTCGCGCCCGCGATCTGCGCGACGACGGACCGGCCGAGGACGGTCCGCGGGTATTGCGGCGCGCGGGGCGTGTGGATCGAAGGCACGGTGACGAGGGTAGCCAGAGCGTCGCCGGCTCCGGCCCGGGGGAAACGCGCGGCGGCGTCCCGCGGGCTCTCCCCCCAGTTCATGAGCAGGACGGATCCGCCCCGACCGCATCCGGCGGTGCGCTCAGGCGAGCACCGCCTGCGACTGGGTGACCTGGGCCACCGGGCGCCCGTCGTCGTCCACCAGCTCGACGACGACGGCGATCGTCCTGCGTCCCACGTGCAGCGGGCGTGCCGTCGCGGTGACGGTGCCGTGGGCGACGCCCCGCAAGAACACCGTGTTCGACGAGGTGGTGGACGTGGCGGCGCCCTCGGGCAGGTTGAGGAACGCCGCGACGGCCCCGGCGCTGTCGGCGAGCGCCATGATGGTGCCGCCGTGCAGCATTCCGCCCGCCGTGCACAGCTCCGGAGCGTGCCGCACCCGGGCCACGACCCGCTCCGGCGCCGCCTCCACCAGCTCCAGGCCCAGGTGCGCGGCAAGCGGCATGAGCCCGCGCCACTGCTCGTCGGACAGCGTGATCATCCTGGGACCCTATCGAGGAAGCCCAGTACCGTGGTGAGTTTTCCGTCGACGTCGCGCATCGCCACGCCGGATCCGACGATCACCGGCTCGGCGGTGCCGGCCCGGAACCCCCACCGGAAGCGCAACTGGTGATGGTGCGCATCGGGGCCCTCGAGCAGGACGAAGCGATGGCCGGGCAGCTGCGCCCGCAGCCGGTCCTGCATGGCGGCGATGGCCGTGTCGACGGCGTCGCGGCCGGCGGCGTCGCACAGCGGGTCGGTGTAGGTTCCGTCGACCGACCACACCCGGTCGACGAGCATGCGCCGGACGCCGGGGTCGGTGGCGTTCCACGCTGCGATGTAGTCCTCGGTGAGCCGGCGCAGCCCGGGCTCGATCGCGTCCGCGGTGTTCTCAGGCGCGTTGGCGGTCATGGTGTCCTCCTGGGTGTCGGAGCCCTGCCGGCGGTTCGGCGGGTGACACTGATCCTGCGGCGCCGGGGTCAGGACGTCGATTACCTCGGAGGTCATGGCAGGGAGGCCGATCCGGGCATAGCGTCGGGGAATGGTGCAGACGACCCCGCGGCCGGTCACGACCCCGCAGCCGGTCCCCGGCCCGGAGCAGGCGCGCGCCGGTACTCGCGCGCGGACGGGCGACGCGACGTCGGCGGGCGGCCTGCTGCGCGGCTGGCGCATGCGCCGCGGGCTGAGCCAGATGGAGCTGGCGCTGCGCGCCGACGTGTCCGCCAGGCACGTCAGCTTCGTTGAGACGGGCCGGTCGCGGCCGACGCCCTCGATGATCGTCACGTTGTGCGAGGGCCTCGATGTCCCGCTGCGGGAACGCAACACGGTGCTGCTCGCAGGCGGCTACGCGCCCGCGTACCCGGAGCGAGGCCTGGCCGACCCGCCCATGGCCGCGGTGTGCGACGCGATCGCACACATCCTCAACGTCCACGCGCCTTATCCGGCGCTGGTGGTGGACCGCGGCTGGGACCTCGTCGACGCCAACGACGCCCTGGCCCCGCTGCTCGCCGGGGTCGCCGACACCACGCTGCTGGAGCCGCCGGTCAACGTCCTGCGGCTGAGCCTGCACCCGGGCGGTCTGGCCCCGCACATCGAGAACCTGGCGGCGTGGCGCGCGCACCTGCTGCACCGTCTGGGCAAGGAGATCGAGGCCTCCGGGGACGCCGCGTTGGCGAGCCTGCACGCGGAGCTGCGCGGATACCCCGGCCCGGGCGATGCCGGCACGGTTGCCGACGGGGGCGGCGGGGCCGGCGAAGGGATCATCGTGCCGCTGCGACTGCGCACCGCCGCCGGGGTGCTGTCGATGCTCAGCGTCACCACGGTGTTCGGGACCCCGTTGGAGGTGACGGTGTCCGAGCTCGCCATCGAATCGTTCTATCCGGCCGATGCGGCGACGGCGCGTGCCTTCACGGGCTGACGCTGCCGCGGCGACGGTGCTGCTAGCGTTCCCGCGTAACCCTCTACTCGGATCGTCCGGCACGTTCCTGCCGGTGAAGGGAACCGCCACCCATGGCCTCAGTGACCTACGCGCGCGCGTCGTGCATCTTCCCGAGCTCGGAGAGCCCGGCCGTCGACTCGCTCGACCTCGAGATCGTCGACGGAGAGCTGCTGGTGCTCGTCGGCCCGTCCGGCTGCGGCAAGTCCACCTCGCTGCGCATGCTGGCGGGGCTCGAGCACGTGAGCGCCGGCAGCATCAGCATCGGCGACCGCGACGTCACCGGCCTGCAGCCCAAGGACCGCGACGTCGCGATGGTGTTCCAGAACTACGCGCTGTACCCGCACATGTCGGTGGCCGAGAACATGGGGTTCGGGCTCAAGCTGGCGAAGACCCCCAAGGCCGAGATCACCCGACGCGTGACCGAGACGGCCGAGTTGCTGGGGCTCACCGAGTTCCTGGGCCGCAAGCCCAAGGCGCTCTCGGGCGGGCAACGGCAGCGCGTGGCGATGGGCCGGGCCATCGTGCGCCAGCCGCAGGTCTTCCTCATGGACGAGCCGCTGTCCAACCTCGACGCCAAGCTGCGCGTGCAGACCCGCGCGCAGATCGCGGACCTGCAGCGCCGCCTCGCCACCACGATGGTCTACGTGACCCACGACCAGGTGGAGGCCATGACGATGGGCGACCGCGTGGCGGTGTTGCGCGACGGCGTCGTGCAGCAGTGCGCCCCGCCCCGCGAGCTCTACAACCGGCCGGTCAACGAGTTCGTGGCCGGCTTCATCGGGTCGCCGGCGATGAACCTGCTGCGCCTGCCCGTCGTCGACGGCGGCCTGCGGCTGGGCGACGCGGTGGTGCCGGTGGAGCGCGAAGTGACGGACCGCTCCGGCGGCGAGCTCGTGCTGGGTATCCGGCCGGAGCACTTCGTCACCGTAGGGGCCGGGGGCGCGGGTGACCGGGTGACAGTGGAACTGAGCGTGGACGTGGTGGAGGAACTGGGCGCGGACGCCTACATGTACGGGCACTTCGACGGCGCCGGCGCGGTCGCAGGGCAGGGTGCCGACCTCCCGGGGACGGGCGCGGTGCCGGGGACCGGCACGGCCGGATCGGCGCACCAGCTGGTGGCCCGGGCGGACTGGCGCACCCCGCCCCGTCGCGGGGACAGGGTGGTCCTGGCCTTCGACCCCGCCGAGACGCACCTGTTCTCCGCTTCGGACGGGGCGCGGGTCGGTTGACGCGCGCAGAGCGGATCGTGACCGTCCGGGGACGACTGCGGGTCGGTTTCACCGCGGCCGGTAAGTCATGTCACAGTAATCGGCGACAGGTGCGTGCAGACGTGACATGCTAGCGCCGACGGAATTCGGTAAGGGGAAAGGCGAACCATGCGTTCTTACATTCCACGCGCGGTCGTGGCGGTGACGGCGGCGGCCACGATCGCGCTCGCCGGCTGCTCGAGCGGCGACAACGGGGGCGGTTCGTCCTCGGCCGGGGAGGAATCCGACGGCGGCAGCGGCAACATCACCTTCGCGATGGGCTCCAACGACGCGGGCAAGGTCAAACCGCTGATCGAGAAGTGGAACCAGGCGCACCCGGACCAGCAGGTGGAGTTCAAGGAGCTGCCGGCGGACGCGGACGGCCAGCACGACAAGCTCGTCCAGTCGCTCCAGGCGGGCAACGACGACTACGACGTCATGGCCCTGGACGTCACGTGGACCGCGGAGTTCGCCGCCAACGGCTGGATCGCGCCGCTGGAGGGCGACCTGGCGCTGGACACCTCCAAGCTCCTGCCCGCCACCGTGGAGAGCGCCACCTACAACGGCACGCTCTACGCGGGCCCGCAGAACACCAACGCCCAGCTGCTCTACTACCGGACCGACCTGGTCGAGCAGGCCCCGGCCACGTGGGACGAGCTCACCGCCAGCTGCGACAAGGCCAAGGCCGCCGGCGTGGACTGCATGGTCACTCAGCTCAAGAACTACGAGGGACTGACGGTCAACGCCACCCAGTTCATCAACTCCTGGGGCGGGTCCGTCGTGGGTCCGGACGGCAAGACGCCCACCGTCGACTCCCCCGAGGCCAAGGCGGGCCTGACGGCGCTGGTCGACGGCTACAAGGGCGACGTCATCGCGAAGCGCTCCAACGGCTTCGACGAGGAGGCCACCAACAACGCCTTCGTGAACGGCGAGGCCATGTACGCCTACAACTGGCCGTACATGTACGACAATGCGGACTCCGACGGCAGCGGCGACAAGCCGAAGTCGGCGGTGCAGGGCAAGTTCGCGGTGGCCCCGATCGTCGGGGAGAACGGCCCGGGCGCGTCGACGCTGGGCGGCTACAACCTGGCCATCAACGTGAACTCCAAGGCCAAGAACACCGCGCTGGACTTCATCCGCTTCATGGAGAGCCCCGACAGCCAGATGTCGTTCGCAGAAAACGCCTTCCCGCCGGTACTCGCGTCCATCTACGACGACCCGGCCCTGGCGGAGAAGTACCCGTACATGCCGGTGCTGAAGACGGCGCTGGAGAACGCCAAGCCGCGTCCCGTCACCCCGTTCTACTCGGCAGTCAGCAAGGGCATCCGGGACAACGTCTACGCGGCGCTGACCGCGGGCAAGTCCATCGATCAGGCCGTCACCGACATCTCGACGGTGATCAAGAACGCCGGCCAGTAACCAGCCTGGATCGCCCCGCGCGGGGTGATCGGCGAGAACGGGGACGACGAAGAAGATGGCTGGATCTGCCGAGGCAGACGACGCCCGGGCCGCGGCCGGAGTCATTGACTCCGGCCGCGGCGCCCGTGCGGACAATGACCGGTCTTCCGGAGGCGGCGGCGCACCCGGCGGGCCCGGCGGCGTGTTCGGGCGGCTGCGGGCGCGCGTCGCACGGTTCGACAGTCGCCTGATCTGGTTCGTCGGCCCCACGGTGCTGGTGCTGGCGGCGATCATCGGATACCCGGTGGTGCGCGCCGCCTACATGTCCTTCCAGCAGGACAAGGGCCTCGACCCGGACACGGGCATGTTCGTCCAGGGCGGCTTCGCCGGGCTGTCCAACTACAAGTTGTGGCTGCTGGGCGACTGCGGCAGCGGCGCGTGGTCGTGCGTCCCCGGCACTCTGGGCCACGACTTCTGGCCGGCGGTCGGCATTACCTTCTTCTTCGCCGTCATCACCGTCTCGGTGGAGACGGCGCTGGGCATCTGGATGGCGACGGTGATGGGCCGCTCGTTCCTGGGCCGTTCGCTGCTGCGCGCGGCGGTGCTCATCCCATGGGCGATCCCCACCGCGGTCACCGCCAAGCTGTGGGCGTTCATCTTCGCGCCCGACGGCATCGCCAACAAGATCATCGGCCACCCGATCGCGTGGACCACCGATCCGTGGGCATCGCGGTTCGCGGTGATCATCGCCGACGTGTGGAAGACGACGCCGTTCATGGCGCTGCTCATCCTGGCCGGGCTGCAGATGATCCCCAACGAGCTCTACGAGGCGGCGCGCGTGGACGGCGCCTCCGCGTGGCAGAGGTTCACGCGGATCACGCTGCCGCTGGTCAAGCCCGCGCTGATGGTGGCCGTGCTCTTCCGCACCATGGACGCGCTGCGCATGTACGACCTGCCGGCCATCCTCACCGGCGACTCGGGTGCCTCACCCACCACGACGATGTCCATCCTCGTCACCGCCGACATGCGTCAAGGCAACTTCAACAGCGCCTCGGCATTGTCGACGCTGGTGTTCATCATCATCTTCATCGTCGCGTTCATCCTGGTGAAGTTCCTGGGGGCGAACGCCGTCAGAACGCAGGACGAGCAACGCAAGGGAGGTGCACTGTGATGGCGGGACGGCACCGCGCGCCCGACGAGGACACCGGCGCGGACGGCGCGCAGGGGCCCGGCGGGGGCCCGGCGGGCGCGGGCATGTCCGGCGGCGGGGTGCGGGTCGCCGAGCGCCCGGAGGAGTCCCCTGCCGCGCCGGCGACGCATCGTCGCCCCTGGTGGCCGGTCGTGCGCACCTACCTGGGCGTCGCGGTGATTCTGGTGTGGGGGCTCGCGCCGTTCTACTGGATGGTCATCGTCGCCTTCCGCGAGCAGTCGCACACCTATGACACGACGCCGTGGCCCACCCACCTGACGCTGCAGAACTTCGGCGACGCGCTCGACACGTCCAGCGGCAACAACTTCCTGGGCGCGATCGTCAACAGCCTCATCATCGGCGGCGTCACCACCGCCGTCGCGCTGCTCATCGGCATCTTCACCGCCTACGCTCTGGCCCGCATGGAGTTCCGCGGAAAGTTCCTGCTCACCGGCGTCATCCTGGGTGCGGCGATGTTCCCGCCGGTGGCGCTGGTGACTCCGCTGTTCCAGCTGTTCGGCGACATCGGCTGGATCGGCGAGTATCAGGCGCTGATCATCCCGAACATCTCGTTCGTGCTGCCCCTGACCATCTACACGCTCACCTCGTTCCTGTCGGACCTGCCGTGGGAACTCGAGGAGGCGGCGCGCGTGGACGGTGCCACCCGGCTGCAGGCGTTCCGCATGGTGTTGCTGCCGTTGGCCGCGCCCGCCCTGTTCACCACGGCGATCCTGGCGTTCATCTTCACCTGGAACGAGTACATGCTGGCCAGCCAGCTCTCGAACGAGGCGACACGGCCGGTGACGGTGGCCATCGCACTGTTCCATGGGCCGAACTCGTTCACCATCCCCTATGCGGCGATCATGGCGGCAGGCACCCTGGTGACGATCCCGCTGGTGATCATGGTGCTCCTCTTCCAGCGGCGGATCGTCTCCGGACTGACCGCGGGCGGGGTGAAGTCGTGACGGACGGCGCGTGGACGCCGGCGGCGCGCGGGGTACCGCGGTGACCGGTGCGGACCGTCGGCCCACCGAAGTCGAGCGGGCGCGCCGGCGGCGCGGCCAGCGGCTCGAGGCGGTGCTGGGCTTCCTCGGATTCTTCCTGGTGGTCACCGTGGTCGCGGCGGTCCGGGCGATCGTCATCGGCGAGCCGAGCATGTTGGCATCGCTGATCCTGCTGGTGCTGCTGGCGCTGACGGGGTGGGCGGTCCGCGAGCGCCTGCGGATCTGACGGCCCGCTGCGGTCACCGTCCGTGTACGCGCACCGTCACCGGACCGGACCCCGCGGCACGGACGGTGAGGTGGCGGGCCCCGGGGGTCGAGGTGACGGACCCGCCGTCCACCTCGGCCACGTACCCGTCCGGGTAGTGCAGGGATGAGACGTAGATCAGCGTCTCGCCGGCGGGCCCCGGCTCCTGGGCCCGTGCACCGGGCTCGTAGGTGTAGCGGAATGCGCCGGACTCGATGTCGAAGTCCATGCTCAGCGGCATGCCCGCCGTCGCCTGCGGATAGGTGCGCACCAGGTGCCGGCCGACGGAGGCCTGCCCCGGAGGCCCGGGCGCGGCGAACGGGTCGGGTTCGGTGTAGTCGGCCCCGCGCGTGGAGCTGTAGTGCCAGTAGAACCAGCCCGCGAATCGCTCGTCGGCGTTGCGCAGGGTGTTGCCCAGCACCGCGGGGTCGCCGTCGCCGAACTCGGTGACCACGGTGGGCAGCCGCGTGCGCGCGGCGAACGCGTCGATATTCGCCCACGTGTGGTCCTGCTGCACCGGGCACAGGCCCGTCAGATCCGCCGAGCCGCCCGAGTCGCTGAGGTAGATCGACGTCTGGCTGGGGATGCAGTAGTCGTGCGGGGCGAAGACGATGCCGGCGTCGGTGATCGGCCGCGCGGCGCCCAGCTTCGACGGCATCAGCTGGTTCCAGGTGACATTCGGTTCCCAGTAGACCGGAATGTCCGGGTTCTGCGCGCGCACGTCCGCCGTCAGCGATTCCAGCGCGCTCTGGTAGCGGCTGTCGAACCCGGGGCAGCCCACGGGGAAGCAGGTGGGTGCGGCTGTGCCCGGCCACGGCTCGTTGAACAGTTCGATGCCCATGGCGCCGTTGTGCCCGCGCACCGCCCCGGCGAGCGCGCCCAGCGCCTCGCCGAGCCGGTCGAGCACCCCGTGGTCGTTGTTCCACACCTCGTCCCAGCCGGCGTTCATGCTCGGCATGAGGTAGTACAGCGGGAAGCCCGGGTTCGGCTCGCCGGGCAGCGGCCGCGCCGTGATGGACCACGGCGGGAAGCCGTTGCCGCCCCACACCGGGGACAGGCCGTCCTGGTGGTTGTCGAGCAGGGTGCGGATCCCGTGCGCGGCGAGCATGTCGACCATGCCCACGACGCGGCCGATGTACGCGTGGTCGATGCGGCCGCGCTCCGGCATGAGCCCGGCGAACGAGACGCCCAGACGCACGGCGTTGAAGCCGTAGCCGGCGAGGAGCTCGGCATCGCGGGGGGTGATCGTGAACCCGTCGCCGGACACCA
The DNA here is from genome assembly GCF_014126825.1 of Tomitella gaofuii. Lineage (NCBI taxonomy): Bacteria > Bacillati > Actinomycetota > Actinomycetes > Mycobacteriales > Tomitella > Tomitella gaofuii. Next base: position 4,303,034 of record NZ_CP059900.1, on the reverse strand, counting down.
CGAGTTCGCGTGCCCGGCTTTCACCGTCCCCGCCCTTGTCGACGTTGTTCACCCCGTGCACGAGGACAGTGCGACCGTACTCGTCGACGATGCGGGTCCCGTCGGTGTGCAACGGGCCGGTGGGCGGACTGATCGACTGTGCAGGTTCCGCCGCCGCGGCGGTCGCCGGCGCGATGAGTGCGGCACCGAAACCGAGGGCGACCGCGGCCCACAGCGTGGTGAGTGCGCGCACCGTGCGGCGCGCCCGTGATGCACCGCCGCGGGGTGCACGGGCCGTCGATGATCGGTGGACGCCCATGCTGCTCCCCTGGTGTGCGCGCTACTGCCCCGGTCCGGAACGCCGGCAGGGGCGCCCCGTGAACATGGACATTAGTCCAGAATGGCGCGCATCACAGTGCTCTCCGCCGAGGTTGTGAGATGTCACAGTCAGCGTGGCCGCACTGCGCCCACCGTGCGCTTCTCGATCCAGGAGAGCCACAGCGTCCGCTCGGCGATCAGCCATGCATCGCCTGTTCTCCGGTAGGCGTCCTCGTACGTCAAGTGCCAGGCGTGGTCCACCAGTCGCCCGTCGGGGCCGGAGACGTGGTGGGCGATACACGCGGCGCGGCCCCACGCCTGGCTGGGGGGCCCCGCGGAGAACACCGTGCCCACCACCGCGTGCTGCGTCGCGCGCAGACCCTCGAGGCGGGCGAAGTTCCGGACGATGGCGTCGCGTCCGCCGATCTCGTCGATCGGCGCCATCTCCTTCGGCGGCCGGGGCTGGCGCAGGACCGCGTCGGCGGTGAACAGCGCCCCGAGCCCGGCGAGATCACGGTCGTCGACCAGGGCCGCGTACCGGTGGACCAGGTCGGTCAGTGCGATCCTGTCGGCGAGGGCCAACCCGCCGCCCGGGAACGGCTCCGTCATCGTGCAGCCCCCGCCGCCGGAACCGCGGTCGCCGTCGGCGCTGCGAGTCCCAGACGTTCGGCGCAGGCGGACAGCTCGTCGCGCTGCTGCTGCAGGTCGGCGGCGCCGCTGCCGGCGAGCACGATGCGCGACGCGCCGGCCGCCTCGAGCTTCGCGGCCCGTGCCGGATCGATCTTCGTCACCGCGTGCCCCAGGGTGAGCTCGATGGCGTCCGGGTCGCGGCCCGCGTCCTCGGCGGCCCGGCGCATCTCCGCCAGAGACTGCTGCAGCGCGTCGCCGTGCAGGCCCAGCGGCTGGAACCCGTCGCCGCGCCGTCCCGCGCGGCGCGCCGCGGGCTTCGAGTGGCCGCCGATGTGGATCGGGACGCCGTCCGGCCGCACCGGCTTGGGATAGGACATCGCCCCGCTGAACCGGAAGAACTCGCCGTCATGCGACGCGCCCTCGGGGGCGGTCTCCGCCCACAGCGCGCGGAGCACGTCGATGGATTCGTCGGTGCGGCGCCCGCGCGTGCCGAAGTCGGTGCCGCACGCCTCGATCTCCTCGCGCATCCAGCCCACCCCGGCGCACACGCGCAGGCGGCCGCCGGAGAGCCGGTCGATGGTGGCCAGCCGCTTGGCCAGCGGCACGGGGTGGTGGTTGGGCAGGATGAGCACCCCGGTGGCCAGGCCCAGGGTCTTCGTGCACCCGGCCAGGTAGGCGAGCAGGTCGAGGGGGTCGGGGATCGGGCAATCGTCGGCCAGCTCCATGCGGCCGGAGGCGTCGTAGGGGTACTCGCTGGAGTACCGCGACACCACGACTGCGTGCTCGACGGCGACGATCGACTCGAAACCGCAGGCCTCGGCGTGCCGGGCGTAGGCGGCGATCCAGTCGGGGTCGGCGGCGCGCCCGGTTTCGGTGGGCACCATCACGGCATAACGCATGTCATGCACGCTAACGCCGTGCGGCGTGCCGTGCGCACTGCTTCTCCCGGACGTCGGAACGCTTCCGCGCCGGAGCCTCGTCGCCGGACCGGCCCCGTGCCGGACTACCGCGCGGCGAGGATCTTCAGGGCGAAGACGATCGAATCGCCTGCCTTGATCGCGCCGTCGGGGGTGCCCTGCGGGTAGCCGTCGGCGGGCGGGATCGCCACCGCCACCGACGAGCCGACGGTCTGCCCCACGAGCGCCTGGCGGAAACCGGGGACCACGCCGGAGGCGGGGAACGCGGCGGGCGTGCCGCGCTGGTAGGCGCTGTCGAACACGGACCCGTCGCGCCCGTCGACGCCCACGTAACAGACCAGCACGGTGGACTGGGCGGTCACCTGCGGTCCGTCGCCCGTCTCGAGTGTCTTCACCTGGGTCCGGTCGACGGTGAACGGCGTGTCGACGGTGATGCCGGGCGCGGTGGTGTCGGTCTGGCCCGTCACCGAGATCGCGCCGGTGACGCCGTCGAGCTGCCACTCGGCCGGGGCGTCCGCCGGGGCGGGGGCGGACGGGCAGGTGGGTGCGCTCGACTCCTGTGCGCCGGCCTGCGCGGTGGCGGACGGGGTCGTCGTCGCCTCCGCGGCGGTGTCGGACGACGAGGAGCAGCCCGCGAGGATCAGCGCGCACGCGGCGGCGGGGACGAGGAGGAGCGGCTTCGGGGTCTTCACGAACGCCCACTGTAGTGATGGCGGGACGGCGTCCGCCCGCCGCACCGCGCCGGCCGTGCGCCGCGGGCGGGCGGCGCACGGCCGGGGGACGGCGTGCGGGTGGTGGCGGGCCGGTCAGCCCGCGGCGGGGACGGCGACCGGATCGGCCCCCGCCGCGGCCGGTTCGCCGTAGGCGGCGAACCGGGTGAACCGGCGCGGAATGCCGAGCGCCATCACCAGGGCGAGGAGCCCCGCCGCGGCGGCCACGAAGAAGGCGGCGACGTAGCCGCCCTCGGTGTAGAGCACCGCGCCGCCCGTCAGCTGGGGGTCGATCGGCGCCATGAACGAGTCGTTCATGATGGTGTACGCGATCACGGGGGTGATCGACGCGACGAGGCTCTGCGACACGCCGGTCATGCTCGCGGTGGACGCCTGCAGCTCGGGCGGGGCCGCCTTGATCACCAGGTTGGGGATGGCGGCGTAGCCGAGGCCGGTGCCCAGGCCGAAGACGGCGCCCCACAGCAGCAGCAGGCCCTTGTCGTCGTTGGCCAGCGCCGTGAGCGTGCCGCCGACGATGAGGAGCACGGAGCCGTTGAGCAGCAGCGTGCGCGCCGCGATCCCGCGACCGCACAGCAGTCCCACCACGATGCCGCCCACCATGGTCAGTGCGCCGATGGGCACCTGGAAGATCGCGAAACCCTCGGCGTCCACGCCGAAACCGTAGCCGAGGCCCATCTCCGACGGCGTCATCGCCAAGCTCGGCAGGATCGTGGAGTAGACGCTGGTCGCGCCGTAGACCGCGCCGGCGGCGGCCACAGTGAACAGCACCGGGCGCAGCCGCAGGATGTCGAGCCGCATCAAGGGTTCGCGGATCATGCGCGACGAGGCCAGCCAGGCGCCCAGCAGCACCAGGCCGCCGAACAGGTACAGCAGGGTGGATCCGGCTCCCCAGCCCCACGTGGGCCCGAAGCTGACGGCGATGAGCACGCCGGCGATCCCGGCGCCGAGCAGGATCGCGCCGATGACGTCGACGCGCGATCGCAGCCGGACGGTCGTTTCGGGCGTGCTCACCAGAATGAGGACGCCGAGGACCACGAGCGTGACGGTGAAGAACCAGAAGATGCTGCGCCAGCCGAAGTCGTCGATCAGCCACCCGGTGAGGAATGGTGCGGCGATGCTGATGAGTCCCATCCCGGCGGTGGCGATGCTCACCGCGAGCGGGACGGTCGTCGACGGGAACACGTCACGGATCAGCGAGTAGCTCAGGAACAGGCACGGGACGAGCATGCCGGCGAGCGCGCGGCCGGCGATCATGAGCGCATAGCTGCCGGCGAGGGCCGACAGGAGAGAGCCGACGGCTGCGATGACAAGGCAGGCGATGAGCAGCCGGCGTTTGCCGTAGATGTCGGCGAGCTTGCCGACGAGCGGGGCGGCGACCGCGCCGAGCAGCAGGAACGCGGTGATGAGCCAGGCGGCCTGTGTGGTCTGGTAGTGCGTGGCGATGTCGGGCAGTGCCATCGCGATCATCAAGTAGCTGACGCTGAGCAGTTCGAGCACGAGCACGATGGAGAACAGCGAGAACGCGAGCCGGGGCGACCAGCCGTTCTTCTCAGTCGGCCCGGCCGCGGCGGCCGAGGTGGTCGGGATCATGATTTCCTTCCCGCCCCGGCCGGGTGTCGGACGGGTGCGTGTGCGGTCAAGTCATTGCGGACGTGACACAGCACACACTCGACGTCCGGGGCGGAAAAGGGTTCTGTTCCGCGAGACGGGAAGTCCCCGGTCCGTGTCCGCTGGGCGGCAGCGCGCGGGCGAACCGATAGTGTGCGTCGACGCAGGTGAGCGTCTGTTACGCGTGATCCCGGGGCGTGCGGGTGGTGGACGCGCGACCACCCGCTCATCGGGAGACGGGTGTCCGGGAACGCACGAGCGCCGCCGACCGGGCCCCGCTGCGGTGTCGGGTTGCGAATCCGCAGCGGTTTCCTGGTCGGCGGCGCTGGTGGTGCGGGGTGAGGCTAGCCCTCCGCCCCGGTAGATGCCGTGGGCGTCAGCCCTCCGCCCCGATAGATGCCGTGGGCGTCAGCCCTCCGCCCCGATGATGAACGCCTCGAGCTCCTCGCGGGCGTGGGTGTCCTCCATCTGGACCGGCGGGGACTTCATCAGGTACGCCGACGCCGGGAGGATGGGGCCGGCCAGGCCGCGGTCCTTGGCGATCTTGGCCGCGCGCACGGCGTCGATGATGATGCCGGCGGAGTTCGGGGAGTCCCACACCTCGAGCTTGTATTCGAGGTTCAGGGGGACATCGCCGAAGGCGCGGCCTTCGAGGCGCACGTAGGCCCACTTGCGGTCGTCGAGCCAGCCCACGTAGTCGGACGGGCCGATGTGGACGTTCTCGTCGTCGACCTTGCCGGCCAGCGAGCCGCTGAGGTTGCTGGTGACGGCCTGGGTCTTGGAGACCTTCTTGGACTCGAGGCGCTCGCGTTCGAGCATGTTCTTGAAGTCCATGTTGCCGCCGACGTTGAGCTGCATGGTGCGGTCGAGCGCCACGCCGCGGTCCTCGAACAGGCGGGCCATCACGCGGTGGGTGATGGTGGCGCCCACCTGGCTCTTGATGTCGTCGCCGACGATGGGGACGCCGGCGTCGACGAACTTCTGGGCCCACTCCGGGTCGGAGGCGATGAAGACGGGCAGCGCGTTGACGAATGCCACGCCGGCGTCGATGGCGCACTGGGCGTAGAACTTGTCGGCCTCGTCGGATCCGACGGGCAGGTAGGAGACGAGGACGTCCACCTGGGCGTCCTTGAGCGCCTGGACGACGTCGACCGGCTGGGCGTCGGCCTCCTCGACGGTCTCCTTGTAGTACTTGCCGAGGCCGTCGAGCGTGGGGCCGCGCTGCACGATCACGTCGGTGGGCGGCACGTCGGCGATCTTGATGGTGCAGTTCTCGGAGTTGTTGATGGCCTCCGACAGGTCGAAGCCGACCTTCTTGGCGTCCACGTCGAAGGCGGCGACGAACTGGACGTCGCGCACGTGGTACTTGCCGAACTGCACGTGCATCAGGCCCGGGACGGTGGAATCCGCGGGCGTGTCCTTGTAGTAGTGCACGCCCTGGACCAGGGATGACGCACAGTTGCCCACCCCCACGATGGCTACGCGCACTGCGGTGCTGTTATCACCCATGGTCGGGTTCTCCTTCTTTCTTTGCGGCCGCCGCGTTGATCGTCGGCGGTTCGGTTGAGTCGGTCCGGCTCGCTCCGGACTCGGCGGCGATGACCTCGTTGAGCCAGCGGACCTCGCGTTCGCTGGATTCGAGGCTCAGCTCATGGAGCTGACGGGTGTAGCGGTTGATGTGGCCGGAGGCGCGGCCCACGGCGTCGCGCAGGCCCTCGCGGCGCTCCTCCACCTGACGACGCCGGCCTTCGAGGATGCGCATGCGCGCTTCGGCGGGGGTGCGGCTGAAGAACGCGAGATGCACCCCGAAGCCGTCGTCGGTGTAGTTCTGCGGGCCGGTGTCGGCCACCAACTCCGCGAAGCGCTCCTTGCCCGCGGGGGTGAGGCGGTAGACCTTGCGGGCCCGCCGCCGTACCACGCCGTCCGCCCCCTCCTCCTCGGCGATGAGGCCGTGGGCCTGCATGCGCTTGAGGGTGGGATAGAGCGAGCCGTATGAGAACGCCCGGAAGGCGCCGAGCAGGCCTGTCAGTCGCTTGCGCAGCTCGTAGCCGTGCATGGGTGATTCGTGCAGGAGGCCGAGGATCGCCAGCTCGAGCACGCTTCACCGCCTTTCGGGCGAGTCGGGTCCGATCGGGCGGCACGTCGGTGTGCCGGATCGGTCGGTGCGTCATTTGTATCGCGCCGATATATGTAGGGACTATAGACGACATTCACACTGTGCCGACATGTCGACACGTTGTGATTCTCACCACCTCTCGCCGGGGCGGACGTGCACGTACCCTGAACGGGTGCACACGCAACGGCAGGTGGTGGACTACGCGCTGCGGAGAAGATCCGTGCTCGCGGCGGTGTCAGGCGGGCGCACCGGGCTGGACGAGGTCTGCGACGCCGGTCCGTACCTGCTGCAGGCCGCGCAGTTCCACGGCCGGCGCAGCGACGTGGTCTGCCCGGTCTGCCGCAAGGAGCCGTTGTCGCTCGTGTCGTGGGTCTTCGGCGAGCGGCTGGGCCAGGCGTCCGGCTCCGCCCGTACACTCGACGAGTTGGAGCGGCTGGCCGGGGCGCACGAGGAGTTCACGGTGCATGAGGTCGAGGTTTGCCGCACGTGCAGGTGGAATCACCTGGTGCGGTCCTACGTCCTGGGCCGGGTCCCGGAGCCCCGCGGCACACGGCGGCGGCGCAGCGCAGGCTCGTGAGCCGTACTATCGTGCGCGCGGACTCCGCGCCCAGGCGTGCCGCCGTGCCGTAACGGTGCCGCGCCCCACCGCGACCTCCCGCATGACGGAGACCGCATGTCCGCGGCAGGCCCGCCGCTGCCGCGGGCCGGAGGCACCGGCCCGCGTTCCGCGGCCGCAAGTGAACAATCACCCGAGTACCCGCCGCGGGCCCGCAACGATCTGGAGACGCATTGGTCTACATGCCACCGGGGTCATCCGAGCCCCACGACGACACGCCCGACGGCCGTGACCCGCGCGACCCCGCGCCCACCGGCGGGCGCAAGGCGCTGCGGATCTTCGGGAAGACGGTCAAGTACGGGCTGATCGTGCTGCTGGTGCTCATCGTCGGCGGGGCTGCCGCCGGGGGCGTGTACTACTGGCAGGCCGACATACCCCAGCCGGGTTCCATCCGGGCCCCGCAGACGGCCACCATCGTGGCCGACGACGGGACCACCGTGCTCGCGGAGATGGGCGCCAACCGCAAGGACGTCGACCTCGACCAGGTTCCACCGCACGTGCGCAACGCCGTGATCGCCGCCGAGGACCGCAACTTCTACTCCAACCCCGGCTTCTCCGTGTCCGGGTATCTGCGCGCGGCCCGCGACAACGTGCTGGGCCGGGACAACGCCGGCGGCGGCTCCACCATCACCCAGCAGTACGTGAAGAATGCGCTGGTCGGTTCGGAGCGCACGGTGTGGCGCAAGATGAAGGAGTTGGTCATCTCCGCCAAGATGACCCGCAACTGGTCCAAGGACCAGATCCTCGAGGCGTACCTGAACACGATCTACTTCGGCCGCGGCGCGTACGGCATCGAGGCGGCGTCGGAGGCGTACTTCGGGGTGCCCGTCGAGCAGCTCGACGTCGCGCAGGGCGCGGTGCTGGCAGAGGTCATCCGCAGCCCTTCGGCGCTGGATCCGGCCGTCAACCCGGACATGGCGCACGCGCGCTGGAACTACGTGCTCGACGGGATGGTGGAGATCGGTGCGCTCGATCCCGCCCAGCGTGCGTCCCTCACCTTCCCCACGGTGCTGGAGCAGGGCGCGAGCCAGGAACAGGAGAACCGGCTCGAGGGGCCCAACGGCCTGATCAAGACGCAGGTGATCCAGGAGCTCAAGGACGCCGGGATCAGCGAGCAGGAGATCAACACCGGCGGCCTCAAGATCACCACCACCATCGACCCGCAGGTGCAGAAATCCGTGGTGGACGCGGCCACCTCCAACTTGGAAGGCGAGCCGGACACCCTGCGGACGGCCGTGGTGTCGGTGGACCCGCGCACGGGCGCCGTCCGCGGGTACTACGGCGGACCCAGCGGCACCGGGTACGACTTCGCGAACGCCCCGCTGCAGACCGGCTCCACCTTCAAGGTGTTCGGGCTGGCGGCGCTGCTCGACGAGGGGCGCTCGCTGGCGACCACCTTCGACAGCTCCCCGTTGACGGTCAACGGCATCGACATCGGCAACGTCGGCGGCGAGTCCTGCGGCACCTGCACCATCGCGCAGGCGCTGAAGATGTCGCTCAACACCAGCTTCTACCGCATGGAACTGTCGCTGGATCACGGCGCCGAGTCGGTGGCGGACATGGCGCACAAGGCCGGCATCCCCAAGCAGATCCCGGGTGTGGAGGGCACGAGCCTGCAGAACGACGACGGCAACGTCTCGAACGGCATCATCCTGGGCGAGTACCTGTCGCGGCCGATCGACATGGCCTCGGCGTACGGCACGTTCGCCGCGTCGGGCATCCACCACGACCCGTTCTTCGTCTCCAAGGTCGTCACGTCCGACGGCAACGTGCTGCTGGACCGCGAACCGGGCGACGGCGAGCGCGCCATGTCCGCCGCCGTGGCGGACAATGTGACCGCGGCGATGGAGCCGATCGCCGCGTACTCGCGCGGGCACAGCCTCGCCGGAGGGCGCGACTCCGCGGCCAAGACGGGCACCACGCAGCTGGGCGACACCGGCGCCAACAAGGACGCCTGGATGATCGGGTTCACCCCGTCGTTGAGCACGGCGGTGTGGGTCGGCGACATCACCAGCGGCAAGCCGCTCACCAACTATGCGGGCAACACGATCTACGGCTCGGGCCTGCCCTCGGACATCTGGAAGGACGCGATGGACGGGGCGCTCAAGGGCACCGACTTCGAGACCTTCCCCACGCCTGCGTCGATCAGCGGCGTCGCCGGGGTGCCGAAGTGGACCCACGAGTCGCCCACCACGACCACCGGCTCGGCGCCGACGACGACGGAGGGCCCGGCGCCGACGACGTCGCCCGGCGAAGGCAGGCTCCCGGACCTGCAGCTGCCGGAGATCTCGCAGACGGAGATCATGGGCGTCCCGGTGCCGGTGATCGTCCCGCCGAGCCGCGGCGACAACCAGCAGGGACCGGGCGGAGGTACCGGCAATGACGGTGGGACCGGCGACGGCGGTGCCAGCGGCGACGGTAACGGTGGCAACGGCAACGGCAACGGCAACGGCAACGGCAACGGTGGCGGCGCAGGCGCCGGTGACGGCGGCACCGGAGGCGACGGTGTGTCCGGCCCGACGGACGGCGCCGACGGGCAGACCGGAGCCGCGGCCGGCGGTCGCGGCGGCACGGACTACGGCTACGCAGTGCAACCGGCGGGCGTCGGTGGTGCGTGACCCGCACAGGCGCGTCTGATCCCCCGGGGGAGTCTGCGACTCCCCCGGGGGATCCTGCGTCGCCGGCCGACGGTCCGCCGCAGGCCGCGGGCGGCGCGCCCCCTCCGCCCGGAGTGTCCGTCCGCGACCTCCCGTCGCGGACGGACACGCTGACCGCAGGGCTCTCCACCCTGGTCGGCGGTCCGGTGGGCGCGCATGCGGACATCGGGCGGCAGCGCTTCTTCACGCCGCTGCGGGTGCTCCTGGCACTGTCGGTGGCGGTCCTGGCGCTGTCGTGGCTGGGCAAGGCCCCGTGCATCCAGCAGTACCCGGGCGGGCCCGACGGCGCCCAGACCCTCGACTGGCGGGGCAGCCGCCAGTACGTGGCCATGTGCTACTCCGACACGATTCCGCTCTACGGCATCGAGAAGCTCGCGCAGGGCGAGTTCCCATACAAGTCGTCGTGGACCGACGGCTCCGTGGGACCCGACGGACAGCCGGTGATCCGGCACATGGAGTATCCGGTGCTCTCCGGGCTCTACCAGTACGCGTCTATGCGCATAGCCAAGGCGTGGCATGCGGGTGCCGAGGCAGGCATGCTGCCGGGTGCGCTCGAGGTGGTCATCTACTTCAACGTGGTCGCCGCGGGGCTCGCCCTGGCGTGGCTGATCACCGTGTGGGCCAGCGCGTCGTTGACGGGCCGCCGGCGCCCGTGGGACGCGGCGCTCATCGCGCTGAGCCCGCTCGTGCTGGTGCACGCCTTCACCAACTTCGACGCGCTGGCCACCGCGTTCGCCATGGGGGGGCTGCTGGCGTGGGCAAGGCGCAGGCCGGTGCTCGCGGGTGTGCTGCTGGGCCTCGGCGCGGCGGCCAAGATGTATCCGGCGCTGCTGCTGGGGCCGCTGCTGGTGTTGTGCTTCCGGTCCGGGCGGATGCGCGCGTGGTGGAAGGCGGCCGCCGGCGCCGCCGTCGCCTGGGCGGCGGTCAACCTGCCCATCGCGGTGCTCTACCCCGACGGCTGGGCGGAGTTCTTCCAGCTCAACCGGTCGCGCCCCATGGACCCCGATTCGATCTACAACGTCATCGCCTCGTTCACCGGGTGGACCGGATTCGACGGCCCGCTCGCGCCGGGGGAGACGCCGTCGACGCTCAATATGGTGACGATGGGGTTGTTCGCCGCCGCGTGCGTGGGTATAGCCGCGATCGGACTCACCGCGCGCCGCCGCCCCCGTGTCGCGCAGCTGTGCTTCCTGGTGGTGGCGGCGTTCCTGCTCACCAACAAGGTGTGGAGCCCGCAGTACTCGCTGTGGCTGGTGCCGCTCGCGGTGCTCGCGTTGCCGCACCGCAGGATCCTGCTCGCATGGATGACCGTCGACGCCCTGGTGTGGGTGCCGCGGATGATGTTCTACCTGGGTGTGTCCAACAAGGGCCTGCCGGAGCAGTGGTTCACGGCCACAGTCCTGGTGCGGGATATCGCGGTGGTGGGGCTGTGCGCGCTGGTGATCCGGCAGATCTACCGGCCCGGCGAGGACCTGGTGCGGGCGGGGCCCCTGGACCGGGCAGGGCGGGCATGCGGTGCTCCGCCGGTCGACGACCCGGCGGGCGGCGTGCTCGACGGGGCGCCGGATGCGCCGCGCAGAACGTTGATCCGCGGGGCCGTGGCGCGGTCGGGCGCGCCGCCGCGTCCGCGCAGGAGGCCGGTGGCACGCCTCGCGCGTCGGTGACGACGCCGGATCGGTGGCATATCCTGCGCTGGTGACTTCAGGACGATGGACATCGATCTCCCGCATCGCCGTCGCCGTGTCCGCCGCCGGCCTGGTGCTGGCCGGCTGCGGCAGCAGCGACGGTTCTTCCGACGCGGCCGCCGCCACGACCGCCACCGGCGCCGCCGGTGCGTCGGCCGACGACCCCGACCGCCGCCCACGACGGCGGCAGGGCTGTGCGACTTCACCGCGTCGCCGCAGGCCGCTGCGCGCAACGTGCACCCGCCGGAGGACTCGAACCCGCCGACCACCGGCACTGTGCCCGTGACCCTGGCCACGTCGGTCGGAACCATCGGGCTCACGCTCGACCGCGCGCAGGCGCCGTGCACGGTCGAGAGCATGGTGTCGCTGGCCCAGCAGGACTACTTCGACGACACCCCGTGCCACCGGCTCACCGACCAGGGCATCTACGTGCTGCAGTGCGGTGATCCGACGGGCACCGGCCGCGGCGGACCCGGCTACACCATTCCCGACGAGTTCCCGCAGAACCTCGCGCCGGCCGAGGGCATGGGCCCCGGCACCGTCGTCTACCCGCGCGGATCCATCGCGATGGCGAACACCGGCCGGGCGCACTCCGGCGGCAGCCAGTTCTTCCTGGTGTACAAGGACTCGCCGCTGCCGCCCGAGTACACCGTGTTCGGCACCATCGACGAGGCCGGGCTGGAAGTTCTCGACAAGGTCGCCGCCGCCGGCACCAAGCCGGGCCCGGGCGGCATGACGGCCCCCACCATGGAGGTCCAGATCACCGACGCGACCGTCGGCTGAGCGACCAGCGCGCGTCGCACCCGCCGCGAGCGGACCGATCCCCGACGTGGGGACGTGTTGCCCGCGGCGGGTTTCTTTATCACCGATTCCACCCGGCCCCTCGCATTGACACGCGGTATCTGGTTCACTTGTGCACGTTGAGGCTGATGTGGTTGCTGAGGCTCCTATGATTGTTGCAGCACATGTGATGCGTGATGCTGTCGTGATCGACGCTCCTGCGGCCGCTGACGCCGATGCTCACCGAGAGGACTCGAACGGCCGCGGGGCCAGGGCGCAGCGCCGACGCCGCGGTGGCGGGTCCGGACGCCCCTGAGGGAGGAGGACGACGCGTCGCCCGCGCGCGCGTCAACCGACGATGAAACGATCTGCTTTCGCTTCGCTTCTGCTGGCGGGCGTCACCGCGGCGGCCTTCGTCGTGCCGGCCACGAGTGCGGCCGCCGACGACGTGTCCGCCGACGCCTTGGCCGGCAAAACCGTGTTCCTCGACCCGGGCCACCAGCAATCGGCGGCGGGCCACGACATGTCCAAGCAGGTCGACGACGGGTACGGCGGCACCAAGAACTGCCAGACGTCCGGCATGACCGCGCTGGGAGGCACCCCCGAGTACGAGATCACCTACAACGTGGCGGAGATCGTCAAGGGCGCCCTGCAGCAGCTGGGTGCGGATGTGGTCATGAGCCGCGGTGCCACCGGCTGGGGCGGCTGCATCACCGACCGCGCGGACAAGGCCAACGAGTCGGGCGCGGATGTGGCCGTGAGCATCCACGCCGATTCCACCTCGGTGGGGACGGACACCGCGAACCACGGATTCCACATGATCATCCCGAAGCTCGACGGGATCACGGACGCCGAGGCGGAGAAGGCGCAGGCCGGCGGCGGGCGCGCGGCGTCGAAAATCATGCGCGACGTGTACAAGGACAGCGGGTTCACGCCGTCGAACTACCTGGGCCAGGACGGGCTGAACGAGCGCGGTGACGTCGCCGGCCCCGCGCTCACCGAGGTGCCGTTGGTGTTCGTGGAGATGGGCAACGGTTCGAATCCCGGTGACGCGAAGGTCCTCGAGAGCGCCGACGGGCAGGCGAAGCACGCCAAGGCCATCGCCGTCGGCATCGCGACCTACCTGGCCGGCGGTGGCGCGGCGGGTGCGGCCGCGGAGGACGCGGTGGCGGAGGAGTCGGGGGGCGGATCCCCCGATTCCGGGGGCGGTGCCACCGGCGGCGCGGCGGCCGGTGACAGTGGCGCCGGTGCGGGCGGCGGCCTGCTCGACGGCGTTCTGGACCGCGTCGACGATGTCATGGACCTGTTCGAGCAGCTGATCTCCGTCAATGGCATCGACTCGCTGCTGGCCCTCATCAACGACGGCAACATCGCGAAGGTCGAGGGGATCCTGGGTACGGCGACGGACCTGGCGGGGCCGTTGCTGGCCGAGGCGGGGACCGCCTGACCGGCGGCGCCGCACGGACGGCGACCTGACGCCCGCGACGGGGGCAGCGCATCGGTGCGGCCCCCGTCGCGGGCGTCAGAGTTCGTCGAGCGTGACCAGGCCGTCCTGCACCGCTCGCGCGACGAGCGCCGCCTTGGAGTTGGCCGTGCGCCCCACCAGCTCGTACTTCACCCGGATGCGGGACAAGTACGTGGAGACGGTGCCGGGGGCCAGGCCGAGCTTCTCCGACACCGCGGCCTTGGACTCCGACTGGAACCAGGACAGCAGCACCTCCACCTCGCGCGCCGACAGGCTGGGCTTGGGCAGCGCCGGGTCGGGACGTCCAGCCTGGCCCGGTGCACCCGCGGCGGATGGGCTCGGGCGGGGGCCGCCCGCCTTGTGGTCTCGGGGGTCGTGTGAGCGCGGACCCTGATCGGGCGGTCTCTGCGTCTGCGGACTGCGCGGGGCCTGCGGGCGGGCGCCTCCCTGGCCGCGGTGGCCGGTGGGGCGGGGTATGCCGCGGCCGGGTTGGGGCCGGGGGCGCGGCCGCGCGCCGCTGGGGAGGTCGGGACGCCCCGTCGGGTCGGATCGCATGGGAGGGACGCGACGACCCGACCCGGCGGTGCTCGCGGAATCGGAATGCGCCTCGTGGTCGGTCCGGTCGTCGTTCGAGGGCGTGTCGTGTGCCAACGCTCCTCAACTCCCTTCGTGGACGGGACGGCCGTGTCCCGCCGGTCGCACCGCGAACATGCATCCCGTGGCCGGTGCGATGCCGTCCCCTGCCGTACTGCCGACTGCGCGCGGTGCGGCAGCCGCCGGGCGCTGTGGCCGTCGTCCGTCGGACGTCCGGCGCTGCGGGCGGACGGATCACAGAGGCAGGGGTTACGGACGCATTGTTCTGCGGACCTGCACCTCCCCGGGCGAACCCGTTCGCGGAGGTGATTCTGTGCCGAATAATTGCTGTCGTGATCGAGGTTAGTGACGGGCCCCGACAACTTTTCTGCGATGCGGCCGCGCTTGTCCGGTCGCAATCAAACCGTTGTTCACAGTGCGCCGGAAAGGTATGGCCGGAGCATTGACGAAGTGCGGATCGAAAGTCCTTCTGCCTGCCGTTATGCGAATGACATCAATGCAATTCATAATGTGCATCACTGTGGCGTCCGCGCCGCAGGTCACGACTCGGTTACAGCTCTTCGAGGGTGAGGATCCCGTCCTGGAGTGCGCGTGCCACGAGCGAGGCCTTGGTGCCGGCATTGCGGCCGACCGCCTCGTACTTGCCGCGGATGCGGTGCAGGTGCGACTTGATGGTGCCGGGCGCCACGTGCAGCTTGCCGCTGACCTCGGTCTTGGAATCGGAGAGCAGCCAGCAGCGCAGCACCTCGATCTCGCGGTGCGAGAGGGTGGGCCGCACGTAGGCGCGCGATTGTGCGGGGGGTGCGTCGGGCCGGAGGATCGTGGCCGGTCCCCGTCCGGTGGCGGCGGTCCCGCCCCCCCGCGCCCGCGGGGCGTCGGGTTCGGTGCCGTCGGACGGCGTGTGCCGGCCGCGTTCCGGTGTGCGCACTAGATCCTCCCCAGGGTGCTCTCGCCGGCGGGCATCCATGCCACGCCGCACGGCGGACCGGGTTCGGTTCCGGACCGCCGTCGCCGGTCACTGATGGTGTGATCGGTCACTGAGCTGAATTCGTTTCACAACCGGTCGTCCGGTGCCGGAGTGAATGGCGGGACGCCGGATGCACGCGGGGATGCCGACTCCCGCGATAAGAGAATCTGGAACGTGCGTTCTATGAAACGGTTGTTCTATTGTCTGGTGCTTCGGGGAACCGTGTGCGGCGCGCCGGGAAGCGGAACGATCGCGACGTGCCTGCGCGTGCCGGGGCCGACCGCAGGAACACGGCGAAGAGGACGGCGAGGATCGCGACCTGCCCCCACACGCCGAACCACACCGCGTACTCCCATCGGCGCGCGGCATCCGGATCGGTGCCCAGCGCCGCGTAGTAGCGGAACAGGCCGATGCCGAGCGCCGTGTTGGCCGTCAGATACCCGGCGACCAGCGGCCACGGCACGCGCAGCAGCACGAAGAACGGGAGCAGCCACAGCACGTATTGCGGCGAGTGCACCTTGTGCAGCAGCAGGAACCCGCACAGCATCGCCGCCGAGACCTGCAGCCAGGGATACGTGCCCGTGCGGCGGGCGATCCGTACGCCGATCCACAGCGCCAGTGCGAACGACGCGACGACCAGCACGGGCGAGGCGACGGAGACGACGGCGTTGTAGGTGCCCTCGTCTCCGATGAGCGGACGCAGGCCCCAGTACCAGAGGGAGTTCGTGGTGATGTCCGCCGTGCGCTTGCTTTGGAAGGCGAACGACGCCAGCCAGCCGCGGAAGCCGAGGACGGCGAACGGCAGGTTGATCGCGACGGCGACCGCGGCGGCCACGCCGACGGTGGCGAGCGCGCCGCGCACGTCGAGCGCACCGGATCGCCATGGCCGGTCCGGCGTCCCTGCGACGTGCTCGCCGGGCTCGGGGCCGTCGGGTGCGGGGCCGTCGGGTGCGGGGCCGGCGTGCCGCGCGACGGGGCCCCACAGGACGGCCAGCGCGACGGGCAGCACGAACAGCCCCGGGTAGAGCTTGAGGCAGGCGCCCACCGCGAGCAGCGCCGCGGCGATCATCCCCCGGGTCCGCAGCGTGCCGGGGCCCCGCAGCATGACGAAGGCGGCGGCGACCGTGGTGGCGACCGCGGGCAGATCCCAGTTGTGGAAGGCGAACAGCACCAGCGCCGGACTCAGCGACCACCACAGGGCCCGCCACCCGGCGATCCGGCCGAGCAGCCACGCGGTGAGCAACCCGAACGGCGCCATGATGATGGCGCTGTGGAGCAGGAACGCGGCGTCGGTGTGCGAGCCGATACCGCCCAGCCACATGAGCAGCCCGCTGAGCACCGGATACTCGACGGTGCCGCCGAACAGGCTCCCCGACGCGGTGATGCCGCCGTGCAGGAAGGGGAAGACGTGGTTGTCGATGTCGCGGCCGATCCACAGGTACTGGATGTCCGAGTAGCACACGTCGACGTTCTTGAGCGCCTCGAACTTGAGGCTGCGTCCCAGGTTCGAGAACGGCGGCCCTGCGCAGCGCGCCTTGTTGACGTACCCCAGCACCAGGGTGACCAGGGAGGCGAGGACGACGACGGTGGTCGTCCGGGCGGGCAGGCGCATGGGGGCCAGCGTAGGGAAGAACGCGCGGGCGCGACGGTGCGCGCCCGGTGAATCGGGCGCGCGGACGGCCCCGCGTCGATACGCTGCGGACCAGGACGACAGCGTGCGGCGCGGCAGCGTCTGATCGCGGCTGCGACGGTGGGTGAGGGCGGAGGCGGGATGTGACCGACGCGGAGGCCGGGCGCCCGGACACGCGGCCCGCGGGCCGGAATCTCACGCGCCGCCAGACCGTCGGCTACGCCCTCGGCTCGCTGGGGACGGGCGGATTCGGCGTGGTGCCGGGCCTCCTGCTGGCCTACTACCTGACGGACACCCTGGCGGTCGCCGCGGGCCTGGCCGGGGCGGTGGTGTTGCTGCCCAAGCTGTGGGACGTCCTCATCGCGCCCGCCATCGGCCGGATGACCGACCGCACGCTCATGGCCCGCGGCGACCGCCGGCCGTGGCTTCTCGCCGGTGCGGCGGCATTGCCGGTGGCGTTCGCGCTCACCTTCCTCACCCCCGGCGCGCTGTCGGGCGGCGCGGCGGCCGGCTGGGTGGTCGTGTTCTTCCTGCTCGCGGCCACCGGATACGGCGTCTTCCAGGTTCCCTACGTGACCATGCCCACCGAGATGACCGCGGACCCGGCCGAGCGCACCACGATCACGGCCTGGCGGATCGCCATGCTCACCGTCGGAATCCTGCTGTTCGGTGTCGCCGCGCCGATCCTGGTGTCCGCGGGCGGCGAGGGGCGTGGCGGGTACGCGCTGATGGGCGTCGTGCTGGGGTGCGGGATCGCCGCGGGCATGGTGGCCGCGTGGCGCGGCACGCGCGGCATCCGCACGGTGCGGGTCGGCGAGGTCACCGGCACCGTCCGGTCCCAGCTGCGCGCCGCCGCGGGCAACAGGCCGTTCGTCGCGCTGCTCGCGGCGTTCGTGCTGCAGGCGGTGGCCTCGGGCGCGATGCTCGCGGCGGCCCCGTACTTCGCGCAGTACCACCTGGGCGACGAGGGCCTCACCTCGGTGCTCTTCGCATGCCTGGTGGGGCCCGCGCTGGTGACGATGCCGCTGTGGCACCGGGTCGCGGGGCTGGTGGGCAAACGGCCGGGGTACGTGCTGGCGACGCTGGTGTTCGCCGCGGGGGCGCTGGGCCTGACGGCGGGCGGATCGCTGCCGCCCCTGGGCGTGTATGCGCTGGTGGCCGTGGTCGGCGTCGGGTATGCGGGCACGCAGATGTTCCCGCTGGCCATGCTGCCGGACACGCTGGCCGACGACGCGCGCGCCACCGGCGCGTCACGCGCGGGGATCCTCACCGGCGTGTGGACGGCGGGCGAGACGGTGGGCCTGGCGCTCGGTCCGTTCGTCGTCGTGTCCGTGGTGCTGGGGCTCAGCGGATACGTCTCCGGCTCCGGCGACGAGACCGTGGCCCAGCCGCCGTCCGCGCTGCACGCGATCACCTGGTCGATGTCCCTGGTGCCCGCGGCGTGCGCCCTGCTGAGCATCGTGTTCGTACTGGCGCATCGGCCCCCGGAACACGGCCGGACGGGGCATGCTGGAGGGGGCAGCGGGTAAGACGAGGCGGGTGATGTCGGATGGATCCGGACACACGAGTAGAGGGTCCGGCGGGTCGGCAGGTCGGGGGCTCCGCGGCCGGCGAGGGTTCCGCGGCCGACGCGCCGCTGGGCGCCCGGGCGCGCCGGGTGCTGGCGGACCTCGCGGACCTGCAGCGGGACGACCTGCCCACCCGTGGCGGCACCACCACGGCGTATGTGTTCGACTCGGGGCTCGGCGAGGTCGACGCGGTGGCGCTGCGCGCCTACGAGTTGCTGGCGCACGTCAACGGCCTGGACCCCACGCAGTTCCCGTCGGTGGCCCGCATCGAGAACGACCTGGTGTCCATCGTCGCCGGACAGCTCGGCGGGGACGACGCGACGGTCGGCACCGTCACCAGCGGCGGCACCGAGTCGTGCCTGCTGGCGGTGCTCGGTGCGCGTGAGCTGTGGCGGCGTCGGCGCAGCACCGGCAATCCGCGCATCGTGGTGCCGGCGACGGCGCACGCCGCCTTCTTCAAGGCCGCGCACCTGTTCGGCCTCAAGGTGCAGACGGTGCCGGTGGATCCGGACACGCTGCGGGCGGATCCGGAGCAGATGGCGGCCGCCATCGGCCCGCGTACCGCACTCGTCGTCGTCTCCGCGCCGTCCTACGCGTACGGGGTGGTGGACCCGGTGGAGCCCATCGCGGCGGCCGCCGCGCAGTGGGACGTGCCGTGCCACGTGGACGCGTGCATCGGAGGGTGGATTCTGCCGTTCCTCGACGACCCGCCGCCATTCGCATTCGACGTTCCGGGGGTGACGTCGGTGGCCGTGGACCTGCACAAGTACGGCTATGTGCCCAAGGGGGTCTCCGTGCTGCTGCACCGGAACGCCGAGCTGAGGCGGCTGCACTGGTTCACTCTGGCCGGCTGGGCGGGGTATCCCCTGGTCAACCCGACGCTGCAGTCGAGCCGTCCGGTGGGGCCGATGGCGTCGGCCTGGGCGGTGCAGAAACTCCTGGGCATCGAGGACCGTGTCCCGGGCGACGGTCTGCCGGGGTTCCGATCCCTGGCCAGGTCGGCGCACGGTGCAGCCCGTCGGTTCGCGGCCGGGATCGACGGCGCCGGCGGATCCCCCGGAATCGCGGGGTTGCACACCGTCGGGGCCGTCGACTCGACGCTCGTGGCGTTCGCCGACGACGCCGGGCCCGACGACCCGGACGTGCGCGTCGTGGTGGACGAGCTCGCGCAGCGCGGGTGGTACCTGCAGGTGCAGCCGTCGATGGGCACGGCCCTGCGTGCCCGGCGGGTGCCGATGACGGCGCACGCCTCCATCACCGGTGCCGCCGCCGGGCGGATCGACGAGCTGCTGGCCGCCCTGCGGGAGGCGGCCGATGCGGCCCGCGTGCACGGCCGGGTCGAGCCCGACGCGCGCCTGGTGGAGATGGCGCGCACCATCGAACCCGCCGAGCTCACCGAGGAACAGGTGGAGGGCCTGCTGCGGCTGGCGGGTGTGGGCGACGGCGGCCCCGCCGGACTGCCCGCGCGCATGGCGCCGGTGCACGCGCTGGTGGACGCCATCCCCGCGCCGCTCGCCGAGCGCCTGCTCACCGCGGTACTCAGCCGGCAGCTGACGCCGCCGCGGTGAGGCCGCCCGCGAGCCACGGCCATGGCCCCCTGTGCCGGTACGGGCCGACATCGCAGGTCAGCACCCCGTCTGGTAGCTTGACGGGGTTGCTTGACGCAACGACCCTCCTGCCACGGACACGCCGTGGCCGTTACTCAAGCCCATAGGAGGTGATGAGGTCCCGTGCGTCAGTACGAAATGATGATCATCCTCGATCCGAGTCTGGACGAGCGCACCGTTACCCCGTCCATGGAGACGCTGCTGAACGTCGTCCGTGAGGCCGGCGGCAAGGTCGACAACCTGGACGTCTGGGGCAAGCGCCGTCTTGCCTACGAGATCGACAAGAAGACCGAAGGCATCTACGTGGTGGTCGACATGACCGCCGAGTCCGCCACGGTCAAGGAGTTCGACCGCCAGCTGGGTCTGAACGAGTCGGTTCTGCGTACCAAGGTGCTGCGCCGCAGCGCCTGAGCGTCCGCGTCACGGCAACCACCCATCGATCCGAGCACCATCCGATCCGACCACCGGCCGCTGCGAAAGGGCCGTTCCGGCACGACTGTTCCGATGACGGAGAGCACGGCCGGAATCCGCGCGGCACGCCCGGCCGGTGAATGCCCGAGCATTCGCGTCAACCCGCGGCCCCGTCGTCGGGGCCGACCGCACGAGGAGGACACATGGCAGGCGAGACCGTCATCACCGTGGTCGGCAATCTGACCGCAGACCCCGAGCTCCGCTTCACCCCGTCCGGGGCCGCGGTGGCCGGGTTCACCGTGGCGAGCACGCCCCGCCGGTTCAACCAGCAGACGAACCAGTGGGAGGACGGCGAGGCCCTGTTCCTGCGCTGCAGCATCTGGCGGCAGGCGGCGGAGAACGTGGCCGAGTCCCTCACCAAGGGCGCCCGCGTGGTCGTGCAGGGCAGGCTCAAGCAGCGGTCCTTCGAAACCCGTGAGGGCGAGAAGCGCACCGTCGTCGAGCTCGACGTCGACGAGATCGGGCCGTCCCTCCGCTACGCGACCGCCAAGGTCGAGAAGGTCAGCCGCGGCGGCGGTGGCGGCGGCGGGTTCGGTGGTGGCGGCGGCGGTTACGCCGGCGGCGGTGGCGCACCCTCAGGCGGCGGCCGGTCGGGCGGCGACGATCCGTGGGGCAGCGCCCCGCAGGCGTCGGGCTCGTTCGGCGGCGCTTCGGACGACGAGCCCCCGTTCTGACCCGCGCAGCCGGGCTCCCGCCGCACCGGTGGGGCCGGGCCGCGCCCGTCGGAACCGGGTGAGCGCAGCGGGGCGGCAGAGCCCCGTGAGAACCCAGACTACGGAGAAGGACCATGGCCAAGGCGCGAGAGCGCAAGGCGCAGGCCACCAAGGCGCAGAAGACCAAGGCCTGTGCGTTTTGCAAAGAGAACAACACGGTGATCGATTACAAGGACTCCGCGCTGCTGCGCCGGTTCATCAGTGATCGAGGCAAGATCCGTGCCCGCCGGGTGACCGGCAATTGCGTCCAGCATCAGCGGGACGTAGCCGTTGCCGTCAAGAATTCGCGTGAGGTGGCCCTGCTGCCTTACACGCCGACGGCTCGTTGAGGAAGGGGATTTACCGATGAAGCTGATCCTCACCGCTGATGTCGAGAACGTCGGTGTTGCTGGAGATTCGGTCGAGGTCAGGGACGGCTACGGCCGCAACTACCTGCTGCCCCGCGGGCTGGCCATCGTGGCCACGCGCGGCGCTCTCAAGCAGGTGGAGGGCATCCGCCGCACGCAGGAGTCCAAGCGCGTGCGCGACATCGACCACGCGAACGAGCTGAAGGGCGCCATCGAGGGCCTGGATGCCGTGGAGCTGCAGGCGCGTACGGCCTCGGACGGCGAGAAGCTGTTCGGCTCCGTCACCGCCGGCGACGTGGCGGGTGCCCTGCTGGCCGCGGGCGGCCCGAACATCGACAAGCGCACCCTGGTGCTGCCGAAGACGCACATCAAGAGCGTCGGCAAGTACGAGGTGTCCGTCAAGCTGCACGCGGGCGTCACCGCCGTGTTCACGCTGACGGTCACCGGCGCCGCGGCCTGATCCGGCCCCGGCGCGCATAGATCGCGCATCGCCGCCGACCCCCGCACCGACTTTCGGCGCGGGGATCGGCGGCGTTCTCGCGCCGCACTGGAACTGGTACCAGTTCACTGCTGCGGGCGCGGTGTGCACGGCGGGCGAAGTGGTCGTCCGTCCCGGTCGGCGCGCTGGCGCTCCGGGCCGTGACGGGCGTCACGGCGGCTTGTGGACAGCTTGTGGAAAGCGTGACGCGGCCGCAACGGCGACACGCCCGGATGCCGGGTCGGCGCGACACGCCGAGGAACCAACAATTCACAGGGTGTGATGTTCGCCCAGCATTCCCTACCTGCATGAATGGCATAACTACAAGGGTTCATCCACAGCTTGTCCACAAGGGGTTAACAGGATGGCGGCATGTCTTCACAGGTCTGCGGCGACTACTCACAATTTATCCACAGGCTCGTCCACAGGTGTAGTTGTCACCTGCGCGCGGACGTCCTACGGTCGTTCCGGGCGTCCCGTCCGCGGGTGTGCGCGGGGCCCGGTTCAGGCCATCGGCGCGTCGTGATCAGAACTTGTCGCAGGCCCGGTGTAGATGTAGTTCGAAGGCCGCTGGGGCCTTCGTGTGAGGGGAGGCTCGAGGCGCGTGTCGGTGGTCGACGATCGTGATCAGTCCGGGTTCTCGGACGGGCCGCTGCCGCAGGAGCCTCCCACCGAGGATTTCGGCCGCCAGCCCCCGCAGGACATGGTGGCGGAGCAGTCGGTGCTGGGCGGCATGCTGCTGAGCAAGGACGCAATCGCGGACGTGCTCGAGGTCGTCCGTTCGTCGGACTTCTACCGGCCGGCGCACCAGGGCATCTACGATTCGATCCTCGACCTGTACGGCCGCGGCGAACCCGCGGACGCCGTCACCGTGTCCGCGGAGCTGGACCGGCGCGGCGAGCTCAAGCGCATCGGCGGGGCCCCCTACCTGCACACGCTGATCTCCACGGTGCCTACGGCGGCGAACGCCGGTTACTACGCCGAGATCGTCGCGGACAAGGCCGTGCTGCGCCGCCTCGTGCAGGCCGGCACCCGGATCGTGCAGTACGGGTATGCGGGGGCGGACGGCCAGGACGTGGATGAGGTGGTGGACCGCGCCCAGGCGGAGGTCTTCGAGGTCACCGAGCGGCGCACCACCGAGGACTACCTGCCGCTCGAGGAGCTGCTGCAGCCCACATTGGACGAGATCGACTCCATCGCCACGCGCGGCGGCCTGTCGCTGGGCGTGCCCACCGGGTTCATGGAGCTCGACGAGGTTACCAACGGACTGCACCCGGGGCAGATGATCATCGTGGCGGCCAGGCCCGGCGTGGGCAAGGCGCTGGCGCTCGACACGCCGCTTCCCACGCCCGCCGGGTGGACAACCATGGGTGAGGTCGCCGTGGGCGACCAGCTCATCGGCGCCGACGGCCGGCCGACGCGGGTGGTCGCGGCCACCGAGGTGATGGCGGGCAGGCCGTGCTTCGAGGTGGAGTTCTCTGACGGAACAGTCATCGTCGCCGACGCGGAGCACCAGTGGCTGACCGAGACACGTGCTTCGCGGAAGTCGGCGCAGGCGGCAGCGGCGGGGTACAACCGGTACAGGAACCAGCGCACGTTCGCCGAGGTGCGCACCACAGAGCAGATCGCGGCCACTCTCCGATGCCCCACCGCGGACAGCCGGATCAACCATTCAGTGGTCAACGCTCAGGCGATGGAGCTGCCCGACCAGGACCTGCTCGTGCCGCCGTACACGCTGGGCGCTTGGCTCGGTGACGGCACCACGGCCGCCGCGCACATCACCACCGCCGACCCCGAGATCGCCATGCTCATTGAAGGCGAGGGGCTGGTTGCGACGCGTTCCTCGTCGGCCAAGTACCGTTATCGGATCTCGCTGCCGCCGGAGCCCCCGACCGAATCGCGCCAGTGCGTGGTGTGTGGCGAGACGTTCGTGCCGCACACGAGCGAAGTCCGCACGTGTGGGCAGTCCTGCGGCGGCAAGGCGCGGTTCATGTCGAGCCCGGTAGCGTCGCCCACGTGCCCGGTGTGCGGCGATCCGTGCACCGGCCTGCGGATGTGCCAGCGCTGCCGGAACTCGGTCGGCAGTGTCCAGGCGCAGCTCCGCACTCTCGGGGTACTGGGCAACAAGCACATTCCGAACCAGTACCTGCGAGGGTCGTGGCGTCAGCGGCGGGCAATGCTTGCGGGCCTGCTCGACACCGACGGCACCGTCACCGCAGGCGGCTCGGTCCAGTACGCGGGTGTCGACAAGCGGCTGATCGACGATGTGTACGAGCTGATCGTGAGCCTGGGGTACCGCTGCCAGGTGAGCACCAAACGGGTCCGTGGCCGGAGCGAAGCCACGTCCACCGCCTATACGCTCACATTCGCGACCGACGACACGGTGTTCGGTATCGAGCGCAAGCGGATTGCTCACAAGGAACGGCGACACGCATCGAACACCGCTCGATCTGGCTCGCGTTTCATCGTCGACGTTCGCCCGATCGACTCGGTGCCGGTCCGGTGCGTTGAAGTATCGGCCGAGGACCATCTCTACCTCGCGGGCCGGTCGATGGTCCCTACGCACAACTCGACCCTCGGCATGGACTTCATGCGGTCCTGTTCCGTCAAGCACGGAATGTCGAGTGTGATCTTCTCGCTGGAGATGAGCAAGACGGAGATCGTGATGCGTCTGCTCTCCGCCGAGGCCAAGGTCAAGCTGGGCGACATGCGCGCGGGCAAGATGTCCGACGACGACTGGACGCGTCTGGCGCGCCGCATGAGCGAGATCTCCGAAGCGCCACTGTTCATCGACGACTCGCCGAACATGACGATGATGGAGATCCGGGCCAAGGCGCGCCGGCTCAAGCAGAAGCACGATCTCAAGCTGATCGTGGTCGACTATCTGCAGCTGATGACGTCGGGCAAGAAGGTCGAATCGCGC
The DNA here is from genome assembly GCF_014126825.1 of Tomitella gaofuii. Lineage (NCBI taxonomy): Bacteria > Bacillati > Actinomycetota > Actinomycetes > Mycobacteriales > Tomitella > Tomitella gaofuii. The sequence goes on along the minus strand of NZ_CP059900.1, from coordinate 4,278,234 downwards.
CAGCAGGAGGTCTCGGACTTCTCGCGCAGCCTCAAGCTCCTCGCCAAGGAGCTCGAGGTTCCTCTGGTGGCGATCTGTCAGCTCAACCGTGGCCCGGAGCAGCGCACCGACAAGAAGCCCATGGTGTCCGACCTGCGTGAATCCGGATCACTCGAGCAGGATGCCGACATGGTGATCCTGCTGCACCGGCCCGACGCCTTCGAGCGGGACGACCCGCGCATGGGTGAAGCCGACCTGATCCTGGGCAAGCACCGCAACGGTCCCACCGCCACAGTCACTGTGGCGCACCAACTGCACCTGTCAAGGTTCGTTGACATGGCGCGGGGGTGAGACGCGTTGTGTGCCACCGGCGGTCCTCTTCTGCGAGGGCCTTCACGGCCGCAGACCGTTGAGGAAAGTATCGACGAGCCAGGTCGATTGCCCCGGCGCAAGATCGTCGAACCTTGCCTCGAACCCGCCGGGAAGCGGACGTGCGATCGCCGCCAATCCGAGATGAAACCGCCACGGGGCCAGCGCGGCGTCCACCAGCCCGGCGTCCGCCGCCCGGGCCAGCAGACTCGAGTACGCGTCGGTGAGCCGACCCCGTAGCGGGGCTGTCGCTTTCCAGACCTCCCCCTCCTGCGGTGCGAGGACGATCACGTTCTCCCCGATTGCGGCGAGCCGGAGCCCGGCCAGTTCGTGGGCACAGGAACGCCACGTGGCTTCAGCGTCCTCGGGGCTCGCCCAGCCGGTTTCGTGGCTTTCGATGACGCGGGTGATGTCGTCCACCATGGAACCGACCACGGCGGTCAGCAGGTCGTCGCGGTTCGGGAAGTGTCGGTAGAGCGTTCCGATCCCCACTCCGGCCGCGGCGGCGACCGACCGCATGGAGACGTCCGCGCCCCGCTCCGCCAGCATCCGCCGGGCTGCGCCGATGAGCGCCTGACGATTCTCCCTCGCATCCGCGCGCACGCTGGTCCTCCCTGCTGCGACCCGTCATGGCATTGCATCGTAACAAGCGGAGCGGTATGTTCCACAACCGAAAGCGGAACACAGCGTTCCGGATGGACGACGCTTCGACAGCACTGCGAGGGCTCGCATGGGAATCACCGACAAGTCCGGCACCAAGACGTACGGGATGCTCGCCGTTTCCGTCATCGGCCTCGCGGCCGCGGTGGCCCTGATGCTGTTGTCCTTCCTGGCCCCGCAGTTCCATTCGGGCCCGGAGGATCTGCCGCTCGGCGTCGCAGGGGCGCCATCGGCCGTCGACCGGCTCGCAAGTGCGCTCGACCAGCGACGGCCGGGCGCCTTCGACGTCACCGTCTACGGCAGCGCCGACGACGTACAGGAGGCGATCCGCGACCGAGAGGTGATCGGGGGCATCGCCGTCGCTGCGGATGGTGCCGCCGTCTACACCGCTTCCGGCGCCGGGAGCCCGTACGGGGAAGTCCTCACCGGGGTCGCCGCCGGGCTTGAGGACAGAGGAAGCACGGTGACGGTGGAGGACGTCGCACCGACCGCCGACCACGATCCGTCGGCGACCGGGCTCAGCGTTCTGGCCTTGCCGTTGGCCTTCGGTGGGATGATCTCGGCGGCCGTGCTGTCGTTCACCCTGAAGAAGCGTCATGGCCTGCGCGTGTTCGGCTCGCTCGCGTTCTCGCTCATCGCCGGCTTCGTCATCGGCGCGATCCTGCGGTTCGGCTTCGGCACCTTCGATGCCGACTACTGGGCGATGTCGGGGGTGCTCGCCCTCGGCATTGCCGCCACATCGGAGTTCGTCCTGGGGCTCGAATCGCTCATCGGCTACGCGGGCCTGGCGTTCGGCGGAGTCTTGACTCTCTTCGTCTCCAACCCGCTGTCCGGCATCGCCACCGGATGGCAGTGGCTCCCCGCGCCCTGGGGCGAGATCGGGCAGTTGCTGCCGATCGGTGCGGCCGGCAATGCGGCGCGCTCCGTCGGATTCTTCGACGGAGCGTCGGTTGCGCACTCGGTGTGGACCCTGGTCGGCTGGATCGTCGTCGGACTCGGCCTCAGCGGACTGTCGGTCCTCAAGAATCGAGGAGACCACGCGCCGGGCGTTGATGCCGGATACAGCAGTGTCCCGGAGCTGGAGCGGCGAGAGCACACCGCGATCAGCGTCGTGTGAGAAAGGTCAGGCCGCGGCCCGCGACGGCTCGCTGCGGTAGCGGGAAGGCCGCCCGTCGGTCCCGGTCCGCCGCCAGGACCACAGGGTGAGCCGGTTCCGCATGTCGTTGGCGTCGGCGAGGCTCCGCACGTCCGCGCAGGCGTCGGAGAGGAGACGCCGGAAATCGGGATTGCGCATCGAGTAGGTATCGCGCAGGACGTCGCGGGGGATGCCCATCAGCTTCGCGTCCTGCCTGCTCGGGACGACGATGCCCCAGAATCCGATGCGCATGATCAACGGGGTCGTCACGCCGAGCGCGAGCCGGTTGACGCGGCTCATGCGCGGAGCATGGCGGCGCAGCCACGCGTGGGCGAACCCGATGTGCCGCGCTTCCTCGGCCAGGTGGATCTCCATGATGCGGTCGGTGAGCGGGTGGATCCCGCCGCCGCGCATGATGCTCTTCTGGATGTGGTCGATCGGCTCCTCGCCGGCGAGGATGATCTGGAAGAACAAGCTGGGCCACAGCGAGCCCAGCATGCCGACGAGCGGGAACGACTTGATGAACAGCGTCGGCCCGCCGTGCACCTCGGGAGCCACCCTGTTGGTGAACTCCTGGAACATCTGGATGTGGTGGGTCTCTTCGGTGAGTTCGTGCATGAAGTAGCGGAACTCGGGGTTCTCGTTGGCCAGGCCCATGAGGAACTGTGTGCCGCCGAGCAGCAGCAGTTGTTCGAACTGGCTGCCGGTCTTCGTGATCGACGCGATTCGGAGGCGGGCGATGCGACGTTGTTCCGCGGCGGGCAGGCCCCGGAACCAATCGGTGCGACTCAAGGGGTCGACCTCGGGAAGCGTCCATCGAGGGTCGTCCGCGGGTGCGGCGAATTCGGGCGAATCCCAAGCGATGTCCTTGAACGCCTCGAAGTGCGGTCCCGTCGAGGACGCCTCGGACAGCGTGCGCAGAGTGTCCTCGTACGCGTGGCGTGAACCGGCGGCATCGCGCAGCGTGGTCATGCGGCCGGCAGTGGCACGGCGCCGTGAGCGACGGATTGCGGGGGCCTGCATCTCGGACTCCTAACGGCCGACTATCCGGGACAATGTGTCCACAGTAGATCTATGTGTGACGCGATGTCCATAGTTAATGGGGCGTCGTCGCGGATGACCGTCTGTGGGGCGGATGCGCCGGCGCATTCACAGCCAGGGCGACGGCGTGCCGCGGCCGCCGTGGCCACCTGCCGGCGCTATGGCGGCGATGTGTGCGAGGTCGTCGGCGGTGAGGACGACGTCGGCGGCCGCGATGTTGCTGGCGACGCGGCCGGCGTTGCGGGAACCCGGGATGGGGACGACGTGATCGTGCGCGGCGAGCGTCCACGCGAGCGCCAACTCGGGGAGGGTGATCCCCTTGGCGTCGGCGATCTCGGAGAGGCGAGCGACGATGGCCGCGTTGGCGTCGTAGTTGTCCGCAGCCCACCACGGCATCTGGCGGCGGAAGTCGGCGGGCCCGTAGTCGGCGGCGGGTGCGGCTGCGCCGGTGAGGAAGCCGCGCGCCAGCGGCGAGTACGCGACGAACCCGATACCGAGCTCCTCCAACAGCGGGAACAGTGGTGCGGCGTCCGGCGCGAAGATCGAGTACTCGGTCTGGAGTACGGAGATCGGGTGCACGGCGTGGGCTGTGCGGATGATCTCGGGTGGCGCCTCCGACAGCCCCAGGTACTTCACCGTCCCTGCGCGGACGAGCTCGGCCATCGTGCCGACGACGTCCTCGATGGGCACGGCCGGGTCCACCCGATGCTGGTAGAGCACGTCGATGCAGTCCACGCCGAGGTTGCGCAGGCTCGCCTCGACCACCGCGCGGATGTGCTCGGGCCGCGAATCGGTGCCGAACTCCGGGGTCAGCCCGAACTTGGTGGCGATCACGACCTCGTCGCGGAACGGCGCCACCGCACGGCCGAGGAGCTTTTCGCCCTCGCCCCATCCGTACATCTCAGCGGTGTCGAACATCGTCACGCCCAGCTCGCGCGCGTGGCGGATCGCGGCGATCGACTCGGCGTCGTCGGTGGGTCCGTACCCCACGGCGGTCCCCATCGACCCGTATCCCACCGCCGCGACGGCGAGCCCCTGTGTCCCCAGCGTCCTCTGCTGCATGCGTCCACCTTTCTCGCTTGCCAAACCGAACAGTATGGTTTGACGATAGGCGTGGGCAGATCACGGCGTCAAACCGATCGGTTCGGGTTGTTAGGCTGGGCGGATGCCGGAACCGTCGCACGCTGATCCAGCCGCCACTGCGGATTCCGTCGACGCTGCTTGTCCCCGCGAGGCTGCAGACTCGACACGCGGACGCATCATCGCGGCGGCGACGGCCGAGTTCGCGCGGCACGGGATCGCCGGCGCGCGGATCGACCGGATCGCCCGGTCCGCCAGGACCAGCAAGGAACGGGTGTACGCGTACTTCCGCGGCAAGGACGAGCTCTACCGGTTCGTCTCCGGCCGTCAGCTCGACGCGGTGGCCGAGGCGACGCAGCTGGACCCCGCCGATCTGCCGGGATACGCGGGGCGGGTGCACGACTACTTCGTCGCCAACCCCGACAATCGCAGGCTGATGCAGTGGGGTGCGCTCGAGGGGCCGGCCGACGACGACGCCGTCGTGGAGACGGCGCGGCGTAAGACCGCGATACTGCGCCGCGCCCAGGAGGACGGGCTGCTCGACCCGTCGTGGGATCCGCTCGACATCCTCGTCTTCGTCAACCAGTTGGCGACGGCCTGGGCCGACGGGCCGCGCTCAGTGACGTTGGAAGGCGCTGAGAGGGAGGCGTTCCTGGCGGACCGGCGTGCGGCGATCGTCGCCGCCGTGGGGCGGCTCTTCCCGGCGGGCGGGTAGTGGGGGGCGGATCGACCGACCGTGACGGAGCCCGCCGGCATTGATGCCGGCGGGGTCTCGGCGCCTGACGGACGATCATTCATAGTCCCTTGGCGATGTGTGAGCATCGAACTTCCACATAGACCTATATAGGCGGCCCGCCTACGGTCGTTGACATGACCTACATCACATCGTCAGAGAGGCACGGGAAGGCTCACGTGCATCCCGTAGCGGTCGTCGGTGCCGGCCCCGTGGGCATGACGCTCGCCTTGGACCTCGCTCTCCGCGGAACCCGGGTGCTCCTGCTCGACACGTCGGCGACCACCACCACGAACCCGCGGTGCAACACCACCAACGCGCGGTCGATGGAGTACTTCCGGCGGCTGGGCCTCGCAGGACGGATCCGCCGCGCCGGCCTGCCCGGCGACCACGCCACCGATGTCGTCTACTGCACCAGCATGACCGGCCACGAACTCACCCGGTTCGAGTTCTCCTCCAGCGACGAGGTGCTGGACGGTTCCGCCGCCGAGTTCGACGATTGGCCGACGCCGGAACCGCAACACAGGATCTCGCAGATCTATCTCGAGCCGGTCCTCGACAGCGCCTGCCGGGACAGCGGTCGTATCGACGTCCGGCGCGGGCACAGCGTCGAATCCGTGCGCGACGACGGCGACGCGGCTGTGCTCTCGGTGCGCACCGGGAGCGGCGAGCAGTACGAGGTCGCCGCCCGGTATGTCGTCGGATGCGACGGCGGAGCCAGCACGGTGCGTCGCATGATCGGCGCCGTGCTCGAAGGCGACGGAGAGGTCAGTGAGCGGAGGCATTCGGTGCAGTTCCGCTCGCCGAGTCTGGCGGGCATGCTGGGCGACCGGCCCGGGTGGATGTACTGGTGGTACGGAAGGCAGTTCCGCGGCAGCCTGATCCGTTTGGACGGCGGGTCGCTGTTCCTCTGCCACGCGCGCGTCCCCGAGGGTGTCGATCCCGACAGTGTGGACACGGATGTCATGCTCGACGACGCGATCGGCCGTCGGCTTGACGACATCGACACTGTCGGGGTGGTCCGGTGGACCGCGCGCCGGCTCGTCGCCGACCGCTTCCGCGATGGCCGGATCCTCCTGGCAGGAGACGCGGCGCACCTGTGGCTCCCTCTCGGGGGGTTCGGCATGAACACGGGGATCGGCGACGCCATGGCGCTGTCGTGGCGGCTGCACGCGGTGCTTTCCGGATGGGCCGGCGAGCGGGTGTTCGACGACTACGAAGGCGAGCGGCGCTCCGTCGGCGAGGCAACGAGTCGTGCGGCGCTGAAGATCGACTCCGACATGCAGGAGATCGCCCGCGATCCCGCGCTGCATGAGCCCGGCCCGCTGGGCGCGTCGCTGCGCCGTCAGGCCGGTGCGCGCATCGAGCAGATCGACAGGAAGCAGTGGTACAGCCAGGGCGTGCAGTTCGGCGCCAAGTACTCCGGCACGCCGGGCATCGACGGCGAGCAGGACGGTGACGCGGCGATCGCCTCGATCGGCGATTACGTTCCGAGCGTCGTCGCCGGAGCCCGTTTGCCGCATCACTGGCGTCCCGGCGGCGACTCGCTGTTCGACCAGGTAGGAGATCAGTTCACGCTGCTTCGCATCGGTGCTGGGGCGCCAGCGGCGGGGCCGTTCGCCGCCGCCGCGGCCGCCGCGGGGATCCCGCTGGCGGTCCTCGACATCGACGAGCCTGTCGATCCCGCGATCTACGGGGACGCGACGATGGTGCTCGTGCGTCCGGACCAGGTCGTCGCCTGGAGCGGGCCCACCGCCCCGGCGGACCCGGGGGCGGTCTTCTCCCGGCTCCTCGGGCTCGCCACCGCCATGCCGGTACGACATTCCGCGTGAAGCCCAGACAGGTCAGGAGTATCTTCATGAAGTTTCCGCAACGTGCCAGGCCCGCCCGGCTCGCCGCCGCTGCGGCCGCAGCCATCCTGAGTACCGCGGTACTCACTGCGTGCAGCACCGCCTCCGATGCGTCCGAATCCGGATCGACCATCACCGTCGCTGAACAGTCGGTGGCCGGCATGACCACCGGCCTCTGGCCGCACCTCGCGGATGCGCTGGGGTACTTCGACGACGAAGGCATCGCCGTCGACAAGTACGTGAAGGTCACCAAGGGCGCCGATGCCATCAACGGCATGCAGTCGGGCGCCGTCCAGATCAGCCACATCGGCGTGGACGGCATCGCCGCGGCCTCCAAGGGCGCGAACGTCGTCGGCATCTCCGCCGCCATGGACGCGTCGATCTGGACGGTCCTCGCTTCCCCCGGCATCGATTCGTGGGACGAGCTGCGCGGCAAGACGATTGCGCTCGGCAGCACGAACGACATCACCCGGGTCATCTTCGACAACCTCGCCGAGCAGGCCGGCCTGGACCCCGAGAACGACCTGACCTATGTGGCGCTCGGAGCGACCCCGCAGCGTGTCGCCGCAGTAGAGAACGGGCAGGCGGCTGCGACGCTGTCCACATATCCGACCGCGTACACCGCGATCAACTCCGGCGGCCTGACCGACCTGGGATTCGCGCCGTCAGGAGGACAGACCCCGCGATTGATGACCACGGATATCGAGGCATCCGGAAAGTGGGCGAAGGCGAATCCCGAGGCCGTCACCAAGTACCTGCGGGCGATCATCAAGGCCGTGGAGTTCGTCAAGGACCCGGCCAACGAGGACAAGGCCGTGACCGAGATCGGCAAGCTCGTCGATGACCCGCCCGAGGCGATCAAGGCCGGCCTGGAGAAATACTTCTACGCGCCCGCGATCCCGAACGCCTACTTCCCCGACGACTTCCATCACGACCCCGGCGTGTTCACCGCCACGGTCGACGCCTACCTGGAGCTCGGCCTGATGGACAAGCCGATCACCGAGGAGCAGTACATGGACTACTCGTATCTCGACGCGGCACGGGGGGAGAAATGAGTCTGACAAGCATGGAACGCGAAACGCCCCAGGCGACGAGCGTCAGGCCCCCGGTCACCGTCCCGGACACGTCGGCGGCGGGGTCCGCGGTGACCGCCCTGGCGGGCAGGGCCCGCCGGCTGCGCACCCCCTACGGATTGATCTCCATCCTCTGCGGCCTCCTCCTCTGGGAGGTGCTGGTGAGGGTTTTCGAACCCAGCGACCTGATCATCGTGGCGCCCACGGCGATCGTGCGGACATTGACCTCGATGTTCACGTCGGGTTCGATCTGGCCGGACCTCACGATCAGCATGCAGGGATTCGCCGCGGGCTACGTGCTGGCCGCGATCATCGCGATCCCCCTGGGCCTGGCCATCGGTGCCAGCCGGATGCTGTACAAGTGGGCGAACCCGTGGGTGAACGCGCTGTACTCGACCCCGATCATCGGGCTTGCGCCGCTGTTCATCATCATCTTCGGATTCGACCTGCAGTCGAAGATCGCCGTCGTGTTCGCGCTGGTGGTGTTTCCGATCCTCATCAACACCGTCTCGGGGGCACGTGCCGTCAGCACCGACCACAAGGAGCTGGCGATCGTGTTCGGAGCGTCCCGCATGGAGACCTTCCGGAAGGTGCTGCTTCCCGGTGCGCTGCCCTTCATCCTCACCGGGCTTCGCCTGGCCATCGGCCGCGGACTGATCGGCGTGGTTGTCGCCGACCTGTTCGGCGCGTCGGCCGGCCTGGGACTGAACCTCCTGCAGTCGGCCCAGTCCTTCAACACCCCGAAGATCTTCGCGGTCACCCTGCTGCTCGCGTTCCTCGGCATCGCATTCACCGCCGTCATCGAGTTCTTCGAGCGGCGCGCCTACAGGAGGCTCTGATGAGTCACGCAACAGCACTGTCCACTTCCGCACTCCAGGTCGAGGCGGTCAGCAAGAGCTTCACGAATTCGGCGCCGCCGGTGCTCGACGGAGTGTCGCTGCGTGTCGGCAGGGGCGAGTTCCTCGCGATCGTGGGGCCGTCCGGCTGCGGCAAGACCACCTTGCTGCGCATCATCCAGGGGCTGGAGACCGCCAGCGCGGGATCCGTGCGCATGCCCGACGGCCCGACGCACGCGCCCCGGTTGTCGTATGTTTTCCAGCGCCCGTCGCTGCTGCCTTGGTACACGGTCCGCAAGAACGTCGCGTTCGGCCTGACCCTGCGAAACGGCCACTCGGTGCACGCTTCGAAGGCCGGCCGCGACGAGGCCGTCGAGGAGTTGCTGGCGCTGACCGGGCTCGAGCGGTACGCCGACTATCTGCCGTCGCAGATCTCCGGCGGCATGCAGCAGCGCGTCAACGTGGCGCGAGGGCTGGCGGTGCGCCCCGACGTCCTGCTGCTCGACGAGCCGTTCAGCGCCCTCGACGCGTTGACGCGGGAGAAGCTGCAGATCGACGTCGCGGGGATCCTTGAGTCCCTGGGCACCACGGCGGTCTTGGTGACGCACGACATCCGCGAGGCCGTGTTCATGGCGGACCGCATCGCGATCATGTCGGCGCACCCGGGGACGATCCGGGAGACCGTCGAAGTCGGGCAACCGCGTCCGCGTACGGGCGAGTTCCAGCACAGCACGGAGCTCGCCGACATCGAAAGGGTCATCTGGCACAAGCTGCACCCGGCCGCAGGGCGTGCCGCATGAGAGGCGGGCGCCCGCCGAGGGGCTCAGGCTTCGAGCAGGTCGGGGATCGATTCGGTGATCGCCCGCCGCAGACGCTGCTGGACCGGTGTGAGCCGTTTGCGGCTACGGGTGACGAAGTAGAGCTTGTCCCTGATCGGCGGACCCGCGATCGTGATCTCCCGCAACTCTCCCCGGGCGAGCTCCTGGCGCGCCGACACCCGCCACAGAAGAGCCACGCCGAGCCCGCCGGAGACCGCCTGCTTGATGGCCTCCGCGCTGCCCAGTTCGATCTCGACATGCCGGTGCTTGACGCCGAGCCGCGCCAGCGCCGCCTCCTGGCTGTGTCGGATGGCGAATCCGCCGGGAGGCGTGATGAATGGAAGCTGCGCGAGTTCGACGGCCCCGACCCTATCGGGAACCCGATCGTCGTCGACGGCGGCCAGAAGTACGAACGGTGGTTGGCCGATCAGTTCGGCTTCGTACGAACGAGCATCGACCACGGCATCCGTGGCGACCACGCAGAAGTCCGCCCGCCCGGCACGGACGGTCTCCATCGCCACCTCCACCGACGAGTTCGTCACCGTGATGTCCACGTCGCGGTACCGCCGCCGGAAATCGACGACCACCGGTGTGAGCAGGCTGTTGCCGGCCGACATGCTCGCCGCGATCCGGACACTGCCCGCAGTGCCCGCGGACAGCGATTCCAACGACTTGTCGAGCTCCCGCCGGCTGCGCAGCACATCGGACGCCCACCGGTAGACCGTCTGGCCCGGCTCACTCAGACGGATCGACCTGCCATCTTTGACGAAAAGCTGTGCGCCGATGTGCTTTTCGAGCGACTTGAGGTGGGCGCTCACCACCGGCTGCGAGACGAACAGTGCCTCGGCTGCCCTGCCGACGCCGCCGAGCTCGACGACCGAACAGAAGACCTCCAGCTTCTGGACTGAGAAGTTGTTGTCGGGGCCGACCGCGCGCGGTTTCGGCGTCTCCTCGGGCGTATACATAGTCAATAGCCTATGCAAGTCTCGGATCAATCCGCATAGACCTAACCATAACGCCGTGATTTCGTCGTCTTCGACGAAGCGCGTTCCCTTCGGAGGAATCAATGCCACTCGGACTGGTCACCACCTCGCACTCGCCGCTGATGGGGGTCAACCACCCAGCGGACGATGTGCAGCGGGACGTCGACACCGCGTTCGACGAAGCCCGCCGGTTTTGCGCGGAGTTCGACCCGGACCTGGTCGTCATCTTCGCACCGGACCATTACAACGGCGTCTTCTATGACCTGATGCCGCCGTTCTGCATCGGTCAGCGGGCCGTCACCGTCGGCGATTACGGCACCGCCGCGGGCCCGCTGGACGTGCCGACGGAGCGTTCTCGCGCGCTCGCGCAGCATGTGCTCGACGCGGGGGTCGACGTCGCGGTCTCCGAGCGGATGCGTCTCGACCACGGCTTCGCCCAACCGCTCGAGCTGCTCTTCGGAGCGGTCGATGCGGTGCCGACGATCCCGGTGTTCCTCAACGCCGTCGCCATCCCGCTCGGTCCCGCATCGCGCGCACGCGCACTGGGAGCGGCGATCGGCGGATTTCTCGCGGAGGGGGACGAGAGGGCGCTGATCGTCGGATCGGGTGGGCTCTCGCACGATCCGCCCGTCCCCGAGCTGGTGGGCGCCGCGCCGGAGGTGGCCGAGCGCCTCATCGCCGGCCGCGACCCCGGTCCGGACGTGCGCGCGGAGCGCCAACGGCGCGTGGTCCAGGCCGGTCGTGACCTGGCGGCCGGCACGGCCGCGATTGCGCCGCTGAATCCCGAGTGGGACAACGACTTCCTCGACCTGCTCGCGGAGGGGCGCCTCGACGACGTCGACGGGTGGACGACCGCCTGGTGCACTGAAGCCGCCGGTCACTCGTCGCACGAGGTGCGCACCTGGATCGCGGCGTACTCCGCGCTCGCGGCAGCGGGGCGGTACTCGATGCGATCCCGCTTCTACCGGCCGATCCCCGAGTGGATTGCCGGGTTCGGCATCACCACTGCCATTTCACAGGGCAACTAGCACAGCAGATTCGACGGAAGCGTCGTCGGACAACACAAAGGAGTACACGAGATGCTTGCAACGAACCCCAGCATTTGGACCGCCCTGCTCGGCACCGATTTCACGGTCCGCCACGTCGCCGTCGGCGGATGGTCCACGCGGATCCTCGAGGCCGGAAGCGCGCCGCAGGCCGTGGTGATGCTTCCCGGCACGGGAGGCCACCTCGAATTCTGCGCCCGCAACGTCGCCGCATTGGCCGAGAACTACCGGGTGATCGCGCTCGACTACCCCGGCCACGGCTACACCACCCACACCACGCGGGGGCTCGAGCTGGCCGACTACGTCGAGCATCTCCGCGCGTTGCTCGACGTGCTCGGCATCGACCGCGCGCACCTCAACGGCGAATCCCTCGGCGGCTGGATCGCGGTCAAGTTCGCCGTTGCCCACCCGGAGCGCGTCGACAAGCTGGTGCTCAACACGCCGGGCGGGGCGGTCGCGAATCCCGCCGCGCGCGAGCGCTTGCGCACGCTGTCGCAGGCCGCGGCGGACGATCCCAGCCCCGAGCGCATCCGCACACGACTCGAGTGGCTGATGGCGCACGACGAGACAGTCAGCGACGAGCTCGTCGACGTGCGCCGCACCATTTACTCGCAGCCCACGTTCAGCGAGTCGATGCGCGGGATCCTCGCACTGCAGGACGATGCCATTCGTGACCGGAACGTCATCACCGACGACGAGCTCGCCGCGATCAAGCACTCGACGCTGGTGGTGTGGACGAGCGACGACCCGTCGGGGCCGGCCGCCGCCGGGCTCGAGATGGCCAAGAAGATCGAGAACGGCCGGTTCCAATTGATCAACGACGCCGGTCACTGGCCCCAATGGGAACAGTTCGACGAGTTCAACGACCTGGTGCTGGGCTTCCTGGCCGAGCCGAACTGATCGACGGCACCGGCTCGACCCGCCGGAGTGACATCACCGGACGCGACGGTAACGCCCGTTGTCGCACCCGGGTCACCGGGGCCCGGCGGGGTGGCCCGCCATTGCACGCCTTAGTAGCTGGGGCGGGCTGTGTTGCAGTGACAGCGAGGGGCTGCCCGCCGAAGCAGCCGACCAGGGAATACCTCTGGCAAAGGAGCAAGCGCGCATCGCGGCGAGATCGCGAGGTGCCTCACGTAAAAGTGAGCGCGAAGCGGGTGGCCGGTGCCTCACGCAGTGTGAGCGCGTGGGAGGCTTGCGCTACTTCGCCTGGGCCAATCGGTTGATTGACGGTTGTAATGCTTCCAGGTCCATGTGGCGGGCGGCGGCGAGGGCTTCGGTCTTGTCTCGCGCCAGGTCGAGTAGCTGCATCTGGATGGCGTTGATCTGCCGGGTCAAGTCGGCCGGGTTGATCCCGTCGATCCGAGCCGAGACCCGCGAAAGTTGTTGTGCATCAAGGGTTCCCGAGTCTTGCAGGCGCTGCCATGGGGTGGCCGGCTTGTCGTAGATCCGCTTTCTGCGGCCGTCCGCGCCGGCGGTGTAGCCGACGGCTTTTTTCGTGGGGGTGAAGAAGTTCAACCGCAGCGACACCAGCCGCCACAGCCGGTCGAGCAGCTCGAGTTCGTCGGCGGTGTCGTAGCGCCAATAGAAGGCGTGTTTGCGCACGACGTGGTTGTTCTTCGACTCCACGTGCGCCTGGTCGTTCTTCTGGTACGGCCGAGAGCGGGTCTGTGCGATGTCGCGGTCCTGCAGCCACCCGGCGACCTCATGGTTGATGAACTCCGAACCGCAGTCGCTGTCGAAGGTGGTCATGGCGAAGGGAAACCAGCCCTGCAGCTGTTCGATCCCGTGGAGGATCCCTTCGAGGCGTTGTTGCGGATCGAGCAGTTCTCCGTCCACCCGGTCACAATGTCGGTCATCGTCAGCGTGCGGGCGAACTCGCCGATCAGCGTGGGGCCGCAGTGCGCCACGGTGTCGGCCTCGATCACCCCTGGCGTGTCGGGTGCCTCGTCCGTGCAGGTACGGATGGCAATCGAGTTCCGCAGCAGCGGTGACGGCGTCGTCGTCGATATGCCCTTGATCCGCATTCTGTCGCGTGCCGGTTTCAAGTACCGGTCAACGGTCGCGGCGCTCATCGCTTTCAGTTCCGCGGTCGTCTCGTCGGTGGCGAACGGCGTGTCCAGATCACCCGCCTCGGCCAGCAGCGGTAGCCACAGATCGACCATGACGACCAGATACTTGCCGCACGGCATGCCCATCAACGCCCACACATGCTCAAGCAGGGTCCTGGCGTCGTCGCTGAAGCGCCGAGTGCGCAGTGTGCGTCCGTCGACCTGCTCGGCCGGGTCCGGCAGCGCAGGGCCGCGAAGCATCCGCCGTGCGGTCGAGCGGCCCATACCCGTGGTCTCCACCACGCGGTCGAGGATCTTGCCTTTGTCCGCCTTCGACGCCTTGCGGTACTGATTCCGCAGCTTGTTCGTCACCTGCCGTCTCGCGGCCATGTCGATCTTGCCTTCCACATCGGGCAAGCTTTCCTGGCTACGCGCTCAAAGTAGGTGAGGCACCACCCGGCGCCACGCGCTCAAAGTAGGTGAGGCACGCCGGATCGTTGTGGTCCCCGGAGTGTTCGGTATCGTTGACCGTCACGTGGCGGACCCGGCGGCCTTGCCGCCGATACGGCCGCAGGGCCGGAGCACGGTGCGGTCCGGCCCTGCGATGGTGCTGAAGGCGTTCCGGGGTTGTAGTCGGCTGCAACCGCGCTCGGCCTGTCGTCACGCGTCGACAGGCATTCTTTCCGGTGCCGGCTCTTCCGCAGTGGGGCTGCCGGATTCGGTTGTACCGCCCCGGATCCCGTGCGACGAAGGATCGCCCAGTCGTAGGTACTCCAGATACCGCTCGAGGTGGTCGAGCAGGTCGTTGACCAGTTGCGGCTGCGTGTAGTCCATGACGTCGTATCCCTGACCGCCGCTGTCGAGGTGGACGACGAGGCGCGCCGAAACCTCCGGCGTTGAGGGATTCCGCCGGCGCGCGAAAGCGGGCGTGGCGAACAGGTCCCGGTGCACGGCGTAGACGAACGGCCGCCGTCCGTCGACGCAACAGGTGATCTCCATCCGCACATGATGGGTGTCGTCGTCGGTGCAGGCGGTGACGGTCACGTCGTACCCGGCCGCGCGCAGCTCGTCGCCTGCATCCTGCAGAGCGCAGGCGACGTCCATGAACAGGAACTCGTCCGCATCCTCGGGCGTGGCGAAGGCGACGTCGCGGCGGATGCGTGCCCGCCAGGTCCGGTGATCACCGGACTCGCTGCGGCCGCTCAGCGCGTTCGGCAGGATCGTCGCCGCAGTCTCCATCATGGCGCCCTCCTCGCGCAGCGACTTGAACAGGCTGATCATCACCATGACGATGACGATGGCCGCCGGGATCGCCATGACGACCGTCGCCTGCTGCAGCGAGCCGACACCTCCCACGGTGAGCATGGCGATCGTCAGCAGGCCGGTCGCCACCGCCCAGAACACGCGGGGTGCGCGGGCGCCGTCGTCGTCCGGATCGTCGATCCGGGAGGTGAGGGTGGACATCACCATCGCCGCAGAATCGGCGGAGGTCACATAGAACAGCAGGGCGGTGAGGCCCGCGACGGCCGCGACGACGGTGAACAGCGGGTAGTTCTGGAGGAGCGCGAAGAAACCTTCCTCGGGGTTGTCGACAGTGGCCTCGCCGAACTCTCGGTTGCCGGAGCGGACGATGTCGAGCGCAGAGTTCCCGTAGATCGACACCCACATGAGGATGTAGGTGAACGGGATGATCAGCACACCCGCCACGAACTGGCGGATGGTGCGGCCCTTGGAGACCCGGGCGAGGAACATCCCGATGAAGGCGGCCCACGCCGCCCACCAGGCCCAGAAGAACAGCGTCCAATCGGCGAGCCATTGGTGGGCGTTGCCGTCGCCCATCGCGAAGGTCTCCATCGTCATGCCCGGGAAGAAGCGGATGAAGTCACCGACGTTCATGACCAGCGCGTTGAGCAGGTAGTCGGTCTTGCCGGCCAAGAGGACGAAGACCGTCAGGCCGACGGCGAGAGCGGTGTTCGCCTGAGAGAGCCGCTTGATGCCCTTGTCGATGCCGGACACCGCGGACAGGGTTGCGACGACTACGCCGACCACCACCAGGCCAATCTGCGCGGGGATGCCGACCGCGACTCCGAACACCACGTTCAGCCCGACGTTGATGAGGACGACGCCGATGCCGAGCGATGCCGCGACGCCGAAGATCGTGCCGAGCACTGCGGCGATATCGACGGCGTCGCCTGCACGCCCGTGCACCCTTTTGCCGAGCAGCGGGTACAGCGCGGAGCGGATCGCCAGCGGCATGCCGCGGCGGTAGGCGAAGTACCCCAGCGCGATGCCCATGACGGTGTAGAGCGCCCAACCGTTGATGCCGTAGTGGAAGATCGTCCATACCGATGCCTTCCGCGCGGCCTGCTCCGTCCCGCCGGGGCCCTCGGGCGGCGCGAGATAGTGCGTCAATGGTCCGGACACCGCGAAGTACATCAGGTCGGTGCCGATGCCGGCTGCGAACAGCATCGATGTCCACGTGAGAATGCCGAACTCGGGGCGGGAGTGGTCCGGGCCGATCCGGATGCGCCCGTAGCGGGAACAGGCGAGGTAGATGACGAACACCAGTGCGCCGGTGGCGAGCAGGATGTAGAACCACCCGAGCCAGCCGGTGATCCATCCGAACGACGCGGACATGGCGCTCGCGTACGAATCGGGCGAGAACAGGGCCCACAGGGCGACGGCGAATGCGCCGCCCGCAGAGATGCAGAAGACGGGCTTTCTGATCTGACGGGTGCGATGCCGCGGATCCTGTCGTGGCCGGATCCGCGTGGTGGGGTGCTGCTCGGCGGAGTGCGGCATAGTGCCGTCGCCCGCCGCGGTCGGTTGCGAAGTCATATGAATTCCGTTCGGTCACGCCGTGGCCGGCTGGACCCGGGGGTTCCGAGTGGGGGTGCGGCGCGCGGCGGGGAGGGCCCGCAGGCGCGCTAGCCGGCCCGTGCGAGTGGTTCGGTCCGGTGACGTCGGGTGGAGAAAGGTTCGCTGAGGTGCCGCCCAAGAACACTCAACTGTTGAGCAACAGTGCCACAGATGTGATCTATGTCAATACTCTTGCGTGTTTCGCCGTGGGTCGTGCGCGGTGTCGACCGCCTTCGCGGGAGGGGCGACGTTCGGCCGCGGTGCGCCGCCGTGCTCCGCAGGAAGTTCGATTACTGCAGATGAGAGCTGTTTATGAGCGGAGTGAGTCCCGTGGGGTGTAGATCACTCAGCGTCCAGGGGTTGACCGGGATCACAGTGAACGATTAGATTGTTCAACAACTGCACACCCAGCAGTCGCAAGGTCTCGGCCGCCCAGGCCTGCACAGCTTCCTGAGTTAAGGAGTCCGCCTTGTCGCTTCTCGATCAGCCCCTCGGCACGCAGCCGACCGACTACAACCCCCGCACACTGCCCTTCTCGTGGTACTCGGACCCGGAGATCTACCGGCGCGAGACCAAGGCGATCTTCGAGAAGTTCTGGCAGTACGTCGGCCCCACGCACTCACTGCCCAACCCCGGGGACTTCTTCCGGATCCAGATCGGCGACGTGCCGGTGCTCGTCACCCGGGACAAGGACGGCGAGCTGCACGCGCTGGTCAACGTGTGCCGCCACCGCGGCGCCGAGGTCAAGCTGGAACAGGCCGGCAACTGCAACATGCTCACCTGCCACTACCACGCGTGGACCTACGGTCTCGACGGCTCGCTCAAGTCGGCGCCCCGCACGCGCAAGGAGGAGGGCTTCGACAAGGAGAAGCTCGGTCTGCGCAGCCTGCCGATCGCGACATACGGGCCGTTCATCTTCGTCTCGCTCGACGACGACGTGCCGCCGCTGACCGAGTACATGGGCGATCTGCCGGCGGTCATCGAAGGCACCGGGGTGAATCTGGACCGGCTGGAGCTGCGCGACCGCAAGGAATACCGGCTCAAGGCCAACTGGAAGATCGTCATCGAGAACTTCCTGGAGTGCTATCACTGCCCCAACGCACACCCCAGCTTCGCCGACGCCATCGACCTGAGCAGCTACGACAGCGAGGAATCCGGCTGGATGTCCACGCAGTTCGGCCCGCCGGTCGACACCGACGGCATCGATCAGTGCCAGATTCGGGAGGGGCGCTACAACTTCCTGTTCCCGACGCTGAGCCTGAACATCTACCCGGGGCACGGCAACGTCTCGACGAACCAGATCATCCCCATCGACGAGGAGAACACGCTCGCAGTCTACGAGTACTTCTTCGAAGAGGGCGCGGACGAACAGGAGGCGCAGGCCACCAGCGAGCTCATCCACCAGGTGATGATCGAGGACCTCGTGCTGTGCGAGTCGGCCCACCGGGGAGCCAAGTCCGGGCAGGTGCCGGAGGGGCGGCTCGTAACCAAGCACGAGCACTCCATCAGTCACTTCCAGGATCTCATTCGCAGTACCGTGGGTGGATGATGAGCACCGACGGATTCGTGGGACTGGGGAACAGGGTGCAGCGGCGCGGTAGTGCCGATCTGCTCGCCGAGGAGATCCTCAATCGGATCGTCGAGGGCGAGATCCCGCCGGGGACGCCGCTGCGCGAGTCGATGCTGGCGCGTGAATCCGGCCTCGCCCGCAACACCGTCCGCGAGGCGATCCGGATCCTGGTGGCCGACGGGCTGGTGCAGCACTACCCCAACAAGGGCGCCGCCGTGTGCAAGCTCGACGGCGAGGACGTCATGGACCTCTATCGGGTCCGGCTCATGGCGGAACTCGAGGGGATCCGGTCGGTCGCACGTCTCACGCCGGGACAGGAGGCGGCCTTCGAGCAGTCGCTGCAGTCGTTCGAGGCCGCCGCCGGCGGCAGCAGTGCAAGCGGGCTGGTCGCAGCCGACCTGCATTTCCACACGCTGCTCGTGGACCTGGCGGGCAGTCCGCGTCTCGACAGGCTCTACCGGAGCATCCTCAACGAGGTGCGCTTCGGCTTCTCCCTGCTGACTGCAGCCGATCGCGAGATCGACAACCCGCGGCCGCTGGTGGACGAGCACCGCGCCATCTACGAGTCGTTGGTCGCCGGCGATGGCGAAGCCTGCGCGGCCCTGCTCACCGAGCACCTCGGGCACTACAAGCGGCGCATGGTCGACCTCGTCCGGCAACGCGCCGCCGAGCCCGTCGGCGCGTCGGCCCAGTAACGAACCGCACCCCACAACAACCCTCCGGGAGGTCGCGCCCCTGCGGCGCGGCCGTCCCGGTCATGCGAAAAAGGTGGACAGATGACTCAATCACTGTCGGATTCCGGACGGCTGGCCGGAAAGGTGGCGGTGGTCACCGGCGGCAGCCGCGGCGTCGGAAAGGCCGTCGTCGAACGGTTCGCCGACGAGGGCGCGCAGGTGGTGGCCATGAGCCGCTCGGGCGTGGTCGACCGCGGGGACGTCGTCTCCGTGCAGGGCGATGTCAGTTCGGAGGCCGACGTGATGGCCCTGATGTCGACGGTCCGTGCACGCTTCGGCAAGCTCGACATCCTGGTCAACAATGCCGCCGTCGAGTACGAGGCCACAATCGAGCACACCTCGGTGGAGGACTGGGACGCGGTGATGGCGGTCAACGTGCGCGGCCCGTTCCTCACGGCCAAGCATGCGCTGGACCTCATGCGCGCGGCCGGCGGCGGTTCCATCGTCAACCTCGCATCGGTCGACGGGTTCTGGGCCGAGCCGCACCTTGCGGTGTACAACACGTCCAAGGGCGCTGTGCAGGCGCTGACCCGCGCCTTGGCCATCGATCACGGCAGCGAGAACATCCGCGCGAACGCCATCTGCCCCAGCTACGTGCTCACGGACATGCTGAACCAGTTCTTCGACGCGCAGGACGATCCACAGCGGGCCCGCGACCAGGCCGCGTCGATCCATCCGCTCAACCGGATGTCGGTGCCCGCCGACATCGCGAACCTGGCGTTGTGGCTGGCCAGCGATGAGTCATCCTTCGCCAGCGGTCAGTCATACGTACTCGACGGCGGGTTGACGGCGGGCCGCACCGTCGACCTGAGCCGCGTCGTCCCGGCAGCGGAGGCTGCGAAATGACGAGCACAGCCGTGGCCGCGCGGCCCATTCGCAGCATCAATCCTGCGACCGACGAACCCATCGCCGACTACACCGCGGATCGGCCGGAGACGGTCGACGCGGTCCTCACTCGCAGCCGTGCGGCCTTCTCGCGCTGGCGCGCGACGTCCCTCGATGAACGCGCCACACGGTTGCGCGCAATGGCGCACGTGTTGCGGGACAACGCGACGGATGCGGCGGCGCTGATGACCCGCGAGATGGGCAAGCCTGTCGTGCAGGCCGAGGCGGAGGTGGAGAAGTCGGCGGGCGTGTGCGAGTACTACGCGGACAACCTGCACGCCATGCTGGCTGCCGAGCGCGCCGACATCCCCGGCCGCGAGGCCTTCGTGCAGTTCCTGCCCCTGGGGCCGGTTCTCGCGATCATGCCGTGGAACTATCCGGTGTGGCAGGTCATGCGCGCGGCGGCGCCGATCCTGTCCGCGGGGAACACGCTCGTCGTCAAGCATGCGGAAGGCGTCAGCGGATCCGCCCTCTTCCTTCAGAGCCTGTTCGCGCAAGCCGGTCTGGGTGACGATGTGGTGCAGACGATCCTGCTCGACGGGCCGAGCGCAGGCCTACTGCTCGACGACGAGCGCATTGCGGCGGCGACGCTGACCGGGAGCGAAAGGGCCGGCGCGGCCGTCGGTGCCGCAGCGGGCGGCGCGCTCAAAAAGTGCGTGCTCGAGCTCGGCGGCAGCGATGCGTTCATCGTCGCCGAGGACGCCGACGTGGACGCGGCCGCGGCGTGTGCGGTTCGCGCCCGATTCCAGAACACCGGTCAAAGCTGCATCGCGGCAAAGCGGTTCATTGTCGTCGAGGAGGTGGCGGACAGGTTCATCGCCGCGCTCGCCGACGGGGCGCGGGCGTTGGTCGTGGGCGACCCGTCCGACCGCGCCACCGATGTCGGGCCCATGTCGCGCCGTGAGCTGCGCGACGAGCTGGCCGGCCAGGTGGACCGTGCCGTGGCGCACGGGGACACGGTCATCGTCGGCGGTGCGCCGGGGGACGGGCCGGGTGCGTTCTACCCGCCCACGGTCGTGGAGGTGTCGGATACCGCGTCGCCGATCATGCGTGAGGAGACTTTCGGCCCGGTGGCGGCCGTCATTCGCGTGCCGGACGTGGACGCCGCCGTCGCGGTGGCCAACGACTCGCCGTACGGGCTCAGCTCCGCCGTGTGGACGGCGGACCGGGACCGGGCGGTTGCGATCGCAGCACGTCTCGACACAGGCGGGTGCTTCATCAACTCGATGACGGCGTCGGACCCGCGGATCCCGTTCGGCGGCGTCAAGCGCAGCGGATTCGGCCGAGAGCTCGGCGCCTACGGTCTTCGCGAGTTCGTCAATGCGCAGACCGTATCCATCCCGGACTGACCTACGCCATTCCGGACAGACCCATGTCATCGCGGACCTACAGCGGAGCAGCGCATGCACACCACCACCACGATCGCCCGCGGGCCGGGGCCCGCCGCAATCGGCCCGGAAGGCCTGCAGCTCACCGTGACACGCAAGTCACGGGTGGCTACCGACGTCGTCGCGCTGGACCTGCGCAACGCGGACGGTGCGCCGCTGCCCGCTTGGCGACCGGGGGCGCACATCGAAGTCCGGCTGCCCACACCGAGCGGGGAGCTGGTGCGCCACTATTCACTGTGCGGCGACCCGGCCGACAGGTCGTCGTGGCGGATCGCCGTCCTCCGCGAGCAGGCCGGCCGGGGCGGTTCAGCGTACATCCACGACCTGCTCGACCGTGGTGAGACGTTGGCGGTGACAGGGCCGAGGAACAACTTTCCGCTTGAACCGAGTGGAAAGTACCTGTTCATCGCGGGTGGGATCGGCATCACCCCGATCCTGCCGATGGTCCGGGAGGCCGCATCGCGCGGGGCGGACTGGCGCCTGGTGGCCTGCACTCGCACAGCGGACCGGCTGGCGTTCGCCGCCGAGCTACGGCGATTGCCCGCCGGACGGGCCTCCGTCCACGTCGACGAGGACGCGGGCGTGCTCGACCTCGATCGCCTGCTCGCCGGCTGCGACGCCGGCACGGCGGTGTACGTGTGCGGCCCGCCCGGGCTCATCGACGCCGTCGACACCCGCAGCGCGACCCGGCCGTGGCGGTTCTTCGCCGAACAGTTCGTCGCGGACGCGGTGGACACCTCCGCCGACGTCGCGTTCGAGGTGGAGATCGCAAGCACCGGGGACACGTACATCGTGCCTGCCGACAGTTCGATCCTGCACACCCTGAACGATGCGGGATTCGACCTCCCATCCTCCTGCGAGGAGGGGACGTGCGGTACGTGTGAGACCGGCGTCCTCGACGGCGTACCCGATCACCGCGACGTCGTGCTCTCCAAGTCCGAGAAGGCAGAGAACGACTGCATGATGCTCTGCGTCTCGCGCGCCGCCTGCTCCCGGCTCGTGCTCGACCTCTAGCTTTCCCGCCCCTGCCCATCCCGCGCTCACCCTTCAGCGCCGGCGCACCCCGCCGGCGCAGAAACGGACGAACCGATGATCACCCCTCCCTTCACTTTCGACTTCGACAGCCTCCGGAGCGTCGTAGACGGCGCGTTCGCCGACATGTCCGGGGACAAGCTTGCCGTCCTGGCGCCGGCCACGGGCGAGACGATCGTCGAACTCGCGTCGGCCACGTCGGCCGACACCCACGCGGCGATCGACGCCGCCCGCCGCGCCTTCAGCACCTGGAGGTCGGCCACCCCCGCTCGCCGCGCCGAGGTGTTGCTCGACATCGCGGCCGCCATCGACGCGGACGCCGCATGCCTCTCCCACCTGGAGAGCCTGAACGTGGGCAAACCTCTCGTCGCATCCGCCGAGGAAGTGGCCGGCGCCGCGGACTGCTTCCGCTACTTCGCGGGCGCGGCGCGCAACCTCGAAGGCAAGGCGGCCGCCGAATACGCCGACGGATACACGTCCTTGATCCGCCGCGAGCCGATCGGCGTCGCCGGGCTCATCTCCGCCTGGAACTATCCGCTGATGATCACTGCGTGGAAACTGGGCGCGTCCCTGGCGGCGGGGAACACGGTCGTCCTCAAGCCGGCCTCGCAAACGCCGCTCACCGCGCTGCGATTGGCCGCGCTGATCCGCGACGTGGCGCCGGCGGGCGTGATTAACACGGTGTTCGGCTCCGGCTCGCAGGTGGGGAATGCGCTGGTCGACAGCCCCGAGGTGGGGATCGTGTCGATGACCGGGGGCACGGCGACGGGCAAGCGGATCGCGGCCAGGGCTGCGGACACGCTGAAGCACGTGCACCTCGAGCTCGGCGGCAAGGCCCCGGTGATCGTGTTCGGCGACGCGGATCCCGTGGCGACGGCGGAGATCCTCAAGGTGGGCAGCTTCTGGAATTCCGGCCAGGACTGCGGTGCCGCGGCGCGGGTGTTCGCGCACCGCAGCGTCTACGACCGTCTCCTGGAAGAGCTGGTAGGCCGGGCGGAATCACTGTCCGTGGGAGACCCTATGGCGGACGACGGCGTCGAGATGGGCCCCGTGGCCTACGAGGCGCGACAGGGCGAGGTGCTCGACCTCGTCAACCGTGCGGTGGAGGAAGGCGCGGAGGTGGCGACGGGCGGCCGGGCGCTGGCCGGATGCGGCGCGTTCGTGGAGCCGACCGTGCTCACCGGCGTCGGAAACGATCATCACCTCGCGCGAACCGAGGTCTTCGGCCCCGTGGTCGACATCCAGCCGTTCGACGACGACACGGACGTGTTCGCGCTCGCCAACGACACGCCCTACGGCCTCGCGTCGTCGGTGTTCACCCGGAACATAGACACGGCGATGACGGCGTCGCGCGTGCTCGAGACCGGCACGGTCTGGATCAACGACCATATGCCGATGGCCGCGGAGATGCCCTGGGGCGGTTTCAAGGCTTCCGGCTACGGCAAGGACCAGTCGATGTACTCCCTCGAGGACTACACGCGGGTCAAGCACGTGATGATCAGGCTCGGCTGACGCGCCGCCGCATACACAGACTTTGAACGGAGCACACCTTGTCCGCACCGACGCGTCAGACCACGCGGTTCCCCCTCTTGTCCTCTCCCCTGCGAATCGGATCGACGACGATCAAGAATCGCATCGTCTCGTCCGGGCACGACACCGGCATGTCCGATGGCGGCGCAGTCACCGATCAGCTGGTCGCATACCACCGTGCGCGTGCGGCCGGCGGAGTCGGCCTCATCGTGCTGCAGGTCAGCGGCATCCACGAGACTGCCCAGTACACGACGCACATGCTGATGGCGACCGACGATTCGGCGATCGCCGGATATCGGCGGATCGCGCAGGCGGTCCGGCCATACGACTGCAAGGTGTTCGGCCAGGTCTTCCACCCCGGCCGCGAGATCATGGAATCGCTCGATGGGTCGAGGCCGGTCACGTACTCGGCGTCGAATGCGATTAACGACCGGTTCCATTCGGTTCCGGCGGCCATGCCGCGCCCATTGATCCGCGAGGTCGTCGACGGGTACGCCGACGGCGCGGAGCGGATGCTCAAAGGTGGGCTGGACGGCGCCGAGATCGTGGCGAGCCACGGCTATCTACCTGCCCAGTTCCTCAACCCGCGGCTCAATCAACGCACCGACGAGTACGGCGGCAGCTACGACAATCGGATTCGGTTCCTCCGCGAGGTCGTCGCCGAGGTGCGCGGCCGGGTGGGGCGGGACTTCGTCGTCGGCCTGCGGATCTCCGGAGACGAGATGTCCGACGACGGCCTGACGGTCGATGAGACGGTCCAGGTGTGCGCTGACCTCGACTCGGAGGGGATGCTCGACTACATCAGCGTCACCGCCGGCACCTCGTCGACGCTCGGCGGATCGGTGCACATCGTCCCGCCGATGTCGCAGGCGGTGGGATACACCGCGCCCCTTTCAGGACGGGTCAAGGAGAAGGTGGCGATCCCGGTGATGGTCGCCGGCCGCATCAACCAGCCGCAAGACGCCGAAACGCTGCTCGAGCAGGACCTGACCGACGCTTGCGCGATGACGCGGGCGCTGATCTGCGACCCGGAGATGCCGAACAAGGCGGAGGCCGGCGAGCTGGACTCCATCCGAGCGTGCATCGGCTGCAACCAGGCGTGCATCGGGCACCACCACACGGGCCACCCGATCTCGTGCATCCAACGGCCCGAGACGGGGCGTGAGCTCGTCTACGATCTACCGAATCCGACGCTCCGACGCAAGTCGGTCATGGTCGTCGGCGGCGGACCAGGGGGCCTCAAGGCGGCGACCGTCGCGGCACAGCGCGGCCACGACGTGACGTTGTATGAGGCGGAACGCCGAGTGGGCGGCCAGGTTCTCCTCGCCGAACAGCTTCCGGGCCGTGCCGAGTTCGGCGGGGCGGCGACGAACCTCATCGGCGAAGCCGAGCGTGCGGGGGTGAAGATCGTGACCCGCAGGCGCGTCGACGCCGACCTGGTGCGGGCCGAGAACCCGGACACTGTGGTGCTGGCGACGGGGGTCGTCGCGCGGCAGCCGGAGGTGGAGATCCTCGACGATCCAGTGATCCTCGAGTCGTCCGACGTGATCGCGGGTGCCGAGGTGCCCGCCGGCCGGGTCGTCGTCGCTGATTGGCGTTGCGACTGGACGGGCCTGGGTGTGGCGCAGATGCTCGCCCGGCGAGGCCGCAAGGTGACGTTGTGCGTCGACGGCTACATGGCCGGCGAAATGCTGCAGCAGTATGTGCGCGACGAGATGATCGCCGCCGCGCACTCCGCCGGTGTCGAAGTGATCCCGAACGTGCGGGTCATGGGTGTCGACGAGGACACCGTGTATTTGCAACATCGGCTCAGCTCGAAGCCAGTGATGGTCGACGGTGTCGCCGCGACTGTGTTCGCCTTGGGCCCGCTGCCCGAGGACGGGCTGGCCGCGGAGCTCGAACCGCTGAGCTGCGACATCGTGTCCATCGGCGACTGCGTTGCCCCCCGGACCGTCGAAGAGGCGGTCCTCGAGGGCCTCAAGGCGGCGTGGGTCATCTGAAGTGACCTACTGATGCTCCCGCTGCCCGATCACAATCCACCCCAACAGAATCCCACCATCGATTCCACTCGCCGAGGAGTAACCATGTCTGATCGTCTGGCCGGAAAGATCGCCCTCGTCACCGGCGCGAGCCGCGGAATCGGCGAGGCGATCGCCCGCCGCCTCGCCGACGACGGAGCGACTGTCGTCAATGCCAGCATCATCGAGCCGACCTACGATGATCGGCCCGACATCGCCTTCGAACACATCGACGTCACGTCGCCCGAATCTGTGGAATCGGTAGTCGCCTCGATCGTGGAGCGCCACGGCCGGCTCGACATCGTCGTGAACAACGCGGGCACCGAGGTGGAGAAGTCCGTTCCGGAGACCACGGAGAAGGAGTGGGACCTGGTGATGGACGTCAACGTCAAGGGCGTCTTCCTGGTGTCGAAGGCGGCCATCCCGCACCTTATCGAGACGCGGGGCGTCATCGTGAACCAGGCGTCGATCAACGCGTACTGGGCCGAACCTGACCTGGCCGTGTACTCGGCCTCCAAGGCCGCGGTGCTGCAGCTGACGCGGTGCATGGCGCTCGACCACGGGCGGGACGGGCTGCGCGCGGTCGCAATCTGCCCCGGCTACGTGCGGACCGACATGACGGAGCAGTACTTCGACAGCCAGTCCGACCCGGCCGCCGTGCGCGCGGGCATGACGGGCAAGATGCCGCTGGACAACCGGCTGGCGGAGCCGTCGGACGTCGCCTCGATGGCCGCGTTCCTGTGTAGCGACGACGCGTCCTACCTGTCCGGCCAGGCGTATGTGGTCGACGGGGCGCTGTCCTCCGGGCGCCCCTTCGAGTGGCACTGAGCGGTTACGGTTGGAAGGCTACGGCCATCGGCCGTTGAACTGCGATTGATGTTGCATGGTGCGAGTGCGGGATGAGGCGCCACCGCCTATCGCTGCCAGCAGTGCAACGACAGGAGTTCAGTGGCTTCCAGTGGTGGAAGACCGTCGTCCAGGGTTCTCAACCGCGAGTAGAGATCACGCATGGTGGCCTTATCCGGAAGATGTTTCGTGCCGGCGGCGCCTTCGAGGACGGTGGCTGTGCGCGCGAGCCTGATACTTCCCGCCGTTCGTCCCGCGGCGCGAGCGCGCTGCAGCCGGCGGGCCTCCCTTGAGGCGATGCGGCAGCCTTCGCCGTCGTCGATGAGGATGATAACGTCCTCACCTGCATCGGCGGCCACTGCGGCGTGCGCGATGACCATCGTTTCGCCGAGGTCTCTGCCGGAGTGCATACGCTGGTCGAACGAGACGTTGGAAATACGCTGGACAGCGGCAGCGAGTTCCGGGGTCACGTCATCGGACAGTATCTCCATGAGCCGCGCTGGAAGCTTGCTCCATACCGTCCCGGCTGCGCGGAAGCGTGGCTCCTGGCGAGCCTTACGGAGAATCTCGGTTTCCACGGTCTCGGGGACACTCAACGGCCCCATGGTGTCAAAGAGGAGTCGCTCCCTGTGCAGGGATAGGAAATTGATGCCAGGACCGGCATCCATGATGGGACGCCCGGTCACTCGGACTCGGCTCGGTGGTCGAGGCCCGCATCGCCAGAGCCGAAATCGGCGGGTGGCAAGTCCAATTCGGAGCCCGCCATCCAGTCGGGATCGTGTTCGAGTGGGATTATTCCCGCCCGCTCGAGTTCGTCGATGGCCTGCTCCACGGAAATGCCTCGCAGAGTAGCGATGACCTGGCCGGAGACGACCCCCTCTTCATATCCGGTGATCGCTCTGGCGAGCAGCCGGCGTGGCGACCGGGTGCGGTTCGAGTCGTTCTGCAGTGATCGGTAGTGATCGAGCCAGCCGAATCTGGTTGCAAGTGCCGGAGTGGTGAGCGACGACATCCATGATTGCTTGGTCGTGCCGTCGATGTACTTGCATTCATGCAGAGTGATCGCTGCCAACGCCGGGGAGACGCGGAAATGCTGCACGACGGCGGAGAACTCTGACACGGACGCCGGGTGATGCTCACCGAGAAACTCTTGCAGGCCGTAAGCGGGGAGGAGCAGATGTCGTGCGAAAGCATCGGCTCGAACTTCTGCACGAGAGCGATTGCCCACCAACGTGCCGGTGCTCCAATCACCGAAGAGCACGTGTGCCAACTCGTGTGCCAAGGTGCTGCGTTGACGCATGGGCCGCGTCGTGCGAGCCACCCCGATGAAGACGGTGCCACGGCGGGTGTCACGCACGGTGAGGCCGTGCTGATCCGGGTGTGCATCGATGACGGCGACGTCGTGTCCGGTGTTCCGCTCGATGATCTCGACGAGATCGCCGAGCGGCTGATGCCCCAGGTCGTGCGAGGTGCGGAACCTTGCGGCCGCGTCCGCGGCTTCATGTTCGGCTGTCATGGTGGGGCAGGCCTCACTGCGCCTGGGGAATCGACTGGTCGTCCAGGTATGCATCGAGCTCGATGAAGTGCAGTAGGCGCTGTCGCATCTCCTGCATTCCTGAGCCGTTGGAGGCGCGAGCCGCGCACTGCACGTGCTCGGCGGCGCCGATGCCCGTGAGCTGCGCGACCGTGCAGCCCGTCGCGGCGGCGATCTGGATGACCTCGGCCATCTTCGCGACGCGCTGGCCTGAAGCGATGCGGCTGAGGGTCGATTGCGAGATTCCGGTGCGGTCTGAAAGCTGCCGCTGAGAGAGTTGGGCCCGGGCACGTGCGCTTTCGATTGCGTCCCCGATGGTGGAAGGCACTGGATTCACCCCCTGAATCAGATTCAGATTCATGATTCAGAGTACCCGAAGCGGCGACCGATATCTATCGGGACGTCGCACATGCGCCGGATATGCTCGCCGATGCGATCCGATCACCGACGCGGAGGCGGTCTCGGGCATGTGGCGGCACACCCTGATCGGTGTCCTCGCGGCCTGATCCTGCTGTGGTCCCACCGACGACGTCCTCATGGTCGGCCTCCGCCTGCGGATGGGTGATGACACGGTCGGGAGGTAGCACAGTCGAGCGGCATTGGCCGGGCACCGCCGACGGGCTCGCCGCGTTGCGGGTCCTCATCGGGATTCCGCGCGCGATCGCGGTCGACGGGCGAAGGCATCAGCTCTCATCGTTGACAACTAATACGCTGTCTCATACCGTGCATTAATATGACGCAGGACACACCGGCACCGGAGCGCATCGCCAGCGTCGCCGACCGAGCCTTCTTCGAGCAGGGCACCGAGAACGTCTCGCTGCGCGACATCCTGCGCGAGGCCGAGCAGAGCAACATGTCGGCCGTCAAGTACTACTTCGGCAGCCGCGACGGCCTGCTGCGCGCAGTGTTCCGTCGGCGCCGCGCCCGCATGAGCGCCACCCGCAACGTCCTGCTTGACAGGCTCGAGGTCGAGGGGCGTGCCGGGGACGTGCGCGCCCTCATCGAGGTCTCCGTGCTCCCGCACGCCCAGTACCTGCGGGAAGCTCCGCCTGCCTCGGACTATGCGCGGTTCGCGGCCCGCATGACGCCCCGCGTCGACTACAGCTCCGACGACGTCGACCACCTGGAGCCCGCCGACCAGCGCATCATCCGCAGCCTGCGGCACGCCTTGAGCGGCCTGCCGGCGGACGTCGTCGACGCGCGGATCGACACCGCGTTCCAGATGATCGTCGGCGCCTTCGCGGCCTACGAGGCGCGTCGCGAGGAGGGGCTCGACTACGGGCCCCGCACACTCGACGCACTGTCCACGACCCTCGTCGACATGGTCACCGCCGGCCTCACCGCATAGCCGCCACCCCCTTCGGGCCGTCCGGCGTCGTGCCGGTCGGGTGATACCTCCTCCCCGGAAGAAGGAACCTCTATGAGCTTCACAGCGGAACGAGTCACCGCCACCATTGGCGCCGTGCTCGAGGGCGTCTCGCTCGCCACCTGCAGTGACGACGAGTTCGAGAGCGTCAGCGAAGCGCTGCACGAGCACCAGGTGGTGTTTGTGCGCGGTGCCCACCTCACTCCGGACGAGCAGCTCAGCGTGGCCCGGCGCCTCGGGACCCCCAGCATCTACCCGCTCGCCCGGCTGCGCGGTGTCACCGAACCTGCACTGCAATCGATTGAGGACGGGCCCGATTCGCCGCCCACCGCCGAGATCTGGCATACCGACGTGAGCTGGACGGAGACTCCCCCCGGCTACGCCGTGCTGTGTGGCGTCACGATCCCTCCCTACGGCGGAGATACGTTGTGGGCGTCGATGTTCGAGGCGTATGACGAGTTGTCCGCGCCGATCCGCACCCTGGTCGACGGCCTCGTCGGCGAGCACACGACTGAAAGCATCGTCGAATCGATCCTGCAGCGCGGCAAGGGGTCCCCCGAAGCGCATGCGACGGTGGAACGACTGCACGCCGCCTACCCGCAGGTGCTCACCCATCCGATCGTGCGCACCCACCCCGTGTCCGGCCGTCGCGCGCTGTTCCTCGGCGGCCAGTCGCTGCGGCGCATCCGAGGGCTCGCCGCGCGCGAGAGCGACGCGCTGCTGGGCATGCTCCGCGCACACGTCGCCGACGAACGCTTCCAGTGCCGGTGGCGATGGCAGGAGGGCGACGTCGCCATCTGGGACGAGCGCTCCACGATGCACCGGGCCGCGGCCGACCACTTCCCGCAGCGCCGGCACGTGCGGCGCGTCGAGGTGGACGGTGACCGGCCGTACTTCGACCCCGCCGTCGGCACGCGCCCCGCGGCGGCGTGACCTTGTGGCGCTGAAACCCACCCCACCCCTCGTTCGGAGATCACTATGACACGATCCATCCGGGTCCACGCCGGCCTGGCCGCGGCGCTGTGCGCAGGGCTTCTGTTGGCCGGCTGCGCGAGCGGAGGCGGCGGCGGAAACGGCGAGGCCGCCCCGGCCGCAGGCGCGTTGCCCGCCACCGAGGCCGCCGTCATCGGACAACCTGACGACCCGCGCGAACCCCGGTCCGGAGGAAATCTCGCCTTCGCCGGATACTCGATGCCGTCGAGCCTCGACCCCACCAAGACGCAGGCCACCGGGCCTACCGGTGGCACCGAGATGGCGAGCATCTACGGTCTGCTCGTCCGCTACGACGACGCCGAGAACGCCTACGCCCCGCAGCTCGCCGCATCGCTGGAGGAGAGCGAGGACCGCCTCGCCTGGACCCTCGGGCTGCGCGACGGCGTGACCTTCTCCGACGGCACCCCGCTGGATGCGGCCGCGGTGATCGCGAGCATCGAGCGGTACAACGCGAAGGGCGGCGCCAACAGCGGCCAGTTCACCGCGGGAGTCACCGGCATGGAGGCCCCCGACCCGCGCACGGTCGTATTCCACATGGCGCACCCGTGGCGAGAGTTCCCGGCCTTACTCACGTACGGGCACGGGATGATCGTGGCCCCCGCCGGATACGGAGACGCGGAGAACTTCACGCCGATCGGTGCCGGGCCCTTCGTCGTCGACGATTTCGCCCCCGCCACTTCGTTGACGGTGACCGCGCGGGCCGACTACTGGGACGGTGCCCCCTACCTGTCGTCGGTGAAGTTCGTGGACATCGCCGGGGACCAGCCGCGGCTCGACGCGCTGCGCACCGGCGGCGTGCAGATGGTGTTTCTGCGCGGCGGCGAGCAGATCGCCGCCGCCAAGGAGGATTTCGGCGGCTACATCTTCCCGCTCAGCCTCATGGACATCGTCCAGATCAACAACCGCGACGCGCGCCCCGGCGCGGATGTGCACGTGCGCAAGGCCATCGCGCTGGCCCTCGACCCGGAAAGCTTCGTCGAGCGTGCGCAGGCCGGCGTGGGCAGCCCGGGTAAGGCGCTGTTCCAGGATTGGTCCGAGTGGCATACCGACGTGACGCCGCTGCCGACCGACGCGGATGCGGCCCGCGCGGAACTGGAGCAGGCGAAGGCGGACGGATTCGACGGACACCTCGTCTACCTGGGGCTGAACAGCCCGAGCTCGCACAATGCCGCGGTGTGGGCGCAGTCGATGTTGGAGGCCGTCGGCTTCGACGTGGAGATCCAGTACGCCTCGTCGGTGACAGACCTGGTCCAGCGGATGTACGTCGACCACGATTTCGACATCACCTACGGCGGCAACGGCACCACCGACGCGGCCCCGGTGTTCCGCCTGGATGCTGCGCTGAACAGCACGTCGAAGAACAATCTTCTGGGCTATTCGAGCTCGGAGATGGACGGCCTCCTGGAGCAAGCGCAGCAGGCCGGCAACGACGACGAATTGTGTGCGGTGCTGGGCAGGATCCAGCAGAAGGTGAACGACGACGTGCCCTTCGTTCCGCTCGGTGCGGGCGCGGAGTTCGTCGCGTGGACCGACGACGTGTATGGCGCCGTCCCCAGCCCGGACGGGATCATGCTGCTCGGCAACGCGTGGATCGGATGACTCCGGCCGGCCGGCAGCTGGTGCTCGAAGGGGCACACAACGTGCGCGATCTGGGCGGGTTCGCCGCGCGTGACGGACGCACGACGGTAGGCGGCCGGCTCTTCCGGGGCGACGGGCTGAGCGCGCTCACCGAGCGTGACGTGCGGACCCTCGCGGACGCCGGGATCACCACGGTGGTGGACTTCCGGGGAGTGGGCGAGGCGGCCGCAACGGGTCCGGACCGATTGCCGCCGGGTACGAGGCTGGTGCGCGCGCCTGTTCTCGACGACGCTACGCAGGCGCTCGCCGCGGCGGTGGTGAGCGCCTTCGACTCCGGTGACCGTGCGGCGTTGGAACGGATGATGGGCGTCGGCAAGGCGGGCGCGATCGCCGAGCGGGGACTTGTGCGCCAGATGGACAGCCGGGCGGCGATGGACGGTTATGCGCGCACCATCGGTGAGACGGCAGCTGCGCGCAATGCATTGTTGTTCCACTGCACCGGAGGCAAGGACCGCACGGGGATGATGGCGGCGGTCGCCCTCGGCCTGCTGGGCGTGCCCGACGACGCGATCATCGCCGACTACCTGGCCTCCAATGAGTACAACAGGGAGAAGAATGAGGCGCTGTACGCCAGGCTTGGCGCGCTCGGCATCGACCCTGGGCTCCTGCGCCCCCTCACCGAACAACACCCGGAGGAGATGCGGGCGGTGCTCGATGCGGTACGCACCCGGTTCGGCGGCTGGGACGCGTTCGCGGCGGACTGGCTTCGGCTCGGCGTGGCGACGGTGACGGCGTTCCGGGCGCGGCTTCTCGAGTGAGTGGCGGTGCCGGCCGTGTCGGCCGATCAGCAGATATGCAAGGCATTGCACTCTCGGTAGCGTCCGATTCGCCTGGACCCGCGCCCGCGGGCCGGAACGGCGAGAGGTGGGAGTGCGCAGATGGCGATGAGGAGAGGACCGAACGGCCCCAGGTGGCGGATACTCGCCGCCATCGCCGCTGCGGGGGTGCTGACCGTCGGAGTGGTCGGTCCCGCCGCCGGGGCGGGCTCGCTCGGCAGCGGATCATTCGGATCGCTCTCCGGCGGATCCGCGGGCTCGTCCGGAACGGACATCGGCGGCGGTGGCGATGAAGACCCCGATCCCACGGAACCGATCGTCACCGACATCGAGCCGCTGCCGACGACGGTGATCGCGGAACCCGGGCAGGTGGCGTCGATCATCGGGGACTACGGGCAGGAGCAGACCGTGGTTTACACGCCGGGCGACCAGGAGCCCGTGGTCGGCGGATACTTCGTGGTCAATGCCGGGTTCGGCGTGCCATATGGCACCATCGGCAAGGTGACGGCGGTGGACCGGCTCGACAGCGGGCTGCTGCGGGTCACGATTACCCCGGCGGAAGTGGCCGACGCCTACTCGACCTTCGACCTCAACAGCACGGTGACGGACGCCGATGCCGTCGTGTACCTCCCCGGTGACGGGCAGCCGACGCTGCGGGGCGCGCCGAGCGACGGCATGCTCATGCCGCGCGAATCCGGGTCCGCCCGGAACCCGCTGCGGATCAAGTCGCTCTTCTCGTGTGAGACGGGATCGCAGGAGTCGTTCACCGTCACCGGCGCGATCCAGGACATCACCATGCATCTGGAATTCAGTCCGGAAGCGGTGTTCGGATCGACGACGCAGCCGTTCCTCAAGAGCGTGGTGAGCGCCGATGCGGTGCTTGACCTCGACCTGAACGCCTCGGCCGAGCTCAAGTGCTCGCTCGCGTCGAAGCCGAGGATCGTCGTGCCGATCGGCGGGCCGTTCTCGGTCGAGGTCGCGCCGTACGTGACGCTCGAAGGCAACATCAGCGGCCACGCGGAAGCGACGTGGACGAAGCCGTTCTCGGCGGGCATCAGGGTGTACGACGACCACATCGCCAGGGTGAGCTCGCCGGACGAGCAGATCCGGTTCGACCACGAGGCCGAGCTTCAGGTGTCGATGGAGGCGAATGCCGGGGTCAGCGCCCTCATCGGGCTCAACGCCGCCGCGGGCCCGCTGTCCGCCTCGGCAGGAGTGGACCTCAAGGCGGGCGGATTCGCGGAATTCCACGGATCCGCCGACGATCAGGCGTGTGTCGACGCGACGGCCGGCTTCACGTCGAGCGCCGCACTCTCGGCTTCCGCGGCGATCAACACGTGGATCTTCAGCGCCGAGAAGCACAAGGAATGGACCCTGGCGGCGGGCAGGTTCTTCGTCAAGGATTACGGCCCGTACTGCGCGGGAACCGACGGTGGCGACCCGGGCGGCGGCACGGACCCGGGCGACGGTGGCGGCACGGACCCGGGCGACATTCCGCCCGAGACGCGTCCCGGCGCGCTCACCGGCCTTGAGGTGTTCGGTGACCTGCGCTGCGATGTGAAAGCGCCGCGTGACGGACGCTCGGTGTACTTCCTAGACGGTGCGCACGGCGCATGCGCCACCGATCTGGCGGTGGACGGCGCGGCCTACGGGTACACCTTCGGGAGGGGATCCCAGCCGCTCACCCCCGTGAGCCAGCAGATGTTCGGCGACGGGACGGCGGGAAATCCGTACGTGATCAAGACCGTCGCGGCCGTCGGCGCCACCGGCGTCCAGGTGGAACAGACGGACACGTTCGTCGAGGGCGCAAGCGACTACCGGACCTCCATCGTGGTGCGGAACACCTCGGGTGAGGCGCACGACGTCATCGTCTACCGGGCGGGCGACTGCTACCTCAACGTCGACGACTACGGCGTCGGCGCGGTGACCGATCGCAGCGCGTCGTGCATCGCCGACGACGGACGCAGCATCGGATGGACCGATCAGAGCGGCGGCGCCGCGGTGCAGGAGTCCTTCTACGGGACGATCTGGTCGACGGTCGCGGGGGCGAAGATGTTCGACGGCACCGCGATCGGTACCAAGCACGACAACGCGGCGGGACTGAGCTGGAGCACCCACCTGGGCGCCGGGCAGTCCGCCACGTATGTGTCGCGGTTCCAGCTGCTGGAGCCGGCGGACCTTGCGGCCCGGATGGTTCCCCGGTCGGCCGTGACGGCGGGGCCGGACTCGAAGGTTGGTCGCTGATCGAGTCTGTGGCGGTACGGCACTGAAAGATCGCCTGCGGCGTGCTCGGATTCGTCCGTGCACGCCGCAGGCATGCGACGGCGGCGGTTCCGCCACGCGACAGGTGATTCGCCCGGCGGGAGGAACCGGTGACAGCGGCGGCGGCGCGGCTCCAGACTGTATTCATGAGCGACGACGATGCTGTGCGGCCGAAGCAACCGGTGGAGTTCGAGGTGATCGCCGAGGACCTGCGATTCCCGGAATGCCCGCGCTGGCATGACGGTGCGTTGTGGTTCTCCGACGTGTACGACGGGCGCGTGCTCCGCTTGGACCCGGCCGGGGGGTTCGTTCCGGAGGTGATGGTGGAGCTCGACACTGCGCCGGCGGGCCTGGGGTTCCTGCCCGACGGCCGGTTGCTTGTCGCTTCGGGCACCGACCGCACCGTCTACCGGCGTGAGCACGACGGGCGCCTCGCGGTGCACGCGGACCTGTCGGATCTGGCGGCCTGGCAGCTCAACGACATGCTCGTCGACGCGGCCGGGCGCGCTTATGTGGGCGACTATGGCGACGGCTCGGC
Organism: Tomitella gaofuii; assembly: GCF_014126825.1. NCBI lineage: Bacteria > Bacillati > Actinomycetota > Actinomycetes > Mycobacteriales > Tomitella > Tomitella gaofuii. Next base: position 4,242,614 of record NZ_CP059900.1, on the reverse strand, counting down.
TCCGCCCGAGCCGGCCCGCCCGGCCGACCTGATCCGCGTGGACCCCGACGGCGCGGCGGCATCGGCGGCCGGCGGCCTGATGTTCGCCAACGGCATCGTCACCACCGACGACGGCGCCACGCTGATCGTCGCGGAGACACGCTCGGTGCCGGGCCGGTTGACGTCGTTCTCGGTCGGCGCCGATGGGACGCTGGCCGACCGTCGCACGCTGTGCGACTTCGACGGCGACGTGATGCCGGACGGCATCGCGATCGACGGCGACGACAACGTGTGGGTGGCATCCCCGTTCACGCAGGAGATCCTGCGCGTCGACGCGGGCGGCGCCGTGGACCGCCGTCTCGCCGTTCCCCACCCGTATGCGGTGGCATTGCGCCGTCGGAGCGATGGCGGCGCGGACGGCGGCGAGCTGTTCGTGTGCTCGTCACCCGACTGGCGCCCCGAGGTGACCGCGACGGAACGCGGGGGGCGGATACTGCGCATCACCCTCGGCTGAGGCGCCGGGGACAATCGCCCCTATGCGACGGGGCGCGGAGTGGGCAGAGCGGCACCAGGTGCTCCTCTACCTGACGGCGCTCGCGGTGGGGGCGGCGGTCGGCCTGGCGGCCCCGGCCGTCGCGGGCCCCGCCGGTTCCGCGATCACGCCGGTGCTGGGCCTCCTGCTCTACGCGACGTTCCTCGGCGTGCCGTTCACGCAGCTCGGTGCGGCGCTGCGCGACCGGCGGTTCCTGCCGACGGTGCTCGCAGTGAACTTCCTGGCGGTCCCGGCGGCGGTCTGGGGCGTGTCGCGGATCGTCGCGCACGACGACGCGCTGCTGGTGGGGGTCCTGTTCGTGCTGCTCACGCCGTGCGTGGACTACGTCATCGTCTTCACCGGGATCGCCGGTGGATCTGCCGGCCGGCTGCTGGCGGCGGCCCCGCTGCTGATGCTCGCGCAGATGGTGCTGCTGCCCGTGTACCTGCGGCTGTTCCTGGGCGCCGGAATCGTTGACGCAGTGGACGCGGGCCCGTTCGTGGAAGCGTTCCTCCTGCTCATCGTCGTGCCGCTGGCGGCGGCGGGAGTCACGCAGGCGGCGGCGCGCCGGAGCAGCGCGGTCGCCGCGGTGCAGGCGGCCCTGTCGGCGGCGATGGTGCCGTTGATGATGCTCACGCTTGCCGTGGTCGTCGCATCGCAGATCGACGGGGTGCGTGAGCGTCTCGGCGCGCTGCTGCTCGCGGTCCCGGTGTACCTCCTGTTCGCCGCGGTGATGGTGCCCATCGGGCTGGCTGCGGCCCGGGTGGCGCGGCTCGACGTTCCGGCGGCCCGGGCGGTGGTGTTCAGCGGGGTCACCCGCAACTCGCTCGTCGTCCTGCCGCTGGTGCTCGCCTTGCCCGCCGCCTTCGGCCTTGCCCCGCTCGTCGTGGTGACGCAGACCCTGGTCGAACTCGTCGTCATGGTGGTGCTGGTCCGGCTGGTGCCGTGCTTGTTGCCGGCGCGAGCCGACCCGGTCGATCCTGTCGGAGGCGGCGCCTAGTCTGTCGCCATGACTGATCGCGCAGTGACGCTGGCCTCGGTATCCATCGACTGTCCCGACCCGGACGCGCTCGCCCGGTTCTACTCGCGCCTGCTCGGGCTCGAGGAGGCCTTTGCGACGGAGGATCGAGGGGTGGTCGGCCTGTCCGGGGCCGGGCCGATGCTGACTCTCATGCGGGTGGACGAGTACACCCCGCCGTCGTGGCCGGGAGGGCCGCAGCACCAGCAGATGCACCTGGATCTTGCCTCGCAGGACCTGGACGCCGATGTGGCGGCCGCCGTCGCGCTCGGCGCCCGCGAGGCCGATGTGCAGCCGTCCCCCCACCGGTGGCGGGTGCTGCTGGACCCGGCCGGGCATCCGTTCTGCCTGAGTACGGTGCTGCCGGACTGAGGCCGGTCCCGGTGCGATGCGCCCCGGCCGCATACCTCACCGCGGTTCCGGGTACGCGGTCGGAACCGGGTGCCACGAGCACGCCGAAGTCTACGGTGGTGGTGGAACAGCGCATGGTCGCTCTGCCGTGGTGGGAATGGAGGAATCCGATGGGTCAGATCCGTTTGGTCCGCGTTTACGAGGCCACCGAGGGGCATCCGCGCCACGACGAGGTCGCGGCCATCGCCTCGGGTTCCGACAATCCCAGCGTGTTCCTCGTGGACCGTGTGTGGCCGCGGGGGGTGTCGAAGGGGTCGCTGCCGTTCGACGAATGGGTGAAGGACGCCGCGCCCACCACCGACTTGCGCAAGTGGTTCGGCCACGACCCCGACAAGTTCGGCGAGTTCTCCGAGCGCTACCGGGCGGAGCTGGACGACGACGGCGGCGCGGCGGCGCGCGCCATCGTCGCGGCCGCGAAGGACCGGGACATCGTGCTGCTCTACTCGGCCAAGGACGAGGAGCACAACCAGGCCGTCGTCCTGCGCCAGTGGATCAACGGCAAGCGCTGACCAGAGCCGTGCACCGACTAGAGCTGTGCACTGACCGGGGAGAGGACTCCGCGATGGCCCATCCGGCGCACCGAACGGTTGCACAGTTCACCCCTGCCCGGGATCGGCTGATGCCGGAGCTCGATGTGCGCGAGGAGATCGTCCTGCTGGGCCGCACGCTGTGGGCGGAAGGGTACTGCGATCACCTGGCCGGGCACATCACGGTGAACATGGGCGACGGGACGCTGCTGTGCAACCCGTGGCTGCTCACCTGGGAGGAGATGATGCCCGGGGACGTGCTGCGCATCGACCTCGACGGCAACGTCATCGAGGGTGATTGGCCGGTGCCGCTGGGGATCCCCCTGCACTTGGCGCTGCACGTGGCCCGCCCCGAGGTGCAGTACGCGGTGCACAATCATTCCGAGTACGGCACGGTGTGGAGCGACCTCAAGGCGGTTCCGCCTGCGTACGACCAGAGCTCGAGCCTTGGCGGCGGCGAGGTGGTGCTCGTGGACGAGTACGAGGGGGCCGTGAACAGTCGTGAGGCCGCGGATGCGGCGGTGCGCGCGATCGGCGATGCCGATCGGGCGATCCTGGGCGGGCACGGGGTGTTCGTCATCGGGGACACCGCGCGGGCGGCATACCTGCGCGCGGTGGCGCTGGAGCAGCGGGCGAAGAACGCGTGGATGGTGCGGGTGGCGGGCGGCCCGGAGAAGTCGTCGCTGCCGGACTGGTGGATGGATCGGCAGGCCAACAGCGACGGAAACGGTTATCACGGGTTCTGGGAGGCGGCCGTGCGCAAGGCCCTCCGGGACGAACCCACACTCGCGGCGGAGGTGCTGTCCCGGCCGCGCTGACCCGGGCCGGCGCCTCACCGTGGTGGCGGCGCGCCGGTAGCGTCGGCCGGCCCGCCGCGGCGCCGCACCTCGGCCCGGGCGCGGTCGATCCCGCCGTGTTCCAAGGCGGCAAGGCGTGTCTCGCCCCGCCAGTACGCACGCCCGCGGCGCCGCACCTCCACTGTCAGCCGCCCGGCAAGGTGCTCGATGGCACCGGGAACATTGCGGCGTTCGGATGGCAGCGGCACAGGCAGCACATGGGCGGCGCACAGCGGCGACTCCGCTTCCACGCCGACTTCCCAGCTTCTGTTCCGGCCGTGCAGCGACCAGGCTTCGTCCGTGACGACGGCGCGCACCGGCGACGTCACGGGGTTGCCGAGCCGGATCACGGGGCCGCCGGGGAGCGCCACCACCAGGGCCGTGACCTCGGTGCGCAACGGCCCCGCCGTCACCACTCCCCCGGCGAAGGCCACGCACGCGTCCGGGTCGTCGAACCCGTGCGCCTGCCCCCACCACCACGAGTCGGGGAAACCGCCGCGCCCCCAGTTTTTCTCGGCATACACCTGCGCGCCGGTGAGGTCGATCTCGTTACCCCCGAGCACCGCCGTTCCGTGGGCGCGTCCGCCGAGCAGCCACGGGTGCCAGTACTGGTTGAGCGCGGGGACGCACTGGAACACGCTCGAACCCCCGAAGCGACGGCGGGGCCAGCGGGCGTGCCCGGAGACGGTGACGTCGAGCCGGGACCGGGCGCCGAGGTCCACTCGTACACGTCCGTCGTCGCCGAAGAAGGTCCCGACCCGGGCGGCGCCGCCCGTCTTGCCCGCGCATGCCCCCAGGCGGTGCTTCGCCGCCGACGCGCCCGGCACCGCGGCGGTGCGCAGGAATCCGCCCGGGTGCCCGGCCAGCCCCACGGTCGCCCACCGGTCGCCGGCTCCGCGCTCATGCACCTTGCCCTGATTGACCCCGCACAGGGCGATCACCACATCACCCGTGTCCGGCCGGGTGAACCGCCAGAAATAGCCCTCCATCGCGACGCCGTGCGCCCGGAGCGGGTCGCCGAAGGGCAGGTCGGCACCGGTGCCGCGGTATGCGTCGTACAGCGATCCCATCGGTTCACGCTACCCGCATCCGCTGCCTGTTTGAGGGCTGTGCGGTCACCGATCTGTGTACCGTCGACGCATGAGCTCGCCGTATCCCCGCCCGTTGGCGGTGGCATTCAACGCCGCGAACCGCCTCGTCGTCCCGCTGCTGCGCTCCCCGGTGCACAGGGTGGTCAGCAGGCGGCTGATGGTCGTGTCATACACGGGCGCCAAGTCGGGGCGGAGCTTCGCGATCCCCGTCGCGTACTACGCGTTCGGCCCGGACGAGGTCTGGGCGTTCGGTGCGCGCACCGGGTGGATGAGCAACTTCCGGTTGCCCCGGCCGGTGTCGCTGCGGCTGCGCGGGCGCGATCACCGTGCGGAGGGCCTGCTCGTGGACAACCGGACGGAGGTGTCGGACCTGGTGATCGAGCTCGTGGAGCGTGGCGTCACCAGCGCTTCGCAGGACCCGTTCCTGGGGCTGCCGAAGGGGCGGATCCCGACGCGGGCGGAGGCGGACGCCGCCGCGGAACGCGCCCGCATCGTGCGCTTCGCACTGGACGAGCAGCTGTAGCACCTGAACCTCCCGCTGGCTGAGAGGGGCCCGATGGTTCTGCTGTGACCCGGATTACGTTCGCGGAAAGGCGCGAAGGGAGTGGGCATGGCAGCGGGACCGGCAGCAGGTGGTCATGACGTGGTGGTCGTCGGCGCGGGCGCGGCCGGTGCGGCCGCCGCGCTGAGTGCGCACCAGGCGGGCGCCCGCGTGCTGGTGCTGGAGAAGGGGGACGCCGATTCTGCGGGTGGGAACACGCGGGTCTCCGGCGGCGGCTGGTTCACCCACGACGACCCCGAGCGTGCCGCGGTGTTCCTCCGCGCCCTGTGTGGCCCGTACGGGCTCGACGAGGAGGTCATCCGCGCCTGGGCCGCGGAGACGGCCGTGAACTCGCAATGGATGCGATCGCTCGGCGCGCCGGTGGCGCGCAGCGGCGAATACCACACCAGCCCGGAGTACCTCGGCGTGGACGGCGCCGACTGCTACACGGGTATGGACACGGTGGACGGCCGGATGGGCAACGGCGCGCTCCTCGCCTTCCTGCGGGGCGCCCTGGCGGACAACGGCATCGAGGTGCGGGAGGGTGCCGCCGCCCGAGAGCTGCTCCGCGACGGGGCCGGCCGGGTCGGAGGGATCGTGCTCGACGACGGGACGACGATCGGGGCCCGGGGCGTGGTGCTGGCGACCGGCGGTTTCGCCGCGAACCCGCAGATGGTGAGGGACTACCTGCGCGTGCCGGACCACGTGCTGTGGGGTTCGCCGAACTCCACGGGCGACGGCCACCGGATGGCGCAGCAGGCGGGCGCCGACCTGTGGCACATGGACAACATGATGACGATCACCGGCGTGGAGACGGGCCGGCGGACGGGGATGTACCTGGCGCTGTGGGGTTCGCCGCATTACCTGTTCGTCTCGGCGGCCGGGCGCCGCTTCGCCGACGAGACCGCGGAGGCGCGGCACGGACACGTCGAACACGACGGCCGGTATGAGCATTTCCCCACGCACCGGTTCCATGTGGTGTTCGACGGACGCCTGTTCGCGGCCGGACCGCTGAGCCCCGACCGCGGAGTGCTGCCGGTCGGGTGGGAGCTGCTGGAGAACGGCACGCGGTGGAGTGCCGACAACTCCGCGGAGATCGCCGACGGGCGGATCACCTCGGCCGACACCCCGGGGGCTCTCGCAGAGGCCATCGGGGTGGACCCGGAGACCCTGGAGACGACGCTACGCCACTACAACGCGGCGTGCGCTTCGGGCCGTGACGACTGGTTCGGGCGCGATCCGGCGACGCTGGGTGCGGTGGACAGGGCACCGTACTACGCGCTCGAGGTGGTACCGATGATCGGCTGGAGCAGCGGCGGGCCCCGACGTGACGGGCGTTCCCGGGTGCTGGACGTGCGTGGCGAGCCGATCCCCGGGCTGTTCGCGGCGGGTGAGGTGAGCTCCACCTACAGCTGGTGCAAGGACGGGGGGTTCCACATCGCCGACGCGCTCGCGTTCGGGCGCATCGCGGGGCGGGAGGCGGCGGCGCTTGCGGAGGCAGCCGTATGTTGAAGGCGGTGGCGGCGCGTTGAAGGAGGCGGATCGACCACGCTCGGTCGCCTCTCGGCGAAAGGCGCGACGCGGCTCCAGCCGGACGGTATTCCGCGAAGGCAGTGATGTGAGCCCGGGGGACACGGAACGTGGCCGATCCACCCGGTGCAACCGGATCGGCCGGGGACGTATTCCCGTGCTGCCGTGACACGGCGGGAAACGGTCGCCGGGGAGGTCAGGGCACCATCACGATGTGGTAGCCCGCGTTCCAGCCGGCCGGGTCGACACTGTCCACGTTGACCATGGCGAACCCGTAGCCGATGTCGACGGTCGTGCTCGCGGGCCCGCCGTCGACGTGTACGAGCCGGTGCTGCGGTCCGGCCGCGCTGATGGTGTCCACCTGCACGTCTGCGGCGCAGCCTGCAGTGCCCCATGTTCCAGCGGGGGTGAGAGTGACGGTGAGTTCGCCGCTGTGCGGGGTTTGGTCGAGGCCGACGAGGATGTTGCCCCGGCACGCGCCGTCCGGGGCGAGCGTCAGTTGCGTCCCGACCAGGGCGAACCCGGGCGGGGGTGCGGCGGTGGCGGTGCCTGCCGCGGCAGCGAGGCCGATCGCGGTGGCGGCGGCCGTGGCGAACGCGGTGAGTACGTGCGTGATACGGCGGGTGCGGGGCATCGAGGTCCTTTTCGGTGGCTCCGTCGGTCGGTCCCACGGTAAAGGGCGCGCGTCGGCGGGCGGCGGGTGGCTGCGGGTGGCCGGCGGGTGCGCAACGCTGCGCACCCGCCGGCGTCTGCTGCTGACCGGTCGCGCGCCGTTGCCCCCGCGTCGTCGTGCATGGCGCGGGGGGCAGGGGTGCCGGGTCTGGTGTGCCCGGGTCGGTCACCGTGGCGGCGGGTCCCCGTCGCCGGGCGTGGCCGGTCCGCCGGTGGCAAGGCCGTGGGTATCGACCCACCGCCGGTGCGGATCGATCCGCGCCGGTGGCCGGAACACCGGCAAACGGTGCTCCGAAAGTGCGATCTCCCAGCCATCGTTGTGCACCGCCCGGTGATGCGCGGAACACAACGACACCAGATTATCCAGATCGGTACGGCCCCCCGCGGACCACGCAACGATGTGATGCGCCTCGGTCCACGCGGTGGGCCGCGAACACGCCGGGAACGCGCACCCCTGATCACGCACCGCCAGCGCCCGCCGCTGCGCCGCGCTCGCCAGGCGCACCGTGCGCCCCAACGCCAACGGCACTCCATGACCATCGACGATCACCGGCGTCACCGCCGCATCACAGGCGATCCCGCGGACCTCCCCGAAGCCCAGCGTGCCGGTGTACTCGCCGCGCCCCGCGTGCAGCGCCGCGAACATCTCACTGATACGCCCCGCACGCAGCAACTCCAGGAACGCCTCGCGCCCGCCGGGCACGCCGGCCAGATCCTCGGCACGGATATGCACGTGCACCTGCGGCCGCGCATACCCGCCCGGCACCGGCCCGTCCCTGTTTCCTGCGGCGGCACTGGACCCTGCGGGCGCATTGGCAGCGTCATGCCCGTCAGCAGCGTCGTCCCCGCCCACTGCGGCGGCGATGTCGGGGCCCAGGCCGGCGAGGAACCGGCGCACCAGCTCGCCGAGCGCGTCCGCGCGGCGCTGCGGGGCGCCGCGCCGGTCCCGGGTGCCGTCGTCCTCCGGGCGCGGCGCGGCCATCGGCAGAATCGCCGCGTACAGCGCCTCGGCGCTCGCCGCATCGAGGTTGCCGCGCACGCGGTACCGGCCATCGAGCAGCGGCGACAGCGTGAACTCGTTGCGCGACGGGTCGTCGGCCGGGGCCTTGCCGTCCGGGTCCAACGCGGTACGCAGATTCGATAGGGCAGCGCCGAACGCGCGGCCCACCCCGGTGCTGATCCGCGCGGCCTCGACCAGCGCCCTCTCGCACATCGCGACCGTCTGCGCCCGGCCCGGCATATCGGGCACCGCGTCGGCGAGCTTGACGATCTTGCCGGCCTGCTCGCGCGAGACCGACCCGTCGGCGACGCCTGCGAGCGTATCGGGCAGTGCGGCCAAGCCCGTCGCGAACCCGACCCGGGCCCGGGCCTGATCGGTCGACAGCGATGCGGCCAGCGCCAGCCCGTCGCCGACCCGGTTGACCGCCGCATGCGCGGCCATGCCGGTGGCTTCGGTGCGGCGGCGTACCTGCTCGGCGAGCACCCGGGTCTCGGCGACCTCGAGGCAGCGGCGCCAGCCGGCCATCTCGGCGACGAACCCGTCGAGCATCCGGTCGGTACACCGCCACAAACCGCCGGACATCGGCGCCATCAGCAGATCCGCCATCGTCGCCACACCGTCACCGCCGCGGGCGGCGTCCGGCCCGGCCATACCCGCCCCGTCCACCACCCGGGTCGCCTCGAACACCGTCCCCCGCGTCGCGTCCCCGGCCGCTGCTTCCCCCATGACATGCCCCCGATCCCCTCACGTACCACGGTACTGGTACGTGCATTCGATAGCAAGGACGTTCTATAAACTGCATCACATCGGTCGAGTCATCAGGTGTGGACGAGCGTCAGGAGCCGCGCGACGTGCCGGCCGTCTCATCGGCCGCGGCACTCGCCGGTGGTGAATCCGCAGAGACTGAGGGCGAGGGCGTTGCCTCTGCGGAGGCCGGTGGGGAGGCCTTTGCCGAGGCCGGCGCGCCGCCCTCGGGCCGGTCCATCGCGATCGTGAGCCGCAGCGGCGTCTCGCGCACCGCGATCACTGCCAGCACCGTCACGACGGCGATGCCGGCCGCGATCATGAACAACGGCCCGAACCCGTCGGCGTATGCGTCGTGGAACACTCCGCGCACCTCCGGCGGCAGCCCGCTTACGTCGAGCTGCGTGTCGCCGGACGAACCGAGCCGATCGGCGGGGATCCCCATCTGGCCGAGGCCTTCCCGGATGTTGCCCGCCACCAGGTTGGTCAGCACCGCGCCGAGGACGGAAACGCCGACCGCGCCGCCGAGGGAGCGGAAGAATGCGATGGCCGCGGAGGCGGCGCCCACCTCGGTGACGTCGACGGTGTTCTGCACCGCGAGCACGATGTTCTGCACCAGGGTGCCCACGCCGAGCCCCAGCAGCACCATGTAGAGCGCGACGAGGGGGTAGGACGTGGTGTGCGAGATGGTGCCCAGCCCGACCAGTCCTGCGAGCATGGTGATGCTGCCGACCACCATGATCGGTTTCCATCGGCCGGTGCGGCTGACGATCTGGCCCCCGATGGTGGCGGAGAGCATCTGGGAGATGATCATCGGGATCGTCATCATCCCGGCCTTAGTGGGCGTGTACCCGGCGCCCAGCTGGAAGTACTGGGTGAGGAACACCCCGGCGCCGAACATGGCCACGCCCACGGCCAGGCTGGCGACGATCATCAGCACCGCGGTGGAGTTGCGGAGCACCCGCAGCGGCAGCATCGGCTCGGGTGCGCGCAGCTCGACGAGCACGGTGAGGGCGGCGGTCACGAGGAACCCGGCCAGGAATGCGCCCGACTGCCAGGAGATCCAGGCGTAGTCGCTGCCCGCGAACGTCACCCACAGCATCGGCAGGGCGGCGGCGATGGACAGCAGGATGCCGCCGAGGTAGTCGATGCGGGCGCGGCCGGAGCGGGGGTTGGCGGGCAGGTCCAGCTTCCACTGGATGAGGGCGAGCGCGACGACGGCGAGCGGCACGCACACGAAGAACGTCCAGCGCCAGCCGATACCGTCGGTGATGATCCCGCCCAGCAGCGGCCCGGACACGGTGGCGACGGTCATGACGGCGCCCATGTAACCGGCGTAGCGGCCGCGGTCGCGGGGCGAGACGATCGACCCCATCACGGACTGCACCAGCGCGATCAGGCCGCCCATCGCCATGCCCTGCACGGCGCGCGCCACCATCATCAGCGCGATGGAATGGGTGAAGCCGGCCGCCAACGATCCCGCGACGAACAGCAGGATCGCCAGTTGGGTGAGCAGCTTCTTGCTGAACAGATCCGACAGCTTGCCCCAGATCGGCGTGCTGATCGTCATCATCAGCAGACTTGCCGTGATCACCCACGTGTATTGCCGTTGTGTGCCGTGCAGGTCGGCCATGATCGTGGGCAGCGCGGTGGCGACGACGGTGGTGGAGAGCATCGCGGTGAACAAGGCCGCGAGCAGGCCGGCCATGACGCCGAGGACTTCGGAATGCGAGTACTCGCGCGGTGTGCGCGCGGCGGCGGGCGCGCTCATGCGGGGATCCCGGCCTCGTCGGAGGACTGTGCGCCGGGGCCTTCCAGATCGTCGAATGCGCGGGCGAGCCTGTCCCGCAGCGTTCGCAGGGTCTCGATGGTGCGGGCGGCCTCGGAAGGCGACCAGTCGCCCAGGTGGGCCGCGAATGCGCTGACGGCGGCATTCTCCCGCACGGTGAGATACGCCAGGCCGGCGTCGGTGATGGAGACCCGGACGGCGCGTGCGTCGTCGGGGTCGGGATTGCGTTCGACCAGGCTCTCCGACTCCAGTGCCTGGACCGCGCGCGATGTGACGGGGGTGGATAGCTCAAGCCGTACTGCAAGGTCCGTGAGTCTGGTGCTCGAGGCGCGCAATTGCTGGAGCACGCTGAACTTGGTGCCGGTGAGGCCCCGTTCCCTGCTCCGCCGGCCGGCCGCACGGAATGTGCGGCCGATCTCCACCATCTCGCCGAGGATGACCCCCGCCTGTGCTCCCTCGATCACGTCCACTCCTTGTTGCTTACCGAAAGCAACAATATAGCAGGGCCGGGGTCACACCGTGGTGCCGGTGGCGAGGCGCCCCACCGCGACACGGGGCCGCCGACAGCGAGACCGCAGGTGGCGCCCGTCAGCCGCGGTAGCGCTCCTGGTGCACCGCGTCCTCCAGTGGCCGCCGCCCCCGCCAGCCGAACCGTTCCAGGTCGGGAACCTGCTGGAACCCGGTCACCGGGCCGACGCACAGCCACGCGATGGGGCGGACCGGAGCCGGGATCCCCACCAGGCGGGTGAGGTAGTCCTCGTCGTAGAAGGACACCCAGCCCACGCCGATCCCCTCGGACACGGCCGCGAGCCACAGGTTCTGGATGGCCAGCACCGCCGAGAACAGCCCGGTGTCCTCGATGGTGTGCCGGCCCAGGATGTTCGGGCCCCCGCGCGATCCGTCGTAGGTGACGACGATGCCGGTGCGGCTCTCGCGGATACCCTCGATCTTGATCGGGTTGAACGTGTCCGTGCGTTCCGGCGGCAGCGATTCGGCGAACGCACGCCGCTTGCCCGCGACGTGCCCGGCGAACGCGTCCAGCGTGTCAGGGTCGCGGATCACGACGAAATCCCAGGGCTGGGTATTGCCGACGGACGGCGCCCGGTGCGCCGAGCCGAGGATGCGCATGAGCGTGGCGTCGTCGATGGGGTCGCCGCTGAACTCGGCGCGCACGTCGCGGCGCAGGGCGATGGCCTCGTGGACGCTCATCGGGTCCGGCGCGCCGGGACGGCGGGCCGCGGTGGCGGGATGGTCGGGCGAAGTCACGGCCACCACCGTAGCCGGGGCGCGGCTATCCGAAGAACGGCGGCACGAACTCGACGGGCACGGGCGTCTGGTCGATGTCGTCGAGGGCGTTGAGGGCAATGGTGGCGGCGCGCCGGGATCCGCAGATGCCCAGGTGGTCGCTGTGGTCGGCGGGGCACCCGTCCTGGACGACGATGTTGGTGACGTCCATCCCGGGGCCGCCGGGCACCTGTCCGCTCGTGTAGGGCACCACGAACTCGTCGTGCCGGGTGGAGATGTTGGTGTACTCGATCCCCGCCACGTACGGGCTCCCGCCGGACCACAGCTCGGCGAGGAAGTCGGATCCGGTGATCATCTGCGGGATGGACAGGCTGGCCGCCACGTCGAGCCCGGCGACGCCGAACCGCATGCCGACCGCGGCCAGCGTGCCGCGCAGCCCGCCGAACGCCCGGGTGCCGTGCCACAGCGGTGCCAGCGAGACGTACCGGCGGATGCGGTCGGCCCCGCCGAGGTGCTTGGCCCAGTAGCCGGGGACCAGGGTGCCTTGGGAATGACCGACGACGTCCACCTGCCGGGCCCCGGTGGCGTCGAGCACGCGCTCGACGAACGCGCCGAACTCCGCCGCGCTGTCTTCGATGCGGCGCATCCCGCCCATCGCGGAGACGGGCCAGGCCGAGCCGGGGATCGCGCCGTAGGTCAGCGTGAACACGGAGAAGCCGTGGTTGGTGAGCAGCGGGACATACGGGCCCCAGTTGGTCTGCCCGCCGCCGGCAGTGCCGTGGACCAGGACGACGGGCACCGGGCGCTCGGCGCTGGGGGGCGTATCCCACAGGTTGGCCCCGGGGAGGGCTCCGCCGGGATTGCGGATCTCGGGGGCGATACCGGAGAAGAAGTCGTAGTCCACGCGGCGATGCTTGTGCGGGACGAGTTCCGGCGCGGCGTAGGAGGCGACGGCGTCCGCTTCGAGTGCGGGGCCGGTGAGCACGTGCACCGCGGCCGCGTCGGGCCCGGCCGGCTCCACGTCCGCCCCGGGCAGGGTGACGGCCACTGTCGTGGCGCCGGCGTCGGGAGTCGCGCCGGCCTCCGGGCCGTTCGGGGTGCCGGTGGGCTCAGTGCCGGCGGCGGCCGTGCGGGCGCGCGCCGAGACGGCGGCCGAACGCGCGGTGGCGGCCAGCGTGAGTGCCGCGGCATCGCGGACGGCGTCGCCGGTCACCTGGTCGAGCGCGGCGATCGACTGCTGCAGCACCGTGGCCAGGCGGATGGGGGCGGCGATCGCGTCGCCGAGAGCGTGGGCCAGGGGGGAGTTCGGCACAGCTGGAATGTACCCGGGGCGTTCCGGGGTCGGGGGTGTTCCGGTGGATCGGTCACGCGGCGCGTGCCGGTTCCGGCCTACCCGGCCCCCTCCACGCTCCGGCGGGCGGCCTGGAAGAGGCGCGTGCACAGGCGTGACAGGACGGCGGGATCGGTGCGGCGACCGTCCATGAGCCAGTCGACGAGAAGGTGGTTGACCCCGCCGACGAGCGCGGTCGCGGCGAGCCGCGCCTCCTCGGGGGGCGTCTGGACGCCGTCGCGGGTCCATACCGCCACCGCCAGATCGGCGAACTCGCGCAGCACGCGGTGGCGCCGGCGCTCCATCTCCTCGGAAACGCCGACGACTTCGATGAGGACGACCCGGGCGCGGCGCGGGTCGCCGGTGAGGTTGCGGACGAACGCCTCGAGGCCGGCGGCCGCGGCGGCATCCGCCGCGGACCCGCGAGCACCGCCTTCGGACAGGCCGCCCTCGGCCGCACTCCCCCCGGTCGGGATGCCGTCGACGGCGGAGTGCGTGGCGTCGCGCAATTCGGCGACGAGTTCGTCGTAGAGGGCGCCGAGGCAGTCCTCACGGTCGGCGAACGACTCGTAGAAGTAGCGTTCGGTGAGTTGCGCGCTCCGGCAGACCTGCTTGACGGAGGCGGCCCGGTAGCCCTCGGTGCCGAAACGGTCGAGTGCGGCGGCGAGGATCGCGGCCCGGCGGCGTGCCGTGCGTTCCGGTGCCGTGAGCCCGCCGTATCGTCGGCCGACGTTGTCTGACATGACGGCATTCCCCTTTGCTCGATCGCATGGCATACTCGTCGACAGGATATGTGACACGACGGCGTGTCATAGACGGGCCCGGCGCGACGGGCCGGGAAGGCGGACCGGCATGGTCGTATGCAAGGCGGGTGGGCCGGTTTCAGGCAAGGCCGTCGCCGTCACGGGAGGCGCGCAGGGAATCGGGCGGGAGATCGCGCGTCTGCTGGTCGAATCCGGCGCCTGGGTCGTCATCGGCGATCGGGATGTCGACGCGGCGCGGTCGACGGCGGCGGAGCTGGGCCCGCGTGCTGTCGCGCTGGCGCTGGACGTCACGTCCACCGAGTCGTTCCTCGGATTCCTCACTGGCGCCGAGGATGCGGTGGGCCCGCTGGACGTGCTGGTCAACAACGCCGGCGTCATGTGGGTGGGTCCCTTCGACGCGGAGCCGGACTCGGCGACGGACGCGATGCTCGCGGTCAACCTGCGCGGCGTGATCCGCGGGGTGCGGCTCGCGGCCCCGGCGATGCGCGAGCGCGGCGCCGGGCACATCGTCACCGTCGCGTCCGCGGCAGCCCGCCTCGCCCCGCCCGGGGAGGCGACGTACGCGGCCACCAAGCACGGGGTGCTGGGGTACCTCACCGCGGTGCGGGAGGAGTTGCGCGGCAGCGGGGTCGCGATCACGGCGGTCATGCCGGTGGTGGTGGATACGAAACTCGCCGAGGGCACCGATGCCGGCGGGGCGGCGCTGCTGCAACCGGAGGACGTGGCCCAGGCGGTGGCATCGGCGATCCGCCGGCCCCGGTTCGAGGTGACGGTGCCCGGCTACGTCGGCCCGCTCGCCCGCGCCGTCGCGCTGCTGCCCCAGCGTGTGCGGGACGCGGTGCACCGGCGGTTGGTGCCGGATCAGGTCGAGGCCGTGCGCGGGTCGGGCGCGCGTGCCGATTACGAATCGCGGGCGCTCGGCGGCGCCGCAGGAGAGGAGCGGAATGCGCACTGACGACGAGACCACATCCCACGCCACCACTGACGACGGCGCCGGACGCGGCGACTCCACCGGCTCGGCGGCCCCGCG
The DNA here is from genome assembly GCF_014126825.1 of Tomitella gaofuii. Classification (NCBI taxonomy): domain Bacteria; kingdom Bacillati; phylum Actinomycetota; class Actinomycetes; order Mycobacteriales; genus Tomitella; species Tomitella gaofuii. The sequence continues at coordinate 4,227,575 of NZ_CP059900.1, read as the reverse complement.
CCCGATCCCGGAGTTCGACGGCGTGCATGCGATCTGGCCGCGCGGGGACCGGCTCGACGCGGTGCGCCGGGCGTCGCAGCGGTTCCACGAAAGGTTCGCCGCGCAAGGCCAGGTCCAGGCGGTGAAGACGGTCGAGATCGCCGAGGCGCCCTACCCGTCGCGCTTCGCGTTCCAGGGGTATTCGCTGCACGCCAACCCGTTCATCTCGATCATCAACCGCATGATGGTCATCCAGTTCACCGGGTTCGACGGCGCGATGAAGACCCTGGTGTGGGAGCCGACGGTGGCGCAGGGCTCGGCCGAGGCGCCGTTCTACAACGCGATCCAGCGCCTGGGCAACAGGCTGCACGTCGAGCGCTTCTTCGCCCAGTACCTCAACGACCCCGACGCCGTGCTGCCGTCGATGGGGCTGCGCAACGAGGACGTCGACTACGTCAGCTTCGACCATCTGCACGTGCAGGACGTGCGCATGATCATGGGGTCGGCCGAGCCGATCGCGGGCGAGTCGGCGCCGCGTGAGCCGTTGTTCCCGGGGGCGAAGCTGCTGGTGCACCGCAAGGAGCTGGGCACCTTCGAATCGATGCACCCCATGCAGTGGGCCTGGTACGTGGAGCGCGGCATGGACGGGGTGCCGGCCGAACGCCTGGAGGTGTTCGACGGCGACGTGGAACTGGGCGAGGGCGTGGCGCTGCTGTGGACCCCGGGGCACACCGACGGCAACCACTCGCTGTGCATCAACACGCCGGACGGGGTGTGGGTGCAGTCGGAGAACGGCATGGCTCCGGACAACTGGCACCCGGAGCACTCGGCGATCCCGGGCGTGCGGCAGCAGGCCGCGTTCTACGGGCGCGAGGTGGTGCTCAACGCCAACACGCTCGAGGACACGCTCGACCAGTACGACTCGATGGTCAAGGAGAAGACCGTGGCCTCGCGCTCGTCGGTGGATCCGCGGTTCTCGCAGGTGATCCCGTCGTCGGAGTGCTCCACGCGCAAACGCCAGTGGCCGCTGCGGCCCACGTTCCGGCACCGCCCGCTGGACTACGGGACGATCACCGTTCCCGGGCGCGGCTGACGGTCCGGGGCGGTCTCCCCCATGCGCGGGCGGTCTCCCCCATGATCAGCCGGAACCGCCTGCCGGCACGTCGTTCCCGTCCGTGGTGTCCTCCCGATGTCCGGCGTCGTCTCTGTGCTCGCCGGGGGTCGCGAGGTGCTCCGTGCCGCCGAGGTCCTCGGGCGCGCCCTGACGGGACCCATCACTGGACCATCGCCACACCACGGACGGGCGGCCGGTGGCCTGGATGCGCATGCGCTCGTCGGTGCGTTCGAGCCCGGGCAGCATCTTGAGCGTGCGGTTGAGGTTGCCGGCGTCGGGGCGCGAGCCCATCAGCTCGGCGGTGATCTCCACGGCGAACGTCGCCGGGAACTTGGGCCCGGTGATGGCGCGGGTGAACCTGTCGTGCCGCCACAGGATGCCGCCGAGGATGCGCCGGCCGTGGTAGACGATGCGGTCGTGGTCGAACGCCAGCGCGGTCGCCTCGTCGAAACCGAGCCAGTGCACGTCCACGTCGTCGGTGGGGGTGTAGTCGTCGGCGCCCACCACCGCCCACATGGCCACCGAGAGTGTGGGGCCGCGGGGGTCTCGGCTGGGCTCGTCGAACACGGCGAGCTGGCCGACGTCGACGATCGCGTCCTCGGGAATCCCCAGCTTCACCTGCGCGGCACGCCGGGCGCCGTCCTGCAGCCGTTCGCCCGAGCGCAGCAGCACGCCGGGCAACGCCAGGCGTCCGGTGTAGGGCTCGCGGCGCCGCGGCGACACGGCCAGGCGCAGGCTGCCCGGGTAGGGGCTGCCGAAGCGCAGGACCACCACGTCGACCGACACCGAGGACTGTTCCATGACGCGATCATGCTAGAGCACGGGCGGCGTCGGTCGGGCGAGGTCCATTCCGGTACCGCCCGTCATCCAGGACCCGCGCGGGATCCGGCGCCTCGCACGCCCAGCCTGAAACCGCACTGCCGCTGTTCACCGACGTGATCGACGTCGCAGCACCGCGCCTCCGTTCGACAGGGCGAGTCGGTCCTGGTCCGATAGTGGGATGAGACCCTTCGGGAGCAGGCAGGGCCGGTCGACGGTGCGTGCAGGGGCCGCAGTGGCTGTCAGCGCAGCACTTCTCCTCTCCGGCTGCGGGGTGTTCGGCTCCGACGACGGCCCGATGGACCGGTTCGCCGCGGCCTTCAACAAGGGCGACGTGGCGGCCGCCGCGGAGCTGACGACCGATCCGGCCGCGGCCCGGGAGACCCTGCAGGCGGTGTTCGACGGCATCGGCGACACCGAGGCGCACATGGACACCCCGGACGGCGACGGGGCGGAGCTGCCCACCGAGTTCGACTGGACGGTTCCCGCGGGCGACACGGTGCACACCGAGGGCGCCATCGCGCTGAGCCCGGACGGGTCGCGGGTGCAGTGGTCGCCGCAGATCATCGACGCGCGGCTGCGGCCCGGCGGCGGCATCGTGTACTCGGACGTGCGCAGGTTCACCGCCCCGATCGTCGATCGGAGCGGGGTGGACCTGATGCATTGGGCCCCGGTGACGCAGGTCGTCGTCGACGCCGGCAACCTCGCCGCCGCCGGACCGGTGGCGGACGCGGTGTCCACCGTCGAGCCGTCGATCACGGCGCAGCAGATCGCGGACGCGGTGGCCGCCGACCCGGCCGCCCCCTACACGGTGATCACGCTGCGCGACGAGGACCTCGATCCGATCCGCGGCGAGCTGGAGGCCGTCGACGGCGTGCAGCTGGTCGAGCAGGGCAAGCTCATCTCGGCCGGCAGGAACCTCGATTCGCCGGTGTTCGGGGAGTTGCGCGAGTACTGGCGCGTCGAGCTCGACGAGGGCGCGGGATGGTCGCTGACCGTGTCGAATCCCGAGGGCGACGCGCAGATCGGCGGGCAGGCGCCGGCGCCGCTCGACGCGGTGCGCACCACGATGGACGTGACGATGCAGGCGGCGGCCCAGCGCGCGGTGGACGCGCGCACGGAGCCGGCGGCGATCGTGGCGATGAGCCCCGAGACCGGGGGCGTGCTGGCGGTGGCGCAGAACGAGGCCGCCCGTCGGCAGGGGCCCATCGCGCTGACGGGGCTGTTCCCGCCGGGGTCCACCTTCAAGACCGTCACCACCTCCGCCGCGCTGCAGGCGGGCGTCGCCGAGCCGGACTCGATGCTCCCCTGCCCGGCGCGTGTCACCGTGGACGGGCGTTCGATCCCCAACGACGACGACTTCGACCTGGGGTCGGTGCCGCTGCACACGGCATTCGCGCAGTCGTGCAACACGACGCAGGCGATCATGTCGGCCGACCTGGCGCCGTCGGCGATGCGCGACGCCGCCGCGTCGCTGGGATTCGGCGTCGACTTCGTCACCCCGGCGCTGACGACGGTGACCGGCACCGTGCCGGTGACCGAACCCGGCCCGGCGCGGGTGGAGGCCGCCATCGGGCAGGGCACCGTGACGGCCAGCCCGTTCGGGATCACCGAGATGGTGGCGTCGCTGGCCAACGGCGGGCGCATGGTGCTGCCGATGCTCGTGGAGGGCGAGCCGGCGACCGCGGACCAGCAGCCCCCGCCGCTCGAGCCCGCCACGGTGGACGCCGTGCGGGCGATGATGCGCGAGGCCGTGCGGTCGGGCACCGCGCGCAGCCTGTCGGACATCGACGGCCTGGGCGGCAAGACGGGCACCGCGGAGGTGGCGGACGGCCCGGCGCACGGCTGGTTCGCGGGCATCCGGGGCGACGTGGCGTTCACCGCGTTCATCCAGGGCGCCGACTCGTCGGGGCCGGCAGTGACGATGGCGGGCGACTTCCTGCGGGGCGCCCGGAACGGGTAGGCCCAGAACAGGTAGGCCCTGTGCCGCTCACCCCGCGCCGCTCACCCCGCCGAGACGAGCGGCCGCAGCGGAGTACGGGTGAGCCCGCGCACCACGGGCCGCAGGAGCCGGGCGACGACGAGCGCCACCAGCAGGCCGACGACCGTACCGCCGACCAGGCCCGCGAGCACGTCGTGCGGGTAGTGCGCCCCCACGTACACCCGGGAGAACCCGAGGACCAGGGCGACGACGGCGGCGACGATCCCCCACCGCTTCTCCACGAGGAACAGCCCCACCGCGGCGGCGGCCACGATGACCGAGTGGTTGCTGGGGAAGGCGTAGTCGTTCACCGGGTCGCAGCCGCCGAGGACGAGCGCCCGCGGGTAGACGTGGCAGGGGCGGGTCTCGTCGAAGACTGCCTTGACCAGGTCGCTGACGATGTAGGCGACGACGGTGGCCACCGGCACGGCGAGCGCGGCCGCCATCGCCGCGGGGCCGCGGCGCCGGGCCCGCCACCAGGCGACGACCATGAGCAGCGCGAAGATGCCCAGGCCGATGTCGGTGAACGCGGTCATGAACCCGTGCAGCCAGCCGGTGTCGCGGGCGAAGTCGTTGACGTCCAGGTACAGCGAGCCGTCGATGGAGGCGCCGTCGAGGGAGGCGAGTACGGCGGTCATGCTGCGGGCTCCTGGTTCACGCGGGCGTCCTTCTTCGGTCGGTGTACGGGGTGGGCGCCGGCGCCTGTGCGGCCCGGCCCCGACCGCGTCGAGGGTACCGTCAGCGCCCGTGCGCGGCCCTTTCCGCGGCAGCCGGGAAGAGCGGGTCCTGGACGATTGTGCAACCGATCGTGACGCGATTCACTTGCGTGCCGCCGCCGGTCGGGTGATAGGTTTTTCAGGCAATCGGCAAAGGTAAGCCTTGCCTGGTACGGCCTGCTCCTGCGTGGGGCGACCGATGAAACACGAAGGTCAACCCATGCATGTTCTCGCCGCAGGCGCGGTGCTGGCAGCGGAATCCCTGGCAGCGGATTCCGCGGCCCCCAGCGTGTGGACGCAACTGTTCGGCAGCGGCCTGATCGGCATCCGCGAGGGCCTCGAGACCGGCATCGTCGTGATGATCCTGGTCGCGTTCCTCGTGAAGTCCGATCGCCGCGACGCGCTCAAGTGGGTGTGGCTGGGTGTGGTGGTCGCCGTCCTGATGGTGCTGGGCCTGTTCGCGGGCATCCACTTCGGCACGTCCACGGTCACCGGCACCGCGGCCGAGTTGATCAGCGGCATCGCCTCGCTGGTGGCCGTCGCCATCGTCACCGCGATGGTGCTGTGGATGCGCACCGCCGCCGTGTCGATCTCCGGGCACCTGCGCGCCGGCCTGAGCCGTGCTCTGGACGTGGGCCCGCTGGCGGTGACGGCGCTGGCGTTCTTCGCGGTGGGCCGCGAGGGCGTGGAGACCGCGCTGCTGCTGGTGGGATACGCCGAGAACGCCGGTTCCAGCGCGTGGCCGCTGGTGGGCCTGGTGGCCGGCGTCGCAGTGGCCGCCGCGTTGACGGTGGCGCTGTACTTCGGGGCGGTGCGCATCAACTTCGCCCGGTTCTTCCAGTACACCGGTGCCTTCCTCGTGCTGGTGGCCGCGGGGATCCTCGGCTACGGGGTGCGGGCGTTGCAGATCGGCGGGGTGCTGCCGGGCGGCTCGACGATGGCGTTCGACTGGTCGGATTCTTTCGATGCGTCCAGCTGGTACGGCACCGTCCTGCAGGGCATCTTCAACTTCCGGCCTGATCCCACGGTGGCGCAGCTCGTCGTGTGGGTGGCCTACATCGTCATCGTGCTGCCGCTGTTCCTGCGGCCCGTCAAGCCCAAGCCGGCACCCGCACCGCAGGCGGAGTCCGGACAAAACCCGCAGGCGGCGGACGAACCGCAGACCGCCTGACGGCCCTCTCCATTTCCGCGACCCGGCACCGGCCTCAGACCATCGCGCCCGACCATCCCGCCCGTTCACGAAGAAGGATTCCGCATGACCCGCAATGCCCCCGCCCGTCCGCACGGCCGCCCGCACCGGCGCCTGGCCGTTCCCGTCGCGGCGGGGCTCGTCGCGCTGAGCCCGCTGGCGTTGGCCGCGTGCACCGCCAAATCCAGCGCGGACGCGGATGCGATCACGGTGAACGCCACCGATACCTCCTGCGAGCTGTCGGCCGATTCCGCCCAGACCGGGCAGAGCACCTTCGAGATCACCAACAACGGGTCGAAGACCACCGAGTTCTACGTCTACGACGACGGCGACCGGGTGATGGGCGAGGTGGAGAACATCGGGCCGGGACTCACCCGCACCCTCATCGTCAACCTGCCGCAGCCGGGCGACTACGAGACCGCCTGCAAGCCCGGGATGGTCGGCGACGGCATCCGCGGCACGTTCACGGTGTCCGGCGAGGCGCAGCAGCCCACCGACAAATCGGCCAAGCTCGTCGCGGCCGCAGAAGGCTACAAGCGGTACGTGGTCAGCCAGATCGAGGCGCTGCAGGAGACCGGGCAGCAGTTCGTCGACGCGATCAAGGCGGGCGACGTGGAATCGGCCAAGGCCCGGTACCCGCTGGTGCGCACCTACTACGAGCGCATCGAGCCCATCGCCGAGTCGTTCCCCGACAACCTCGACCCGCGTATCGACCTTCGCGAGGCGGACCTGGCCGAGGGGCAGCAGTGGACGGGCTTCCACCGCCTGGAGAAGGACCTGTGGGTAACCGGCCTGCAGCCGGACAGCGCGGCGATGGCCGATCAACTCATGGCCGACATCGACGAGCTCGCGGACGGGGTCTCCGCGCCGGACTTCACGGTGGACCCGCTGCAGGTGGCGGGCGGCGCGCAGGGGCTGCTGGACGAGGTGGCGGCCACGAAGATCACCGGCGAAGAGGACATCTTCAGCCACACCGACCTGTACGACTTCCAGGCCAACGTGGACGGATCGCAGGCGGCGGTGGCCTCGCTGCGCCCGATCATCGACGAGCAGGACCCGCAGCTGGGCACGCAGATCGACCAGCGGTTCGACGACCTCGACGCGACGCTGGCGCAGTACCACCAGGGCGACGGCTTCGTGACGTACGACCAGGTCACCGAGGAGCAGCGGCGGGAGCTGTCGCAGAAGATCGACGCGCTGTCCGCGGTGGTGAGTCAGGTGCAGGGAGTGGTCGCGAGTGCGTGAGCAGGAGCCCGACAGCGCGGGTCCAGTCGACGGCGCGGGTCCGGCCGACAGCGGCACAGGCCCCGGGGGCGGACCCGTTCCGGAGGGGAACGCGGCGCGTGAGACAGGCTCGCAGCACGCGCCGCGCCGCGGGCTGTCCCGCCGGTCGCTGTTCGGTCTCGCCGGGGCGGGCGTTGTCGCGGGCGCTGCGGCCGGCGGGGCGGTCGGCACGGCCGTGGGCAGGGCGACCGCGACGGACCACAGCGCGATGGCGGGCACCGTCGACTTCCGTGGGGCGCACCAGGCGGGCATCGTCACGCCGGCGCAGGACCGGATGCACTTCGTCGCGTTCGACGTGATCACCGACTCGCGCGAGAAGCTGGCCTCGCTGCTGCGCACCTGGACGTCGATGGCCGAGCGCATGTCGCAGGGGCTGCAGGCGACGCCGGACGGCGCCACCGGATCCGGCGAGTATTCACCGCCTGAGGACACCGGCGAGGCGCTGGGCCTGAACCCGTCGCAGTTGACTATCACGATCGGCTTCGGGCCGGGGCTGTTCGTGGGCGCGCCGGGCACGCCCGCCGAGGGCGTGGACCGGTTCGGCCTCGCGGCGCGCAAGCCGGCGGCGCTCGAGCAGATGCCGCGGTTCATGCTCGACGCACTCGACCCGGCGCGCAGCGAGGGGGACCTGTGCATCCAGGCCTGCGCCAACGATCCGCAGGTGGCGGTGCACGCGGTGCGCAACCTGGCCCGCGTGGGTTTCGGTGTGGTGGCCGTGCGCTGGTCGCAGCTGGGGTTCGGACGCACGTCGTCGACGTCGACGAGTCAGGAGACCCCGCGCAACCTGTTCGGCTTCAAGGACGGCACCCGCAACATCAAGGCCGAGGACACCGACGCCGTCGACCGGTTCATCTGGGTGGACGGCGCCGATGACCAGCCGTGGATGGCGGGCGGCTCCTACCTGGTGGCCCGGCGCATCCGCATGCGCATCGAGCCGTGGGACCGCACCACGCTGCACGAGCAGGAGCGGGTGTTCGGGCGTGAGAAGGGCTCGGGTGCGCCGCTGGGCCAGGACGACGAGTTCGACCCGTTGGACCTGCAGTCGAAGGGGCCGCACGGACTGTTCATCGACGAGGACGCACACGTGCGGCTGGCCTCGGCCGAGGAGAACGGCGGCATCCGGATCCTGCGCCGCGGCTACAACTTCACCGACGGCTCGGACGGGTTGGGACATCTGGACGCGGGGTTGTTCTTCATCGCCTACTGCCGCGATCCGCAGAAGCAGTTCGTGCCGTTGCAGCAGGCGCTGTCGCGCAACGACCTGCTCAACGAGTACATCACGCACGTCGGCTCGGCGGTGTTCGCCGTACCCCCGGGGGTCGACTCCGGCGACGACTACTGGGGTTCGGCGCTGTTCGCCTGACGGGCCGGGGCTGGAGTGCCGGCGAGGCTATCCGTTGTGGTTAGGCAATGCTAACCTCGGCGCAATGCCGCCTTCCGATCCCGCCTCCCGCGGCGACGGACGGGCGCCGGACCGGATCGGACCGTTCCGGCGGTCCGCACGCACTATCGCCGGAGGGGCAGGCGATCGAGCCTCCGGCGAGGTCGACGATCCGGCCGCGCCCGGATCGCCCGATGCGGCGGTCTCGCCGGAACGGGGTGATGAGGCCGTCGACCTCGCCGACGACATTCGAGGAGTGGGAATCATGTACGGAGAAGTCATCAGGACCCGGGTGCTGACGCCGCACTTGATGCGGGTGGTGCTGGGCGGCGACGGGCTCGCCGGGTTCGCGGCGCCCCAGCACGCCGACGCGTATGTCAACTGCTTTTTTCTGCCGGCCGCGGCACGGTACGGCGTCCCGTTCGAGGACGCCGCGGTGCGTGAGTTGCCGCGGGAACAGCGGCCGTACCCGCGCAGGATCACGGTCCGCGCCTGGGATGAGTCGCGGCGCGAGCTCACGCTGGACATCGCCGTTCACGGCGATGAGGGCTACGCGGGACGCTGGGCCGTCGCCGCCCGGCCCGGCGACAGGCTGCAGATGCGTGGCCCAGCGGGCGGGTACCGGCCGGATCCCGATGCGGATTCCTACCTGTTCGTGGGCGACGAGAGCGCGCTGCCCGCGATCGCCGTCTGCGCGGAATCCGTGCCGGCCGGTCGTCCGGTCCAGGTGGTCGCCGAAGTGCACGACGGCCACGACGAGATCGCACTGGACTGTCCGGGCGAGCTGCAGGTGACCTGGGTGCACCGTTCCGGGGTGGCGGACCCGGAACACCTGCTGGCCGACGTCGTCGCCGCCATGACGTTGCCCGCGGGCGTGGTGAGCGCGTTCGTGCACGGCGAGGCGGCCGCCACCCGCGCCGTGCGGCGGGTGCTGCTGGCCGACCGGCTCGTCGACGCCGACGACCTGTCATGTTCGCCGTACTGGCGCAGCGGCCACGACGACGAGCAGTGGCGCGCCGTCAAGGGGGCCTGGGTGCGTGAGGTCGCCGCGGAGACGTTCGCGGCTCCTGCGTCCTGACCCGGCCGCGGGGCCCGGCCGCCGGCCCGGCCGGGTCACGGCCTGGACCGCCACCACCGTGTCGCGTCCTGGTAGGCGCGCGCCGCCGTGAGGACCAGGCGGTCGCCGTGGCGGGGGCCCACGATCTGCATGCCGACGGGCAACCGATCGGCGGTGAACCCGCACGGCACCGACGCGGCCGGCTGCTGGGTCATGTTGAACGGGTAGGAGTACTGGCACCAGGTGGGCCAGCGTTCGCCCGGCCAGCCGGGCGGCACCTCCAGGCCCGCCTCGAACGGGGGGATCGGCATCGACGGGGTGATGAGCAGGTCGTAGGTCTCGTGGAACGCGCCCATGCGCACACCCATGTTCATGCGCACCTCCATGGCGTCGAGGTAGTCCTGCGCGCTGTATTCGAGGCCCTGCTCGCAGACCTTGCGCAGTGCGGGTTCCATCAGGTCGCGCTGCCGGTCGGTGAGGCGGGCGGTGGCCTTGGCGGCGCCCGAGTACCAGAGGCATTCGAAGTGCCGCAGCGGGTCCTCGAAGCCGGGGTCGGTGCGTTCGACGCGGGCCCCGAGCGATGCGAGCACGTCGACGGCCTTGTCCACGACCTCGCCGACCTCCCCGTCGAGCGGGGCGAAGCCGAGGGTGCGGCTGTAGGCGACGCGCAGCCCGTCGAGTGCCCGCAGGCCGGTCGCCGTCTCCTGCTGGTCGTGGCTGTACGGCCGGGTGGGGGTGGCCAGCGCGGACCAGTCACGCGAGTCGAAGCCGGTGATCACGTCCATGAGCAGCGCCGCATCCTCGACGGTGCGGGTGATCGGCCCGACGTGGGCGAGGGTGCCGAACGGGCTCGGCGGATACATGGGGACTGTGCCGTAGGTGGGTTTGAAACCGACGACGCCGCAGAAGCTTCCGGGGATGCGCACCGATCCCCCGCCGTCGGTGCCGATGGCGAGCGGGCCCATGCCGGCGGAGACGGCGGCCGCGGCGCCGCCACTGGACCCGCCGCTGGTGCGGGAGGTGTCCCAGGGGGTGCGGGTGGCGCCGCAGAGGGGGCTGTCGGTGACGCCCTTCCACGCCAGTTCCGGCGTGGTGGTCTTGCCCGGGCACACCACGCCCGCAGCCCGCAGGCGTGCGACGGCGGGGGCGTCCTCGGTCCAGGGGCCGGCCGGGTCGATGGTGCGCGAGCCGCGCAGCGTGGGCCAGCCGTCGGTGAGGAAGATGTCCTTGATGGAGGTGGGGACCCCGTCGATGCCGCTGAGCGGCGCGCCCGACGTCCATCGCCGCTCGGAGTCGGCGGCCGCGGCCAGGGCATGTTCCTCGTCGATGAGGCAGTAGGCGTTGAGCGACTCGTTCTCGTCGGCGATGCGCCGCAGCACGGCCCGGATGGCCTCGACGGGTGAGACGTCGCGGCGCCGGAACGCGTCGACGAGCTCGGCGGCTGTCCAGTCGGCCAGGTCGGTGGGGCGTGCGCCCGGTGTGGTCGGATCCATGGTCTCCTCCTGTGTTTCCGCCGGCGACTGGTGCGTGCCTATCCGCGCACGTATCCGCGGTGCTTGTCGACGATGTTCTGCAGTTCGCCGGGCCCCGACGCGCGGACGTACCGCTCGAAGTTGTCGACGAAGATCTCGTCGAGCCGGTCCCGCCAGCCGGCCGCGTCGCCGCTCATGTGCGCGGTGAGGATGGCCGTGTCGATCGACCACAACGGGTGGTCGGCGGGCAGGGGCTCGGTCTCGAACACGTCGAGGGCGGCCCCGGCGATGCCTGGCGTGTCGCCGCCGTGATCGCCGCTGCCTGCCCCGCCGCCCTGCATGCCGTCCTTCAGCGCCCCCACCAGGTCGTCTGTGACGACGAGTTCGCCGCGCGCGATGTTGATCAGCCGCGCCCGCGGCGGCAGTGCGCGAAGGACTTCGGCGTCGACGAGCCCGCGCGTCTGGTCGGTGAGGGGCGCGGCGAGCACCAGGTGGTCGACGTCGCCGACCACCGAGGCGAGGTCGGCGCTGGCATGCACGATGCCGAAGTCGTCGTCACGGTCGCGGGCGGTGCGTCCCACCCCCGTGACGCGCATGCCGACGGCCCGCAGCAGCCGGGCGATCTCGCGGCCGATGGCCCCGGTGCCGACGACCATCGCGTGGGTGCCCTCGATGCGCTCGGTCTCGCGGTGCTGCCACCGGGACTGGGACTGGAGCCGCAATGACCGGGGCAGGTCCTTGGCGAAGGCGAGGATCGAGCCCAGGACGAACTCGGCGATCGGCCGGTCGAAGACGCCGCGCGAGTTGGTGACCGCCACGTCGGAGGCGACGAGTTCGTCGAACAGCAGCGTGTCGACTCCGGCCGCGGCGATGTGCACCCAGCGCAGCGCGTCGGCGTGCGGCCAGGCGTCGTGCAGCGCGCCGGAGAAGAAGTCCCACATCAGGAGCACGTCGGCGCCCGGCAGGTCGCGGCCCAGGTTCGCCGCCGTGGTGTAGCGGACGTCGGCGGCCGCCTCGACGCGGGGGAACCGGCGGGGGGCGTCGTCGGATTCGAGGACGACGACGGTGGGCTGGGCGGGACTCATGGGGCGGAAGAACTCCTCGGTTCGTCGGGACGTGCTGTATCGGAAGATGCTGTGGTGGGTTGTGCTCTGGGGTGCGACCGGCCGCGGCCCGCCGACGTCACTCCTCCTCCCCCTGCAGCACCGCCTCGATCGCGGCGGACAGTCGTGCGGCGCCGTCGGCGATCTGTTCGTCCGTGACGATGAGCGGCGGGATGATCCGCACGACGTTGCCGAGTCCGCAGTTGAGCAGCAGGAGGCCCTGGTCGACGGCGGCGTGCTGCACGGCGTGACCGGTGGCGACGTCGGGTGAGCCGTCGGGTGCGGTGAACTCGATGGCCTGCATGAGCCCCAAACCGCGGACGTCGCCGATGCGGGGGTGCGCCGACGCCAGCCCGCGTAGCGCCGTGTGGAGGGATGCGCCGCGATCGCGGGCGTTGTCGACGAGCGCCTCGTTGCGGATGACGTCGAGGGTGGCGACCGCGGCGGCCGCCGCCACCGCGTTGCCCCCGTAGGTGCCGCCCTGCGAGCCCGGCCAGGCGGTGGACATCAGTTCGGTGGGGGCGGCGATCGCGGAGATGGGGAAGCCGCTGGCCACCCCCTTGGCGATGGTCATGATGTCGGGGACGACGGTGGAGTGCTGGTGGCCCCAGAACTTGCCCGTGCGGCCCACGCCCGACTGGATTTCGTCGGCGATGAGCAGGATCTCGTGCCTGTCGGCGCGCTCGCGCAGGCCCTCGAGGAACCGGGGCGGGGTGGGGATGTAGCCGCCCTCCCCCAGGACGGGTTCGATGATCAGCGCGGCGGTGTCCTGCGGGCTGGAGACGGTCTGGAACAGGAAGTCGAGCTCGCGCAGGCAGAAGTCGACGGCCGTGTCGATGTCCCATCCGTACCGGTAGGCGGTGGGGTACGGCGCGAAGTGCACGCCGGCCATCAGCGGGGCGTAGCCGGAGCGGAACTTGGTGCCGGAGCTGGTCATCGAGGCGGTTGCGACGGTGCGCCCGTGGAATCCGCCGTGGAAGGCGATGATGTTGGGTCGGCCGGTGGCCATGCGGGCCAGGCGCATGGCGGCCTCGACCGCCTCCGAACCCGAGTTGGCGTAGAACAGCGAGTCGAGGGCCGGCGGGAGGACCTCGCCCAGCTTGTCCGTCAGTTCCAGCAGCGGTGTGTGCATGACGGTGGTGTACTGCGCGTGGATGACCGTGCCCACCTGGGCTCGGGCCGCCTCGACCACCCGAGGGTGGCAGTGGCCGGTGCTGGTGACACCGATGCCGGCGGTGAAGTCGAGGTAGCGGCGGCCGTCGGTGCCGTGGATCCAGCAGCCTTCGGCATGGTCGACCACCACGGGTGTTGCCTGCTTGAGGAGGGGGCTCAATGCCGTCATGCGATCACTGTCACTTTCGGATGGGGGATTGCCGACAATCGTGCGCGCGACGGCCGGTGCTGGTCGATGCCCGTCCGGCCGGCACGCGGGGGTTCAGCCGCGCATGGCCAGCGACAGGGCGGTCTGCCGTGGCATGGTGCCGTCCAGCAGCCACGGCGTGAGAACCTTCTTGACCAGTGTGAACATCTCGTTCCGTAGGCGGCCGTACACGTCGTCGTCCTCGTCTAGGAGGATCCACCAGGCCCATGCGACCGCGCCGGCGTTGGCGATGAAGTCGGGCACCACGGGGATGTCGCGCACCGCCAGCTCCAACTCCGCCTCGTGGGTGGCCGCCGCGTTGGCGCCCTCGACGACGATCCGCGCGTTGACCTGGTCGTGGTTGTGCGCGGTGAGTGCGTAGGACACGGCGGCGGGGACGAGCACGTCGACGGTGAGGCCGAGGAGGGCGTCACGCGGGAGCTCCTCCGTGCCTGCGCTGAGCCCGGAGCGGTCGAACTCGCCCCACTCGTTGCGCGTCGCGAGCATGGCCGGGATGTCGAGGCCGTCGGGGTTGTAGACGGTGCCGAGGGCATCGGACACCGCGACCACGGTGATCCCGAGGTGCTGTGCGTAGAGTGCCGTCGACCCGCCGATCGTGCCGAAGCCCTGCACCGCCATCGTCGTCGACTCCGGCGTGTCGCCCAGTTCGCTGAGCGTGGCGGCGGCGGCCTGCGCCACCCCGTAGCCGCCGATCAAGTCGCACACCAGGCCGTCCTGGGTGGTGGCGCCCATGGCCTCCTCGACACGGTGCAGGGTGGCGTCGCGATCCGGTGAGCGGGAGATCTGCGCGTGGTACGAGGACGGTCCCAGGCCCGCCTTCTCGAACTGCGCGTCGAGCACGTGCTGGGAGACGCCGAGGTCCTCAGCGGTGACCCAGGTGCGTTCGAGGAAAGGCCGCATGGCGTCGATGAACCGGAGGAGGACGCCGTCGCTGCGGTCGTCCTTGGGGTCGAAGTCGATGCCGCCCTTCGCCCCGCCCACGGGGAGGTCGAACGCGGCAGACTTCGTGGACATCGCGTAGGCCAGGTCCTCCACCTCGCGGAGCGTGCAGCCGGGGCGCATCCGGCAGCCGCCCGTCGCGATGCCGTCGACCAGGTCGTGCACCGCGAGATAGCCGACGGCCGGGGATTGGTTGTCATGCCAGGTGACGGTGAGATGCGGTTTGGTCTGCAGGACCGGCTTCGGTTGCATGGGTGCCTCCTGGAGATGACGTGCCCCGTTGGGACGTTCGCGGTGTTGCTGGTGGGATGACTTTCTGTCGGGGACGGGCGGGCCGGTGGCCGGCCGGGACGGCGGCCTGGTGTCGCTCGGCGCGGAGCGCGGAAGGTGATCCGGAGGGTGCGCCTCCGGCTTCGTGCGGGCGACCGGGCGACGATCGGGGCCGTACTCGCAGGGTACGTCCGAACGGTGCGCGGGGGTCGGAATCAGCAGGAAGCGTCGCGACAAACGAACGGGAGCGCCGCCCGGGTCCACGCCGCAAACGCGGTTCTGGCGGCCGTGTCGGTTCAGAACGGTGCATCGCTGCAGTTCTCCGACGGCGAGGGCTGCCATGGGTCGACGGACTCGGTCCGTCCGGAACCGACGCCGCCGGTGCGCTTCGCCCGGCACGCCCGGCGTTCGCGGCGGACGGCGGCCGCGCGATTCTCGGCGCGGGTGCGCCGGCGACGGGGTTTCCGTCCGTCGGCCCCCGGGGTGTCGGCGGTGCCGGCGGCTTCATCAGTGCGGCCCCTCGCCGACGCATGGGCGCCGTCTGCGACCTCGTCCGCGTCGATGCTCAGCACGTCGAGTACTCCGAACGCGGCGGACTCGTACCGATGGCCGGTCGGCGCAATGAGTCGCAGGGTCCGGTCCGCGTCGATCTCTTCTTGCCACAGGCCGGTGTGCTTCATGCGGTGGTGGAACCGGCAGTACCGGTGGCGCGTCGGGCATGCGGAACGCCGGCATGAGGCCGGCGGTTGCGGTGCGTTGCGAGTCGGGACAGCCGGACGCCGGTGGCCTGGCGGAGCACACTGGCGGGGTGAATTGGTTCAGCGACGGCGGAGCGGACTACGCGCAATCGCGTCCCGACTACCCGCGGGAGGTCGTTCGCTTTCTCGCCGAAGTAGCGCCGCCCGGGGCGGGTGCACGCTGGGTGATCGATGTCGGCTGCGGCACAGGGCAGTTCACCGAGCAGCTCGCGGCGGTGTATCCCGCCGTCATCGGAGTGGACCCGAGCGCGGACCAGCTCGCCAACGCCGTCGCGCACCGCACGGGAGGACGGATCGAGTATGCGTGCGGTACGGCCGAGAGGCTGCCCATCGCGGACGGCGCGGTTTCCCTGGTCACCGCGGCGCAGGCCGCCCACTGGTTCGACCTGCCCCGGTTCTGGGGCGAGGTGCGGCGGGTGACCGCCCCCGGCGCGGTCGTCGCGCTGGCGACCTACGGAAAGCTCGTCGTGGGCAGACCCGGCGATGACCCGCGGGTCGATGGCGGTGCGGGTCGCGCCGGGGCTGCGGCGGGCCGGACGGGTATCGCGGATGATCCGCCGCAATCGGATCGAGATAGGGGAATCGACTCTGCGGGTGTGCGATTCCAGCGATTCTATAGCGAGGAGATCGCCGAATTCTGGCCGCCGGAACGCGCGATGGTGGAGAACGGCTACGCGGACGTCGAGTTCCCCTTCGACGAATGTGCGGCACCCGCCGCCGCGATCCGCAGGTCCTGGACCCTCGACGACCTGCTCGGCTATGTCGGCACGTGGTCGGCGACGCGTAATCTTCGCGCACGAGGCCGCAGCGATCTCCACGACCGTTTCGTCGCCGACATCACCGGGCTCTGGGGACCGCGGGAAGTACGGCGTCCGGTGGAGTGGCCGGTGTCGATGAGGGTCGGGCGTGTGGGCTGATACCGGTCCGCGGCGACGGACCGGGCGGCCCCGCGCCAGGCCGACACGCAGGCCCGCCAGGGCCTACGGTGCGACAACGCCCTGAATCGATCGCTGCCCGTCGACGGCCTTGCGGAAGTCGACCAGCGCGCGCTGCAGGTGCCCGGGTGAGGTGACGACGACCGCCGCGGGCGATCGCCGCGCATCGAGGATCTCGTCCGTGAACTGCGCGTTCTCGACGGTCGAGGTGGACCGTTCTTCCTTCGTGATTCTCTCGGCGGGGACTCCATTGGCGACGAGCCAGTCGAACATCGCGTCGGCCTCGGTGCGCCCGCTCTGCGGCACGCCTCCCGTGACGATGATCGGCGCGGACGGGAAGCTGTTCGCCAGTGCGAGTGCTGCGCGCAGACGGCTTTCCAGCACTGGGCGCATGGAGCCGTCCTCGTGCAGTCCCGCGCCGAGGACGACGATGTCCGTATTCGCCGGGTTGACGCGCAGCGACAGCGGCGGTTCGGTGGTGAGTGTCTGGTCTTCCGTGCAGGCGATGATGGCCTCGGGGGCGTCGCTCCGGCATCCGCCGACGGTGGACAGGATCGCGTTGGAAACGGTGGTCGGCAGCCCCACCGACCCGGATACGGCGGCGATCGCTTCGGGGATCAGGTCCACCGACTCGACCGAGAGGCTGCCGGAGTCGGCCAGCGCGGCGATGCGCGGGGGGACGCCCGCGGACTCGAGCAGCGCACTGGGCGACAGCGACGAGGCGCCGGCAGCGCCCGGCGCGGCGATCGCCGTGGTCGCCGCGATCGCGACGGATGCGGCTGCCGCGCCGACGGCCGAAAGGCCGCGCGACCGGGATGCGGATGCGGTCGTGAAAACCTTCATTCGTGTTGACCTCCCCGTTCAGGTGTTACGACGGGAGGGAAGGTACGTGTGTCAGTCCAATCCCGCCAGACGGAATTGGACTGCACTGGCAGGGCCATTGAATTAAGACAATTCGGCAGTTATTACATGTGTGAAGATCTCGATTATGTAACGTTGCGGATTGCGTCGCACGCGGAAAGGGGGGCGACCGGGCGGCCTCGCACACGGACCGCGTCAGGCGGGGATCAGGAGCTCCGGAACCATGCTGCGAGCGCCGCATCCCGGTCGGCAGGGCTGCGACGCGGGCAGCTCACGCACTTCGCCTGACCCGGCGCCTGGAAGATCAGGCAGCACGAGCAGCGCCGCACTATCCGCCGGCCCGTCGCCGGCACAGGAGAGGATGGATCGGCGGGCAGCCGCCGGATCCGGTCCGTGGGCGGCGTGTCCGGGTGCGGCACGACGTCGTCGAACCGTGCCGGCACCAACGGCGGCACGGTGAGACGGCGCGCGAGGGTGCAGGCCTCGGCGAGTCGACCGGCCGCGGAGCCGGCGGCGAGCGCACGGCCCGCGAGCGCATCCGACGCCACGGCCCACAACGCCCGCTCCGACGCCCCCGACACGGCGGACAGCGGCGCGATGACCACCGAGAGCGCCGACGCCAGGGCCGCGCCGTACTCGCCGGGCTCGCGCACACCGCCGTCTGCGCGAACCGCACCGAGGTAGCCCTGTTCGGTGAGCGTGCACTGGAGCCGGTCCAGAGCAGGGTCGGGAGCGACGCCGTGTGCGAGCAGCATCCGCGGGCCGGCGTCGGTGAGCACCGCCGCGGCCGAGTACCACCAGAGGGTTCCTGCGGTGCGGTCGTCGCGGCAGCTCCACCTGCGGCGCGTGTCGGCGACCCGCCGCGCGAGCCACGCGTCGTCGCTCAGCAGCGCACCGGAGAACGGCGTTCCACTGCGCGGCACACGATCATGGGAGTCGTCCATGGTGGCCATCCTGCCGTGAGCGTGGGGTGCGCGAGGTGCGCCCCGCGGGGCAGGACCGGTCGGCGCGCGACGCCGAGCGGGACAACGCCGGGTGGGACAATGAGGCCATGTCGATCAAGCGCCTCAACCATGCCGTGCTGTACGTGTCGGACCTGCAGCGCAGCGTCGACTTCTACGTGGGAACCCTGGGATTCCGGGTGCTCAGCCAGTTCCCGGGCGCGGCGTTCCTGCAGGCGGCCGACTCGGCCAACGACCACGACCTGGGCCTGTTCCAGGTGGGCGACACCGGTCCCCGGCCGGCGCGCGGCGTGGGGCTCTACCACCTGGCGTGGGAGGTGGACACGCTCGGCGCGCTGGCGGAGATGGGGCGGCGGCTCTCCGAGGCGGGCGCCCTCACCGGCGCCGGCGACCACGGTTCCACCAAGGCCCTCTACGGGGCGGACCCGGACGGCATCGAGTTCGAGGTGTGCTGGATGGTGCCCGACGCTTCCATCCTCGACGAGCTCAAGCCCGGCACCCCGCCCACCCGGCCGCTGGATCTCGACGCGGAGATCGCCAAGTACGGGGCCGACACCCCCGGCGGGCCGCGCGAGGACTTCGACGTGTGGGAGCAGATCCGCGCGCGGTGACGTCCCGGCACCCCGAGTGCCCGGCGTTTGGTGGACATTTGGCTGGAAATCGGCTGAATCTCAACCGAATGTCCACCAAAGCGCGCTGCGCATCGGGAGTTATCCACAGGCGGTGGTTCTCGCGACGGTGAACCCCTCCTATCGGTGCGATCATGACGGTTGTGGAGGGGAGCGAGCCGTTCCAGGCGGCGGATGCGATATCAAGCGGTCGTGTGACCAGGGATTTCGTACGTAAGAAGTGCAAGCGAATCCTGCCGGGGGTCTACCTCCTCAGGGGCGTTCCGATGACTGCGGCGCGACGTGCCGAGGCGATCGCCGTCTGGGCGGCGAGCAAGCCGAGCAGCCGCTGCCGGGTTGTGCTGGCCGGCAGGTCCGCCGCCGCATTCTGGGGCGCGAAGTGGATCGGTGACGACGAACGCGGCGCCTGCAACAGTCACCACGCGGTGCAGGCACTCGAAGGTGTGGACGTGTATCGCGACAGGCTCGGCGAAGAAGACATCGTCACGATCCGGGGCGTCGCGATCACTTCGCCCGCACGAACGGCATTCGATCTGGCGCGCCGCGTCCCCGGGGACGATGCCGTGATCAAGGTCGACGCCATGTACAGGACCCGCAGTGTGCGCAAGCATCAACTGGAGCTCTATGCGCGATGCCATCCGCGAGTGCACGGCGCGCGGCGGGCGAGTGAGGTGATCGCACTCTCGGATGAGGGTGCCGACTCGCCGCAGGAAACTCGAATGCGCCTGGCGATAGTCCGTGCAGGCTTCCCGCCGCCGGAGTCGCAGATCTACGTGCGCACCGGCGACGGGGCGTTTCGCGGGTACATCGACCTGGGGTGGCGACGCTGGCGGGTGCTGCTGGACTACGAGGGCGGCGGTCATACGGAACGAGCGCAATTGGACAAGGACGTGCGCCGAGGGAACGCGCTGTACAAGGACGGCTGGAACTGGGTGCGGGTACGGGCCCGCCATCTGCGCGGCGACGGGCTCGACAGGTTCCTCCGCGACGTGCGCGACGCCTTGCTGGCGGCCGGCGCAGACCCCGGGGAACTGCCCGCTCTGTGAACAGCCCGCCTGCCCCGCGTTTGGTGGACATTTGGCTGGAAGTCGGCGGAAAACCAGCCAAATGTCCACCAAAGGCTGCGGGTTGCGAGGGGCAGGCAGGCTGAGTGCGGCCCCGCACCCCGAGCTCACCCCAGCAGCGCGGAGACCACGAGGATCACGGGCACCGCGGCGATGGTGGTGACCAGGGCGGCGTCGCGCGCCAGCACCGTGCCCCGCCCGTACTTCGAGGCGTAGATGAACACGTTCTGCGCGGTGGGCAGCGCGGAGACGACGACCACCGCGAACAGTGCATGCCCGTCGAGCCCCAGCCCGTACCGGCCCAGCAGGTAGGCCAGGACCGGCTGCGCGACGGCCTTGAGCAGGGAAGCGACGGCCACATCGCGCCGGGGGCTCGTGCCCTTCTTGAGCACCTGCGCCCCGGAGAGCGACAAGCCGAACGCCATGAGCGCGCCCGGCACGGCGGCGCCGCCGATCAGCGAGATCGAGTCCATGATCGGCTCGGGCGGCAGCCACCGGGCCGCCGACAGGACCAGGCCCGCGATGCCGCCGAGCGCGATGGGGTTGCGCACGATCGACGCCGCCACGCCGCGCAGCGAGCCGGCCCGCCCGGTGGTGGTCACGTCCAGAACGGTCAGGGCGATCGGTGCGTACACGATGATCTGGAACAGCATCACCGGCGCCACATACGATGCGTCGCCGAGGACGAACACGGCGATGGGGATGCCCAGGTTGCCGCCGTTGAGGTACGACGACGCCATGGCGCCCACCATCACCTCGGGCCCCGCACGCCGCAGGACGTACCGCGCCACCGCCGCGTACACGACGGCCACGGCGAGGGCGGTGCCCGCGGCGACGGCAAGTCCCGACGAGAACAGCGTCTGCAGGTCGGCATGCGCCACCACGTCGATGAGCAGCGCCGGGGTGGCCACGTAGAACACCAGGCGGGTGAGCACCATCCGGCCCTGGCCTCCCAGCGTGCCGCGCCGGCCCAGCAGGTAGCCGACGGCGATCACCACGAAGATCACCACAAACCCCGAGAGCACACCGGACACGCGGGGCACCTCCGGGGACGCGGCTGCGGGGAACCCGGCAAGTCTAGGGCGGGCGGCGGTGGGCCGCGGCGCGAGTAGCGTCGGAAGAAGGGGCCCGCGAGGCCGCAGCGGCGGATCCGGGCGACGAGCGCAACGCTGGAGGCCGCATGCTGGAGGAGCCCGACACCGCGACGCAGCCGGGTGCACGGCAGATGCGGACCCACGTGGTCCGTACCCGCCGATCCGCGGAGGACTTCCCGCGCGACGAGCACCTGGCGTGGAAGATCGCGCGGGTCGCGGCCGATCCCGTCGCCGTCGACGACGACGTGCGGGAGATGGTGGTCAACCGGATCATCGACGACGCCGCGGCGGCAGCCGCCGCGTTCGCCCGCCGCCCGGTCGCGGCGGCCCGGGCGCAGGCGCTGGTGCGCCCGTACTCCCCGGGCGGCACGGTGTGGGGTGTCCACGGCCGCTTCGCCCCCGAGTGGGCGGCATGGGCCAACGGCGTCGCGGTGCGCGAACTCGACTTCCACGACACGTTCCTGGCGGCCGAATACTCGCACCCGGGCGACAACATCCCCCCGATCGTCGCCGTGGCGCAGCACGCCGGCGTCTCCGGCGCGGACCTCGTGCGCGGCATCGCCACCGGATATGAGATCCAGATCGACCTGGCGCGCGGGATGTGCTTGCACGAGCACAAGATCGACCACGTCGCCCACCTGGGGCCGTCGGTCGCGGCGGGGATCGGCACCCTGCTCCGCCTCGAGCCGGAGGTGATCTATCAGGCGATCGGCCAGGCCCTGCACACCACCACCGCGACGCGGCAGTCCCGCAAGGGCGCGATCTCGAGCTGGAAGGCCTACGCCCCCGCCCATGCGGGCAAGGCCGCCGTCGAGGCCGTCGACCGCGCCATGCGCGGCGAGGGTGCGCCGGCGCCGATCTGGGAGGGCGAGGACGGCGTGATCGCCTGGCTCCTGGGCGGGCCCGACGCCGAATACCGGGTGCCGCTGCCCGCGGACGGCTCCCCGAAGCGCGCCATCCTCGACAGTTACACCAAGGAGCACTCGGCGGAATACCAGGCGCAGGCGGTCATCGACCTGGCATTCCGGCTCCGGGAGCGGGTCGGCGACCCGGCGCGGATCTCCTCCGTCACCCTGCACACCAGCGACCACACGCACAACGTCATCGGCACCGGCGCGGACGACCCGCAGAAGTTCGATCCGCACGCGAGCCGCGAGACCCTCGACCACTCGGTGATGTACGTCTTCGCCGTCGCGTTGCAGGACGGCGAATGGCACCATGAGCGCTCCTATGCCCCCGAGCGTGCCCGGCGGCCCGACACCGTGGAGCTGTGGCGGAAGGTCTCCACCGCCGAGGACCCCGAGTGGACCCGGCGCTACCACGACCCCGACCCGGGCAAGCGGGCCTTCGGCGCGCGCGCCGAGATCACCCTGGACTCCGGCGAGACGATCGTCGACGAGCTTTCCGTGGCGGACGCCCACCCGCAGGGCGCCCACCCGTTCACCCGCTCCCGGTACGTGGCCAAGTTCCGGTCGCTCGCCGACGGCATCGTCGCCCCCGACGAGCAGGACCGCTTCCTGGGCGCGGTGGACACCGTCGCCGACCTGCCCGCCGGGCAGCTGCACCGGCTGGGGTTCACCGTGACCGACGAGGCGGCGGCCCGCGTGCCCGCCATCCCGGAAGGACTGCTCTGATGACCGGACTCATCACCGCGGCGGCCTCCGCCGCGGACAAGCGCAAGGCTCTGCGCGCGGGCCTGGCGTCGGGCACCATCCAGCGGCTTCCCGGCGCGTTCAATCCGCTCACCGCGAAGCTCATCGAGGAGATCGGTTTCGAGGGCGTCTACGTCTCGGGCGCCGTCGTGTCTGCGGATCTCGCGCTGCCGGATATCGGGCTGACCACGCTCACCGAGGTGACCGACCGCAGCCGGCAGATCGCCCGCGTCACCGACCTGCCCGCCCTCGTCGACGCCGACACGGGATTCGGCGAGCCGATGAACGCGGCGCGCACCATCACCCACCTGGAGGACGCCGGCGTGGCGGGCTGCCACCTGGAGGACCAGGTGAACCCCAAGCGCTGCGGGCACCTCGACGGCAAGGCCGTGGTGCCGGCCGCCGACATGGTGCGCAGGATCGGCGCGGCGGTGGGGGCCCGGCGCGACGCGGACTTCGTGGTGTGCGCCCGCACCGACGCCCGCGGCATCGAGGGTCTGCCCGCCGCCATCGACCGCGCCAAGGCCTACGCGGACGCGGGCGCCGACATGATCTTCACCGAGGCGCTGGCCGACGAGGCGGAGTTCGAAGAGTTCCGCGCGGCGGTGGACGTGCCGCTGCTGGCGAACATGACCGAGTTCGGCAAGTCGGAGCTCATCCCCGCCCGGCGACTGCAGGACATCGGCTACAACGCGGTGATCTACCCGGTGACGACGCTGCGCCTGGCCATGTTCGCGGCCGAGGAGGGACTGCGCGAGCTCGCCGCCCAGGGCACGCAGGCCGGGATGCTGCACCGGATGCAGCACCGCAGCCGCCTCTACGCGCTGCTCGACTACGAGGGCTACAACGCGTTCGACGGCTCGGTGTACGACTTCACGCTGGAAGGAGGCGCATGATGCCGGATTCCACCGACGGCGCAGGCCGCGGAGGCGCGGCGACTGTGCATGGAACCCGCGAGCCCGTACCCGACATCCACCGGGGGCTGGCCGACGTGGTCGTCGACTCGACGGCGATCGCGGCGATCGACCCCGCAACGCAATCGCTCACCTACCGCGGCTACCCGGTGGAGCAGTTGGCCCGGCAGTGCAGCTTCGAGGAGGTCGCCTACCTGCTGTGGAACGGGGAGCTGCCGGAGCCGGCGCGGCTGCACCGGTTCCTCGAGCGCGAGCGCGAGCATCGCCGCACGGACCGGCCGGTGAACGACCTGCTGGCGTTGATGCCGCAGCGGTGCCCGCCGATGGACGTGCTGCGCACCGTGGTGGGCTTCCTAGGAGCGCGCGACCCGGACGAGGACGCGGCGATGGTCGACCCCGGCGGCGCGCGCGGCGCGGCGGCGTTGCAGGAGGGGCGTCAGCAGGACGAGGCGCTGCGGCTCATGGCGCTGATGCCCACGGTGGTCGCGGCAGACATGCGCCGACGGCGGGGCTTGACCGCCGTCGCGCCCGACGAGCGGCTGGGTTTCGCCGCGAACTTCCTGCACATGTGTCACGGCGAGGTGCCCGATCCGGAGCTGGCCCGTGCCTTCGAAACGTCGCTGATCCTGTACGCCGAGCACAGTTTCAACGCCTCGGCCTTCACCGCGCGGGTGATCACGTCCACGCAGTCCGACCTGTACAGTGCGGTCACCGGCGCCGTCGGCGCACTCAAGGGCCCGCTGCACGGCGGGGCCAACGAGGCGGCCATGCGCAACCTCCTCGAGATCGGCAGCCCGGAACGAGTCGACCCGTGGCTGCGCGGCGAGCTGGCCGCGCACCGCAAGGTGATGGGTTTCGGGCACCGGGTGTACAAGAACGGCGACTCGCGGGTGCCGACGATGCGGGCGGCGCTCGGGGAGATCGCCGAGCGGCGGGGCGGGCACGAGCTGCTCGCGGTCTACGACGAGCTTGAACGCGCAATGGCCGATGCGACCGGGCTCAAGCCCAATGTCGACTATCCCGTGGGCTTGTCGTACTACCTGCTGGGCATCGACATCGTGATGTTCACGCCGATCTTCGCGATGGCGCGCATCGCCGGCTGGGGGGCGCACATCATCGAGCAGCGGCGGTCGAATCACCTGATCCGCCCGCTGGCCCACTACGAAGGGCCGCCGCGGCGCGACGTGCCCGTGGCGGGGTGACGAACCGCGGTCACGCCTCCCACTCGATGACTATCCGCGTCCCCGCACTCAACATCCGCGCGTATTCGGTGAGCTCGGGCTCGGTGAGCTCCCCCTCCACCGACTCCCATGCCGTGACCAGTGCAGGTTTGATGTCCTCCACCGGCATACCGCGCGCCTGTGAGGCGAGCTCATCGAATAGCTCTTGGACGCGCGTTCGCGGATTCGGCGCCCGGGCATTGCCCGCCCGGGCATTGCCAGCCCGGGCATTGCCCTCTTGGGGGTTCCGGAACCTCCGAGGACGACGTCGGCGGTCCTCGCGCAACTCGCCCGCCGTCCCGTTCCACACCAGACGGAAGTATCCGTAGTCGAAATCGTCCGTGTCGTACCAGTGCACAGTGCGGACCTCCTCACTGAGCGCCCTGCGTCGCCCGCGCGTCCGCGTACCGACGTCCGATGATCTTCGCGGCCAGCGGGAACAGCAGCACGGTGGTGGCGCCGGCGGCCACCATCGTCGACGCGAGGTCCTCGTCGAGCAAACCGGTACGGGTGCCGACCTCGGTGACGGCGACGATGATCGGCAGTCCGGCCGCCGCGTACAGGCCCAGTTGCACACGGTCGGCCGCGGTGCCGACGCTGGCGCCGTGCGGGAAGATGCGATCGCTGAGCCACACCGGCAACCCGCGGGCGACCAGGATGATGAGGACGAACACCACCCAGGTGCCTGGCGCCGCGGCCACGGCGGCAGGGTCGATGCCCATGCCGGACACCACGAAGAACGCGGGGATGAGCACCCCGTAGCCGATCGCCTCCAGGGGCTCGTCCAGGTCCGGCCGGGCAGCGCCGGCGAGCCGGCGCAGGATGATGCCCGCCGCGAACGCCCCGAGCACCACGTCGAGGTCGAACACCGACGCCACCGCCATCAGTACGACGAGCAGCAGGAAGACGACGCGGATCGGCAGTTGCTCGGTGCCGCCGCGCAGCGCGCCGAGCACTCCGCCGATCGCAGGGAACCGCCGGGCGAGGCGCGCCGGGACGACGGTGAGCGCGAGCGCGGCGACGACGAACAGCGCGAGCACCGCGACCGCCGCCCACGCCTGACGGCCGGTGAGCAGCAGCGCCATGGCGACGACGGGGCCGAACTCGCCGATAGCGCCATGGGCCATGACCGCCCGGCCCAGTGGCTTGTCCATCAGCTTCTCGGATTTGAGGATGGGCACCAACGTGCCGAGCGTGGTGGAGCACATGGCGATCGCCACGGCGATGATCGACGTGACGGACGTGTCGCCGGTGGCGATCAGGGCGACCAGGCCCAATGCGATGAGCAGGCTCATCAGCCACGCGCTGCCGGCGACCCGCCCGGTGCGTCCGCGCATGAGCGCCGGGTCCAGCTCGTAGCCGGCGAGCAGGAACAGCATGCCCAGGCCGAGCTCGTCGATGAGCTCCAGGCCGCCGGTGTCCGAGGCCAGCCCGGCCACCGACGGGCCGAGGACCATGCCCAGCACCAGCAGGAACACGACGCTGGGGACGTAGCCGCGGATCGCGCGGGCCAGCAGCGGCGCGACGACCGCGGCGAGCGCCACCCAGAACAGCGAGACGATGTCCGACGGGCCGTCGGTGGCAGTGGCGGCGTCCGCCAGCAGGGTCATGACCGCATCGTGCCACGGCGGTGGGCGGATGCGGGGCGTATCCGCTGTGGAAGGGCGGTGCCCGGGCATGTGCGGCGGTGCCGTCGGGCCGCGCCACTGGATATGCTGCACAGTCTGTGCTGCACCGCGATGACGCGCGCAGCGGACCATCGTCGACCCGTGCCGCGAGGGGGAATGCATGTGCAGCGTAATCCGCGGCGCACGCCGGGGCGACATCGTCGCCGTTCAGGCGATCGAGCGCCGCGCGGGCCGAGTGTTCAGCACGGTCGGGATGGACGCCGTCGCGAACGATAACCCGCCGAGCGCTGTAGAGCTGACGCGGTACATCGAGGGCGGGCGCGCCTGGGTGGCCGTGGATGCGGAGGACCGCCCTACGGCCTACGTCCTCGTCGACCGGCTCGAGGGCGCCGCGCACATCGCACAGGTCACGGTCGATCCCGACAGCGCGCGCCGGGGCCTCGGCGCAACGCTGATCGAGCACGTCGACCGGTGGGCGCGGGCGGCGGGCCTCGACGGTCTCACCCTCACGACCTTCACTTCCGTGCCGTGGAATGCGCCCTATTACGCGCGGTTGGGGTTCCGGCAGCTTGCGCCGGATGAACTCACCGAAGGCTTGCGCGTGGTGCGGGAGCGCGAGTACGCGCTCGGCCTCGACCGGTGGCCTCGCACGGCGATGTCCCGGCCGTTCTGATCGCGGCCGACCCCTCGAAACTGCGTGCGCCGGCCAAGGCACGATGTCCTCTGCCGGCTTTCCGCGCGGATGGAGGCAGCGGACCGGTCATAGCGGGCGGCACCAGGTCACAATGGCAGCATGGCGAAGCGCGAGGACGGTTCTGAGACGGTGCGTGGGGTTGTACGGGAGTGGCGCGCCGTGGAGGGCTGGGGCGTCATCGAGTCGAAGTCCACGCCGGGCGGGTGCTGGGCGCACTACAGCGACCTGCAGATGTTGGGATTCCGGAGCCTGGAGGCGGGCCGGGCGGTCGAGATGGAGTTCGAGGCCGCCGATCAGGACGGCTACTCCTTCCGGGCGGTGCGGGTGTGGGCGGAGGGCGAGGAACCCGCGGACCTCTCCGGCGGCCGGACGATCGGCCGGCCGGGGGCCTATTCGAGTTCGCTGACGATCGAATGGGACGACGACAAAGCCTGACGAGGTTGAGGGGCATTGCGCCGCCGCCTGGAGTCCCAGCTCAACTGCACTCGGTATGCATGGATTCGCAGCCGGAATGGGCGAATGGCTCAGCGTCGAGGGGCCCGGCCTCGGGCAGTCACGGCAGGTCGCGCATCGGGCCGTGCAGCTCGCGGAGAGAGTCGCTTCGAACAGCAAGGATGTGACGTGCCGAGGGCACGCTTATGCAACATCGGTGCGGGCGGCGATGCGGCGTAGGCGTTCGGTTTCGCCGACGAGATGGTCGATGGCGTCTTTGAGCGAGCTGCTGCGTTCGGCGGCGAGGGCGTGGAGGATCCATCCGCGTATCAGGGCACTCGTGGGGACGCCGGCCTCTTCTGCATAGTGTTCGATCTCGACGAACGCGTCGGCAGGCAGGCGCACGGACTGCACGATCGATCGACCCGCACCGCGGCGTTCGCCCTTGGCGTCACGCGTAATGGGGCGGTCACGCGATGCCTCGGCTTCGGCTTGCACGAGGCGCACATCATCCGGTGTACCCACTGCTACTCGCCTTCTTCGTATCGCCTCTGGTCGCTACTGTTCGATGCCCACCCGGTCGCGCCGTAGTAGCCGCCGCCGTGCCGCCAATCCGCCCCCACAATACTACGAAACTACTACACCGATGCCCTATTTCGGAGCGCGTGACGGTCGAACGGCGGACGACCGGCCCGTCGAACCCTGCGGACGGCGCGCTGGAATCCGGCCGCCGACTCCTGCCCCAGACCGGAATATCCGCACGAGGTTCGCCGTTATGCTGGTAGTTGCGCACGCAAATAGATGGGCGACGGGAGTGGTTCCCGACGCAGACGGCGCAGGCACAGAAGGCACAGACACAGGCCACCAGCAGCAGGCGATCCGGGAGGTTCCCAGTGCAGTTCGGCATCTTCACCGTCGGCGACGTCACCGCCGACCCCACCACGGGGCGCACCCCCACCGAGCACGAGCGCATCCGGGCGACGGTCGCCATCGCGAAGAAGGCCGAAGAGGTGGGCCTGGACGTCTTCGCGACCGGCGAGCACCACAACCCGCCGTTCGTGCCGTCCTCGCCCACCACCACGCTGGCCTACATCGCGGCGAGCACCGAGCGCATCATGCTGTCCACCTCCACCACGCTGATCACCACCAACGACCCGGTGAAGATCGCCGAGGACTACGCGACGCTGCAGCACCTCGCCGGCGGGCGCGTGGACCTCATGCTGGGCCGCGGCAACCAGGGGATGGTGTACCCGTGGTTCGGCCAGG
The DNA here is from genome assembly GCF_014126825.1 of Tomitella gaofuii. Taxonomy (NCBI): domain Bacteria; kingdom Bacillati; phylum Actinomycetota; class Actinomycetes; order Mycobacteriales; genus Tomitella; species Tomitella gaofuii. The sequence goes on along the minus strand of NZ_CP059900.1, from coordinate 4,198,781 downwards.
ACATCCGGCAGGGCATCCCGCTGGCCGTGGAGAACTACAACCTGCTGCACCGCCTGTGGCGCGAGGACGTGGTGGACTGGAAAGGCCGCTTCCGCACGCCGCTGCAGGGGTTCACGTCGACGCCGCGGCCGCTGGACGGGGTGCCGCCGTTCGTGTGGCACGGCTCCATCCGCAGCCCCGAGATCGCCGAGCAGGCCGCGTACTACGGCGACGGCTTCTTCCACAACCACATCTTCTGGCCGCCGGAGCACACCAGGCGGATGGTGGAGCTCTACCGCCGCCGCTACGAGCACTACGGGCACGGGGCCGCCGACCAGGCCGTCGTCGGCCTCGGCGGTCAGGTGTACATGGCGAAGAACTCGCAGGACGCGGTGCGCGAATTCCGGCCCTACTTCGACAACGCCCCCGTCTACGGCGGCGGGCCGTCGCTCGAGGACTTCTCGGAGCAGACGCCGCTCACCGGCGGCAGCCCGCAGCAGGTGATCGACCGGACTCTGGGCTTCCGCGACTACGTGGGCGACTACCAGCGGCAGATGTTCCTCGTCGACCATGCCGGGCTGCCGCTGAAGACCGTTCTCGAGCAGCTGGACATGCTGGGCGAACAGGTGGTTCCGGTGCTGCGCAAGGAGTTCGACGCGCTGCGGCCCGCGCACGTGCCCGAGGCGCCGACGCACGCCTCGCTCGTGGCGGCGCGCGACGCCGCTGCGGGATCGGCAGACCAGAAGGCGGGGGTGCCGGCATGACCCGCAGGATCATCGCCGTCTCCTCCGGGATGTCGGAGCCGTCGAGCACGCGCCTGCTGGCCGACAGACTGGCGCGCGAGTCCGCAACGGCGTTGGGCGGCGCGGAACTGGGTGGTGCGGAGAACAGCAGTGCCGAGACGCGCACCGTCGAGCTGCGCGGGCATGCGCACGCCATCGCCGACGCGATGCTCACCGGGTTCCCCTCCGGCGCGTTGCGCGGGGTGGTCGACGACGTCGCGGCGGCCGACGGCCTCATCCTCGTCACTCCGACGTTCACCGCGTCCTACAGCGGGCTGATCAAGGCGTTCATCGACATTCTGGATCCCGATGCGCTGCAGGGCAAGCCGGTGATTCTGGGCGCCACCGGCGGCACCGAGAGACACTCGCTGATGATCGACCACGCGATGCGCCCGCTGATGGCGTACCTGCGCGCCATGCCCGTACCCACCGGCGTCTACGCGGCGTCGACCGACTGGGGCGCGGCCGGGCTGGACGAGCGGATCGGGCGCGCCGCCGCAGAACTCGCCGCGATGGTGGCCGGCGGCCCCGTGCAGCAGCCGGTGCGCGACGGCTTCGCCGACCCGGTGCCGTTCGAGGAACTTCTGAACGGGTAGACAGCGGCAGCGTCGCCTGCGCCCGGTCACCCGCGTCCGTCGAGCTCCCGGATGCGCTTGGCGGGCGCGGTCATCCGGTACGACATGTCCAGCAGCTCGGCCACTTCGTCCCAGTCGACGGGCGGCGCGCCGCCGGGGGCGAGGTCGATGCCGACCCAGCCGTACGGGGCCATGTACTTGGGCTCGTAGTAGCGCGGGTGCTGCAGCAGCGCCGGATACTCGCCCTGGTCCGGCTTGACCAGGATCGACTGGGGGAACCGGCGGCCGTCGCCGTGGCGCAGGGAACCGCTGTAGGTGGCGAACACCTTGACGGTGAAGAAGTTCGGGCGGCCGTGCGAGATCTTTTCGGCCGCGCCGGGCAGCGCCAGCGCGGCGGCGCGCACGCGGGCCAGCACGGGATCGTCGTCGTCGAACATGATCGGGTGCGGCATGCCGCCAGATTAGCCGCAAACGCGCCGGTGCGGCGGGTACCGTGCGCGGCATGATCATCGTGACGACCAACGACGTCCCCGGCGCGCGCATCACGCGCACCATCGGCGAGTGCTTCGGGCTGACGGTCCGCTCGCGGCACGTCGGCTCGAACATCGGCGCCGGGCTCAAGTCCCTGGCGGGCGGCGAGCTCAAGGGCATCACCAAGCTGCTGCATGAGGCGCGCGAGGAGGCGCTGGCGCGGCTGTCCGAGGAGGCCGAGAAGCGCGGGGCCAATGCGGTGGTGGCGTTCCGCTTCGAGACCAACGAGTACGAGTCCTCGGGGGTCGAGGTGTGCGCCTACGGCACCGCGGTGGTCGTCGAAGCGGTGTAGCGGCCGATCAGCCCGGATCGGCCCCGTCGACAACGCGTCATGGGGACCGGGTCTCACCCCGCCGGGCTGGGGCGTAGCAGCAGCCCCACCAGCTCCACGGCCGTGTCTATCTCGGCGTGGTCGCCCCCCAGTAGCGGGGCGTACAGGTGCACATCGCAGATGCGCACGATCGCGCTCGCCAGGGTCGCGGCGGGCAGCGGCAGAGCGAGCCTGCCCGCGTCGGCCTCCACCTGGATCACCTGGGCGGTCAGCGCCGCGGAAACGTCCTCGATGGCGCCGGGCATGAGCGCGAGGCGGATGAACAGCATCGGCTCGCGTGTGGTGAGCGCACGCAGCGGCGGCGCACTCTCCACGTCCCGCATCACCGTTTCGACGAAGTCGAGCACGCGCGCCGCCCCGGTGCCCCGTGCGGAGGCGATCGCCTTGCGGTAGGTCCGCTCGGTGGCCTCGGCGAGCACGGCGGCGAGCAGCGCGTCGCGATTGCCCGCGTGCCGGTAGAGCGTCGCGCGGCCGACGCCGAGTTCGGCTGCGAGCGCGGACATGTCGATCGGATCGCCCGCCAGGTATCGCCGCGTGGCCGCGTCGATCACGCGCCGCCGTCCGTCGGTGGTCATCGCCCGCGCTCCTCCCGTCGGCCGTTGACATCCTCGCACAGGTGAGACAGTCTCGTAATCTGTCTCACATAGTGTCGCAGGACACACTCCTGCGGAGCCGTGCAAGGGAGCGTGCGATGTCACCAGTGGAAACCGTCCGCGGACCGGTCGAGAGCGGGCAGCTCGGCCACGTCCTCATGCACGAGCACGTGTTCGTGCTGAACACCGAGATGCAGCAGAACTATCCGGACTTCCCCAACAGCTGGGATGAGGAGGCGCGCATCGCCGACGCCGTCGCCCAGCTGCGCGAATGCAAGGCGCGCGGGATCGACACGATCGTCGACCCGACGGTGATCGGCCTGGGCCGCTACCTGCCCCGCATCCAGCGGATCAACGAGCAGGTGGACATCAACATCGTGCCCGCCACCGGCGTCTACACATACAACGAAGTGCCTTTTCAGTTCCACTACACCGGCCCTGGGCTGCTTTTCGACCAGCCGGAGCCGATGGTGGAGCTGTTCGTCCAGGACATCCGCGAGGGCATCGCGGGCACGTCGGTCAAGGCGGCGTTCCTCAAGTGCGCCATCGAAGAGCAGGGCCTCACCCCCGGCGTCGAGCGGGTGATGCGCGCGGTGGGCCAGGCGCACGCCGAGACCGGTGTGCCGATCACCGTGCACACCCACCCGCACTCGGGGTCCGGGCTGGTCGCGCAGCGGGTGCTCAAGGAGGAGGGGGCCGACCTGGCGAAGGTCGTCGTCGGGCACTCCGGCGACTCCACCGACCTGGACTACCTGTGCCGCATCGCCGACGCCGGATCGTATCTGGGCATGGACCGCTTCGGGCTGGACGTGCTGCTGCCCTTCGAAGAGCGGGTGGCGACGGTGGCCGAGCTGTGCCGCCGCGGCTACGCGGAGAAGATGGTGCTCGCGCACGATGCGGCCTGCTTCATCGACTGGTTCGAGGAGAATGCCAAGCGTGCCGCCGTGCCGAAGTGGAACTTCACGCACATCAGCGACGACGTGCTGCCCGCGCTGCGCGACCGGGGCGTCACCGATGCGCAGATCACCACCATGATGGTGGACAACCCGCGCCGCTACTTCGAGGCCGCGTGATGGCCGCGCAGACCATGAGCCGGTCCGGGGCCCACGACGGCCGGACTCTGCCGAACGAGTTCCCCACCGCGCTCGCGATGTTCCGCGCCTCCGCAGCGGCTGCCCCGGGCGTGCCGCTGGTCAGGTACTTCGACACGACGCTGACCTTCGCCGAGGTGGACGGGATGTCCGACGCGCTGGCCGTCGCGCTGTCGGAGCACGGACTGGCCAAGGGCGACCGGGTGGCCGTGGTGCTGCAGAACATCCCGCAGTACTTTCCCGTGGTGCTCGCGGCGTGGAAGATCGGCGCCGTCCCCGTGCCGATCAACCCGATGTACAAGCGGCGCGAGCTGCACGAGATCCTCGCCGACAGCGGCGCCGCGGCGGCCGTGTGCCTGGAGTCGGTGGCCGAGGAGCTGGTCGCCGCGGCGGCGGACACGGACGTGCGGACCGTCCTCACCACCAGCGAACTCGACCTGCAGACCCGCTACGACCCGCGGATCTTCGCTTCCTCCGAGCGTCGGCGCGGCATCGGCACGGGCGACCTGCTCGAGACGATCGAGCGGTATCGCGGGCGGCGGCCGGAGCCGGTGGACCTGGGGCCGGACGACCTCGCCTACCTGCCCTACACCTCGGGCACCACGGGCCCGCCCAAGGGGTCGATGAGCACGCACGCCAACGTGGTCTTCACCGCGCAGGTCTACCGGGACAGTGTGGGAATGGCCGCCGGCGGCGGCATGTTCGCCGTGGCGCCGCTGTTCCACATCACCGGGCTCATCGGGCACATCGCGGCGCCGATGCTCACGCGCTGCCCGGCGGTGCTCACATGCCGCTTCCATCCTGTCACCGCCGCCGAGGCCATCCGGGAGCACGGGGCGACGCGGATCATCGGGGCCATCACGGTGTTCATCGCCTGGACGGACGCCGCGGAGGTGACCCGGGAGCACCTGGCGAGCCTGCGGTCGGTGTTCTCCGGGGGCGCGCCGGTGCCGGAGGGGGCGCTGGCGGCGTTCGGCGACAAGTTCGGCCACTACATCCACAACGGCTACGGGCTGACCGAGACCAACAGTCCCGCCATCACGGTGCCGTTCGGCGCAACGGCCCCCGTGGACCCGGATTCGGGCGCGGTGTCCATCGGCACGCCCGTGGCGGACACGGTCGCGGAGGTGGTCGGCGACGACGACGCGGTGCTGCCGGTCGGCGAGGTGGGCGAGATCGTCATCGCCGGCCCGCAGGTGTGCGCCGGGTACTGGAACAAGCCGGACGAGACGTTGCGCGCCATGCCGGGCGGCCGGTTCCACACGGGCGACGTCGGACTGATGGACGCGGACGGCTGGTTCTACATCGTCGACCGCAAGAAGGACCAGATCAACGCGTCGGGGTTCAAGGTGTGGCCGCGGGAGGTCGAGGACGTGCTGTACGCCCACCCGGCGGTGCGCGAGGCCGCGGTGGTCGGCGCCGTCGACCGGTACCGGGGTGAGACGGTGAAGGCCGTCGTCTCGCTCAAGTCCAGCGCTGAGGCGGACGAGGACGGGCTCATCGCCTTCTGCCGCGAGCGGATGGCTGCCTACAAGGTGCCGCGCGCCGTCGAGATCCGCGATGAGCTGCCGAAGACCGTCACCGGCAAGATCCTGCGCCGCGCGCTGCGGGGCGGGTAGCGCGGAATCTGCGTCACGACGCGAGATCCGCTGCACATTACCTCTGAGTAGTGATTGACATCACACGGTTTCCCGAGCAAGCTGAAGCGGACTTCAATTTGAAGATGGAGTCAACTTCAACCTGTGGGTCGCGGCCGGTACCGCGTGTGTCGGCCGCGACCCGTGAATCCGGGCAAGAGGTGATCTGATGACCCATCACACGGCCGGCCGCGCGCACGGCGGCGGACGAGCGCAGAAGAAGCTGCTGGCGGCAGGGCTCTTCGGCAGTTCGATCGAGTGGTACGACTTCTTCCTCTACGGCACGGCGGCGGCACTGGTGTTCCCGCACGTGTTCTTCCCCGAGGCGTCGGCGCTGATGGGCACGCTGCTGTCGTTCAGCACCTTCTGGGCCGGGTTCGTCGCCCGTCCGCTCGGCGGCGTCATCGCCGGGCACTTCGGCGACAAGTACGGGCGCAAACCCACCGTCGTCGTGTGTCTCATCGGCATGGGCGCCGCGACGTTCCTCATCGGCCTGCTGCCCAGCACGTCGGCGATCGGCATCGCCGCGCCGATACTGCTGGTGACGCTGCGGTTCATCCAGGGCATGGCCTGCGGCGGGCAGTGGGGCGGCATCATCCTGCTGCTCACCGAATCGGCCGACCCCAAGCGCAAAGGCTTCGCCGGCACCTTCGGCCAGATGGGTGTGCCATTCGGCGTCATCCTCGGCAACCTCGTGTTCCTGGGCGCCACCGCGGCGCTGTCGCACGACGCCTTCATCACCTGGGGCTGGCGCGTGCCGTTCCTGGCGAGCGCGCTGCTGTTCCCCGTCGTCCTCTACATCCAGACCAAGGTGGAGGACACCCCCGAGTTCCGCGACCTGCAGGCCGCCGCGCAGGCCAAGGCCACGAAGGCCGCCGAGGCCGCCGGCAACGCCGTCGCCAAGGCCCCGCTGGCCGAGGTGCTCCGCCACCACTGGCGCAAGATCCTGCTGGGCTGCGGGCTGCTCGCCGCCACCAACTCGCTGTTCTACATCTCCATCGCGGGCGTGCTCAGCTACGCCACCGCGGAACTGGGGATGGACTACGACGGGCTGCTGGCCATGGCCTTCGTCAGCTCGGTGATCGGCGCCGGGGTGATCCTGTGGTCCGGCGGCGCATCGGACCGGGTCGGACGGCGCCCGCTGCTCATCATCGGCGCCATCGGCATCATGGTGTGGGCGTTCCCCTACTTCTGGCTGGTCGACACTGCCTCGCTGGCCCTGTTCATGGTCGCCGTCACGGTGGGCGCGGTCTTCCAGTCGATGACGTACGGCCCGCTCGCCGCGTTCATGTCGGAGATCTTCGCCCCGCGCATCCGCTACTCGGGCATGTCGCTGGCCTACCAGCTGGCCGCCATCACCATCAGCGGCGGCACCCCGATGATCATGACCGCGATCATCGCGGGCACCGGTTCCACCACGCTGGTGGCCGTGTTCGTCATGGCGATGGCCCTGGTGACGCTGCTGTGCACGGTGGCTCTCAAGGAGACCAACCCGGCCGCGGTGCGGGAGGATCCGCGGGCCGTGCCCGGCATCGACGCCGCGCAGTCCGTGCCCGCACAGCGCGGCGTGGGCGCCGGGGTCGGCGGCGAGGCCCTCGCGTGACCACCGCGATACGGCGGGTTTCCGCTGGTCGGCGAGCGCGGTCCGGTATAACGGACGCCATGCCCGCCCCAGTGGAACCCCGGCTGTTCGCCCTTCCCTCCCCGCCGACGAGCGCGCGCGGCCTGCGCACCCGCGCGGCGCTGGTCGCGGCGGCGCGGGCCGTGTTCGAGCGCATGGGCTTCCTCGACGCCCGGCTCATCGACATCACCACCGAGGCGCAGTGCTCGGCGGGCACCTTCTACAACTATTTCGACAGCAAGGAGCAGATCTTCTCCGCCGTGCTCGAGCAGGCGAAGGAGGAGATGATGCATCCGGGCACGCCGCGGGTGCCGGACGACGCGGACCCGGCGACGGTGATCGAGGCGAGCACCCGCGCCTACCTCATCGCCTACCAGCGCAATGCCAAGTTGATGGGGCTCATGGAGCAGGTTGCCGGGATCTCGCCGGAGTTCCGGCGGCTGCGGCATGAACGCGCCGAGGCATTCGTCGCCCGCAACGCGCGCTCCATCGCCAATCTGCAGGCGCGCGGGCTCGCCGATCCGGAGGTGGACGCCGACCTGGCCTCGCGCACGCTGTCCGGGATGATCAGCCGCGTCGCGTTCTCGTACTTCGTGGTGGACGTGGAACTGGACGAGTACCCGCGGGCGGATTTCGACGAGATCGTGCGCACGGCCGGCCGGCTGTGGGTGAACGCGCTGCGCATCCCGGAGTCGGATCCGGGAGGGAAGGGACAGTCATGACCGACGGCTCATCGGCATCGCAGGTGACGGCCGTGTTCGTCGACTTCGGCGGCGTGCTCACCACCAGCGTGCTCGACTCGTTCGCGGCGTTCGGTGCGGAGTACGGGCAGCCGGACCTCCCGGTGCGGCTGCTCACCACCGACGAGGCGTCCAGGCGGCTGATCTCGGAACACGAACGGGGCCTGATCGGCGCGGACGAGTTCGAGCAGGGGTTCGCCGAACGACTGCGCGCGCACGGCGTGGACGTGGCCGCGGACGGCCTGCAGGAGCGGATGAAGGCCCGGCTGCGGCCGGACGAGGCGATGACCGACCTGGTCATGGGCCTGCGGTCGGCCGGGCTGCCGGTGGCGCTGGTGTCCAACGCCTTCGGCCGCGACTCCTACGCGGGCGTCGACCTGGACGCGCTGGCCGACGCGGTGGTGGTCTCGTCGGACGTCGGCGTGCGCAAGCCGTCCCGCAAGATGTACAAGGTGGCGTGCGAGCGGCTGGGCGTCGCGCCGGAGCAGGCGGTGATGATCGACGACCTGCAGCAGAACCTCGACGGCGCCGCGCGGCTGGGCATCGTCGGCGTGCTGCACACCTCGGCGCGGGACACCGAGCGTCAACTGGCCGAACGGTTCGGTATCACGCGGTAGCGGCGTGGGCGCCGGGCACCCGCCGACCGCCGATCCAGGTCCCCAGCACCCGGATGGCGCCGAGGGCGCTCGGGTCCACGGCCGTCGGGTCGTCGCTGAGCAACACGAAGTCGGCCAGCTTGCCCGGCTCGATCGAGCCGGCCTCATGGTCGGAGTGCAACTGCCATGCCGCGTGGATGGTCTGCGCGCGGATCGCCTCGCGCACCGACACCCCGTACTGCGCCCCCAGCACGGTGCCGCCGCGGGAGGTCCGGTCCACCGCCGTCTGCATGTTGAGCAGCGGGCTCTCCGGGGTGACGGGCGGGTCGTTGTGCAGCGAGAACCGCATTCCGCACGACTCCGCCGCGCCGGCCGGCACCCACGCGTCGGCGCGCTCGCCGAAGAACTCGCGCAGCACCTCGCCGTAGTAGTAGATGTGCGCGGGGAAGAACGAGATGGTCACGCCCAGGCCTGCGGCCCTGCGCACCTGCTCCGGGGTGATGCTGCCGCAGTGCTCCATGCGCAGCCGGAACTCCGTGCCCGGGTTCTCGCCCTGCACCGTCTCGTACACGTCCAGCACGGAGTCGACGGCGACGTCGCCGTGCACGTGGCAGGCGATCTGCCAGCCCTGGCCCATGTACCGGCGGCACAGCTCCAGCAGCTGCTCGGCTGTGTAGTTGGCGCAGCCGCGATGCCCCTCCGTCACGCCGATGACGTCGGTGGCGTGCCCGGCGTGGTAGGCGAAGCTGGTGGCGATGTTGCCGATCCACGGCGAGCCGTCCGACCAGATCTTCACGCCCACCGGGCGGAAGAACGGGTCGGCCTCGTCGCAGTGGGGGATCGTCTCGCGGATGCCGGAGATCTCGTAGGCGCGCATGCGCACCGGTGCGGTGCCGGCGGCGTAGTACGCGCGCACGGCCGCCTCGGCGTCGGGGCTGAAGGCCAGGTCGCCGGTCATCGTCACGCCCGCCGCGGCCGAGATCTCCAGCGCCGCCTGCAGTCGGGCGCCGAACGTGCCCTCGGGGATCTGCGCGCCCGGGCCCATGATGATGCCTGCTGCGGGGAACTCGCGGCCCTCGCCGGTGGGCTCGCCGTTCGCGTCGCGCACGTACACCGACCCGGCCGGGTCGGGGGTGTCGCGGGTGATGCCGAGCCGTTCCATCGCGGCGTCGTTGGCCCACGCGGCGTGGCCCGAGTAGTGCATGACCGACAGGGGGATGCGCGGCGACAGCTCGGTGAGCAGCGCGCGTGACAGCGGGGGAAGGTCGTCGTTGAGCAGTGGATCCCAGCCCGACGCGGTGACCCACCCGTCCTCCGGCGCGGCGGCGACGGCCTCGCGCAGTCGCGTCAGCACGGCCTCCGCCGACGGGCACACCGCGGCGCGCAGGTCCACGGCGCCCGGCCCGGCCATCACCATCTCGGCGGTGGGGTGCCCGTGCGCTTCGACGAATCCCGGCAGCAGGGTGGCGCCGTCCAGCTCGACGGTCTCGGTGTCCGGGCCCGCGAGCGCGAGGACGTCCGCGCGCGTGCCCACCCGCAGGATGCGGCCGTCGGCGACGGCCACCGCCTCAGCCGTGGAGAACGCGTCGTCCACGGTGTGCACGGTGCCGCCGAGGAACACCGTGTCTGCGGTCGGAGTGCCGGATGCCGGCGGTGCGTAGTGGGTCATGTCCGCATTGTCGGCCGTTGCGCCGCCGCATGCGTGAGGATCCCGCTGTTCGGCACGGAGCCACCCCCTTTCGGCGGCGGCCGCGGTCAGGCGATCCGCAGCATGAGCTTGCCGGTGTTGGCTCCGTCGAACAGCTTGTTCAGCGTGGCGCCGAAGTCGTCGACCGTCCCGTCGACGATCTGCGTCGGCGTGGCCAGCAGCCCGCGCCGGATCCACGCGGACAGCGCCGCGGTGGCCTCGGGGAATCGGTCGGCGTAGTCGAAGATGATGAAACCCTGCATGCTCGCGCGATTGACCAGCAGCGACAGATACCGTGACGGCCCGGGCTGCGGCTCGGTGGCGTTGTAGCCGGAGATCGCCCCGCACAACGCGATGCGCGCGTGGGTGCGCAGCTGTGCCAGCGCCGAGTCCAGTAGCGGACCGCCGACGTTGTCGAAGTACACGTCCACGCCGTCGGGCGCGGCGGCGCGTAGCGCCCGGCCGACGGAGCCGGCCTTGTAGTCGACTGCGGCATCCGCGCCCAGCTCGTCGGTGAGCCAGGCGCACTTGTCCGGGCCGCCCGCGACGCCGACAACGCGGCACCCGTGGAGCTTGGCGATCTGCACCGCGGTGGACCCGACCGCGCCGGCGGCGCCGGAGATCAGCACCGTCTCGCCGGGGCGCATGCGGGCCACGTCGGTGAGCCCGAAGTATGCGGTTTTGCCGGGGAACCCCAGTGCCCCCAGCCACACCGAGGCGGGGGCGATGGACTCGTCGACCACCTCGACGCCCGCGGCGCGCAGCGGGATGCCGCCCGGGCCGACGAGCGCGTGCTCGCACACCCCGAACGTCCCGGACACCACGGAGCCCTCCGGGTAGTCCGGGTGCCGCGAGGTCACGACACGGCCGACGGCGTGCGCGCGCATCACCTCACCGACGCCGACTGGCGGCACGTAGGAGCGGACGTCGTCGAGCCAGCCGCGCATCGCCGGGTCGACGGAGATCAGCTCGGTGCGTACGACGAACGCGCCGTCGCCGGGCTCGGGCACCGGGGCGGTCGTGATCTCCCAGGTGTCCCCGTCCGTGCGCCCACGGGGCCGTGCGGCGAGGCGCACCTGCCGGGAAGCGCCGGCGGTGCAGTGTGCGGAAAGGGCGCTCATGCGTCTGCTCCCCGCAGCCCGGCGCGATCGATGGCGCGTTTGAGGATCTTTCCCGTGGCCCCCTTGGGCAGCGAGTCGGTGAACCGGACGAGCCGCGGAACCTTGTAGGCGGACAGCCGCTCCCGGCACCAGGTGTCGATCGCGTCCGCGTCGGCGCTGGATTCGGGGCGGACGACGATGAGCGCCGCGACCTCCTCGCCGTAGTGGTCGTCGGGCACGCCCACCACGGCCGCCTCCACCACGTCGGGGTGCGCGTAGAGCACCTCCTCCACCTCGCCCGGGTACACGTTGTAGCCGCCGCGGATGATGAGGTCCTTGAGCCGGTCGACGATGCGCAGGTCGCCCTCGTCGTCGAGCACGCCCAGGTCGCCGGTGCGGAACCAGCCGTCGCGCAGTGCGGCCTCTGTTGCGTCGGGGCGGTTCCAGTAGCCGGTGGTGACGGTGGGGCCCTGGACGAACACCTCGCCCACTTCGCCGGGCGGGCACGCGTGGCCCTCGATGGGGTCGCGGATCTCCACCGCCATGCGGGTCATGGGCGCGCCGACGGAACCGATCTTGCCCCCCTTGTCGATGTCGTTGAACGTGGCGATGGCGGCCGTCTCGGTGAGCCCGTAGCCCTCGAGGAGGGTGCAGCCGAACTTCGCCTCGAACGCCCGGGCCACCTCGCCCGGCAGTGAGGCCCCTCCGGAGACGGCGACGCGCAGGCTCGCGAAATCCGCGGGCGAGGCATCGGAGGCGGCGTGCAGCATGGCGTTCCACATGGTGGGCACGCCGCACATGATGGTGAGCTTGTCGCGTCGCAGCATCTCGATCATCGCCACCGGGTCGAAGCGCGGCAGCAGCGACAGCATGCCGCCGCCGCAGAAGGCCGCCATCATCACCGACGCCTGGCCGAACACGTGGAACAGCGGCAGCCCGGTGCCGGTGCGGTCGTCGGCCCCGCCGCGGGCGCCGTGTGCGCCGATCTCGCCCGCCGCCAGCAGGTTGTCCACCGTGATCTGGGCGCCCTTGGGACGGCCGGTGGTGCCCGAGGTGTAGAGGATGGCGCAGGTGTCGTCGGCTTCGCGGTCCACCACGTCGATATACGTGCTTGTGGCAGTGTGCACGGCGGCGGCGTCCATCGACGGCAGCGCCCGGTACGGCACGCCCGCGGTGCCGGCGCCGTCGGCGACGGCCGGGCCCAGCCCGTGCCAGCCCACGGCCAGCGTCGCGCCAGAATCGGACAGGTAGTACTCCACCTCGGCAGCCGTGGACATCGTGTTGACCGGCACCGCGATGGCGCCCACGGCCTGGATGCCCAGGTAGGCGACGATGAACTCCGGTGTGGTGGGCGCGGTCAGCAGGACCCTGTCGCCGGTGGTGATGCCGTCGCGGCGCAGCGCCGCACCGTAGGCGAGGGCGGCCGCGTACAGCCGACCGAAACTCCAGTCGGTGGCGCCCTCGCGCACGGCGGTCTTGTCCGGGCTGTCCGCGGCGTGGCGGCGGACGGGGTCGATGACGTTGGGCATGGTCACCTTTCGGAGGACGGACCCGGGAGCGCGTCGACGGCGCGGCCGGCGGGCCGAGTTGAAGTTGACGACAACTTCAACAATAGCGCGTAGTGAGAGCTGCGTCACTACCCGGATGCGGGCGCGCCCGCGGCGGCGCGTGCCCGTTACCCGCCCAGCACTCCGCGGCGCGTGAGCTCGGCCAGGTGGTCGGCGCACATCGTGCGTTCCACCGCGTCGGCGTAGACGGGGCGTGGCCCGGGCCGGAAGATCACGCCGCGCCCCACCAGCGCATCGGCCGTGGCGTGGCCCTGGGCCACCAGGTCCAGCAGCCGCCGCTCGCGCTGGTCCAGCACGGCGGAATGCGCGGCGAGGGCGGCCTGGTACTCGTCGCGGTCGGAGTACGGACCCTTGTGGTGGTACGGCGCGTACACCGCGGCCTCCATTGCGGCGCACGCGGCGAGCGTCGCGCGCGTGTCGGCCAGGCTGGAGCCGGCGTCGCCGTACATGGGCCCGAACGACGACATGTCCACGTCCGCGAGGTACAGCACCCCGTCGGGCTCGATCATGAACCCGCAGTGCCCGGCGGCGTGGCCGGGCAGCGGCACGACGCGGATCGTCACGCCGCCACCCACCTCGAAGACGGCGTCGTCGCCGAACGCGGACGCGTCCGGGAGCGCCGACCAGGAGAACTCCTCGACCATGTCGTGCTCCCAGCCGCCCGGCTCCACGCCGAGCGCCGCGCGGAACCCGTCCCACGAGCGCACGGCGTCGGCGTCGCGTGCGTGCACGGCGACCTGCCCGCGGTGCACGCCGGCGCCTACGACGTGGTCCTCGTGGTAGTGGCTGAGCAACAGCAGGTCGCACGCGGAGACGTCGGTGCCGAAGGTGGAGTCGATGATGACGGTGGTGTCGCCCGCCGTCACCCGCAGCGGATTGCCGGCCGGGTACTTGCCGCCGTGGGGCCCGCGCAGCTGCGTGACGTGCGGGCTCAGGCGGAGCTCGCGGCCGCCCGTAGGGGATGCCTGGTCGCTCATCGCGTCGCCTCGTCCTTTCTGGTCGCGGAATGATGTGCGCCGCAGCCGACGATGCGCAGCGCCATGTCGGCGTAGCCGCGGGCCACCTCCTCCGGGCTCCACCGGCCGTGCGGGCGATACCACCGCGCGATGTCGATGCCCAGCGACAGCAGCGCCAGGGCGGCGAAGTCGCGGTCGGGCGTGTCGAAGACCCCCGCGGCGATCCCCCGCTCCACCAGTGCGCGCACCTCGTGCTCGATGTCCCGGCGCAGCGCGCGGATCTCGGTGAAGTGCTCGGGAGTGAGGGCGCCGAGCTCGTAGTTGACGATGCGCGCCCGGGTGCTGCCGCGGGCGTGCTGCAGGGCGTAGTCGTGCACCAGCGCGCGGAGGGCCGTGGCGGGGTCGTCCGAGGAGGCCGCAGCCGAGCGCACGGTGTGCAGCGCCTCCCGGTGGCCCGCCCTGGAGATCACGTAGAGCAGCTCCTCCTTGGATCGGTGATGCACGTACAGCGCGGCAGGGCTCATGCCGGCGGCGGCCGCGATGTCGCGGGTGGTGGTGCCGGCGAACCCCTTCTCCGCGAACGCGGCGGTGGCGGCCTCGGCGAGCCGGTCGCGGGTCGATGCGGCCCGGTCGGGTGCGGGACTGGCCGGTGCGGGGCCGTCCTCCCGTCCGGCGGCCCCGGTGTGTTCGTCGTCGTTCATTGTGGTTCCCCATCCGGCGCGGTGGTGCGGTCGACTCTTGACGCGGGCCGTGTCATGCGTCATGATAAGCCTAAGCAAGCGCTTAGTAACCTGCAATCCGGCATCTCGATGCGGGGGCGGCCCCACAGGAGGATCTGCATGAACGATTCCAGAATCGCCATCGTCACGGGCGCGGCGCGCGGCATCGGCGCCGGCGTCGCCGAACGGCTCGCGGCCGACGGGCACGTCGTCGCGGTGCTCGACCTGGACGAGGAGGCCTGCCGCCCGGTGGTCGAGCGGATCGGATCCGCGGGCGGCCGCGCGCTGGCCGTGGGGGCCGACGTCTCCGACGAGGCCGCCGCCACCGCCGCCGTCGACAGGGTGGCCGCCGAGCTGGGCGCGCCGACGATCCTGGTGAACAACGCCGGCATCATCCGCGACAACCTGCTGTTCAAGATGAGCGTCGACGACTGGGACGCGGTGATGGGCGTGCACCTGCGCGGGGCGTTCCTCATGTCGCGGGCTGCGCAGGCGCACATGACCCGGGCCGGGTGGGGGCGCATCGTCAACCTGTCCAGCACCTCGGCCCTGGGCAACCGCGGCCAGGCCAACTACGCGGCGGCCAAGGCCGGCATGCAGGGCTTCACCAAGACGCTGGCGCTGGAGCTGGGCAAGTTCGGCGTCACCGCCAACGCGATCGCACCCGGATTCATCGAGACGGAGATGACGCAGGCCACGGCCGAGCGCATCGGGGTGCCGTTCGACGAGTTCAAGGCGCACATGGCCACCGAGATCCCGGTGGCACGCACCGGCGTGCCCGCGGACATCGCGCACGCGGTGTCGTTCTTCGCGAGCGAGGGCGCCGGATACGTCTCCGGCCAGGTGCTCTACGTGGCAGGTGGGCCCAAGGCATGAGGGTCTTCGACGGCATCCCCGCGCTCCAGGCCGCGGCGGGCACCCACCTGGGCTACTCCGGCTGGCACACGGTCACCCAGGAGCAGATCGACACCTTCGCCGAGGCCACGGGCGATCACCAGTGGATCCACGTGGATCCGGAGAAGGCGGCGCAGGGGCCCTTCGGCACCACCATCGCGCACGGGTTCCTCACGCTGAGCCTGGTGCCCATGCTGGCATGGCAGGTCTACACGGTCGAGGGCATCGCGATGGGCATCAACTACGGTGCCAACCGGCTGCGCTTCCCGTCCACCGTGCCCGCGGGCTCGCGTGTGCGGGCGGGCGTGGAGCTGCTCGCGGTGGAGCCCTCCGGCCAGGGGTTCCAGGCGGTGACGCGGGTGACCGTCGAGCGCGAGGGCGGCGACAAGCCCGCATGCGTGGTCGAGATGGTCAGCGTCATCGTCCCGGCGGCCTGAGAGTCTCGGCCGCCTGACAGTCCCGCCCGGACCGCCCGACACGCCTGGAGAAACCATGACCGGATCGCCCGCCCGCCCGCTGTCCCGCGAAGACCTCGCCTTCCTGCTCTACGAGTGGCTGGACGTCGAATCCCTCACTGCCCGGAGTCGTTTCGCCGAACATTCGCGCGAGACGTTCGACGCCGTCATGGACCTGTCCGAGGACCTGGCGATGAGCCTGTTCGCGCCCCACAACAAGGCGTCCGACGCGAATGAGCCGCACATGCTGCCCGACGGCACCGTCGAGATGATCCCCGAGGTGAAGAAGGCGCTCGACGCGTTCTCCGAGGCCGGGCTCATCGCCGGGACCTTCGACGGGGAACTGGGCGGGATGCAGCTGCCGGTTGTCGTGGCCCGCGCGGCGATGGCGTGGTTCCAGGCGGCGAACATCTCCACGGCCGGCTACCCGTTCCTCACCATTGCCAACGCGAACCTCCTTGCGGCGCACGGCTCGCCGGCGCAGGTGGACACCTTCGTGCAGCCCATGCTCGCCGGGCGGTGGTTCGGCACCATGTGCCTGTCGGAGCCGCAGGCCGGCTCGTCGCTGGCCGACGTCACCACCAAGGCGGTCAAGGACGACGGCGGGGAGCCGGGGCGATACCGGATCACCGGCACCAAGATGTGGATCTCCGGCGGCGACCACGAGTTGACCGAGAACATCGTGCACTTGGTGCTGGCCAAGGTGCCGGGTGCGCCCGCGGGCGTCAAGGGGATCTCGCTGTTCATCGTGCCCAAGCACGTGCCGGACGGCGGCGTGCGCACGGCGGCCGAGCGCGGCGGCGAGGCCGCACTCGGCGGGCGCAACGACGTCACCCTGGTGGGGCTCAACCACAAGATGGGCAACCGTGGCACCACCAACACGCTGCTGGCCTTCGGCGACGGGACGCATCCGGTGGACGGGAAGGCCGGCGCCGTGGGCTACCTGGTGGGCGAGGAGAACAAGGGCCTCGCCTGCATGTTCCACATGATGAACGAGGCGCGCATCGGCGTCGGCTTCGGCGCCATCTCCCTCGGCTACGCCGGCTATCAGGCGTCGCTGGAGTACGCGCGCACCCGCACCCAGGGCCGCCGGCCCGGCGAGAAGGACCCGGCCACGCCGCCGGTGGCGCTGGTGGAGCACGCCGATGTGCGCCGGATGCTGCTGGCGCAGAAGGCGTACGCCGAGGGCGCGCTGGCGCTGGGGCTGTACTGCTCGAAGCTCGTCGACGAGGAGACGACGGCGGACGACGACGCGGCCCGCGCCCGCATCACGCTGCTGCTGGACGTGCTCACGCCCATCGCCAAGAGCTGGCCCAGCCAGTGGTGCCTGCACGCGAACAGCCTGGCCATTCAGGTGCACGGCGGCTACGGGTACACCCGCGACTACGACGTGGAGCAGTACTACCGCGACAACCGGCTCAACCCCATCCACGAGGGCACCCACGGCATCCAGGGCCTGGACCTGCTGGGGCGCAAGATGATCATGCAGGGCGGCGCCGGGCTGGTGCTGCTGGCGCAGACCATCGAGGCCACCGCGGAGCGGGCCCGGGAGGCCGGCGGCGCTGCGGCCGGGCACGCCGAGCAGCTGTCGGCGGCAGTGCGACGGCTCACCGAGGTCACCGGCACGCTGTGGGCCGGCGACGGCGCCGAGGACACCGCGCAGGTGGCGCTGGCGAACTCGTCGGTCTACCTGGAGGCGGCCGGGCACGTGGTGATCGCGTGGATGTGGCTGGAACAGCTGCTGGCGACCGGCGGGAAGGACGGCGCCTTCTACGAGGGCAAACGCGCGGCCGCCCGCTACTTCTACCGCTACGAGCTGCCGCGCACCGGCCCGCAGTTCGACCTGCTCGCCAGTCGCGACCGCACCACGGTGGACCTCGACCCGGCGTGGTTGTGACCGACCGAGCTTCAGCGTGCCGGGGAGACCGGGCGGAGACCTGACGATGTCAGTCACCGGAATCCGTGCCGAGGTGGCCGTGGAAGCAGCGGTCCCGCCTCCGGCGCGCGCGCCATGCCTGTGCATAATGTCGGGCAGCATCATCCACGCTTGCGTGGGGGAAGTCCGGTGAGAGTCCGGCGCTGACCCGCAACGGTAGGCCGCCATCCGGCGGCGAGCCCGATCACCCGCGCCTGCGTGCTGCGATCCCATGTGCCGCCGTGGTCTGCGGGCAGGGGTCCGGTGGGCACGTCGCGCCGCGTCCGGGATCGTCCCGCACGCCCGGCGCCGCCGCGTCGCGCCGCGACCGCTCCCAGGGCCACCCGTCGAAAGGCCCGAGGTTGGCCCGCCCAGGATTCCCTCGCACCCGGTCCGGAGCTCGTACCGGTTCTTCCATCCGGAGCCTGCTCGCCGCCTCCGCGGCCGCACTCATGCTCGTGGCACCGCTGGCCGGCTGCTCCCGCGGCTCCGGCATGGCCGACACCTCTGCCGCGCCTGCCTCTGGATCAGCCACCACCGCGTTCGCGCAGCCGGTGTCCGTGCAGAACTGCGGCCGCACGGAGACGTTCGATGCGCCGCCGCAGCGGATCATCACGCTCAACGGGCACGTCACCGAGACGCTCATCGCCCTGGGCCCCGGCGACCGCATCGTCGGCTCCGCCTACCCCGACTCGCCCCCTGCGCCCGAGATCGCCGACGCCTATAACGCCATCCCGCAGCTCTCCGGGCGGTTCCCCACCGCCGAGCAGGTGCTCGACCAGAACCCCGACCTGGTGGTGGGTGGCATGACAAGCGCCTTCGCCGACAAGGACGGGCGCGGCCGCGACGCACTGGAAGCCGCCGGCATCGCCACCTTCCTGTTCTCCGAGTACTGTGGCGACGGGTTCACCGGGCTCGAGGTGCTGCGGAACGACTTCACGCAGCTCGGCCAGGTGCTCGGTACCCCCGAGCAGGCGAAGGAGACGGTCGACGGCATCGTCTCCGGCCTCGACAGCATCCGCGACCGCATCGACGCGAGCGGTGCGGCGCCGGTGAGCACCTTCTTCTACGACTCGGGCACCGATCAACCCACGACCATCGGAACCCGCGGCGTCGGCAGCGTCATCGCAGAGTACGCGGGCGCCCGCAACATCACCCCCGACAGCCCCAAGCCGTACTTCCCCACCAGCTGGGAGACGGTGGGCGAGCGCGCGCCCGAGGCCATCGTCGTCTTCGACTACGGCGATCAGACGGCGCAGCAGAAGATCGACTTCCTCAAGAACCAGCCGATCATGGCCACCACCCCGGCCGTGCAGAACGACCGGTTCGTCGTGGTGCCCCTCGCCGACATGTTCGAGAGCCCCCGCATGGTGCGTGCCGCCGACACCATCGCCCGCGGCCTGCACCCCGAGGCGTTCAAGGACGCCGGGTGAGGGGGCCGTCATGACCGCACCCGCCGCAACAGGCCGGGCCGCCGGACCGCGGCGGAACCGGGAGTCCGTGGTCGTCTCCGCGCGCGACGTGCCCGGCCCTGGGCGCCGCGCCTCGCGCCGCGCCGTGATGATCGGGTTCGCGCTGGCCGCCGCGCTGCTGGCTGCGCTCGGCGCGTCGGTGTCGCTGGGCTCGGTGACGATCCCGTTCGGCGACGTGTGGGCGATCGTCGCGCACGCCGTCACCCCGTCGACCTGGTGGACGGGCTCGTGGGCGCCGTGGTGGACGCCCGCGCGCGAGGTGATCGTCGTCGACTCGCGCCTGCCTCGCGCGCTCACCGCCGCGTGCGTGGGGGCCGCACTGGCCGTGGCGGGTGTGGTGGCGCAGGCGGTCACCCGCAACGCGCTCGCCGACCCCTACCTGCTGGGCATCTCATCGGGCGCCGGATTCGGGGTGGTGCTGGTGATCGTCACCGGATTGGGGGCGGGAGCGCTGGGCGCCTTCACTCTGCCGGCCGCCGCGTTCGCCGGGGCGCTGCTCCCGCTGGCCGGCACGATCGCGGTGAGCGCCAAGGCTCGCGATGTCACCGCGGTGATCCTCGCGGGCGTGGCGATGTCGATGGTGTTCTCGGCGCTGATCACGTTCTTCGTGCTGGTGGTGGGCGACGATCACACGCTGGGCAGTGTCATGCGCTGGCTCGCGGGCGGGTTCGGCGACGCGCGCTGGGCCACCCTCGCCGTTCCTGCCGCGGCCGTGCTCCTGGTGGGCGGCGGCGTGATGGCGAGCGGACGGTGGCTCAACCTGCTGCATGCCGGCGACGACGGGGCGGCGGCGCTGGGCATGAACGTGCGGCGGTTCCGGTTGCTGGTGCTGCTGGCGGTGTCGCTGCTCACCGCGGCGGCCGTGTCGGTGTCGGGGGCGATCGGATTCGTCGGGCTGCTCGTGCCGCATGCCGCCGGGTTCCTGGTGGGGCGCAACGCCGTCCGCCTCGTCCCCGTGGCGGCGTTGGGCGGGGCGCTGGTTCTGGTGCTCGCCGACGTGGTGGCCCGCACCGTCAGTCCCACCACCGAGTTGCCGGTAGGCGTCGTGACGGCGATGGCCGGCGGACCCGTGTTCCTGGCGATGCTGTGGCGGCAATACAGCCGGCGGGAAGGGGCGCGATGACTTCAGCGGAGATTCCTGCGACGGCGGACGGTACCGCTCCCGTGCTGCTCACGGCGCTCGGAGTGACGGCCCGCCTCGGCGGCGCCGACGTGCTCCGCGGTGTGGGCATCACGGTGGCGCCGGGCGAGGTGCACGGCCTGGTGGGGCCCAATGGCAGTGGCAAGACGACGCTGCTGCGCTGCTGCTATCGGGCCCTCGAGCCCTCGGCGGGCGCGGTGCTGGTGGGAGGCGAGGACGTGCGGCGGATGCGCCGGCGTGCGCTGGCCGGACTCGTCGGAGCGAGCACCCAGGAGCCGCCCGCGCTGGGCGGGCTGACGGTGCGCGAATCGGTGCGATTGGGGCGCACCGCGCTTCGCGGCTGGCTCGAGCCAATGGATGGCGAGGACGAGCGGATCGTCGACGACGCGGTCGCTCAGGTGGGCCTGACCGGATTCGCCGACCGCGACGTCACGGCCCTTTCCGGCGGTGAGCGCCAGCGCGTGTCGATCGCGCGCGCCCTGGCCCAACGTCCGCGGGTGCTGCTGCTCGACGAGCCCACCAACCACCTGGACCTGCGCCATCAGCTCACAGTGCTCGAGCTGTTGCGCGCACGTGCCGCCGACGGCATGGCCGTGGTGGTGACGCTGCACGACCTGCGCTGGGCCGTCGAGTACTGCGACGTGCTGACGGTGCTGGACATCGGCACGGTGCGGGCGTCCGGCCGGCCCGGTGACGTGCTGACGCCCGCGCTGCTCGCCGAAGTGTTCGGCGTCGACGGCGCCGTGCGCGCCGGTGGCGGGCGACGGCTGCTCGACCTGCGGGGGCTGGCGGATGCACCCGAGGAGGCTTCGCTGTGACCGGCACCGAGCTCGACGCCGCCTACGCCGCGGCCGCCTCGCTGATGGGCCGCTTCGCGCCGCGGGCCGGCGACCCCGCGAATGTCGACGCGCTGCCCGGCGCGGTGCTGTGCGACACGGACTGGCTGGCGCGCCGGGTCACCGACACGGTGCGCCGCTGGGACTGTCCCGACGATCGGACGGCCGGCACGCTCTGGTGGTACTCGACGAGCGTGACGATGACCGCCGCGGCGCCGGCGATGCTGCTGGCGTCGGGCGTCGCGCCCGACCCGGACCCGCGCCGGGCGACCTGCACGCTCACCGACTACGGCTACCTCGCCTCGATGCGGGCCGGACGCCTGCTGGTGGGGGGCGATGCGTACGCGCGGGCGTTGGGCCCGGCCCTGGAGCAGGTGATCGTTCCGCTCGCGCGCGTCTCGGGGGCCTCTGAGCGCGCGCTGTGGGCGATCGCCGCGGACGCGCTGGCCAACCAGGCGCTGGCCGCGGGACGCGAGGCAGGGCGCATCGCCGAGGCCGGGACGCTGGCGGTTCAGCTGGCGGACTCCACGCCGATGCCGGTGCCGCGCTACGTCGATCTCGCGCCGGGGCCGGGCGCGGAAGGGCCGAACACCGCAGGGGACGTCACCCTGCTTTCCGCTGCTCCCGCGTCCGAAGAGCCCGGCGGTGCCCGACGGGTGGTGCGGCGCTGCTCGTGCTGCCTGATCTACCAGGCGCCCGGCGAGGGCAAGTGCGTGAGCTGTCCGCGCAGGCGGCCCGACGACCGTGCGCAGTCGCTGGCCGAGTGGCTCTCCCGGCAGTGACGGGGGACTGCGTGAAAGCGGCCACGGGTGCGTCGTCCGGCCGGGGACCGCAGGCTGGTGACGCTCCCGCAGCGGATACTGTGAGCTCGGCAACAATCGCACCCGTGTACGCATCGGAGGAGCACTGATCATGACCGTTCCGGACCTGTTCCGCCTCGACGGGCGCGTCGCCATCGTCACCGGCGCGTCGTCGGGCCTCGGCGTCGCGTTCGCGCGCGGCTTCGCCGAGGCGGGCGCCGACGTGGTGCTCGCCGCCCGGCGTGCCGACCGGCTCGAGGACACCGCCGCACTGGTCCGCGCCGCGGGGCGCACGGCGCTGTGCGTCGGCACCGACGTCGCCGACCCGGCCGCCTGCCGGGCGATGGTGGACGCGGCGATGGCGGAATTCGGCCGCGTCGACGTGCTGGTGAACAACGCGGGCGTCGGCACGGCCGTCCCGGCGACGCGGGAGACGCCCGAGGAGTTCCGGCGCGTCGTCGACATCAACCTGTCCGGCTCGTACTGGGCGGCGCAGGCGTGCGGTCGGGTGATGGAGCCGGGCAGCGCCATCGTCAACATTTCCAGCGTGCTCGGCCTCACCACCGCAGGGCTGCCGCAGGCCGCGTACTCGGCGAGCAAGGCCGGCGTCATCGGACTCACCCGCGACCTGGCCCAACAGTGGGGCGGGCGCAAGGGCATCCGCGTCAACGCCATCGCCCCCGGGTTCTTCGCATCCGAGATGACCGACACCTATCCACCCGGCTATCTCGACGCGATGCATCAGCGGATCGTCCTGGGCCGCATCGGCGATCCCGCGGAACTCGCTGCCACGGCGGTGTGGCTGGCGTCGGACGCGGCCGGATACGTGGTGGGGCAGACGATCCCCGTCGACGGCGGCGTGACCATCACCTGACCGGGGCCCAGGGCCGACCCCCGTCGCGCCGCCGGTTCTTGGAATTGACGTCATGTTCAAGTATAAACGGGGCATGGTAGGCAATCGCTCGCTGCACGCAGACCGCCCGGCCCAGGGAAAGGGCACCGGCACCGCCGCCGGGCCCTCGTCGGCGGGCGCCCGGAAACCGGTCACCGAACGTGGCGCCCGCACCCGGGCTGCCTTGGTGACGGCGGCGCGGGTGGTCTTCGAGCGGGCCGGCTACCTGGATACCCGGCTCACCGACATCACCCGCGAGGCGCGGTGCTCCACGGGCACCTTCTACACCTACTTCGCCGGCAAGGAGGAGATCCTCACGGCGGTCCTCGACGAGGCGCAGGAGGACATGCTGCAC
Source organism: Tomitella gaofuii (assembly GCF_014126825.1). Classification (NCBI taxonomy): domain Bacteria; kingdom Bacillati; phylum Actinomycetota; class Actinomycetes; order Mycobacteriales; genus Tomitella; species Tomitella gaofuii. Next base: position 4,175,515 of record NZ_CP059900.1, on the reverse strand, counting down.
CCGGGTATGGCGCGCGTGGCGGACCCCGACGATCCGTACGCGGTGCTCGAGGCGAGCAACCGCGCCTACCTCGAGTCGTACCGGCGCAACGCCGAGCTGATGGTGCTCATGGAGCAGGTCGCCAACATCGACGCCGACTTCCGGGAGCACCGGCGCCAGCGGGCCGAGGTGTTCATCGCCCGCAACGCCCGCAACATCGCCGACCTGCAGCGCCGCGGGCTCGCTGACGCGGCCCTCGACCCCATGCTCACCTCCCGGGCGCTGTCGAGCATGGTCAGCCGCGTCGCCTACAGCGTCATCGGGTTCGGCGAGGGGCTCGAATCGGTCGACGGCGCCGGCGTCGGGGAGAACGGGGCGACCGCGGCCGGGGAGGCCGGAATCGGTGAGGCTGCCGAGGACGCCAACTTCGCGATGCTGGTCGACACGCTCACGCGCGTGTGGGCGAATGCGCTGCGACTGGAGCCGCGCCGGGCCTGATCCGCGGTCCGGCCGCCGGTTCGCGCGCTCGTGACCGCAACCTCGCAGCATCGCAGTATTGAAGTTGACGTCGACTTCAACTAAACTTCGATGTAATGCCGATCACGACAGGCGAGCGACCGTGCGACAGATCGCAGCGAGCGCATCGTTGAGACCGAGGAGGGAAGGGCAACGTGCAGATCCCTGGAAAGACGGCGATCGTCACCGGCGGCGGCGGGGGCATCGGCTCCGCGGTCGCGCAGGCGCTGGCGGCACGCGGCGCGCGCGTCGTCGTCGCGGACCTCGACGGGGCGGCGGCCGAGCGTGCGGCCGCGGCGATCAACGGGGACCACCCCGGCGCCGCCGTGGCCGAGGGCGGCGATGTCGCCCGCACCGAGGTGATCGAACGCCTCATCGCCCGGGCGCAGGCCGAGTTCGGCCCGGTGGACATGTACTTCGCCAACGCGGGCATCACCGGCGGCCCGGGCCTGGGCCTCACCGAGCAGCAGTGGGACACGGTGCTGGACGTCAACCTGCGTGCGCACATCCGCGCGGCGCAGCTGTTGGTGCCCGGGTGGGCCGAGCGCGGCGAGGGCTGCTTCGTGTCCACCGCCTCGGCGGCCGGCCTGCTCACGCAGATCGGCTCGGCCGGATACTCGGTGACCAAGCACGCCGCAGTGGCCTTCGCCGAATGGCTCTCGGTCACGTATGGGGACAGCGGCATCCGCGTGAGCTGCCTGTGTCCTATGGGAGTCGAAACGCCGCTGCTGCGTGCGGGCGAACGTTCCGGTGACCGCCTGGGCGAGGCCGCGACGCGCGCCGTGACGAGCGCCGGCGACGTCCTCGCCCCGGAGGTGGTGGCCGCCGACGTCATGGCGGCCGTCGAGGACGAACGGTTCCTCATCCTGCCGCACCCGGGTGTGCTGGACATGTACCGGCAGAAGGGCGCCGACTACGACCGATGGCTGCGCGGCATGCGGCGGTACCAGCGCTCGCTGCTGGAGGTGGATGCGTGATGGCGACGTCGAAAACGCAGGCGGACCAGGGTGATACGGGTCTGGACGGTTTTGCGAACGTGTACGCGTCGGCCCCGGACGCTCCGGTCCTCGCCGAGCAGCGCGGCGCCGTCCTGCTCCTCACCCTCAACCGCCCCGACAAGCTCAACGCGTGGAACGACGCGATGGAGGACCGCTACCTGGACCTCCTCGAGGCCGCCGATGCGGACCCTGCGGTGGCGGCGGTGGTGGTGACGGGCGCCGGCCGCGGCTTCTGCTCCGGTGCGGACCTGGGCGGGCTCCGCAACGCGGGCGAGCGCACGGCCGACGACATCGTCACACCGCGGGCGCGGGACACCGCCCGGCACCTGCGCAAGCCGCTGATCGGCGCCATCAACGGTGCGGTCGCCGGATTCGGGCTGGCGCAGGCGCTGTACTTCGACGTGCGGTTCGCGGCGCGCACGGCGCGGTTCACCACGGCGTTCGCGCGGCGCGGGCTCATCGCCGAGTACGGCACCACAGTCATGCTCGCAGACCTCGTGGGGCGCAGCCGGGCGGCCGACCTGCTGCTCTCGGCCCGCATGGTGGAGGCCGAGGAGGCCTGGCGGATCGGGCTGGTCGACCACCTGGCGGGCGAGTCCGGAGCCGAAGTGGTCGACGCCGCCGTCGCCTATGCCGCCGACCTCGCCGCGCACTGCTCGCCGCGCTCGATGGCGGCGATCAAGCGGCAGCTGCGCCGCGATGTCGACGGCGCCTACCCGGGGGCCGCCGCACGCGCGGAACCGCTGATGCTGCAGGCATTCCACTCGACCGATTCGACGGAGGGGGTGGCGAGTCACCTGGAGCGCCGCGCGCCCCGGTTCCCGCCGCTGCCGCCGCGGCCCGAGGGCGAGACCCCGGCCACGGAGGCCGGGCGCGGCGCCCGCGCGGCCGGCGCGATCTCCCTGCCGCCGCTGCCGTACTGAGGATCCCCCGCCGGGCCCCCAACAGCCAGAACGCAACCCAGTCAGGAGCACTGATCCCGATGTTCGAATACTCCGAACGCACCGAGCAGCTCCGCAAGGATCTGCTCGACTTCATGGACGCTCACGTCTACCCGGCCGAGTCCGTCTACGAGCAGCAGATGCGCGAATCCGGCGACCCGCACTTCCAGCCGCCGGTCATGGAGGAGCTCAAGGCCGAGGCCCGCCGGCGGGGCCTGTGGAACCTCTTCCACCCGCATCCGTCGTCCGGCGTGGCGCTGACCAACCTCGAGTACGCGCCGCTCGCCGAGATCATGGGCCGCAGCCCGCACATCGCCCCCGAAGCCTGCAACTGCAACGCCCCCGACACCGGCAACATGGAGGTGCTCGAGCTCTTCGGCACCGAGGAGCACAAAGAGAAGTACCTGAAGCCGCTGCTCGAGGGGACCATGGCGTCGGCGTTCGCCATGACCGAGCCGGCGGTGGCCAGCTCGGACGCCACCAACATCGCGCTGTCGATGGTGCGCGAGGGCGAGGGCGACGACGCGGTCTACGTCCTCAACGGCCGCAAGTGGTTCGCGTCCAACGCCCTGCACAAGAACTGCAAGGTCATGATCGTCATGGGCAAGACCGACCCGTCGGCGGAGACGCACCGTCAGCAGTCGATGATGGTGGTCCCCATCGACGCGCCCGGCGTCACCGTCATGCGCGGGCTGCCCGTCTACGGGTACCAGGACCGCGAGGGGCATGCCGAGATCGACTTCCAGGACGTGCGCGTGCCCGCCAAGGACGTCCTCAAGGGCGAGGGCGAGGGCTTCGCGATCAGTCAGGCGCGCTTGGGGCCCGGCCGCATCCACCACTGCATGCGCGTCGTCGGCATGGCCGAGCGTGCCCTGGATCTGCTGTGCGAGCGGGCGCTCAGCCGCGTCACCTTCGGCAAGCCGGTGGCCGAGAACGCCAACATCCAGGACTGGATCGCCGAGGCCCGCATCGAGATCGACATGGTCCGCCTGCTCACCCTCAAGGCCGCCGACATGATGGACACGGTGGGCAACAAGGAGGCCCGCACCGAGATCGCGGCCATCAAGGTGGCGGCGCCGCAGATGGCGCTCAAGGTGCTCGACCGCGCGGTGCAGGTGCACGGAGCGGGCGGCGTCACCGACGACTTCCCACTGGCACGCACCTGGGCCGGCGTGCGCACGCTGCGGCTGGCCGACGGCCCCGACGAGGTGCACAAGCGGGCCATCGCCCGCCAGGAGCTGCGCAAGCACCGCAACGCCGGGGGCCGCTGATCATGGCGGGCACGGCGCACCCCGGAGTGGATCTTTCCGGCCGCACCGCGGTGGTCACCGGCGCCTCGCGGGGCATCGGGCTCGCGACGGCGCAGCATCTGGCCGCCGCGGGGGCGAACGTGGTGCTCACGGCGCGCACCCAGGACGCGGCCGACGCGGCGGCGGCGCAGGTCGCCGGCCCCGGCACGGCCGCATCGGCATCGCCGCGCACGTGGCGCACGAGGACGAGGCGCGCGCGTGCGTGCAGCGCACCGCGGAGATGTTCGGCGGCATCGACATCCTGGTCAACAACGCGGGCACCAACCCCTCCTACGGCCCGCTCATCGCGCAGGACCACGGCCGGTTCGCCAAGACCTTCGACATCAACCTGTGGGCCCCGATCCTGTGGACGTCGCTGGTGATGGACGCGTCGATGCGCGAGCGCGGCGGGTCGGTGATCAACACGGCGTCGATCGGCGGCATGGGCCACGAGGCCGGCATCGGGATGTACAACGCGTCCAAGGCGGCGCTGATCCACGTGACCAAGCAGCTGGCGTTGGAGCTCTCGCCGCGGGTGCGCGTGAACTGCGTGTGCCCCGGCGTGGTGCGCACGCGGCTCGCCGAGGCGCTGTGGAAGGAGCACGAGCAGGCGGTGTCCGCGGCGACGGCGCTGGACCGCATCGGCGAACCGGATGACGTGGCTGGAGCCGTGACGTTCCTGGCATCCGATGCCGCGCAGTGGATCACCGGCGAGGAACTCGTGATCGACGGCGGGCAGCGGCTGGGTTCGCCCGCAGGATTCCGGGAGGAGGCGCGCGCCCGTGACTGACAGCGCACGGTCGGCGACGGAACGGGAAGCCGCGGCGGGTGTGCCGGGGATCGACATCGCGGCGGTGGCGGCCTGGATGCGGAGCCTGGGGCAGCCGGTGGACGGCGCGCTGCGGCTCACGCGGATCGGGCTGGGCCAGTCCAACCTCACCTACCTCGCCGAGGACGATGCCGGGAGCCGTTGGGTGCTGCGCCGTCCGCCGCTCGGGCACCTGCTGGCGTCGGCGCACGACGTGGGCCGCGAGGCGCGGATCATCCGCGCACTCGAGCACACCGACGTGCCGGTGCCGGTCATCCACGGGGTGGCCGGTCCGGACACCGTCGTCGACGGCACCCCCGTCGCCGACGCCCCGCTGGTGCTCATGGAGCACGTCGACGGGTTGGCGGTGGACCGGATGTCCGTGGCAGAGGGGCTCACCCCGGAGCGCCGCCGCGCCATCGGGCTGTCGATGCCGGCGGTGCTCGCCCGCATCCACGCCGTCGACCTGGACGAGGCCGGCCTGGCCGACCTCGCCGGCCGCAAGCCGTACGCGGCGCGGCAGCTCAAGCGGTGGGCCGGCCAGTGGGAGCAGTCGAAGACCCGCGAGCTGCCGGCGTTCGACGCGCTCACCCGCCGGCTCATCGCCGCGGCCCCCGAGCAGACGGAGGTGACGCTGGTGCACGGCGACTTCCACCTGCGCAACGTGCTCGTCGCGGGCACCCCTGGCGAGGGCGGCCCGCGCGCGTGCGGCGAGGTGGTGGCAGCACTGGACTGGGAGCTGTCCACGCTCGGCGAGCCGCTGGCCGACATCGGCAGCATGCTCGCCTACTGGCCGGAGGCCGGTGAGGACTTCGGCGGCGATTTCACCGCCACCGCGCTGGCGGGCTCGCCCACCCGCGAGGAGGTGGCCGCCGAGTACCTGCGGCTCACCGGCCGCGACGAGTCGGCGCTGCGGTACTGGCACGTGCTGGGGCTGTGGAAGGTCGCGTCCATCGCAGAGGGTGTGATGCGCCGGGCGCTGGACGAGCCGCGCAACAAGGCGGCCGCCGGCACGCCCACGCCGGCGCGCATCGACGCGCTGGTGGACAAGGCGACGGAGCTGGCCGACCAGGCGGGGATCTGACGGGATGAGCACAGTGAAGAGAACGGGACAGTGATGGAGACGGAGCAGTGACGGAGCGGGAGCAGTGACGGAGAGGGGCCTGATGAAGGCGTGGCAGGTGACGCGGCTCGGCGAGCCCCGGGACGCGTTGGAGCAGGTGGAGGTGGCCGTGCCGGCGCCGTCCGCGCAGCAGGTGCGGGTGCGGGTGCGCGCGGCGCCCGCCAACTTCCCGGACGTGCTGATGTGCCGGGGCGAGTACCAGATCAAGCCGGAGCTGCCGTTCACCCCGGGCGTGGAGCTGTGCGGCGAGGTGCTCGAGGCCGGCGCGGACGCGGTGGGCCCCGGCGGGCGGCCCATCGCGGTGGGCGACCGGGTGCTCGGTACGCCGTCGCTGCCGCACGGGGGGTTCGCCGAGCAGGCGATCATGGACGCCGGGGACGCGTTCGCCGCGCCGGAGTCGCTCGACGACGCGGCCGCGTCGGCGCTGTGCATCGGCTACCAGACGGCCTGGTTCGCGTTGCACCGTCGCACCACCATCGCCGAGGGCGACGTGCTTCTGGTGCACGCGGCCGCCGGCGGCGTGGGCAGCGCCGCGGTGCAGTTGGGCAAGGCGGCCGGGGCCACGGTGATCGGCGTGGTCGGCGGGCCGCGCAAGGCCGAGTACTGCCGGAACCTGGGGGCCGACGTGGTGGTGGACCGGCACCGCGAGGACTTCGTCGCCGTCGTCAAGGAGCACACGGGCGGACGCGGCGCGGACGTCGTGTTCGACCCGGTCGGCGGCGACGCCTACGCCGGGTCCACCAAGTGCATCGCGTTCGAGGGCCGGATCGTGGTGATCGGCTTCGCCGGCGGCACCATTCCGCAGCCCGCCCTCAACCACGCGCTGATCAAGAATTATTCGATAGTGGGATTGCACTGGGGTCTGTACAAGAATCGGAACCGCGGGGTGATCGCCGAGTGCCACGATGCACTCACCCGGCTCGCCGACACCGGCGCCATCGCGCCGTTGATCAGCGAGCGGCTGGGACTCGCCGACGTGGCCGACGGCATCGGCAGGCTCGGCGAGGGCACCACGGTGGGACGCCTGGTGTTCCAGCCGTGACCGGCACCCCGCACCCGCAGCGGACCACCCCGCAGGAAGGCACGCACATGAGCACCGAATACTCCACCGACGGGGACGTCGCCGTCATCCGCATGGCCAAGCCGCCCGTCAACGGACTGGGCCACGCGTTGCGCGTGGGCATCGCCGACGGCCTGGACCGGGCGGCGGCCGACGACTCCGTCCGCGCCGTGGTCATCACCGGGTCCGACGGATTCTTCTCCGCCGGCGCCGACATCACCGAGTTCGGCAGCGACAAGGCCACGGCGTCGCCGAATCTGTCCGAGCTGATCAAGCGCGTCGAGGACTCGCCGAAGCCCGTGGTGGCCGCCGTCGACGGCACCGCGTTCGGCGGCGGGTTGGAGCTGTCGCTGGGCACGCACTACCGGGTGGCCTCCGCGTCGTCGAAGATCGGGCTGCCGGAGGTGAAGCTGGGCCTCATCCCCGGCGCCGGCGGCACCCAGCGCCTGCCGCGGCTGCTCGACCCGGCCGTCGTCGCCGAGATCGTCGCCACCGGTGCGCCGCGCACAGCTGCCGCCGTCGCCCGGATTGACGGGCAGCAGCTGTTCGACGAGGTCGTCGACGATTCCGCCGACGTTGTGCAGGCGGCCGTCGCGCTTGCCCGGTCGGTGGCCGGCACCGCGCCGGTGCGCACCCGCGACCGCGCACCGCTCGCCGGCGGCGACCTCGACGCGGTGGCGGACAAAGTGCTCCGTCGGGCGCGCGGGCAGGAGGCCCCTGCCGTCGGTCTGGACCTGGTGCGCACTGCGCTCACCACCGGCTTCGACGAGGGCAAGGCGGCCGAGTCCGCGGCATTCGCGAAGCTCGTCACCGGCGGGCAGTCGGCGGCGCTGCGCTACGCGTTCTTCGCCGAGCGTGCGGCCCGCAAGATCCCCGGCATCGACGCGGCGGTGCAGCCGCGTGTGGTGGAGCGCGTGGGCGTGGTGGGCGCGGGCACCATGGGCGGCGGCATCGCCATGAATTTCCTCAACGCGGGCATCCCGGTGACGATCCTGGAGATGGCGCAGGACGCGCTGGACCGCGGGCTGGCCACCATCCGGAGCAACTACCAGGCGCAGGTGGACAAGGGCAAGCTCTCCGCCGAGAAGCTCGAGCAGCGCATGGGCCTGCTCACACCGAGCATGCAGTACTCCGACCTGGCCACGGCCGACCTCATCATCGAGGCCGTGTTCGAGGACATGGAGGTGAAGAAGCAGGTGTTCACCCGCCTCGACGAGGTGGCGAAGCCGGGCGCGGTGCTCGCGTCGAACACGTCCACGCTCGACGTCGACAAGATCGCGGAGTTCACCGACCGCCCGGCCGACGTGCTGGGCATGCACTTCTTCAGCCCCGCCAACGTGATGGCGCTGCTCGAGGTGGTGCGCGGCGCGAAGACGGCCGACGACGTGCTGGTCACCGCGCTGGACCTGGGCAAGCGCGTGGGCAAGACGCCCGTGGTGTCGGGGGTGTGCGACGGGTTCATCGGCAACCGCATGCTGCACAAGTACCGCGACGCCGCGATGGCGCTGCTGCGCGCGGGCGCCACCCCGCACCAGGTGGACAAGGCCATCGAGGGGTTCGGCTTCGCCATGGGGCCGTTCCGCATGCAGGACCTCGCCGGCGGCGACATCGGCTGGGCCGTGCGCAAGCGCCAGTACGCGGAGAACCCGGACATGCCGCGCGACGAGATCGCCGACGAGCTGTGCGAAATGGGCCGCTACGGGCAGAAGACCGGCGCCGGGTGGTACGACTACGAGTCCGGCAGTCGTGCCCCGAAGGTCAGCACCGTGGTGCACGAGCTGCTCGAGCGCTTCCACCACCGGCACGGCACCGACAGGCAGGAGTTCTCCGACGAGGAGATCGCCCAGCGGCTGGTGTTCGCGCTCACCGACGAGGGGGCGCGGATCCTCGACGAGGGCATCGCGCTGCGGGCCTCCGACATCGACCTGGTCTACCTGGCCGGGTACGGGTTCCCCCGGTACCGCGGCGGGCCCATGTTCTACGCCGACCGGGTGGGATTGCCCGAGGTGGTGGAGAAGCTGCGCGGGTTCCATGCGGGCGACATCGTGGACGGCAAGCCCTGGGAGCCGGCTCCGCTGCTGGTGCGGCGCGCGGAGGAGGGCGCGAGCCTGACCTGAGTGTCTTGATGGCCCACCAAGCGGATTCGGCACGTTTCGGCTGCGGAACGTGCCAAATCCGCTTGCTCAGGCCGTTATGCCACCGGTGGTACCATATGTGGCATGAAGAAGACGACGCTGTACCTTCCTGACGAGCTGAAGGCCGCCGTAGCCCGCAGCGCGGCGCGGGAGGGCGTGTCGGAGGCGGAAGTGATCCGCCGGTCCATCGCCCGCAGCGTCGGGGGCGAGCGTCCGCGACCACGTGGCGGCCTGTTCCGCAGCGGCAGCCCGATCGCGCGTGAGGCGGACGCCCACCTGGCCGGCTTCGGGGAGAGGTAGGGCGTGTCCGCGCTGATCGTGGACACGAGCGCGCTGCTCGCATTCTTCGACGCCTCCGAACCCGACCATGCCGCGGTGAGTGCGGCGCTCACCGCGGAGGCCGGTGCGCTGGTGGTGTCTCCGTTCGTCGTCGCCGAGCTGGACTATCTCGTCGCCGCCAGGATCGGCGTCGACGCGGAACTCGCGGTGCTGGACGAGCTGGCGCAGGGCGCATGGGACCTGCCGGAGTTCGGCGCGGCGGAGTTGGCCGAGGCCCGCGCGGTGGTGCAGCGCTACCGCGACCAGGACATCGGCGTGGCGGACGCATCCAACGTCGTTCTCGCGGGGCGGTACGGCACCGACCGCATCGCCACGCTCGACCATCGGCACTTCTCGGTTCTGCACACGGACCGCGGCGGCGCGTTCACGCTGGTGCCCGGCGACGCGGGCCGGTAGTCCTGACCTGATACTCGGCCGAGCAAGCGGATTCGGCACGTTTCGGCTGCAGAACGTGCCGAATCCGCTTGCTCGGGCCCTCTCACACATCCGCGCCGGCCTTTCGGAGTGCGGCCCGCAGCTGGCCCAGCACCCGCGGCATGGTGCCCTGCAGGTGCGGCGCGCGCACCCGGATGACGGCATACCCCGCGTCTGTGAGGTCGTTCCAGCGGGTGATGTCGCGGTCGCGCTGCCTGGTGGTGGAGTGCGGGTCGTCGCCGTCGTACTCGAAGATCACCCGGTACTGCGGCCAGCACATGTCGACGCGCGCGAGGAAACGGCCGTCCGCGTCGTAGATGTAGACCTGCGTCTCGGGGCGGGGTAGTCCGGAGGCGACGACGGCCATCCGCGCCCGGGTCTCCCACACCGACTCGGCGCCCTCGTCGGAGGCCTCGACGGCCGCGGCGGCCTGCGTGATGCCGGGGAAGCCGGGGTGCCGGGCGACGTACTCGGCGAGCCGGCGGCGGGTGAGTGTCGTCGCCTGGTAAATCTGATCGATGACCTCGACGTTCGCGGGGTACGGCATGCGGCAGGCCACGTCGAAGGCGGTGCGGGCGGGCGAGGTGACGGCCATGCCCCGCACCCGCCGCACGTCGCCGGCGTCGAGCAAGTCCTGATGCACGTGCAGCCAGCGATACCGCGGCGCCAGGCGGTGGGGCGTGGCGCGGATGCAGCAGGCGTGCGTGTGGTCGCCCAGGTACTGCGCGCCCAGCACCGCAGCCGCCGACACCCCGGCCAGCACCGCGCGTCCCCGGGACCACAGCCACACCGCCCGGGCGCGCCGGAGCGGGCTCAGCGCTGCCGTGGCGCGCAGGTACACGCCGGGGAGGATGCGCCGGTACTGCGAGGCCAGCCGCCGCCGCGAGACGGCCCCGGATGCCAGCGCCTCGGCACCCCGGAATGGTGCGTTGTCGATGTCCATGGGCCGAGCATGACGGCTCCGGTGCCGGCGCCCCCGCGTGCGCGGACCCGCGACCTGGGGAGATGTAGAAACCTGTGGAGAGCGGTGCGGGCTGTGGACGACTGCTCCGGTGACGCGGGCGTGCCGGTGAGGCTGCCTCGCCGACCAAGTGATTTCTGCCGGTTTCGGCGGCCCGGTGTGCAGAATCCGCTTGCTCGGCGCCGGCTGCGGACCTCTTGACGAGTCTCCGCGCATGGGTTATCAATAGAGGCGGTGAGATATACCCTAGGGGGGTATAAGATCGGGCGGGGCGCGACACGGACGAGGTGGAGCACGATGAACGGACATGAGGCGGGGCACCACGGCCCCGCCGGCACTGCGGAACACGGGGACCACTCCGGCCACGATGCGCATGTCGGTCACGATGCGCATGCCGGCCACGGATCCCACGGCGCGGGAGGCCACGCGGGCCACGTCGCCCAGTTCCGCCGCCTGTTCTGGTTCAACCTGCTGCTGGCGGTGCCGGTGGTGGCGTTCTCCGGGGGCTTCGCGCACCTGATCGGCTACCACCTGCCGGGCGGCGTCGGCTGGATCTCGCCGGTGCTCGGCACCGTCATGTACGTCTGGGGCGGGCGCCCGTTCCTCACCGGCGGCTGGGACGAGCTGCGCAAGCGGCAGCCGGGCATGATGCTGCTCATCTCGCTGGGCATCACCGTTGCGTTCCTGTCGTCGTGGGGTGCGACGCTGTCGATCCTCGACTCGGGCCTGGAGTTCTGGTGGGAGCTGGCCCTACTCGTAGTGATCATGCTGCTGGGGCACTGGATCGAGATGCGCTCGCTCGCCGGCACCACCTCGGCGCTCGAATCGCTGGCGACGCTACTGCCCGACGAGGCCGAGCGCCTGGACCCCGACACCGGCGAGACCACCGCCGTCGAACCCGCCGACCTGCGCGTGGGCGACGTCGTCCTGGTGCGCCCCGGCGGCAGCGTCCCCGTCGACGGTGAGGTGACCGACGGCTCCGCGCACGTGGACGAGTCGATGATCACCGGCGAATCGCGCCCCGTGCGCCGCGGCGTGGGCGACACGGTGGTGGCGGGCACGGTGGCCACCGACTCGGGCCTGCGCCTGCGGGTCACGGCCACGGGCGACGACACGGCGCTCTCCGGCATCCGGCGGCTGGTCGAGGAGGCGCAGGCGTCGTCGTCGCGGGCCCAGCGCATCGCGGACCGGGCGGCGGCGCTGCTGTTCTGGTTCGCCCTGGGCGCGGCGGTGATCACGGCGATCGCGTGGGCACTGGCCGGGTCGGGGGACGACGCGGTGGTCCGGGTGATCACGGTGCTCGTCATCGCCTGCCCGCATGCCCTGGGGCTGGCGATCCCGCTGGTGGTGGCCATCGCCACCGAGCGGGCGGCGCGCGCCGGGGTGCTGGTGAAGGACCGGCTGGCGCTCGAGCGTATGCGGTCGGTGGACGTGGTGGTGTTCGACAAGACGGGCACGCTCACCGAGGGCGAGCCGGAGGTCACCGGCCTCCTCGCCGTCGAACCGGGCGGCGAGGAGCGGGTGCTGGCGCTGGCCGCCGCCGCCGAGGCACCCAGCGAGCACCCGCTGGCCCGGGCGATCGTGCGCCGCGCCGAGGCGGACGGCCTCGCGGTGCCCGGCGCGGCGGAGTTCTCGTCGTCGCCCGCGGTGGGCGTGACGGCTCTGGTCGACGGCGCCGAGGTGCGCGTGGGCGGTCCGCACCTGCTGGGCGAGGCCGGGCGCGACCCGCTCGACGGCACCCGGCGGTGGCGCGACCACGGCGACACTGTGCTGCACGTACTGCGCGACGGCGAAGTGATCGGTGCGATCGCGGTGGCCGACGCGGTGCGGCCCCAGTCGCAGCCGGCTGTGGACGCCTTGCACCGGGCGGGCGTGGAGGTCGTGATGATCATCACCGGCGACGCCGAGTCGGTGGCCCGCAGCGTGGCCGACGACCTGGGCGTCGACGGCGTCTTCGCGGGGGTGCGGCCGGAGGACAAGGCGGCCCGCGTGCAGGGGCTGCAGGACGACGGCCGGGTGGTGGCCATGGTGGGCGACGGGGTCAACGACGCACCCGCGCTGGCGCAGGCCGACGTCGGCATCGCGATCGGCGCGGGCACCGACGTGGCGATCGGCTCGGCCGGGGTGATCCTGGCCGGCGACGACCCGCGCGCGGTGCTGTCGGTGATCGCGCTCTCGCGTGCCGGGTACCGCAAGATGAAGCAGAACCTGTGGTGGGCGGCCGGCTACAACCTGATCAGCGTGCCGCTGGCCGCCGGGGTGCTGGCGCCGGTCGGGTTCACGATGCCGATGTCGGTGGGCGCGGTGCTCATGTCGTTGTCCACGGTGGTGGTGGCGCTCAACGCACAGCTGCTGCGCCGGCTCGACCTGGACCCGGCCACGGTGGCGGGCGCGGTGCAGTCGGAGGCCGCGCGGGAACCGGCGGCCGTCGCCGCGGGGTGAGCGGCAGCCCCGCCGCCCCCGCCTTCCCGCCAACCAAGCGTTTTCTGCACGTTTCGGGCGCCGAGGTGACAGTTTTCGCTTGGTCGGCATGCTCCCGTGCCCGGGCCCCCGCCGATTCGGGGCCGGACGCCGCCCGCGCTGCCTAGGCTGCCGGTGAGGGGGCGCGGAGCGGAGGTACGCATGGACGTGGTGGTGGAGACGGCAGCGGGCGCAGTGCGCGGCGTGCGCAGTGCACAGCACGGACACGCCCAGCACGAGAACGGGCACGGGCACGAGAACGGGCACGCGCAGGTCACCGCGTTCAAGGGCATCCCGTTCGCGGCCCCGCCGTACGGGGAGAACCGGTTTGCGCCGCCGCAGCCGGTGGTGCCCTGGGAGGGCGTGCGCGACGCGCTGGACTACGGACCCACCCCGCCCAAGCCGCCGTACCGCGCGCCCATCGACACGTTGCTGCCGGAGCCGTCGATTCCGGGCGAGGACGTCCTCAACCTCAACGTGTGGTCGCCGGACACCGGCTCGGTGGGCCTGCCGGTGCTCGTGTGGATCCACGGCGGTGCCTTCGTCAACGGCACCGGTGCGGTGCCGTTGTATGACGGGTCGGCGTTCGCACGCAGCGGGGTGGTGTGCGTGACGGTGAACTACCGGCTCGGGGCGGAGGGGTTCGCCCTGCTGCCGGACGCGCCGGGCATCGCGCCGGCCAACCGCGGGCTGCTCGACCAGGTGGCGGCGCTGGAGTGGGTGCGCGACAACATCGCCGCGTTCGGCGGCGACGCGCGCCGGGTGACGGTGGCGGGCGAGTCGGCCGGGGCGATGAGCGTGACCGCGCTGATGGCGATGCCCGCGGCGGACGGGCTGTTCCAGCGGGCCATCACCCAGAGCGGCGCCGGGCATCACGCCATGCACCCGGAGACGGCGCGCACCGTGACGGCGGCGCTGGCCGAGTCGCTGGGGGTGGCGGCGACCGCCGAGGGGCTGGGCACGGTGCCGATCGCGGAATTGATCGACGCGCAGCGCGCGCTGTCCGAGCGGATCGCCGCACAGCCCGACCCGACCCGGTGGGGCGAGGCCGCGGTGGACGGGATGGCGTTCGAACCGTGCGTCGACGGGAGCGTCCTGCCCGGGCGCCCCATCGACCGGATCGCGGGCGGCGCGGGGGCGTCCGTCGGGCTGCTCACCGGGACGAACGCCGACGAGTTCGCGCTGTTCACGGTGCCGTTCGGGCTGGACGCCGCGATGACGGAGGCCGGCGTGCGGGGGCTGGCCGCGTCGATGGGACTGGACGCCGACGAGGCGGTGGGCGCCTACGCGGCCGCCGGGCCGGCCCTGCCGCCGGAGCAGCGGGCGGGGGTGCTGTTCATGGCGTTGATGCGGGACGTGTTCTTCCGCATCCCCGCGATCCGGGTGGTGGAGGCGCGCGCGGTGCACGGCGCGGGAAGCTTCGTGTACGAGTTCGGCTGGAGGTCGCCGGAGCTCGGCGGGCTGCTGGGCGCGGCCCACGCGATGGAGCTCGGCTTCGTCTTCGACACCCTCGCCCACCCCGACGCGCGTCCCATGACCGGGCCGAATCCTCCGCAGCACCTGGCCGACGCGATGCACGGGGCATGGGTGCGCTTCATCGAGTCCGGGCACCCGGGCTGGGACGAGTACGGCGCCCGGCGCACGGTGCGCATGTTCGGACATGGCAGCGCAGGCGGCGGGGCCGGCGACGGAGTGGGAGCCGACGGCGGACCGGCGGTGGTGGACGATCCCGAGGCGTCGACCCGCGCGCTGTGGGAGGGGCGGCGGTAGGGGCATCGCCTGCGGGTCCGCGCAGAGGCGGGCCCGCCGAAGTTCGAGGGAGTGCGACGAACTCCGAAAGTTGAGCGCTTCGTATTCGTTTGTATTACATTTTGGGTGTGGGTGAACTCTTCGATCCGAACTTGCTCGACGACGAGGATCCGTTCGAGATCGACGTTCACGCCGCACACCTGTTCAAGCACCCGCGCCTGGGTGTCGACGACATCGCCGACGTGTGGGCGACCGGTCCGTTGTTCTATCCGGCGAAGCCGCCCGCACACTGGCTGATGTGCGCCGAAGTGGCAGGGATGGTGCTCGTCGTGCCCCCGGCACCGGCGCGGTCGGGCGATCCCCGCCGCTGCCGCCCTATCGGGTGCTACCAAGCGTCACACAGCCTCGCCGAGCAGTATCGGAGGGACCGATGAACACCAAGCCGATGACTCCAGAACAGGAATACGACTTCTACGCGCAGTCGGAGAATCAGAAGCCCCAAGGCCCGGCGGTGCGTCGCCGGCCCAGACTGTCGGATCCGGTGCCGGTGCGGTTTCCGCCCAAGTTGCTCGAGCAGATCCGCCGCGCCGCCGAGGCTGACGACCGTTCAGTATCAGCGTGGCTGCGCCGCGCCGCCGAACACGAACTGCGCCGCCCCGCCTGATCAATCACGCAGAAGGGCCAGGAGTATGTGCAACGGCCTTCTGGAGTGCGATGAAGCCGGCTACTGCTATCGGCCGATCGCTTCCTGCCCCGACAGGACGCTGGTCGTTCCCCCGGTTGCGGGCGCCTCCTGGCCGACTCTCCCGGGGTGAGACGGTGATTTCGTGGGCGGAGTCCGCGATATTCGGGCGCACGACCAACTCGTGCTCCTATGGTGGTACCGAGCACCGCGCCCGGCCGCCAACACGAGGTACCCGTCGATGACCGACCAGATCGTCCAGAGCACCCGCATCGTTCTCGCGTCCCGCCCGCACGGCGCCCCCGTCGAGGAGAACTTCCGGCTGGAGACGGCGCAGCTGCCGCCGGTGGGGCGCGGGCAGGTGCTGCTGCGGATCATCTACCTGTCGCTGGACCCGTACATGCGGGGGCGCATGAGCACCGCCGAGTCGTATGCGGAGCCGATGGAGATCGACGACGTCATGGTGGGCGGCACCGTGGCGCAGGTGCTTGCATCGCGGTTCCCGGGCGTGGACGCGGGCGACTACGTGCTCTCCTATTCCGGCTGGCAGACGCACGCGGTGGAGGACGGTGCACGCGTGCGCAAGCTCGATGCCCGGCGGGCGCCGCTGTCCACGGCGCTGGGGGTGCTGGGCATGCCCGGATTCACCGCGTATGCGGGTCTGCTGGCGATAGGCAAACCGGTCGCGGGCGAGACCGTGGTGGTGGCGGCGGCCAGCGGGCCGGTCGGGTCGGTGGTGGGGCAGATCGCCAAGCTGCAGGGGGCGCGGGTCATCGGTATCGCCGGCGGACCCGACAAGTGCGACTATGTGCGCGGCAGGCTGGGGTTCGACGAGGCCGTGGACCACCGTTCGCCCGAGTTCGCGGAGCAGCTGGCTTACGTGGTGCCCGACGGGATCGACGTGTACTTCGAGAACGTCGGCGGCCCGGTGACGGACACGGTGCTGCCGCTGCTCAACACGTACGCGCGGGTGCCGGTGTGCGGGTTGGTGTCGCAGTACAATCTGCCCGGCCGCCCCGACGGACCGGACCGGCTCCCCGCATTCATGAACTACGTGCTCACCAAGAGCCTGTCCGTGCGCGGGTTCATTCAGAGCGAGTTCGTCGACGACTGGTATCCGGGCTTCCTGATGGACATGTCCGACTGGGTGCAGAGCAAACGGGTGCGCTACCGCGAGGACATCGTCGACGGCGTCGAGAACGCGCCGGCCGCGTTCATGGGCATGCTGGAGGGGCGGAACTTCGGCAAGCTCGTGGTGCGGGTGGCGGAGGAGTAGCAGGGTCGTTGCCGGCCTGGGTGGAACTCAGGCCCCAGGCCTCGAGGCCGTCGTCGTGAGTATGCGAACCGGGAGGCACGTGGCAGCCACGTTCACCGGCCCACCTGGACAGTCCGAAACGTTAGGGAGACGCGGGTCTTGCGTTCTTTCAGGAGCCTCAACCGCCCACGACTGCGTCAGGAGAGAATGAACGTGTTACTACGTGGTAGCGATGTGCCAGACTCATGCAATTTTGTCGAAGGGTTTCGGGACGAGCGAATCTGAGGTAGCGTGACTGTCGCCACAACGGATTGATGGGTATATTTGGGCAACATTGCGGCTGTCGTGACCGTGATGATGCAGAGTTCGCAGACCTCAATGCAAGTGGCCACGGTCTGATTCGACGAGAGGATGCACGATGCGTAAGGCTGCAAGTGGAGCCCTGCTTACGGGGCTCGCAACTGCGATGGTGTTTGCCGGGACGGGGATCGCGTCGGCGGCAGTGGTTAATTCGGTGCCGTCAGCGGACTACCAAGTGTGCGGGAATGTATACGAAAACGCAGGTTGGGTAAAGAACGCCCCGCCTCCAGGCGATGCGCAGGGTGTCAAGGGTGCTGAAGTGACGGCAACTCTGTATGATAGCGGAGATGCTTTCGTTCTGTCGGGTTCGGATACGACTGATAGCGACGGAGCTTACTGTGTCGAGGGTGACGAAACGCTCGTGAATACGGTGACAAGCGGCGGCTACGTAGTGCTGGAAGTCACTTCGTTGCCGGCTGGGTACACTGTGACGAGCGATAACCCATGGGAGCCGGGCGGTCTGTTCTCGTCAACGCATGTCGGGGCGGTTACGTTCCTGGCGCATAAGTACTCGGGCCTCGATTCGGCTTACCAGTTCCACTTCACCGTTTCCTGATCGGAGGCTGACATTGCTTTATATGTTTGTGAAAGCGCTTGGCCAGTTCGTGAACGGGTCTACCCCGGTGGTTGCGGGGTCGCTTGACGGTTTGAACGCTATGTCAAAAATGGAATATTCCTAGAAGGGGGTGGATGATCGAATGGAATCAATCGCAGACTCAACTATGTCTCTTGGCCAATCAGTGCAGCAGTCCGTTCCGACTCTGTTTCAGCTCTTGATTCAGTACCCGTTGGTTCTTTCTTTCGGGTTCCCGGTGGATTGAGAAAGGGTATACGTTGTCGCTTAGGGAAGTATTCACGGACTCTTTGGCGGTAGTTCTGGGGTCTTGGTCTGGTTTTCAGAATCCACTCATGCAGTTTCTCAAGTCTTTGTCCTAAGGAGGTAATCTGAGAATGTCTACCGCATACTGGGAAGGCTCGCTTTCGTTGATATCAAGTTTTGTCAATCTCGCGCTGTCTGGTCTGTATCAAGCTTCGTCGCAGGGGGGGGGGATGGGCGAGCGCTGAGTCGTTCAGTTGAGTCGAGATGCGGCTCTACTGGCGTAGTTGTGGGTGCGTGAGGCCCCGGAGAGAGCGCAAGGCCGTGTTTCCCATAGGTTCTGGACTGTCCAAGTTTCAGAACTCCAGGGAGGGCACGGCCTTGCACTCTGTCAGCATATTCACTCGCTTGCTCGCCCCTGAGTTGCGCAGGTTTAGCCTCAATACCGTTCAGTTAGCCTCGATCTTTCGTGAGGCTGGCGTGCCGGCCTGATCCGGTTCGGATGGGGTGTTTCGGCAGGTGACCGGTACCGGGGCGTGGGCCGGCTACCCGACACGGTCGGGTGGCGCCGGGGTCCACTGCCCCGGTACCGGTTTGACCTTTCGTCTCAGAGGGGAAGATTCTTACTGGTCAGCCGGGCGCCGGCAGCTGCGTCAGCCGGCCGAGCGCAGTCACGAGCAGATCGGCGTAGGCCGCGGTCGTCGACAGCCGTAGATTGACTCGCCGAGCATGGCGGGTGATTCGGGCGGGGATGGAGAACAGGCGTAGCCGGAGTCGTTTGGGTTCCCACCTGCGGGCCTCACCGTCGTCGAAGGCGAGCATCTGTGCCCACGCGTGCAGCTCGCACGCGAGCTGCACGAGTTGGAGCCAGATGCGGTTCTGCTCGAACCCGTGCAGCGGAAGGTTCTGCAGGCCAGTATCTTTCGCACAGCGGATCCGGTCCTCGCAGCGGGACTCCATCCCGGTCAATGAAGCGGCGCCATGTTTACAGCCCCGCCGCCACCTTCCACGCGGTGTGGATGGCGCCTTCGATGTAGTCGACGGAGCTTGCGTCGCCGACCACGCGCACGTCACCAACCACTCCCGCGAGTTGTTGTTCGAGGGGTGCGGCGGCGTCGGTGCCGAGCGCGTAGATCACCATCGACGCGGGTGCGGACATCGCCTTGGTCTCGGTGGTGTTGCCCTTGCGGTCCTTGACGGCCACGTCGAACTCCACGCGGTCCGCGGTGATCCGGGTGGCTTCGGCGTTGCGGTGGATGGTCACACCGGCTTCGGTGGTGTGGCGTACCGCGGTCCAGCGGCGGGGCAGCG
This sequence comes from Tomitella gaofuii, assembly GCF_014126825.1. NCBI lineage: Bacteria > Bacillati > Actinomycetota > Actinomycetes > Mycobacteriales > Tomitella > Tomitella gaofuii. The sequence goes on along the minus strand of NZ_CP059900.1, from coordinate 4,156,318 downwards.
CCATCGGCAGTCCCAGCTGCTGCTCGTCGTGCAGCAGGGTGACCCGCCGTCCGCGCTCGGCGAGGAACTCGGCCAGCTCGAGGCCCACCAGCGAGCCGCCGATCACGACGGCGTCCTTGCCCATCGGCAGGAACTTCTTGGTCACCTCGCGGATGAGGCGTGGGCTCTTGGTGATGCCGGAGAGCTTGCCCAGCTTGCCGGCGGCCCGCAGGTACCAGGACTGCCCGGCGGTATCGCCGACGCCGGTCATCAGTGCGCGCATGGTGTCGCCGGTGTGCACGTGCGGCAGGTCGCCGCCGGGGATCTGCGGACGGTCGCGCACTGCGCCGGTGGCGAGCACGACGGTGTCCGGGCGCAGCGACGCGATCAGCTCGGGGGTGGCCTCGGTGTTGAGCCGGATGTCCACGCCCAGGCGCGCCGTTTCGTTCTTCAGCCACTCCAGCAGCGGATAGTTGGCGGGCGTGGTGAGCGAGGAGAACCACAGGGTGCCGCCGAGCCGGTCCGTCTTGTCCAGCACCGTTACCCGGTGCCCGCGCTCGGTGGCGACGCGCGCCGTCTCCAGCCCGGCGGGCCCGGCACCGACAACGACGATGTGCTTGCGCGCCTGCGCGGTGGGGAACGGCAGCAGCGTTTCGTTGCCCAGGGCCGGGTTCACCGCGCACAGCGGCGTCGCGTCCCAGAAGTTCTCCTGCACGCACACGTAGCAGTTGATGCACGGCCGCACCCGCTCCGGGGTGCCGGCGCGCAGCTTGTTCACCAGGTCCGGGTCGGCCAGGAGCTGGCGGCCCATCGCGACGTAGTCGGCCTTGCCCTCGGCGATGGCCTGCTCACCCACCTCGGGCAGCACCCGGCCGACGGTGACCACGGGGATCGTGACGGCCTGCTTGACGGCCGCGGCCAGGTCCACGTACGCGCCCACCTGGTCCGGCAGCGGCCCGTCGGTGAAGTTGGAGAACGGGTTGCGGCCCCACCCGGTGACGTCGATGGCGTCGGCGCCCGCCTTCTCGAACATCCGCGCCGCCGCGGTGGCCTCGGCGGTGCTCAGCGCGTCGGGGCCGCCGAACTCCCTGCCGGAGACGCGCACCAGGATCGCCAGGTCCTCGCCCACGGCCTCCTTGACGGCGGCGATGACCTCGCACGCGAACCGTGCGCGGTTCTCCAGCGAACCCCCGTACTCGTCGGTGCGGAAGTTGTCGGCCCGGCTGAGGAACCCGCTGAGGATGTAGCCATGCGCGCAGTGGATCTCCACCGCATCCGCGCCGGAGGTGCGCACCCGCCGCGCCGCGTCGGCGTAGAGGCGGGTGATCTCCGCGATGTCTTCAGCGGTGACCTCGTGGTAGCTCTCCTGCTTTCCGCCGGTCACCGCCGCCATCTTGGCCAGCTCGCCGGGGGTGTTGTCGGCCAGCGCGCTCAGGTCCAGCTTCTGGCGCGGCGTGGACGGCACCTGCAGGGGACGCTCGTCGATGGTGTCGATGCGTGCGACCTTGCCGTGGTGCACCATCTGGATGCACAGCTTGTTCCCGGTCTCGTGCACCGCGTCTGCCAGCGCCGTCAGGCCCGGGAGGAACTTGTCGTCCGACAGCCCCGGCTCCTTCTTGCTGGTGCTGCCCACCGGGTAGCCCACCGAGCAGCAGCCGGTGATGATCATGCCGGTGCCGCCGGCGGCGCGCGCGACGAAGTGGTCGATGTCCTCCTGCTCCACCACGCCGTCCGCGGACAGGTTCATGTCCATCGCGGACATCATCACGCGGTTGTTCAGCTGCACGGGGCCGATGCGGCCGGCGCTGAGCAGGTGGGTGTAGGTCTGAGTCTTCGTCGCCACGATCAAAGAGTAGGCGCGCCGCCCGGCGTGGAGGGGCAGGTTTTCGATCACCAGGAACACGGACGGGACGGGGTGTGGTGCGGGAGCGCGGCGCGCAGGCGACGGGCGCCGCGAAGCGTGGGTCCACCGTCGGTCATACCCAGTCATACTCGTGGTATGAAGACGGCGATCTCCCTGCCCGACGACACCTACGACCGCGCCACCCGCCGCGCCGGCGAGCTGGGGCTGAGCCGGTCGGAGTTCTTCGCCCGCGCCGCGCTGCGCTACCTCGACGAGCTGGACGCACGTTCGCTCACCGCCCGGATCGACGAGGCGCTCGACACCGTCGCCGCGGCGGGCGCTGGGGACGCAGAGGGTGATTCGGGCTCGGGCGATGCCATCGCGGCCGGTCGCGCGGTGCTCGGCGCCCTGGACGACGAGTGGTGATCCGCCGCGGCGCGCTGTACTGGGCCGATGTGGGCCCCGCCGTCGGCAGTCGGCCCGCCGAGCGCCGCCCGGTGCTTGTGATCCAGGCCAATCCGTACAACGACAGCCGCCTCGCCACGGCGGTCGCCGCCGTCGTCACCTCGAACACCGCCCTCGCCGCGATGCCCGGCAACGTGTTCCTGCCCGCAGCCGTCACCGGGCTGCCCCGTGATTCGGTGGTCAACGTGACTGCGCTGGTCACTCTGGACAAGGGGGACCTGACCGAGCAGGCGGGCGTCGTGCCGGCGGCGATCCTGGATGAGGTGGACCGCGGCCTGCGCCGGCTGGGCCTGTGACCCGCCGCCGGTTCGCCTTCCTCGGCGCGGTCGACGCGTCCGTCGCGGGCATCCTCGACCTGCCCGACGGCCCGCCCCGCGGTACCGTGCTCTACGCGCACTGCTTCACCTGCTCCAAGGACACTATCGCCTCCGCGCGGATCTGCCGTGCCCTCGTCGACGCCGGGTTTGCGGCGGCGCGCATCGACTTCACCGGGCTCGGCGAATCGGGCGGCGCGTTCCGCGACACCTCGTTCAGCACGAACATCGAAGACCTGGTGCTGGCCGCCGAACACCTGGCCGGCCTCGGCTTCGCGCCCGACCTGCTGGTGGGCCACTCGCTGGGCGGGGCGGCGGTGCTGGCCTCCGCCGAACACATCCGAGGCGTGCGCGGGGTGGCCACCGTCGCCGCGCCCTACACCGTCGCCGCGCTCCACCGGCACTTCACCGCGCAGCGCGCACGGATCGAGCGCGACGGCGAGGCCGACGTGCCGCTGGCCGGCCGTCCGCTGACGATCACCCGCGCGTTCGTCCACGACCTGGACACGCACGACATCGCCGCCAGCGCCGCGCACCTGGGAGTGCCGGTGCTGTTCATGCACGCGCTCGGCGACAGGGAGGTGCCGCTCGCCGACGCGGAACGCCTCTACGCCGCGGCCCGCGAACCCAAGGAGCTCGTCACCCTCGACGGCACCGCCAACCACCTGCTCACCTGGCCCGGCTCGGCGGCCCGGGTGGGGCGGATCATCGCGCGGTGGGCGTCGCGGGTGGACTGACCGGGGCGGATCGTTCACCCGGTGGCCATCAGCGCCAGCAGCTCGTAGGTGATGTGTGCCGCGGCGACGCCGGTGATCTCCGCGTGGTCGTAGGCCGGCGCCACCTCCACCACGTCCGCGCCGAGCAGCTCCCGGCCCGCGAGTGCCCGCAGCGTCAGCAGCAGTTCGCGGGAGGTGAGCCCGCCCGCCTCGGGGGTGCCGGTGCCGGGGGCGTGCGCCGGGTCGAGCACGTCCACGTCCACCGACACGTAGACGGGGCCGTCGCCGAGGCGCCGCAGCATCGCCCCGGCCACGCCCGCCACGCCGTCGGCCTCGTAGGCGTCCGCGGGGATCACCTGGAAGCCCAGGACCGCGTCGTCGCGCAGGTCGTAATCCGAATACAGCGGGCCGCGGGTGCCCACGTGCACCGAGCGGTACAGGTCGATCAGACCCTCCTCGCTCGCCCGCCGGAACGGGGTGCCGTGCGTGTACGGGGCGCCGAAGTACGTGTCCCAGGTGTCCAGGTGCGCGTCGAAGTGCACCACCGCCACCGGGCCCGCGCCGCGGGCCACCGCCCGCAGGATCGGCAGGGCGAGGGTGTGGTCCCCGCCGAGAGTCACCACCCGCATGCCCGACGCGCGCAGCGACCCCACGCCCGCCTCCACGTCGCCGAGTGCGGCGGGGATGTCGAACGGGTTCAGCGCCAGGTCGCCCGCGTCCACCACCTGCCGCGCAGCGAACGGAGACACCCCGAGCCCCGGGTGGAACGGCCGCAGCAGCCGCGACGACGCGCGGATGTGCCCCGGCCCGAACCTCGCGCCCGGCCGGTAGCTGGTGCCCGCGTCGAACGGCGCACCGAGGATCGCGACGCCCCCGTCCAGCGATTCCGGGGCCACCTGGTCGATACGGGGCAGGCGGGCGAACGTGGGCGGGCCCGCGAACCGCGGGATGCGGGTGGCGTCCGGCGGACCGACCGGGGTGCGGGGCCGCCGACCCCGTGCCGCCGGTGAATCCTGTGCCGGATCGGGTGCCACCTCGCTGGTGCTCACGGCCCCAGGGTACTGCCGCTCAGTCCTGCGGCACCGGGTCGCCGCTGGTTCAGGACAGCCGGAACACGGGGTGTTACGTGCAATCACGTTCTCAGTGACTTAACTATTATCAATAGTGGGAAACGATGATGGATTATCCGCAACGCCGCACTGCGCGGCGTATCGTCGGGGCATGGGCAATCGTGTGGCGGAGCATCGGGCTCGCATGAAGGCGCGCGGATACAAAGAGGTCAGGTACTGGGTACCCGACGTCACCGATCCCGCCTTCGTCCGGCGCATCAGCGAACAAGCGCCCGCGCTCAACGAGGCCGACCGCAGCGAGGGCACCGCCGACTTTCTGGACGAGGTGCAAGCCGAGACGCTGGGCGAGCAGTGAAGGTCTCGCCTCGGCGCGGTGATCTGTGGACCGTTGCCGGGGGCGGTGGAAGCGTCACCAGCACGCCGCGGCCGGCCCTGATACTCACCAGCGACGTCTTCTCGGGTCTTGATTACGTGACGATTCTGCTGGTCACCTCCGATCAGACCGAAGCCTTCACGCGCATCCCCCTGCCTGCGGACCGGGAGACCGGGCTGGCCGAACCGTCCATGATCCAGGCGGACAAGATCGCCACGGTCCACCGGCGCAATCTGCGCCAGCGGTGCGGATTCGTCAGCCCGGCGGTCATGGCCGAAGTGCGTCAGGCCGTCACCACTTACCTCGGATTCGGTGGTTGACGGTGGAAACCGCGCGACGAGTGTCGTCTGCGGCGATCCCCGGGGCCTTCATCCGCCGAGTGCGCGGTTCTCCGGTGTCCGATCGACGGTGGAGCACCGAAGAACACCCCACTCGCGGGGGCGGTGCGCCGGTAACATCGTGAGCCGTGACGCACCCCGCAGACAGCCACGACCTGATCCGCGTGCACGGCGCGCGCGAGAACAACCTCGACGACGTCAGCGTGGAGCTGCCCAAGCGCCGGCTCACCGCCTTCACGGGGGTCTCCGGCTCCGGCAAGAGCTCGCTCGTGTTCGCCACCATCGCCGCCGAATCCCAGCGCCTCATCAACGAGACCTACAGCAGCTTCGTCCAGGGGTTCATGCCCTCGCTGGCCCGGCCCGACGTGGACGTGCTCGACGGCCTCACCACCGCGATCATCGTCGACCAGGAGCGCATGGGCGCCAATCCGCGCTCCACGGTGGGCACGGCCACCGACGCGTACGCGATGCTGCGGATCCTGTTCAGCCGCCTCGGCACCCCGCACATCGGCAGCGCCCAGGCGTTCTCGTTCAATGTCGCCTCCATCAGCGGGGCCGGCGCCGTGACCATCGAGAAGGGCGGCCGGGAGGTCAAGGAGCGCCGCGAGTTCTCCGTCACCGGGGGCATGTGCCCGCGGTGCGAGGGGCGCGGCGAGGTGAGCGACTTCGACCTGACCGCGCTGTACGACGACTCCAAGTCGATCCGCGAGGGCGCGCTCACCATCCCCAACTACAGCGTGAGCGGCTGGTACGGGCGCATCTTCCTGGGATGTGGCTTCTTCGACCCGGACAAGCCCATCGCCAAGTTCACCAAGCGCGAGCTGAACGCGCTGCTCTACAAGGAGCCCACCCGCATCAAGGTCGACGGCGTCAATGTCACCTTCGAGGGGCTGATCCCGCGCATCCAGAAGTCGTTCCTGGCCAAGGACCGCGAGGCGATGCAGCCCCACATCCGCGCCTTCGTCGACAGGGCCATCACGTTCGGGGTGTGCCCCGAGTGCGACGGGACGCGGCTCAGCGAGCTCGCGCGCTCATCGAAGATCGCCGGCAAGTCCATCGCCGACGTGTGCGAGATGCAGATCAGCGACCTGGCCGAGTGGGTGCGGGAGCTCGCTGCGGGGGATGGTTCCGCGGGCGCTCCCGGTGCGTCGGCCGCGTCGCTGGCCCCGCTGCTGGGATCGCTGGGCGACACGCTCGACTCGTTCGTGGCCATCGGCCTCGGCTACCTGAGCCTCAACCGGCCGTCGGGCACGCTGTCCGGCGGTGAGGCGCAGCGCACCAAGATGATCCGGCACCTGGGCTCGTCGCTCACGGATGTCACGTACGTGTTCGACGAGCCGACCATCGGCCTGCACCCGCACGACATCGCCCGCATGAACGACCTGCTGCTGCAGCTGCGCGACAAGGGCAACACGGTGCTGGTGGTGGAGCACAAGCCCGAGGCCATCGCCATCGCCGACCATGTGGTGGATCTGGGCCCGGGCGCGGGCACCGAGGGCGGGCGCATCGTGTTCGAGGGCACGGTGGAGCAGCTGCGCGGCGCGGACACCGTCACCGGCCGGCACCTGGGAGACAGGACGGCGCTCAAGGAGTCGGTGCGCGAGGCCACCGGCGCCGTGGCGATCCGGGGCGCGAGCACCCACAACCTGCGCGACGTCGACGTCGACATCCCGCTGGGCGTGCTGTGCGTGGTCACCGGCGTGGCGGGTTCGGGCAAGAGCTCGCTGGTGCACGGCTCACTCGAGGGGCGCGACGGGGTGGTCGTCGTCGACCAGTCGGCCATCAAGGGTTCGCGGCGCAGCAACCCGGCCACCTACACGGGGCTGCTCGAGCCGGTGCGCAAGGCGTTCGCCAAGGCCAACGGGGTCAAACCGGGCTTGTTCAGCGCCAACTCGGACGGCGCCTGCCCGGCGTGCAAGGGCGCGGGCGTCATCTACACGGACCTGGCGATCATGGCCGGCGTGGCCACGGTGTGCGAGGAGTGCGAGGGCCGGCGGTTCCAGGCGTCCGTGCTGGAGTACACGCTGGGCGGCCGCACCATCGCCGAGGTGCTGGACATGTCCGTCGCCGAGGCCGAGCGCTTCTTCTCCGGGGAGGTGGACGGCGCCGCCGACGCGCGCATCCCCGCCGCCCACAAAATCCTCGTCCGGCTGGCCGACGTGGGCCTCGGATACCTACGCGTGGGCCAGCCGCTGACGACCCTGTCCGGCGGCGAACGCCAGCGCATCAAGCTCGCCACGCGGATGGGCGACAAGGGCGGCGTCTACGTGCTCGACGAGCCCACCACCGGGCTGCACCTGGCCGACGTGGAACAGCTGCTGGCGCTGCTGGACAGGCTGGTCGATTCCGGCAAGTCGGTGATCGTCATCGAACACCACCAGGCGGTGATGGCGCACGCCGACTGGATCATCGACCTGGGCCCCGGCGCCGGCCACGACGGCGGGCGCGTGGTGTTCGAGGGGACGCCCCGGGAGCTGGTGGCGGACCGGCCGACGCTCACCGGCGAACACCTGGCGGCGTATGCGGGCGGGTAGAGGGCGGACTTATGGACCCGTCAGGGCGGGTCGAGGAGGGCCCGGAGGTCTTCGGTCAACGGATCCAGGTGGACTGAGGCGATCTGCCAGACGACGTGCATGTCGAGTTCGCCGTAACCGCGCGAGATGACGTTGCGTAGCCCGATTAACCGTTGCCATCTCTCAGAGCCGTTGTCCGCGTAGAAGCTCGGGAACTGGCGGCGGATCTTGCCGAGGTTCTCGCCCATCTCCTGCAGGCGCATGCATACGGCATCCTGTACGAGCTGTGTGCGGAGGAATTCGTCCTCGGAGGCAGGAAGATGCTCTGCCACCCGGCTTGCCGCCGCGACCACCATCTGCAAGTACGGACGGGGTGACTTCATAGGACGATCTCGACCAGTTCCGGCTCGATGTAGGGGCGGAAGACAGGCTTGATGGAAGTGAGGAGATCGACGCGACGACCAGTTGCAGCTTCGAGTTCCTCGGAGAGGCGCAACAGCACTGCGTAGTCAAGCGGCCCGGGGAGGTCGATGAGCATGTCGATGTCACTCGTCGGCGTCAGCTCTCCGCGCGCGGCGCTGCCGAACAGCTGCGCGCGGCGCACCCCGTAGCGACGCAGTACAGCACGCACCTCGTCCTCGTGCGGCAGGTCGTAGGTCTGCGCCGCGCTCACCGTGGCCATGGCCCGATGCTACCGGGACTGCCGACGGCGGACACGGGTGCTCGGAGCGGTAGGAACCGGTAGGAACTCGGCGTCCGCTGCGGCTTCGCGGAAATAGTGCCGCGCGGGCGGGTGTTCTGGTGGGATGGAAGAGGCCTCCCAGGAGACCATGGTCGATCTGAATCGAGGAGCCACCAGTGAACCTGAAGCCGCGCAATGCCCGCCTCCGCCGCCTTCCGCTGCGGGTGGTGACGGGCGCGTTCATCCTCAACTCGGGGGTCGGCAAGCTGGCCCTGGACGACGACGGCGCGGCGGGGCTGCAGTCGATGGCCGCCAACGCCGTCCCGCCCGTCAAGAGCCTGAGTCCGGGCACGTTCGGCAAGGCGCTCGCGGGCGCGGAGATCGCGCTGGGTTCGGCACTGCTGGCGCCGTTCGTTCCCACGGCCGTGGCGGGCGCCGGGCTCGTGGCCTTCAGCTCCGGGCTGCTGACGATGTACGCCCGCACGCCCGGCATGCACGAGGACGGCTCGCCGCGGCCCACCCAGCAGGGCACGGCCATCGCCAAGGACTCGTGGCTGTTCGGCATCGGCGCGAGCCTGCTGATCGACGCCGCGCTGTCGCGCCGGAATTGCTGTGCGTCGGCGGCCGGTGCGGACGAGCCGGCCGTCGACGCCGCCGGGTAGCCGGTACGGGCGGAGGCGCGACATGCGGGTGGCACTGCTGCAGGGGCCCGAGTCGACCGACGTCGACGGCGCCCTGGCCGAGGTCGCCGCGTCGGCGCGCTCCGCAGCGGAATCGGGCGCGGTCATCCTGGTGTGTTCGGAACTCACCTGCACCGGGTACCGCCGGTCGCTGAGCCCCGAGCCGCGGCCCGACGATGACGCGGCAGGGCCCATCGGCCGGACGATGGCCCAGGCCGCGCGCGAATCCGGCATCGCCATCGCCTACGGGTACGTCGAACAGGCCGCGGACGGCGGTAGCGCGGTCGGCGGTGCGGGCCGGGCCCTCTACAACGCCGTCGCGGTGGTGGGGGCCGACGGTGCGCTGCTCGCCCACTACCGCAAGACCCACCTGTACCGGCCGGCGGGCGACGACGCCCACCCGTCGGTCGGCGGCAACCCGGACGACGCACACTTCACCCCGGGCGACGATCCCGTCGTGCAGTTCCCACTCGGCGGCCTGACCTGCGGCATCCTGATCTGCTACGACGTCGAGTTCCCGGAGGCAGTGCGCGCCCACGCGCTGGCCGGCACCGACTGGCTTCTCGTGCCCACCGCCCTCGCCTACCCGGACGACCACGTGGCCCGCATCCTGGTGCCCGCCCGCGCCGTGGAGAGCCAGCTGTTCATCGTCTACGTCAACCGCATCGGTCAGGAGCCGGGTGCGAGCACGGGTGCGCCGGTCACCTACTACTGCGGTCACACCTGCGCCGTCGCGCCGGACATCACCGAGTTCGCCCGCGCCGGAGACGAAGCCGAATTGCTCGTGGTGGACCTGGACCCCGAGTTGCTCGCCCGCTCGCGCCGACGCAACACGTACCTGCGCGACCGCCGCACCGACCTGTACGGGGCGGCGGGCGGAGGGCCGGCGGGCTCAGAAGAGGTGGACGAGGGGGCCGGGGCCCGCAGCGCCGAGGGGCCGGCGTGAGCATCCCCGTCGCACCCGGGCCCGGCAGCCCGCTATCGATGACCGGACCCGACTTCCCCTTCCCGTACGACACGTTCCGCGGGCACCCCGCGGGCATCGGCGCGGTGCCCGCGGCAGCGCACGGCACCGAGGTGGCGGTGATCGGGGCGGGCCTGTCCGGCGTCGTCGCCGCCTACGAGCTGCTGCGCATGGGGCTGCGGCCCGTGGTGTACGAGGCGGAGCAGATCGGCGGACGCATGCGATCGGCCGCGTTCGACGGGCACCCGGGCAGCGTGGCCGAGCTGGGCGCGATGCGGTTTCCGCCGTCGTCGACCACCCTCTACGGATACCTGCGCGAGGTGGGACTGAGCACCTCGCCATTCCCCAACCCGCTCGCACCCGCCACCCCCGAGACCGTCATCGACCTCAAGGGCGCCACGGTCCGCGGCCGGACGCTGGACGAGCTGCCCGCGGTGTTCCGGCGGGTGGCGCGGGCCTGGGAGGCGACCCTCGAGGACGGGGCCGGGATGTCCGCCCTGCGCGACGCGATCCGGGCGCGTGATCCGCAGGCGATCGCGGCGCTGTGGCATCCCCTGGTCCGCCGCTACGACGACACCACCTTCTACCGGTTCCTCGTCGACTCGCCGCACCTGCGCTCGTTCGCGGACCGGGAACTGTTCGGGCAGGTCGGGTTCGGCACCGGCGGCTGGGACACCGACTTCTCCAACTCGATCCTCGAGGTGCTGCGCGTGGTGGCGACCGCGGCTGACGAGGAGCACCGTGGGATCGACGGCGGCGCACAGCAACTCCCGCTGCGGTTGTGGTCGCTGGCGCCCGCGGGGACGGCGTACTGGCCGGGCGGCACGTCGCTCGCCGCGCTGCACCCGGGCGGCCTGCCCCGGCCCGCTGTGACAGGGATCCGGCGTACCCACCCGCACCGCATCACCGTCACCGCCGCCGGCGGCGCCATCGCCACCTACCCTGCCGTGGTGTACACGGCGCCGGTGTGGCTGCTGCTCAACACGATCCGGACGGACGAGTCGCTGTTCGGCCCGCTCCACTGGAGCGCCGTCGAGCGCACCCACTACATGGGCTCGTCCAAGGTGTTCGTGCTGGTGGACCGGCCGTTCTGGCGCGACGCCGACCCCGCGACCGGCCGCCCGGTGATGGGCATGACGCTCACCGACCGCATGCCGCGCGGCACCTACCTGCTCGACGGCCCGCTGGCCGGGGCGGGCGTGCCGGGGGAGGGCCCCGCCGCGATCTGCCTGTCCTACACCTGGACCGACGACTCGCTCAAGCTCGTGCCCCTGGGCGCCGCCGAGCGGATGGACCTCATGCTGGACTCGCTGTCCGCCATCTACCCGCAGGTGGACATCCGCTCGCACGTCATCGCCTCGCCGCTCACCATCTCCTGGGAGGTCGAACGCAGCTTCATGGGCGCGTTCCGTGCCAACCTGCCCGGGCACTACCGCTACCAGGAGCGGCTGTTCACCCACTTCATGCAGGACGGCTTCGACGACCGGCACCGCGGTGTGTTCCTCGCCGGCGACGACATCTCGTGGACCGCCGGCTGGGCGGAGGGCGCGGTGCAGACGGCGCTCAACGCGGTGTGGGGCGTCATGCACCACCTGGGCGGGGCGTGCGCGGCGGCGAACCCGGGCCCCGGCGACAGGTTCGCCGCAATCGTGCCCGTGCGGCTGCCGGACGTGACGTGAGGGCGAATCGTCCGTGACCCCCGGCCGCGCGTGGGACCGTCGGTGCACCACGGGGGGTGGCGGGAGGTGCGGGATGCCGGCGACATCGTTGAGGCGCGGCGCGACGGCGGTGATCTCCACGGCGCTGCTCGCGGCCGGGGTGGTGCTCGGCGCCGGTACGGCGACCGCGGCGGGTTCGGTGGGTCCCGCGGCACCGGATCCGGTGACGGCCTCCATCGAGCACCTCGGCGACGCGGTCCTCTACCGGTCGGGGCTGCAGGTGTACGAGGTCGCGGCTGTGCGTGCCGTGGAGAACATCTCGCCTCCGGCCGATGAGCTGGTGCTGCGGCGCGTGCACTCCGCCGGCGACGGGATCCCGGGCGCACCCAGGTTCGTCTTCGTCGGCACCGCGCTGCCGGAGGCGTTCGTGGTGGCCGAGGCCTGGGAGCAGCCGGGCGTGCCGTACGGGGTCATCGTGCCCGCCGATCCGGTCACCCTCGCGCGGCTTCCGCTGGGCGACAATCTCCGGATGGTGAGCGTGCTGACCGGGCCGCTCGGGCCTTTCGCCGGCGCCGGGATGTCGTCGCCGTACCTCGGGTGAAGAAGCCCGTCAGCGCCGGTGCCGCAGGCGGTGCTCCAGGCCCGCACGCACCTCGGGCCACTCATGCGCCAGCACCGAGTACATCACCACGTCCTTGAGCACGCCGTTGCGGTGTCGGCTGTAGGCGCGCAGCACCCCGTCGCGCCGGGCGCCGAGCCGCTCGATCGCCGCCTGCGACTGCCGGTTCTGCCACTGCGTGCGGAACCCCACGCACTGGCATTCGAGCGTGTCGAAGGCGTGCGTGAGCAGCAGCAGCTTCGACTCGGCGTTGGTGCCGGTGCCGTGCGCCGACTGCCGGTTCCAGGTGTAGCCGACCTCCAGGCGTGGCACGACCGGGTCGAGCGCGTAATAGGTGGTCATGCCGAGCACCGCTCCGTCGGACCTGCGCACGGCGGTGAACGGCACCATCTCGCCGCGCTCGGCCAGGCCCAGGCGGCGGTCGATCTCGGCGCGCATGCCGTCGGGCTCGGGCACCGAGGTGTACCAGCGGTCCCACATCTCGCCGTCGCGTGCGGCGTCGACCAGGCCGTCGTGGTGTTCGTGCGCCAGCGGCACCAGTTCCACCAGGCTGCCGGTGAGGGTCACGGGGTCGATGCGCCACGGGGAGTCCACCTGCGTCATTGAACACCCGCCGCGCGCGGCCGACACGATCGGGGAGTATTCCGCTCTCTGCATCAGGTGCTAGATAGCAGTAGAGAGTGCGATGGACGCTCATCGGCCCCAACGGGATGGACGGTCGATGTCCGGCGGCAGGAGCGTGTGCTCGTCGCCGATGGCGGCGCCGACCCTAAGTCTCGCTAGAGAACTCTAGGAGTCAGGCTAGAAACAGGTAGAGATGCATGTCGAATTTGACTACTCGGTGGATTTCGGGTGCCCGGTCGTCGCTGCCTTCACCCACAGAGTGCTGCGTTCGGTGTCTACGAGATACCAGATCCGCCCGCTTCCAGTGACCTCGTACTGCCATTGCTCCATGACGGTTCCCCGATGAGTAGCTGTGGCGAGCGAACCTTTGAGCCGATGGTGCCGAGGGGTCGGCGTCGGGGCAGTGGCACGGTCGCGCAAGTTGTTCCAGGCCGTGAGCGTGTTTCCCGGTGCATGCCGGCAAAGAGCCTCCCAGCCCCTTGCGGCCTCCGCCGTCGCGAAACGCAGATCCCAACCGCCGGCGGGGTCCGGGGGCGGGGCGACGCGATCTCCGCGCTTCGGGCTCACGCGGCGGGTGCGGGCACAGCGCCGTGGTCGTCGCCGGTGTCGGCGCTCAGCTGTGCGGCGACCGCCGGATCGGCGTGGGCCTCGGCGGTGTTGCGCCAGGCCGCGATCAATTGGGCCAGTGGATTCGGATTGTCGAGAGCATCGGCGGCCCGCAACGTTGCAGCGAGCTCGTCGACGAACGTGCGCAAGTCCTCCGGGGGCAGGAAGGTGGCCCACGGGAAGACGTCGGTGATGGCGCCGGAGATCGAGTCCTGTGCATTCTTGTCGCGTGAAAGAACCGTAGCGAGGACCCGCATGGCGACCGAGGAGACTTCGCGGTCGCGATCGGCACGTTCGGCGGTGGTCAGCACGAGGTTGTCGCCGTCGCGGCGCCGGATCAGCAGCGATTGGCCACGTGTGCTCTGCAGGCGTGCGACGGTGGCCTTGCCATGCAACTGGAGCTCGGAGAACGGCACTTCATCGACCTGCATACTTACAAAGTACTTCTAAAGTCTTTGGCTGTCGACCGAACTCGGAGCGAGGACGTCCGCGCCTCATGCCGGCGCCTCGCCCTCGAGCGAGCGGATGACGCGGCACGGGTTGCCGGCGGCGAAGACCCGCGCGGGCACGTCGCGCGTGACCACGCTTCCGGCACCGATCACCGCGTCCGGCCCGATGCGCACCCCCGGGCACACGATCACCCCGGCGCCCAGCCACACGCCGTCGCCGACCGTCACCGGCGCCGCCGACTCCCATCCCGCGCGCCGCGCCGCATGATCCTCCATGGGATGCAGCGCGGTGAGTAGCTGCGCGCGCGGGCCGATGAAGACGTTGCTGCCGATGGTGATGCGCGCGCAGTCGAGCAGGATCGCATCGTAGTTGAGGAAGGAATCATCGCCGATGTGGATCTGCGCGCCGTAGTCGCACCTCAGCGGCGGCATGATGCGCGTGCGCTCGCCCAGCGACCCGAGCAGCGACCGCAGGATCGCTACACGGTGCTCGTCGTCGTCGGCGGGGGCGCCGTTGAACTCGTCGAGCGCGCGTCGGCAGGCCAGGCGCTCGGCGAGCAGTGTGCCGTCGTCGTCGCGGTACGGCTCGCCGGAGAGCATGCGCCGCTTCATCTCACCCATGACAGCGACGGTAGCGGCCCGCGCCGGAAACCGCTCGCGCGAAGTCAGGTGAATATTCCACTCTCTAGATTCAACACTAGAAATATGTAGATTCTTCTCAGGCGCGGGATCACCCGACGGCCGTGCCCGCCGCGCTCCGTCCCCGACGGGCGGCCGCGACCGCGAACAGCACGCCCACCGCGGCGACGCCGGCGAACCCGAAGTTGAGCAGCCGCGCCGACCCCACCAGCGACGGCCCGCCGACAGCCACCAGCAGCCCGGCCAGAGCCGACCCGAACGTGTTGGAGATCAGCTGCACCGTGTTCACGCCCGCGGAGGCCTTCGCGGCGTCGGCCTCGTCGTCGGTGCTGGAAATGGCGGCGGTGATGAAGTGGGCGAACGCCATCCCGATGCCCGCCCCGGCGACGGCGAGCGTGATGAACCAGCCGGTGACCGTCAGCCCGGACGGGTCGTCGGCCTGCAGCAGCCCGTAGCCCAGGAGGCCGGCCGCGAGCACGAGCGGACCGGCGATCTTGATGGCAGTGGTGGAGCGTTCGGCGGTGGCGTAGGTGGACAGGATCGACGCGATGGACCAGCCCCAGGAGATCGCGGCGCCGAGCATGCCCGCGACGAAGGGTTCCATGCCGCCCAGGTGCTGGCCGAACAGCGGCACGAACGTCTCGGTGGTCGACCCGATGGCCAGCGCCACGATCCCCAGATACACCCACGGCAGCGGCGAGCGCAGCGAATAGGCGAACCGGGGCAGCACCGTGACCCGCGTGCGCCGCTCGGCCGCGACGAACACCGCGAGCGCTGCGACGCCCACCGCAGCGAGCGCCACGATGACGGCAGTGGACGAGGCGATGCTCGCGATGGAGACCGCCGCGGTGGCGCCGGTGAGCACGACCAGGCCGACGGTGGGCACCCCGGCGCGCTCGCCGCCCTCGTCGGGGCGGCGGCGGGGGAGCGCCCGCTGCGACATCACGCACAGCACCGCGACGAACGCCGCCAGCAGGAGGAACGCCCCGCGCCACGCGCCCAACTGCGCGAACAGCCCGCCCAGGACGGGGCCGAGGATGTTGCCGACACCCCACATGGCCGAGATGAGCGCGACCGCCCGCGGCCACAGGCGCTCCGGCAGCGCCGACCGCAACACCGCGAAGGCCAGGCCGGTGAGCAGACCGCCGCCGAGCCCCTGCACCGCCCGTCCCGCGAGCATCACCGCCATCGTCGGCGCCGCCGCGCACACCAGAGACCCGACGGCGAACACTCCGAACCCGATCAGGTAGCTGCGGCGCGGTCCGCTGTTGCGCAGCGATACGCCGACGAACATCGACGTGATCACCGACGCCAGCAGGAACACCGTCATCGCCCACGCGTAGTACTGTTCGCCGCCGATGTCCTCGACGGCGTTGGGCAGCAGGCTGGTGGTCAGATAGATGTTGGTGGCGTAAGCGGCCACCCCGCCCGCGAGCACCACAGCCGACGCGCGGTATGCGGGGCCGAAGAGCTCGCGCCAGGTGCCCGCGCCGATCCGCGCGTTCTGCTGCGCGGGCGTCTCGTTGGGGGGCGCCGTGTCGTCGTGGGGGGTGCCGGTCATGCGCTCAGGGTGTCAGGGCGTCCGCGGCGCGGGGCGGGCGGTGCCGTGTGATGGGCGGTGGATCACGTGACCCGCCGCAGGTGCGCTGCTACGGGAAGTCGATGGGGCCGGTGACGGGGAACCCGGGCAGCGGCACGTCGTGCGGACCGGAATCGTCGACGGACGTGAGCGTGCGGAACGCGGGGCCGTCGTCGGTGGCGGCCACGTCGTGCAGGGCGATCCACACCGGCTCCTTGTGGAAGGTGCCCTGGTAGCAGGTGGGGTCGCAGTCGTTCCAGTACTTGTTGGCGGTGCCCACGGCCAGCTGGTCCGTCCACAGGTACCAGGTGATGTCGGTGAAGCCGCCGTTCGCATCGGCGCAGAAGAGGATGATGTCCGCGGGCTCCTTGACGAGTTCGTGCGCACAATCCATCACCTGTGTCGCGCCGTCGAGCGAGGACGGCGGTGCGGCTGTGGCCGGTGCGCCCAGTGCCGCCGTGCCGGCCGCGCCCACCGCCAGGGCGCCCGCCGCCGCGCCCGCCCTGACGAGCAGGGTTTTCCATGACGCCCGAACGCCCCGACTCATCCGCTTGCCCCGACTCATCAGCAACCGCCTCCCCTTGCTCCTGCACCGTGGTATACATCCTGCCGCACGGGGCCGACACCCACGGCGGGTCGGTGGGATTCGCGGCACTCCGACGTCGACGATCAAGCGATCTGTGCACGTTCGAGTGGCCGAAACGTGCACGGATCGCTTGATCAGCCGGCTGAGGACCTGCCCCGCCCCTCACGCCTCGAACGGCCCGGTGAGGTAGTGCTGGATCTGCGGCGCGCACCGTTCCACCAGCTCGTCGAGGGACATCGAGGCGAGCGGCTCGATCTCGAGGATCCGGCGGGCCACGAGGATCCCGATCATGTGCGACGCCGCGAGGCTCACGCGCACATCGGCGGACCCGGGCGGCGCATCGACGCGCCCGCGCACCTCCTTGAGCGCCACTTCGAGAATGAACGAGCGGATGAGCTGCGGATCGCCGCCACCGAGGATGGTGCGGAACGCACCGACCACCGCAGCCCCCTGCGGCGAGTCCCACAGCCCGACCACCGCGCGCAGGACGGCGCGGGCTATCTGGTCGACGGGCACTGCGCGGACCTGCGCGAGCACCGTCTCCGGGTCTACGGGCAGGGCCAGCGCGGCGGCGAAGAGGTTCCGTTTGGTGCCGAAGTAGTGGTGGACCAGGGCCGGGTCGACGGCGGCGTCGGCGGCGATGGCGCGGACGCTCACCCTGTCGAAGCCGGACTCCGCGAACCGCGCCCGCGCCGCGGCGAGGATCTGCTCGCGGGTGCCGGACTTGCCCGGCCGCCGCCCGCCGCGAGACTGCGGCCCGCCGCTCACGCGGTTCGCCGCCGCATCGTCGCGGCCGCCAGACACAGCGACACCACGGCGAACCCGGCGACCACCGCGAGGTCCCGCCACATCGCGCCGGTCGGTGACGGATGCGCCGCCACCTGCTTCATCGCACTCACCGCGTAGCTCAGCGGCAGCACGTTGCTGATCGCCTCCAGCCAGCCGGGCAAGGATTCGCGCGGCGCCAGCAACCCGCACAGGAACAGCTGCGGCCCGACGATGAGCGGCATGAACTGCACCGCCTGGAACTCGGTGCGGGCGAACGCGCTGCACAGCAGGCCCAGCGCCACGCCGAGGACGGCGACCACCACGGCGATGAGCACCACCAGCGCCGCGCCGCCCGCCACGTCGAGGCCCAGCAGCCAGAAGCAGATCACGCAGGCGATCACGGCCTGCGCCACCGCGGCCAGCGAGAACGCGGTGCCGTAGCCGCCGAGCAGGTCGAGCTTGGTCAGCGGCGTGGTCATGAGGCGCTCGAGGGTGCCGGAGGTGCGCTCGCGCTGCATGGCGATGGCGGTGACCAGGAACATCGCGACGAACGGCAGGATGCCGAGCATGCTCACGCCGACCCTGTCGAACACCGACGGCATCCCCGGCGGGCCGGGCTGGTTCTGATAGACGAAGTACAGCAGCACCAGCAGTAGCGACGGGACGGCGACGATCATGGCGACGGTGCGCCTGTCCGCCCCGAGCTGCCCCAGCACCCGCAGGCTCGTCGCCCCGTATGCGCGTGCACTCATCGCGCCGCCTCCTGCTCTTCTGCTGTGCCCTCGGCGGTGTGCCGTCCGCCTGGTCCGCTCCGCACGAGAGCCAGGAACGCGTCCTCGAGCCGGTCTTCGCCAGTGGTGCCGCGTAACGCGGCCGGCGTGAGCTGCGCGAGCAAGCGCCCGTCGCGCAGGAGGATGAGCTCATCGCAGTGGTCCGCCTCGTCCATCACGTGGCTGGAGACGACGAGGGTGCGGCCGTCGTCGGCGAGGCGGTGGAACCGCTCCCACAGCTCGGCGCGCAGCACCGGGTCCAGGCCGACGGTGGGCTCGTCGAGGATGAGTACGTCCGGGTCGGCCACCAGTGCGCAGGCCAGCGAGACGCGGGTGCGCTGGCCGCCGGACAGTGCGTCGGCGCGTTGGTTCGCGTACGCGCCCATGCCGACCGCGTCGAGGGCCTCCCCCGCCGCCGAGCGTGCTGCCCCGGCGAGGGCGGCGAAGTAGGCGACGTTGCGGCGCACGGTGAGGTCGCCGTAGATGCTCGGGGCCTGGGTGACGTAGCCGACGCGCGAGCGCAGCCGGCGCGTCCCGGCGGGGCTGCCCAGCACGGACACCGTCCCCGACTGCACGATCTGCGTCCCGACGATGCTGCGCAGCAGGGTGGTCTTGCCGCACCCGGACGGGCCGAGCAGTCCGGTGATCGTCCCCGCGCGGACCGCGAGCGAGACGCCGTGCAGCACCGGATTGCCGCCGCGGCGCACCGTGAGCCCGCGGACGTCGATCGCGGGGTCCTGTAATTCACCGAGTGATGAACTCATCATGTGATGAATTATGCGCTCGCGCGGTGGCCGCGTCAAGGGGTGCGGCGCCGCGCACCCCGCCGAGCAAGCATCCAGTGCACGTCTGCGCCGCCGAACGTGCGGAAAAAGCTTGGTCGGCGGGCTCAGACGGGCTCAGGCGATCAGCGGCGCGCCCACACCGCGGATACCGGCTCCGGAGGCCGGCGGCCAGTAGCCTCGGGGGCGGAACAGGACGTCGGCACCCGTCGGCGGCGCCGGGAGGTGATGCGCGATGACGCCACCGCCCGGCCGCGCGCGGTATGTGGCCACACTGACCGGTCGCCTGCGCACCGACCGGTGGGGCGTGGCCGGCACCGACCTGGGCATCCCGGCGCGGCTGCCCTCCGGTGCGGTCGCGTACTTCTTCGGCGACACCTTCGAGTCGTCGGCCGCGGGCGGGCCCGGTTGGCGCAGCCCGGTGATGCTGCGTTCGGGTGGGCTCGACAGGGCGGCGCTCGACGAGGGGATCGTCTTCGACGGCGCATGCGGCGGGCGCTACGCGCGGGAGATCCTGCCCAACGCGCACGATCCGTCGCAGCGGCCCGACCCGGAGACCCCGGGCAGCGAGTTCACGGTGATCCCCTGCGACGCGATCACCGTCGACCGGCGCGTGTACCTGTCCGTGGTGAGTGTGCACTCGTGGAACTCCGCCGCCGCGCCCACCAACTTCACCTACCTGGCGCGCTCCGACGACCTGGGCGTGACCTGGCAGCGCACCGACGCGCGCTGGGACAACACGGGCGGCGCCCTGGACCAGATGTGGACGATGGACCGCGCCGACGGGTACGTGTACGTCATGTCGTCGGCGTTCGACCGCGCCAACCCGGGCGGGGTGATCCTGCGTCGCGTGCCCGAGCACCGGATCGCAGAACCCTGGGCGTACGAGGCGTGGGTGCCGGAGCGCGACGAGATGCCCAGCGGCGTATGGATGTCGGTGCGCTCCGCGCCTGTGGTCCCCGTGCTGCCCGGGCCCGTCGGCGAGCTGAGCCTGCGCCGTATCGAGGGCACCTGGGTGCTGGCGGGGTTCGACCCGGCCGCGTACGCGATCACCACGCGCACCGCCCCGGATCCGACGGGCCCGTGGTCGGAGCCGGTGGTGCAGGTGGCGGGCGGTGAGTGGGGCGCCGGCGACGGCACCTTCGCGCAGATCTACGGGGGCTTCATCCATCCGGACTCGGCTCTCGACGACTTGCATCTGCTGGTCTCGCAGTGGAACACGGCGGAAGGCGCGCCGTATCACGTGCTGCAGTTTCGGACGACGGTCGCGGCATAGCGCCGTGGCCTCCCCGGCGGCGGGGGAGGCCACGGCGCACGGCGTCAGGAGCCGCTCTGCAGCATGTCCTGCATCCGCCCGATCTCGGCCTCCTGGCCGTCGATGATCGCCTGCGCCATCGTCTGCACCTGCGGGTTGGTCCCGGAGCCGAGCACTTCCTGCGACATTTCGACGGCGCCCTCGTGGTGCTGGATCATCATCTCCAGCCACATGCGGTCGAACTCCGGGCCGGAGGCGGCCATGAGCTGGTCCATCTGCTCGTCCGTCATCATGCCGGTCATCTCGTGGCCGCCCTGGGCGCCGTCGGCAGCGTCGTCCGCCCCGTCGCCGCCGTTCATGTCGCCCATGTCATGCCCGGAGCCCATGTCGTCGCCGGAGCCTGTGTCCTCGCCGCCGTCCGCGCTGGGGGCGGGCTGGCCCCACTGCGCGAGCAGCGTCGTCATCTGCTCCATCTCGGGGCCCTGGGCGGTGTCGATCTGCTGGGCGAGCGCGATGAGCTCGGGATTGTCGGTGCGGCCCTCCACCATGTCGGTCATCTCGATGGCCTGGGCGTGGTGCGGGTACATGCCGTTGAGGAAGGCCACGTCGGCCTCGTTGAACTGCGCCTGTGCGGCATCGCCGCCGTCAGCGCTGTTGTCGCCCTCGGCGTCGGCGCTTGCACTCGCGGTGGGCGTGGCGGCGGCGTCGGAACCGGAGTCGCCGGAGCTGCAGCCGGCGAGGATCAGCGCGGATACGGCGACGGCGGAGACGGCGAGGGCCGGCTTGGAGTGCAGGGAACGGCGGAAGGTCGTGGTACGCATGGGGATCCTCCTGGATCGGGTGCGGTCGCGGCGCCGTGGACGGCGCTCTGCGGGGAAGTGTGTGACAGGGTCCGTGCCGGGCGTGCCCGGGCGGTGTCCGCTCATCACACGCGCAGGACCGTCAGCTGTTCCAGGGTGGGATGCGTCCACGGCGGCACCGGGAGGACGGGGGAGTCGTCGCCGGCCGCCCCCGGCGGAGCGCGCAGCTGCACGACGGGGGTGAGCGGCGCCGCGGGGGCGGGGGTGGTGAGGGGCATCGCCGCCGGCACCGGCGAACCGGGGGCGAGGCAGTGCAGATCGCAGCAGTCGAGCGCCGGGAGGCACCCGTCGTGCAGGGCGGTATCGCCATGGCCGGCCATGGTTCGCCCGTGTTCGGCGTGCGCCGGGCCGCCGTGAC
This sequence comes from Tomitella gaofuii, assembly GCF_014126825.1. NCBI lineage: Bacteria > Bacillati > Actinomycetota > Actinomycetes > Mycobacteriales > Tomitella > Tomitella gaofuii. Next base: position 4,134,828 of record NZ_CP059900.1, on the reverse strand, counting down.
CGTCGACGACGACGTCTGTGGTCGCCGCGTGGCCGCCGTGACCGGCGGGGGCGGCAGTGCCGGCGAGGCACTGGGCGGCGGCGATGCCCGCGGGGCCGGCGAGCACGATGAGCGCGGCGGCGACGAGGGCGAGCATTCCGCGGCGCACCTGCACCGTGCGGCCGCGCACCGCCGATCGGCCCTGCCTCACCCGCCCACTCCCTCCCGAACCGGATTCCACGTCGCCCGCCACGATACCTACCGGGGGTGTCGGCGGCCGCAGACGTGACGGACCTGGCAGTCATGATGGGCCTGCCAGACGTGACCCGCCATGCCGGCCGTCGCTCAGCCGTCCCCGGTGGCGACGGGCCGCGCCGGATCGGTGATCCAGTGCGACCACGATCCGGGGTACAGCCGCGCCGGTATGCCGGCGATCCGCAGTGCCAGCACCTCGTGCGCCGCGGTGATGCCCGAGCCGCAATAGGCGGCCACCTCGTCCGGCCTCCCACCGATGCCGCCGATGTTGGCGTCGAACTGCCGGCGCAATGCGTCCGCCGGCAGGAAGGTGCCGTCGTCGCGCACGTTGGCGGTGGTCGGCCGGTTCACCGCGCCGGGGATGTGCCCGGCGACCGGATCGACGGGTTCGGCGTCGCCCCGGAACCGCTCCGGGGCCCGCGCGTCGATGAGCACCCCGCGCGCGGCGCACCCGAGCACGTCGTCCGCGTCGAGGACCGAGCCCGGACCTTCGGACGGCGCGGGCCCGCAACGGAAGTCGCCGCGCGCGGGGGAGACGTCGTCATGGGTTCCGCCGTCCGAGGTATCCAGGGGAAGCCCCTCCGCCACCCACCGCGCCAGGCCGCCGTCGAGCACTCGCACGTCCGCGTGCCCGTGGTGCCGGAGCAGCCACCAGGCGCGGGCGGCGGCCGTGGCCGGGCCTGCGTCGTAGACGACGACCGTCGACGCCGCGCCGACGCCGGCCGCGCGCATCGCCTCCGCGAACGCCGCGGCCGACGGCAGCGGATGGCGCCCGCCGGGGCCGGGCGGGCCGGCGAGTTCCGCGTCCAGGTCGACGAACCGGGCGCCGGGGATGTGCCCATCGTCGAACCCGCCGCGGTCGGGGCCCGTCGACAGCCCCCACCGCACATCGAGCAGCACGGGCGGCGTGCGCGACGCGAGCAGGTCCCGGAGCTCACGTGCGTCGACGAGCGGCGATGCGGGGCCGGTCATGCTGTTCTCTTCTGGCCGCTCATGCCCTCACTCTATGGCCGCGTTGAACCGACGCAACTGGACCACGAACGCCTCGAGATCTTCCCTGGTCCAGCCGTCGAGCCGCGCGGAGATGTCCTCCCACCGCATGGCGACGGCCTCGCGCACCTTCTCCACGCCGAGATCCGTCAGGGAGACGGTGTGCGAGCGGCGGTCGTCCGGGTCGCAGTCGCGGCGGATCAGGCCCAGCTCTGTGAGCGCGGCGAGGTGCCGGCTGATCACGGACTTGTCCATGTCGAGCACCTCGGCGATCTCGCCCGCGCGCGTGGGCTGTCGATCCGACACCACCACGAACACCGTGTAGGTGGACGGCGGCATCTCCTCGTGGATCGTGCGGGCCACCTCCGCCTTGCTCAGGCGGATGCGCCGCACCAGCGTGCGCAGCTCGTACTCGATGCCGCGCACCGCGCTGAACTCGAGCGCCTCGGCGGGCGTGATCACCGCATCCGTGGCCGTCATCGCGCCTCAGCCGACCTTCACTCCGGAGGGGTCCTGTGCGGCGCCGGCCTCCGTGCGGTCGTCCTTCTCCGGGGCCGCGGCATCGCCGCCGTCATCCGGTGCTGCGGCCGCCCGCTGCAGGTCGGCCAGCTCGTCGTCGCGCTCGATGGTCTCACGCAGCGGCACCTCCTTGATGAACAGCACCGCGACGAATGCCAGGACGGCGAACGGCACCGAGAACAGGAACACCTGCGCCACACCCGACCCGTAGGCGTGCTCGTAGACGGGGCGCAGCACGTCGCCGAGCGTGGTGACGTCGGGGATCTGGTGGGTGTCCATATCCATCATCGCCCGGCCGACCTCCGGGTCGGAATGGGCGGCGCCGGAGATCGAGGCCGCCACCTTGTGCCCCAGCGCGGTGCCCAGGGCGGACACGCCGATCGCGCCGCCCATCGTGCGCATGAACGCGGCCAGCGAGCTCGCCGAGCCGATGTCCTTCTGCGCCGCGTTGTTCTGCACGGCCAGCACCAGGTTCTGGTTGAGGCAGCCGACGCCGATGCCGAGGATCGACATGTACAGGCCGACGACGATGATCGGCGTGGTGGCCGTGATGGTGCTCAGCAGGACCGCGCCCGCGACCAGCAGGACAGAACCGAAGATCAGGAAGCGCTTCCACTTGCCCTTGGCCGCGATGATCCGCCCGGACACCACCGACGACACGAGCACGCCGCACACCAGGAACAGGGTCATGAGGCCGGCCTTGGTGGGGCTCATGCCGCGGGAGAGCTGGAAGTACTGCACCAGGAAGACGGTGCCGGCGAACATGGCGACGCCCACCATCACCGACGCGAACACGGCGAGGCTGGTGGTGCGGTCCTTGAACAGGTGCAGGGGGATGATCGGCTCGCGCACGCGGGTCTCCGCCCACACGAACAGCGCCAGCAGTGCGAGCCCGCCGACGAGCATGCCGATGCTCAGCGCCGAGCCCCAGTCGAACTGCGATCCGCCCAGCGACACCCAGACGAGCAGCACGGACACGCCCGCGGTGATGAGGGTGGCGCCCACGTAATCGATGGACACGTCGCGCTTGACCGTGGGCAGGTGCAGCGTCTTCTGCAGCACCGCGAACGCGATGACGGCGAAGGGCACGCCCACGTAAAAGCACCAGCGCCAGGCGGCGCCGGACATGTAGCCGGGGAGCGCGTCGCCCAGCGCGGTGGCGTCCACCAGCAGCCCGCCCAGCAGCGGGCCGCTCACCGTGGCCACGGCGAACACCGCGCCGAGGTAGCCGAAGTACTTGCCGCGGTCGCGCGCCGTGATCATGCTGGCGATGACGATCTGCACCAGCGCGGACAGGCCGCCCATGCCGATGCCCTGGATGAGCCGGGCGACGATGAGCACGCCGATCCCGTCCGCCAGTCCGGCGATGACGGAGCCCGCCACGTAGATGAGCAGCGCCAGCTGGGTGAGGGCCTTCTTGCTGAACAGGTCGGCGAACTTGCCCCAGATGGGCGTTGTCGCGGTCATCGTCAGCAGCGACGCGGTGACCACCCAGGTGTAGCCGGCCTCGCTGCCGCCCAGGTCGGCGACGATGCGCGGCAGTGCCGTGGACACCACCGTGGACGAGAGCATGGCGACGAACATCGCCATGAGCAGGCCGGACAGGGCCAGCAGCACCTCGCGGTGGCTCATCGGCGCGGTGCCGGCGGGGAGGTGTGCCGGGCGGGGCGTTGCGGGCGGTTTCGGCAGTGGTCATGCAGTCGCGTCCTCGAATTATCAGGAAAGAATCCACGTGCCGGGCGGCGGTGGGCACGGCCCGGCGTGATTAGTTGCTTTCGTCAACCATACAACTGGTTGCGCCGTACAACTAATGATTCTCGTGTGAGGCCTGACACGCACCGTGCAACACCGGAGCCCGGCGCGCTCCGGAGAGCGCGCCGGGCTCCGGTGTTGTCGAGCGGGGTCCGGTCAGCGTGCGCCGACGGGCTCCGGTTCCTCGCCGGGGATGCCGGTGCCGCGGATCGAGCAGCCGGCGGTCTCCCGAAGGAAGTACACCGCCACCATGCCGACCACGCACGCGATCATCATGTACAGCGCCGGGAACAGGTCCCAGCCGGTGCCGCTGATCGCCGCGTCGTTGATGAACGGGGCGGTGCCGCCGAAGGCCGCCGTCGCCACGTTGTAGCTCAGTGCGAACCCGGCGTAGCGCACATGCGTGGGGAACATCGCAGGGAACGTCGCGGAGATCGTCGCCAGCTGCGGCAGATACAGCAGCCCCAGAACGGCGAACCCCAGCAGCGCCCAGCCGAAGCCCTGCCCCATGAGCCAGTACATGGGTATCGCGAGGACGAACAGGCTGATCAGCGACGCCCACCACATGGGTTTTCGGCCCGTCGAGTCCGACCATCGGCCGATGAACGGGATCACCGCCATCATCACCAGTTCGCCGATGAGGATGAGCAGGGTGGTCGAATCCTCGCTCATGCCGATCTTGTTCTCGAGATAGGTCGGCTGGTAGGTGAGCAGCGTGTACTGCACCACGTTGAGCGCGATCACCATGCCGAACATCGTGAAGATCGGCCCGCGGTAGTCGCGCACCAGATCGACCATCCGCTGCCACGCGGAGCCTTCCATCTCGGTGGACTCGCTGCTCTCGGCCTCGGTGAACACGGGCGTGTCCGACATCTTCGAGCGCAGATACCAGCCCACCAGGCCCAGCGGCGCGGCGATGAGGAACGGGATGCGCCAGCCCCAGTCGCCCATCGCCGCCTCGCTCATCGCGGTCTGGCAGATCAGAACGACGGCGGCGCCCATGACGAAGCCGCCGAGCGTGCCGAATTCCAGGAAGCTGCCGTACTTGCCGCGGTGCCTGTCCGGCGAGTACTCGGCCATGAAGGTCGCGGCGCCGCCGTACTCCCCGCCGGTGGAGAAGCCCTGGATCACGCGCAGGAGCACGAGCAGGATCGGGGCGGCCACGCCGATGGTCGCGTGCGACGGAATGAATGCGATGAGGAAGGTCGCCGCGGACATGAGCAGGATCGTCGCGGCCAGCACGGCCTTGCGGCCGATCCGGTCGCCGATGGGTCCCCACACCATGCCGCCGATCGGCCGGAGTACGAACGAGATCGCGAACGTGAGCATCGTCGACAGCGTCGAGAGGTCGCCGGGGAAGAACGCGTCGCCGATGTACGTGGCGGTGGCGGCGAAGACGCCGTAGTCGTACCACTCGGTGGCGTTGCCGATCGCGGATGCGGCGATCACCCTGCGCAGCAGGCGCCGGCCCTCGGGGGTCTCAGGGTCGGGGGTTCCGGTGACGTCGCCGGTCGCCGTGACGCCGCCCGGTGGAGTCGCGGCAGCCTCGTCTTGGCCGCCGGACGCGTCCGCGTCGTCGGGCGGCAGGCCTGCGTCTGTGCGCATGGGTCCTCCTCCGCCGATGTCGTTCGCGCGGGTACGCGGCGCGACTTCGATCGGCGTTGCAGGTGCCGCGCCCAGCGGGCTGGGCCGATCACCGGCGGGTCCTGTCGTGTGCGTGCCGGTGCGGGGTCCGCGGTCACCGTCGGGTGGTCGACGTTACGTATGTGAATCGGCCGTGGCCAATCATGCGAACGCCGGAGCGGTGCGTGTCGTGCATCGGGACCTGCAGTGTTTCACACGGCTCACCGGCGCGGACGCCGGAATTCCGCGCGTGGATGGAGTCGTTGCACAATCGTGATCGGGATCACTGTCGGACGTCCGGATCCGGCTTCGGCGACGCTCCGGGCGGGGCCTGTGTGCGCCCGGGGAGGTGCTGGGTGTCCGCGGGGTGGATGGTCAGGGCCGCGATCGCGACGCCGACTATCACCCCGATCGCGGTGTCGGCGACGCGGCTGAGCGCCATGGACGTGGTCAGCCCGCCGCTGAGCCCCATCATGAGCAGGGCCATCGGTGTGATGGCGGTGGTGGCGAGGGCATAGTTGCGCGCGATCGTCATCTCGGTGATCACCTGCAGGGCGACGATGGCCGCGGCCGTCGGCCAGAAGCCCATTCCGGTCGCGATGAACGCGAGCGCGACGGCGGCACCGGTGACGTTGCCGACGAGGCGCTGGATCGAGCGCTGCACCGTGCTGGCGAACGTGATCGATTGCAGGGCTGCGGTGGCGCCCATCGACGCCCACAGCGCATGCTCGAGCCCGATGCCCAGCGCGGCCGCTCCGGCCAGCAGGGACGCGACGGCGATGCGCGCGCCAGCGCCGAGGAACTCGCCCGAGGCCAGACGTCCGGCGCCGGAGCGGACCCAGCGGCGCTCCTCGGCGGTGCCGTGCTGGGCCACGCGGGCCACCGGCGCCATCGCGGCGAGCCAGCCCACGGCGACGCCGAGCGCCGTCGCGAGGGCGGCGCGGGGCAGGTCGCCGGTCATGGCCGCCGCCGAGCCGGCGAACACGATCACCACCGCGCCGGGGCCGACGATGCGCAGCGACGCGAGCAGCCACGCCCCCGCGCCGCCGGCGAGCGACAGGACGACGATCTGCAGCAGCATCGGCGTGCCGGTGAGGGCGGACCCCAACAGGATCGACGCGATGATCGTGGCCCCGGCGATCGCTGTCTTGCCCGCGCGGCGCCGATACGGCTCGCCCCGGGCGAAGGCCGCGGTGATCGCGCCCAGGCCTGCGAGGGCGGCGAGCTCCGTGTGCCCCAGCGCGCCGCCGGCGACGAGGACGATGGCGGTGGCGAAGCCGACCCGCAGCGCCGGGACGAGGCTCGGCGACGCCGGGTTGAGCGAGAATGCGCGGCGCCATGTTGCGGGGGCGCCGGAATGCCGGGCAGCCGTGCGGGCGCGGTGTGCGTGGCTTCGGAGGGGCGTGTGTCCGGGTGCGGTGGTGGTGGGAACGGGAGAGGGGGGAGCAGGGGGCCGAGTGCGCATCGTCGATCAGAATACTACACAAGTAAAACACAAGTAAAATAATGTGATGCGGGATGCGTTAGCCTGTGCGCATGCACTCCGACGGCGACCTGGTCGACAGGATCGTCGACGAATGGGATTCCGCGTTCCCGGACGTCGGCCTCGCGCCCGTCGAGGTGATCGTCCGCATCGCGCGCATCGGCACGCTGAGTCTCCGCGCGCTCGAGCACGAACTGGCGCACACGGCGGTCTCACGCGGGGAGTACGAGCTGCTCGGCGCCCTGGTGCGCAGCGACCATCCGCTGCGACCCGGCGAGGTCACGACGACCACGATGGTCAGCCCCGCCGCCACCACCAAGTACGTCGATGCGCTGGTGCGCAAGGGGCTCGTCGAGCGCGGCACGTGGGAACAGGACAAGCGCGTGGTGCTGCTGCAGATCACCGACGCGGGCCGCGAGCTGGTGCGGAAGGTCTTCCCCGCGCGCGTCGAGCGCGACCGGCGCCTGCTCGCGGGGCTCGACGACGACGAACGCGCCGTCCTGCTGGACCTGCTGCGCCGCGTGACGGCGAACGCGGAGCGCGCGGCGCAGGAGTGAGCGGCAGCCGCGGAGCGAGCGGCTGCGGCCCTCAGCCCACGTTGACGCGCCGCGGCCGCAGCGACGTGCCGTAGTCGGTGACCCACGAGCTCACTGCGGCCACCCGCTGCCACGCGCTGGGCAGCAGCATCACGTGCACACCCAGCCAGGCGAGGAACGCGACGTGCCCCTGGATCTGCCGGCGGCCCCGCCCGAGCTCCGCCACCGCCGCGCCGCGGCCGATCATCGCCATGATCCCCTTGTCGCGGTACTTGAATGGGGAGCGGTCGCGTCCCGCCAGGTCCGCCAGGATGTTGCGGGCGGCATGTCGGCCCGACTGCTGTGCCACCGAGCCCAGCTGCGGTAGCGACGCGGTCTTGCCGCCGCGGCCGTGGGTGTCGGGGATCAGCGCGATGTCGCCCAGCGCGTAGACGCCCTCGTGCCCGGGCACCGTCAGGTCGTCGTCGACACTGATGCGCCCGCCGTGCCCCAGGGGCAGGGACGAATCGGCGATGAGGCTCGGCGGACGCTGCCCGCCGGCCCACACCACGGTGCCCGAGCCGATGCGGCTGCCGTCGCCGAGTTCCACGCCGTCGGCCGACACGCTCGTCACCGAGGTGCCGAAGTGCAATTGCACGCCCAACTGCTCCAGCTCGCGCCGTGCATAGGAGTGGGACGCGTCGGAGAACGGTTTGAGCAGCGCGTCGCCGTGGTCGACCAGGTGCACCGTCACCTTGCCGGCGATCCCGCCGTCATAGCGCGGGGCGATCACCACCCGGAGGTTCTCGGCGATGGCGCCGGCCAGCTCGACGCCCGTCGGGCCGCCGCCCACGATCACGACGTCGATGTCGGAGGTGATGCCCAGGGGCGAGTCGACGCGGTCGAGCTCGCCGATGAGGCGCCGGCTGAGCCGCTCCGCGTCCTCGAGCGTGTACATCGGATAGCAGTGCTCCTCGGCGCCCGGGACGCCGAAGAAGTTCGCGTCCACGCCCACCCCCAGCACCAGGATGCGGGAGGTGCACACGGTGCCGTCGGCGAGGGTGACCGACCGGGCTTCCGGATCGACCGCCACCACCTCGCCCACGGCGACCTTCACCGAGTCGTGCCGCCGGAAGATCCCGCGCAGCGGATAGCCGACCTCGCTGATGCCGAGCTGGGACGTGGCCACCTGGTAGTTGAGCGGCTTGAACTGGTGGTAGTTGTTGCGGTCGATGAGCAGGACTTCGACGCCCTCCCGGCCCAGGCGTTCGGCGAGCGCGAGCCCGGCGAATCCTCCCCCGATGACGACGACCTCGCGGTGCACCGTCTGCAGTTCCCCGTCCGTCGCCTCCGGGCCCCGTGATGTCATGGCCATGAAACTAGTCGACGTCATCCGATTTCGAGCCGGTACGATTATTCAACAATGTTGACCATGCGGGGGTGCATCGCACGCTGTGCGGTGCCGGTGTGCGCAGAGTTGACTGGGGGGCGGGACGACGGCGACGGCACGACACGGAGGTGGGAATGAGCCCGATGGGCAGCGGCGAGGAGTCCGACGGCACGGCGGTGGGGCCCCGGCATCATCGCGACGCGGTGCAGCAGGCCGCGGCGCGGCTGTTCAGCGAGAAGGGGTTCACCGCGACCGGCGTGCGCGAGATCGCGGGCGAGGCGGGCGTGGACCCCGCGCTGGTCATCCGCTACTTCGGCTCCAAGGAGAAGCTGTTTCTGCGGACCATGACGATGTCGGTGGACTTCGCCGACCTGATGGCGGGCCCGCTGGACGGGCTGGGCGAGCGGGCCGTCGACTTCGTCCTGGAACGGACGCGGCCCGGCGGGGCGGACGGGGAGCGGTCCTACTCGGCGGGCGTCTTCGCCGCGCTGCTGCGCGCCTCCGACCGGCCGACCGTGCGCGCGCACCTGGCCGAGACGGTGGAGGAGATGTTCGTCGGCCTGGTGGCAGGCAGGCTCGCCGGCGCCGACGCGGACCTGCGCGCCCGGCTCATGGCCGCGCAGCTCACCGGGCTCATGACGTCGATGCACGTGGTGGAGGATCCCGGGCTGGCCGCGGCATCCGACGGCGAGATCGTGCGGTACTACGGCCGCTCGATCCAACTGCTCATAGAAGGCTGAACGCTGACGGTTGACCGGGACTCCCTCGCCCCGGCGGCGGGGCATTCCACCGAGGGTGGCCGGGCCGGCGGCCGAAGGGCCATGATCGGGGGAGGGGCGCCGCACGTCGGAAGGAGCGGGCGATGACGGTCCGGAACGGTGAATTGCGCAGTGTCGCCGTGGTCGGTGCGGGGATGGTGGGCCTGTCCACCGCGTGGCACCTGCAGGAACGGGGCATCGAGGTGACGGTGTTCGACGAGAACGGGCCCGCTGCGGGCTCGTCGTGGGGCAATGCCGGGTGGATCACGCCCGCGCTCAGCACCCCGCTGCCCGAGCCCGCCGTCCTCGCCTACGGTCTCCGGCAGCTGCTGCGCCCGTCGTCGCCGGTGTACGTGCCGCCGTCGGCCGCGCTCGACCCGGGACTGGTGGGGTTCCTCGCGCGGTTCGCGCGCAACAGCACGCCCCGCAGATGGCGCAGGGCCATGGAATCGCTGGTGCGCATCAACCGCCATGCCCTCGAGGCGTTCGACAAGATGGTGCGCGACGACGAGGCGATGGCCGGCTGCCTGCACGAGGCCGACCCGTTCATCGTCGGATACACCGACCCCTCCCAGACGCAGTCGATGGTGGACGAGGCCCGGCAGATCACCGACGCTGGCCAGCCGGTGCAGGTGGACGAGCTGCCCATCGACGAGGCGCGGCGGCGTGCACCCATGCTCTCTTCCGCAGTGCGGGCCACGCTGCTGCTCCAGGGGCAGCGGTACCTGCATCCGCCGAAGTTCGTCGCCGCGCTCGCCGACGCGGTCACTGCGCGGGGCGGCGCGGTGCGCGGCGGGGTCCGGATCGACGCGGTGCGGGACCGGGGGCGGCGGTCCGCGGTGGTCGGCGAAGCCGTCGATGGTGCTGGTGCGGGTGGGGCCGGGGTGGCCGCCGGCGATGCGGTCGATTTCGAAGCCGACGCGGTGGTGCTCGCCGACGGCGCGGACCTCAACGCGATGGCCGGCCGCTTCGGCGTGCGCGCCCAGGTGCGGGCCGGCCGCGGCTACAGCTTCAGCGTGCCGGTGGACAGGACTCCGCCGGGGCCCCTGTACTTCCCGGTCTCGCGGGTCGCCTGCACTCCGCTGGGAGATCGGCTGCGGGTGGCCGGGATGATGGAGTTCCGGCATCATGACGCCCCCATGGACCCGCGCCGGATCGCCGCCGTCGTCGACTCGGTGCGCCCCCTGCTCACGGGCGTGGACCTCGACGACCGCCGGGACGAGTGGGTGGGGTCGCGCCCCTGCACCGCCGACGGGTTGCCGCTCATCGGGGCGACGGGCTCGCAGCGCGTGTTCGTCGCCGGCGGCCACGGCATGTGGGGCATGACGCTGGGGCCGGCGACGGGCATGCTGCTCGCCGAGGCCATCGACACCGGCCGCACCCCCGAGGACATCGCGGCGTTCGATCCGCTGCGCTGACCGGAAGCGCACGGCCGGACCGCGGATTCGGGCATGATGGGGCCCAGGCGGCGCGTGGGTCGGCTCGCGCCCGGACACTCGGGAGGGGAGTGCGATGAACCTGCTGCTCAACGTGATCTGGCTGGTGTTCGGCGGGCTGTGGCTGGCGCTCGGCTACTTCGCGATCGGCATCGTGCTGTGCATCCTCATCATCACCATCCCGTTCGGCATCGCGGCATTCCGCATGGGCGTGTTCGCGCTGTGGCCGTTCGGGCGCACGGTGGTGGACAAGCCCGAGGCGGGGTCGCCCTCGCTGGTGATGAACGTGATCTGGTTCGTCATCGCCGGGCTGTGGATGGCGCTCGGACACATCGCCACCGCGTTCGTGCAGGCGATCACGATCATCGGCATCCCCCTGGCGCTGGCCAACATCAAGATGATCCCGGTGACCTGCTTCCCGTTCGGCAAGGACATCGTGTCCACCGATCGGCCGCCGGCCGGGACGCACGTGTACTACCGGCAGGACTGACGGGCGGGCCGGGCTCCGGTGGGGGTGCGCGGCGTGCACCGCCGACCAAGCAGAAAAGGTCGATTCCGGCCCGCGAACGTGCACTATCCGCTTGATCGGCGCGGCACGGCACCGCGATGTCCCCGGTCACCCGGTGCGCTGCAGGCCCAGGTTCGGCAGGGCGATGCGGGCGAGCTCGTCCAGCGGGATGCCCAGCACCGACGCGAGCGCGGCCACGGTCGTGAACGCCGGGGTGGCCAGGCGGCCGGTCTCGATCTTGCGGAGGGTCTCCGGTGAGATCGCCGCGGCACGGGCCACCTCATCCGGCCGGCGATCGCCGCGGGCTGCGCGCAGGCGGGCGCCCAGCCGCTTGCCGGCCGCCCGCTGCTCCGGGGTCAGGGGGGATCGCACCATGCGCACATTCTACCGCCCCCCCCGGTATGAAAATACCGACGCAAGGCTAGGCTGGTATTTATATACCGTTTTGATGGCGTGGCTGAGGAGGATGCACATGGTGGAACTGAAGACGCCCCGCGAGATCGAGTCGATGCGCGTCACCGGCTCCTTCATCGCGGGCCTGCTCGACGACCTGCAATCGCACGTGGAAGCGGGCGTGAACCTCCTGGACCTGGAACGCCGTGCCCGCACACTGATCACCGAACGCGGCGCGCAGTCCTGCTACTGGGACTACGCCCCGTCGTTCGGCCGCGGTCCGTTCCGCAACGTCATCTGCCTCTCGGTCAACGACGCCGTGCTGCACGGGCTGCCGCACGACTACGCCCTGCGCGACGGCGACCTGCTCAGCATGGACATCGCCGTCTCGATAGGCGGCTGGGTGGCGGACTCGGCGCGCAGCGTCATCGTCGGAACACCCCGCGCCGAGGACCGGCGGCTCATCGAAGCCACCGAGACTGCGCTCGCCGCCGGCATCGCCGCCGCACAGGCCGGCAACAGGCTCGGCGACGTCTCGGCGGCCATCGGCGCCGTCGCCGACGAGTACGGCTACCCGGTGAACACGGAGTTCGGCGGGCACGGGCTGGGCCGCACCATGCACGAGGACCCGCACGTGTCCAACCGGGGGCGGGCCGGGCGCGGCATGGCGCTGCGGCCGGGGCTCACTCTGGCGCTCGAGCCCTGGTTCGCCCGCGGCACCGACGGGATCGTGTACGACCCGGACGGGTGGACCATCCGCTCGGCCGACGGCTCACGCACCGCCCACAGCGAGCACACCATCGCCGTCACCGAAGGCGAGCCGCTGGTGCTGACGGCCCGGGCCGGGTGAGACGGAGTCTGCGCCCCGCCGACCCAGTAGAAAGTGTCAGTTCCGGCCCGGGAATGTGCAGTTTCTGCGTGATCGGCACGGCGCACCCAGGCCGGCCGGCGCCGGGGCCTACGACGCCGGCGTGCGGTCGGGCCCGCAGGTGCACTGGCGCGGCTCGGGGATGGTGGCCATGACTTCCTGCGCGTGCTCGCCGCACCCGTCCCAGGTGGTCTTTCCGCAGCGTGCGCACGGGGCGGGATAGCACATGTCAGAGCCTTTCGACGGGGGTGCGGGCACCGGATCCCGGCGCCGACGCGGGCGTTGCGGTCAGTGCGGGCGGATCAGCGCCCGGTCCACTGCGGGGTGCGCTTGTCCAGGAAGGCGCTCATGCCCTCCTGCGCATCGCAGGTGATCGCGTTCGTGGCCATAGTCTCCCCCATCAGTTCGTACGCCTCGTGCTGGGGCAGGTCGATCTGGCGGTAGAACGCCTCCTTGCCGATGCGCAGGGTGAGCGGGCTGGACGCGGAGATCGTCGACGCCAGCGCCTCCGTGCGGGCGTCGAGCTCGTCGGGGCCGACCACCTCGTTGATCAGCCCCCAGTCGGCGGCGGTGTGCGCGTCGATGGTCTCGCCGGTGAGCAGCATCTGCATGGCGCGTTTGCGACCCACGGCGCGTGTCACGGCGACCATCGGGGTGGAGCAGAACAGCCCGATGCGCACGCCGGGGGTGCCGAACACCGCCGTCGACGAGGCCACCGCCAGATCGCACGCCGCCACCAGCTGGCAGCCCGCGGCCACGGCCGGACCGGGGACGGACGCGATCACCGGCTGCGGGATCCGCTGGATCGTCTCCATCATCTCGGTGCAGGCGTCGAAGACGATGCGCTCGTCGTCGACGGTGCGGTCGATCATCTCGGACAGGTCGTGGCCTGCGGAGAACACCGGCCCTGTCGCGGTGATCACCACGACGCGCACATGCGGGTCGGCGGCGAAGGAGCGCAGGGCGGAGGCGACCGTGCGCATCACCGCGGTGGACAGGGCGTTGCGCTGGGACGGGTTGTCGAGGACGACGCGGCCGATCCCGGTGTCCGCGTCGAGGGATTTCCGTACCGCCGTCGGCCGCTCGGCGGCCGCCGCCGAGGCGCGTTCGCTGATCGTCACACTCCACCTCCGTGCCGTGTCCACCCCACAGGCGATGCTACGCGGAGCGGGAAGGCGTGGGAGGGCGATGAACCGCCGTGCAATAGGGTGTCGATCCGTGTCCATTCGGAGAAGCTCGGCGGTCAGGAACACTGCGGTCAGAGGCGCGGCGGCGACGGTGACGGCCGTGGCGCTCGCGGCGACGGGGATGGCGGTGCCCGCCGCTGCGGCACCGGCACCGGCATCCGCCGCGCCCGCCGAGTCGATCGCGGCGCAGGGCTCGCTGCAGTGGCAGCCGGCGCGCGACCGCGCCGGTCGGGTCCTGCAGATCATCGGTTCCGATGCGCCCGTCGACCCGGTCGAGGTGCTGGCCATGTCCGCGCCGTCGCTCGCCGCGGAGCTCTATCCGCAGTCGTTGGCGTCGGCGCTCACCGCCTGGCAGGCCAGCGGCCCCTTCACGGTGACGGGCATCGAGGACGAGGGGCCCACGGCGGTGACGCACCTCGAGACGGTGCGCGGGGTGCCGGCGACGCTCACGGTGCACGTCGGCCCGGTCGGCCTCATCGACGGCATCACGATGCTGCCGGACGTACCGGAGCCCGCCGGCTTCGAAGAGGTCGATGACGCGGTCGCCGCCGTCGGTGCACGGGTGTCGATGCTCGCGGCCGACGCGGACCTCAACGCCGCCGACCCAGGCGCGCAGTGCAGCGCCGTGTTCGCGTCGGGCGCGGACGAGGTGATGCCGCTGGGCTCGATCTTCAAGCTCTACGTGCTCGGTGCGCTGGGCGATGCGGTGGAGGCCGGCGAGATCGGGTGGGACGACACGCTCACGATCACCGACGACGTCAAGTCCCTGCCGTCCGGCGAGCTGCAGAACCTGCCGTCCGGGTCGACGGTGACGGTGCGCGAGGCCGCCGAGAAGATGATCTCCATCAGCGACAACACCGCGGCCGACATGCTCATCCACGCAGTGGGCCGCGACAGGGTGGAGGCGGCCGTGCGCTCGATGGGCGACGGGCACCCCGCGGCGCTGACGCCGTTCCCGACGACGCGCGAGATGTTCATCATCGGGTGGGGCCCGGATCCGTCGTTGCGGCAGCGGTGGGCCGATGCCGCCGATCTGCCTGACGCGGCCGCGGCCGAGGCGGAGCGCCGCGCGGTGCTCGCTGAGGCGGACACCCGGTCGCTCGACGACGTGGACCTGCAGCAGCTCATGCGCACGCCGCTGAGTCCGCGCGACATCGGGTGGTTCGCCTCCGCGCAGGACGTGTGCCGCGCGCACGTGGCGCTGCAGCGATTGGCCGCCGGTGACGATGCGGCCGCGCCGATCCGCGGCATCCTCGCCGAGAACCCGGGCGTGCAGAACGTCGACGGGCTGCGGTACGTCGCCTACAAGGGCGGCAGCACGCCCGGCAAGCTCGCCGGAAGCTGGCTGGTCACCGGCGCCGACGGCGCGTCGCATGTACTGGTGTTCCAGATGGCGTCCGACGAGCCGATCGGGGTCATCGAGCAGAACTACGTCTTCGGTCTGATGGAGCAGGCGCTGGGGATGTTCGGGTAGACCGTCGGCCGGGGATCACCCGATCGGCCGGTCCTGGCCACGCGGCACCCCGGCCCGGCGCGACCACAGGCCCGCCGCGAGGATGCAGACCGCGGGCAGCTGGCCGATCATGACGCCGCCCGGAAGCGCCAGCAGCTCCCATCCGGACCGCGGGAACACGAACGCCCACAGGACGACGACACCGGTCAGGATGAGCGTCAGTGCGTGACCCCCGGCCAGGATCCGGAGCCGCCACGCGGGGCGCGGGCCCAGCGAAGCGCTGGCGACGAGGCCGACGAACGCGGCGAGAAGCCCGACGAGCATGCCCCCGACGAAGACGGCGAATCCGGCATCGACGGCCACGAATGCGCTCACGGGCAAGACGGGCTGCACCAGCAGGAAGCCCCACATCAGCACGGAGCACACCGCGGCAACGGCGGAGGTGCCCTGGAGGGTCCGCATCGCGCCACCGTATCCGACATGTGGCCCGGGGAAGTCCGCTACTGCTGCTCCAACTGTTCCCATCGTCACTGCAACAGGGACGATCTTCTGAGGTACGATAGGTACGTTAGTTCAATTTCGTACCTGATGGGAGTGTGGCATGGCGACACAGCCTGTTCCCACAGGGGGTGCTGCACAGGAAATTGTTGATGACGGAGTGGGAGTCGAAGCGCTTCAGAAGTTTGCTGACGCCCTTGTGGAGTCGGGATTTGCGCTGCGTGAAGACGCCATCACGACGGCGGGCCGCATTCAGCAGATCAACACGCGACGCGCTGCCGGACGACCCCACGATCTGGTTTCCGTCTTCGTGGACCTCGGAGTGGCCACGCTGTCCGAACGGCAGCGACTCGAACTCGCGCGGGACCTCATCGGCACGGTCACCAGCCACAATGCGGACCAGCGCGAGGAGGTCCGGGAGGAAGGGCGCGAGTCGATCTTCCGGGCGTTCGACGTCCTCGACTCGAAGGCGGTCTCCTGCATCCTCGCGCCGACCAGCGCGCCAGCCCGGAGCGTGGCACAGAAGCGGCGGAAGGCAGGTGAACTGATCGGACTCCCGGTGGGGAAGCGGCCGGACTTCCGCTATCCGGACTTCCAGTTCGACCGCGCACGGCATCAGGTCCGTTCGTTGGTCGTGCATGCCAATCGGAGCCTCGACGTCGCAAACGATCCGTATGGCGCCGCGAGCTGGTGGCTCACGCCGACAGCGGTGCTCGACGATCGCAGCCCGCTTGAGGACCTGGAAGCCGGGAATCTCACAAGAGTCGCGATCGACAACGTCCTCGACAACGCACGCCGAGGTATGTGACCGGGTGCGGGCATACAACTGGGCACCCGCCATCACTGATACCGTCGTCGAAGGGACCGAACTGTGGCGTGTCCACCGCACCGACAGCATCCATCCTGCGAATTGCTTCAACTCGACAAATGTCGCGCCCCTGGTCGATGCGTCCGCAATCGACCTGCGAGAAGAGCGGATCCCCAGGCAAGGGCGCTTCGACCCGGTCCATGACGAGTGCGTGTGCCCAGGAGGAGGCTCGCTCGGCGGGTACTTGTATGTGGGCCTGACGGTCGGTGCAGTGGTCGCAGAAGGCATCCTCCGTTCGACCGACATCCCACCCTCTGGAATTCTTTCGGCGGCAGCGCTGTCGGAGCTCTCGTTGACACGAATGGTGTCGAGCGAAGACGTGGCGGTCGCCGTGCTGGACACGCAGGTGGGTCTGGTCGCGGTGAACCAGGATGCTTCGTTGGTCGCCTGCACATGGCGCGAGTATCGCAACAGCCGCGTCATCTGTACCGATATTCTCGTGGGGACCCCTGGTGCTCATGGTGTTCGATACTCATGCCGCAATGGTTTCGAGGAACGGTCGTTGCTGCTGGTCGAACGAGAATGTGCCCCGGTGATCGAGATTCTCGAGACCTGCGAACTCGGCCGTCCGGGGTGGTCGCGTGATCTTGTCGAAGACTCTCTTTTCGACGACTTCGGTGTGGTCCTGGACGCGCCCCGGTGACGCGCCCGCCCGCTCCCCGTGGGATGGCAGGATCGGGCCCATGAGCGAACCGACCACGGCCAATCTGACCCGCGACGAGACGGCGGCCCGGTCCGCACAGGTCACCGTGCACGGCTACCGCGTCGAGCTCGACGTCACCGGCGCACCGGATGCGGCCGTCGACGGGTTCCCCACCGCGGTCACCGTGGAGCTGGAGGCGGACGGGGATACGTGGCTGGATTTCCTCGGTGCGTCGGTCGAGGCGGTGCGGATCGACGGCGCCGCGGTGCCGGTGGAGTACGACGGGGCGCGCATCGCGCTGCGGAATCTGCACGGGCGCAGCTCGGTGCGCGTCGAGGCGACCGGCCGCTACAGCCGCTCCGGCGAGGGGTTGCACCGGTTCGTCGACCCCGCCGACGGCGCAACGTACCTGTACACCCAGTACGAGCCGGCCGACTGCCGCCGCGTGTTCGCCTGCTTCGAACAGCCGGACATGAAGGCGCCGTTCGTCTTCGAGATCACCGCGCCCGAGGGGTGGGAGGTGATCTCCAACCGGGAGGCGGCCACGACGGAGCCCGCCGCTGCGGAACACGCGGGTCCGGGCGCGGTGCGGGTGGAGTTCGCGCCCACCCTGCCGATCCCCACCTACATCACCGCGGTCGTCGCAGGCCCGTACCACCGCGTATCCGGCGAGTGGAGCAGGCCCAGCGCGGGACCCGACGGGGGAACCCTCACCGTGCCGCTGGGCGTGCTGTGCCGACGGTCGCTGGCCGAGCACCTGGACGCCGACGCGATCCTCGCGGTGACGCGCCAAGGGCTCGATTTTTTCCACGACGCGTTCGACTATCCGTACCCGTGGGGCAAGTACGACCAGGTGTTCGTGCCCGAATACAACCTGGGCGCCATGGAGAATCCCGGCTGCGTCACCTTCACCGAGAAGTACGTCTTCCGCGGGGACGCCACCCGCGCACAGTACGAGGCGCGGGCGACGACGATCCTGCACGAGATGGCGCACATGTGGTTCGGCGATCTGGTGACCATGCGCTGGTGGGACGATCTGTGGCTCAAGGAGTCGTTCGCCGACTACATGGGCACGCTCGCGTGCGCGGAGGCCACGGAGTTCACCGAGGCGTGGGTGGCGTTCGCGGAACGGCGCAAGGCGTGGGCGTATCGGCAGGACCAGCTGCCCACCACGCATCCCATCGTCGCCGACATCGTCGACCTGGAGGCTGCGAAGCTCAACTTCGACGGCATCACCTACGCCAAAGGCGCCGCGGTGCTCAAGCAGCTCGTCGCCTACGTGGGCCGCGAGGCGTTCCTCGACGGTGCGCGCCGCTACTTCCGGGCGCACGAGTACGGCAATACGACGCTGACCGACCTGCTGGCGGAGCTGTCCGCCGCGTCCGGCCGTGACCTGGACGCGTGGGCGCGGGCCTGGCTGCAGACGACCGGGGTCGCCACGCTCACCCTCGAGCAGGACGAACCCGGTGGGGAAACGGTGGCGGCGCAGTCCGATACCCGCCCGCACCGCTTCGGCGCCGGCCGGTACGAGTACGACGGAGACGCGCTCGTGTGCGTCGGGCGGGCGGACGTCGAGTTGTCCGGTACGCCGCAGAATGCGCCCGTCCGGCTCGCGGCGGCCCCGCTGATCGTGCTCAACGACGACGATCTCACCTACGCCAAGACCCGCCTCGACGCGCAGTCGCTGGCCACCGTCGAGGCCGGGCTCAGCCGGGTCGCCGACCCGCTTGCACGCGGCCAGATCTGGTCGGCGCTGTGGAACGCGGTGCGCGACGGCGATCTGGACCCCGCGCGCTACCTGGCCGTCGTTGCGCGGCACGCCCGGGGTGAGACGAACACCGCGCTGCTCGCCTCGGCCCTGGCCAACGCGGACGACGCGGTGAACCGGTACGTGCCCGCGGCCGACCGCGCGCACCGCCGCGCCGCATGGCTGGAGACGGCCTGGTCGGCGGTGCAGGCCGGCGGCGGGCTCCCGTGGGCGCGCGCACTCGCGGGCGCGGCGTCCGTGGCCGACGGCCGGGCTCCCGGGATCCGCGCGCTGCTCGACGGCTCCGGCCCGGTTCCGGCGGGCCTGCGCCTGGACCAGGATCTGCGCTGGTCGCTGTGGACGGCGCTGGCCGCGACCGGACACGCGGGGGCCGCCGAGCTGGGCGCGGAGCTCGCCGCGGACGATACGGCCAGCGGCCGCACCGCCCACCTGCGCGCCCTGGCGGCGCGACCCGACGCGGGGGTGAAGCGGGACGCGCGCCGGCGGATCCTCGACGACGTCACGCTCACCAACGACCAGGTCGACGCGCTCATCGCCGGATTCCGTGCGGGCCGCCGCCGGGACCTCCTCGCGGAGTACGACGACGCCTACTTCGCGGGTCTGACGGGGGTGTGGCGCGGGCGCAGCATCGAGATCGCGCGCCGCATCGTGCTGGGCCTGTTCCCGGCGGGCGAGTCGACGGACGCCGTGGACGGGTGGCTCGCCGCGCATCCGGACGCGCCGGGTGCCCTGCGCAGGCTCGTGATCGAGCAGGGCGACCACCTGGCGCGCGCCCTCCGTGTGCGGGCGACCTGGGGGTAGCCGCAGGCCAGGTGGAGTTGTCGGACCCAGGTGCTATCACTGTGCTGAATAAGGGGCGAGCGCAGGGATCGGAGGTCCGGCGATGAGCAGGCGCGGCTCGAGCGGTTCCGGCGGGGGCTGGGTCCTCGTCGTCCTGGTGTTGGCCGTCATCAGCCTCATCATCAAGTACATCGTGGCCATTGCGATCGCGGTGGGCGTCATCGCGGTGTGCTGGTTCGCGATGTGGGTCATCGACCGGCAGGTGAAGGCGCGCCGCGTGCGGCGGGCCGGCGCACTGGCGGCGCAGAACGCGCTGGTGTCGCGCGCGATGCGCCAGCACGAGGCGGTGCTGCGCGGCGATCCGCACGGCATTTATTGCGCCTACCTGCCCGTGGTGTTCCCGGAGTTCGGCCCGGGGGCGATGAAGGTCGAGCGGCGCTTGGCACGCGGGTTTGCGGTGCACCCGCAGGTGGAGGGCCATTCGGCGGATGGCGGGTCGGCGGATGGCAGGTCGGCGGACTTCGCGCCTGCTCGGCCGTTGCGGCGGGCCGTCGAACCGAAAGGCCTGCCCGTTCAGCGTACTGCGCGACCTCCCGGCAGGCGGTCCGCGCCCGACCGCCGAGCTCAGTGACGCGAACTGCGATGGGGTTCGGCGGGCTTGTCGGCGTCGGGGCCGCTGTCCGACTGGGACGCGTCGGTATCGGGCGGTGCGTCCGTCCGGCCGTCGGCCGTGCCGGTCTCCGGCTGCGCGTCGTCGGTCGCAGCACCCGGCGCGCCTGACGCGTCGGGTGCAGGGTCGGCCGACTCGGCCGCGGCGGGCGGCGGCGCGGCCGGGCGCTGTGCCTCGAACCGGCGCAGGATCGGGATGTCGCCGGTGATCGCCTGCGCGAACTCGGCCAGCCTGCGCCGCTTGGTGAAGCGGCCCCGCAGGCTCCAGCCGCCGGAGGGCGGCTCGAGCTCGCCCAGATGGTCGGCCTCGGTGGAGCTGTACAGCGCCACCAGCACCGCGCCCACGACGGCGCCGATGAATCCGATGAAGGCGACGATCGCCATGCCGGGCTTCGCGTCGTCGTTGAGGAAGACGACGCCGATGATGCCGGGCGCGGCGGTCTCCCCCACGACGAGCACGGCGGTGACCCCGTTGACGTGGCCCACCTGCAGCGCCACCGTCTGCACGTAGAAGCCGACGACGCCGGCCAGCGCGATGGTCCACGCGGCCGGGTCCATGAGGATGCGCAGCGGATCGAACGGGTTCACGCCGTCGAGCACGCGCACGCCGACGGCGATGATGCCGAACATGACACCCGCCAGCGCCCCGTCCAGGATGGCGCCGCGGCTGCCCAGCTTGTAGGCGGCGAGGCAGCCGATGACGCTGAGGATCGCCGTGGCGAGGAACAGGTACCAGTGGAAGCTGCGCTGCTCGCCGCCGCCGGCGTGGTGATCGGCCGACAGCGCGAGCATGAGCAGCGACGCGATGACGGTGATCATCGCGACCCAGTCGCGCGTGTGCAGCTTGTTCTCCAGCATCACCGCGCCGAGCAGGGCCGTGACGATGAGGTTGGCGGACACGATCGTCTGCGACAGGAACAGCGGGAGGAACCGCGCGGCGATCGCGCCCCCCGC
Organism: Tomitella gaofuii; assembly: GCF_014126825.1. Taxonomy (NCBI): domain Bacteria; kingdom Bacillati; phylum Actinomycetota; class Actinomycetes; order Mycobacteriales; genus Tomitella; species Tomitella gaofuii. The sequence continues at coordinate 4,113,539 of NZ_CP059900.1, read as the reverse complement.
GAAGCCGACCAGGAGGAAGATGGTGCCGAGCACGAACTCCCTGCTGCGGAAGGTGTCCACGGTGGACGTCAGGGTGGGGCCGTCGTGTTCGGTGACCGTGCCCGGGGTCTTGGTCTTGCGCTCCTCGATCGCCGCGGAACGCGCCCCCAGCGCGCGCAGCACGGTGGACACGCCGTATGCCACTGCCGCGCCGCTGGCGAAGAACACGCCGATCAGGAACAACAGGCAACCTCCGATCCCGTGTCATCCGCCGCGGCCCCGGCGGGTTCCCCGGATCCGGTTCCCGCGCGGAGGCTGTTGCCGGCCGCTCTTCGTCGTGCGTCAGTGTGGTCGTGCGTGCAGTCGTACTTCGTGCGGTCTAGCCGGGTGTCTCCACCCGCATACCCTATGTGTCAACATCCGGTGAGGTCCGTACATTCCGGGCAAGATGGTCACCCGGATCACGTCGCGCGGCCGGGTCGGACCGGGGCGGTCCGCGCCTGCTGCACCCGTGCCTGCCGACCCCGCGCGCCATCCGTCTCCGCACCACCGCGCGGTCCCCGCCGGCACCCCGTCGCGCAGACTTTCGGGCTGGGAGCGAATTGTACGGAACACGCTGATCCTGAGCTAGTTGACATAGTCGGCGGCGAGGCGGGAACACGATTGCGCCGGGGACCCGCGAAGCGCGCAAAGCGCACGGACTACCGGATATCGTGGGCGGAGGGTGGCTCCGTCGGCGAGGGGGCGCGCTGTGGCAGAGTCGGAGTCCGAAGAGGACGACGGCCGCAGTCCGCCCGTGGAACACAGTGGAAGTCCGCCGCATGCAGGGGACTGCCGGCACCCCCGAGAGACCGGAGGTCTAATGTCCGCATCCGACCGTGCCAGCGCCGCAGCGTCCGCCATGTCGGCGGAGACGCCGAAGCGTGTACTGGTCACCTTCGGCCGCTCGTTCCTGTCGCTGTCCATCGCCCGGCTTCTCGGCTCGGCGGGGCACACGGTGCACGTGGCGGACGCGGTGCCGTTCGCGGTGAGTCGTTTTTCCAACCGCGTGGCCAGGATGCACCGCACGCCGCGGCCCAAGTACGAGCCGCTCGAGTGGGCGTTCGCGATCGCGGGGATCGTGCGCGAGCAGAAGATCGACTTGCTCGTCACGGTGCACGAGGAGACGGACATCCTCGCCCAGGTGATCATGCGCTACCCCGACTTGTTCCCGGATTCGTGCCGTCTGCTGCTGTCGGACTTCGAGCTCGAACACTCGATGCACAACAAGTACGAGTACCAGCAGCTGCTGGATTCGATCGGCGTGCCCACGCTGCGCTATGCGCTGGTGCGCAGCCAGGAGGACCTCGACGCGCTCGATTTCGACTTCACCTTCGCGCTCAAGCAGGTGTTTTCCCGGGGTGCGCAGGACATCCACAAGGTCCACCCGGACGCCAAGCCGCGCGATCTCAGCTTCAACCCGGCCAACCCGTGGATCGCGCAGGAGTGGCTCAGCGGCGACAAGTACTGCTCGTACTCGATCTGCCACAACGGCAAGGTGTACGCCGACGCGCTCTACCCGGTGCACTACGCGATCGACGGCCATTCCTGCCTGAGCTATGAGCAGGTGGAACACGAGGGCATCGCCGAGTGGATCCGCCAGCGGGTGAAGGAGCTCAACTTCACCGGCCAGGTGGGTTTCGACTTCATCGACAACCCCGAGCGCGGGCTGTTCACCATCGAATGCAACCCGCGTGCCACCAGCGGGGTGATGCTCTTCGAGCCGGAGGACCGCGTGGACCGCGCCTTCCTCGGCGAGAACGACGAGGTGATCAGGCCGCGGCCCGGGGTGGCGAAGATGCTCGGGCCGGGCATGGCCATGTACGGCTGGCGCAAGTCGTCGCTCGAGGGCAACACGCTGCGCGGCTTCCTGCGCGATTTCCGGCGCACCGACGAAGTGATCACCCAGCGCGACGACCTGGGCCCGGCGTTCGGCGTGCCGTTGGCGGTGGGCAACATCCTGGCCCAGGCAGTGCGTTACCGCGTCAACGTGCCCGAGGCGTTCATGTACGAGAACGAGTGGGACGGCCGGCCGCTGCCGACGTGACGGCGCGGGTCAGCCCGCATGGTGCCCGTCGGCATCGTCGCGGTGGGCGGTGCAGAACTTGGTGATCCGCTTGGCGCTGTCGCCCGGCCCGGTGAACAGCCCGCCATGGCCGGCGCCGTCGATCTGCACGAACTTCGCGCCCGGGATCAGGCTGGCCGTGGCCGCGCACTGGCCGGGCGGGAAGAACAGGTCGAACTCGAACGCCAGCACCAGCGTGGGCACCTGGATCTGCGCGAGATGCTCCGGCTTGGGTTCGCGGGAGGTGATCCACTGCTGCGAGGCGGTGAGCTGGCCGCGGAACCCCTCCGGATCCGCCCAGCCGCCGTCGCCGTGCGCCAACACGTCGCGCCAGCCGCCGACGGCCGCCGGCTCCTGCAACAGGCTGGGGTGCAGCGTGGTCATGAGCTGCTCGAACACGAGCACCTCGCGGGGGACCTCCCCGTACTTGTCGATCAACCCCAGTTCCATCTCGCCGACGATCTCGCCGACGGGGGTGGGCTGGAGGCCGGCGAACAGCACGGCCGCCGAGACGCGCCCGGGGTGCGAGCGCAGCAGCATCTGCGTGGTGTAGCAGCCCATCGAGTAGCCGACGACGATGGCGTGGTCGACGCCGTAGTGGTCGAGCACGGCGACCGCGTCCACCATCATGTCGTCCATCGAGTACGGCGCGGGCGGGGCCATCGACGGGGCCAGGCCGCGGGCGTTGTAGCGGATGACGCGGAAGCCGGCGTCGACCAGCGCCGGCGCGAGGCCGCAGATCTCCCACACCATCGACGGCATGCCGAGCCCGCCGATGAGCAGCACGGCGGGTCCCTCGCCGCGGCACCATGCGCCCAGGGCGATGCCGTCGGGGGTGATCACGGTGTCGTGCGGGGCGAGCGTGAGCGGGGAATGGTCTGCCATGCGGATGCTCTCCTCGGGGCGCGCGGGTGTGCGCGGGGCAGTGCGCGGTTGCTGCGGGCGTTCCTGCCGATTCTGCCACCGCCCGGCCCGCCGGCGTCGGCCGTCCGTTGTCCGTCATGGTGATGTCCGGCACGGCGGACCACGCGCGGCCCGGGCTGCCTAGACTGGGCCGCGTGGACCGACACGGCGGCGAGGTATCGGACCCGCGCTCGCTCCTGGGGCGCTGGGATTTCGCCCGCACCATCGACGACCGCATCGCTGGCGACACCAAGACGGTGGACGGGAGCATCACGCTCAGCATCGACGGCGAGCGGGTGCGCTGGCAGGAGGACGGCACCCTGCACCTGGGCGCGCAGGACCTGCCGGTGACGCGCACGATGTTCGTAGAGCCGCGCGGCGACGGCTGGTTCGTCGTCTTCGAGGACGGGCACGACTTCCACCCGTGGACGACCGGGGAGCAGGTGCAGCACCTGTGCGGGGCGGACCTCTACAGCGGGCGGATCGCACTGGCCGGGCCGGAAGGCTGGACCGTGCGCTGGGACGTGGCCGGACCGTCGAAGGACTACACGATGACGACGAGGCTCACCCGCGGCCGCTGAGCGGTGCGCTAACCGCGCCCGCCCGCCAGCGGAGGTTCCGCCGCCGCGTCCTCGATGATGACGACGTCGAGTTCGCGCGGCCCGTGCACGCCGTCGACCCGGCTCAGCTCGATGTCCACGGTGGCGGACGGCCCGGAGACGACGGTGAGCGGCCGGGCGGGGTCCATGCGCGCGACGGCGGCCGGGAAGTCGGCCACCACCTGCCCGGCGCGCAGCACGACGATCATCGCGTCGGGCAGCAGCGACAGCACCCGCCGGCCCTGGCCGGGGCCGCCGTCGAGCACCAGCGTGCCCGAGTCGGCGGCTGCGACCGTCGCGGCGGTGAGCACGGCGTCGGCCCCCTCGACCTGCCCGGTGGTCAGCGGCGGGTCGTCGGCGAGCCACTCGGCGCCCGCCTCCGGCCGCCACCGCCGGTCGAGTCCGGGCGGCGTGATGATGCGGCGCAGACCGCGTCGCCCGGCGATGTCGGCGACCGCGGCGGCCACCTCGGCGTCGTGCACGCGGCGGACCGTCGCGTGCGCGCCCTCCATCCGCTCGGCGAACAGGGCGATGAGCTCCGGGGTGCCGACCTCGAGCGACGCCGGCGCGTAATCACGGGGGACGGGCGGGGCGTCGCGGTCCGGGCCCAGCGCCCGCCGGATGCGGCCCAGGATCACGGCCCGCCCGTCGAGAGCCCGCCCGTCGAGAGCCTGGCCGTCGGCGTTCATCGGCCGTCTCCGCTCTCGCGTGTGCCGCCGTCGGTGCGGGACCACCAGTTGCTGAAGCTCTCCGCCGGCGGCACGGCCACGTCGCGGGAGCCGAACCAACCGGCGAGGCCGGGCACGGACGGGACCGTGGCGTCGGGCCCGCCGCGGATCACCTTGTGCGCCAAGCCCGCCAGGCGCTCGCCGAGCCCCATCGCGGCGGGGCGGCCGAACATCGCGGACGCGGCCTTCATCGCCACGCGCTCCGGCGACGGCGGGAACGCCGGCTCGTCGTCGACCACCTCGGCCCGCAAGTGTGTGAGCAGATGCGGGATGGGAATGCGCACGGGGCAAGCGTCGAAACACGCCCCGCACAGCGACGACGCGTACGGCAGGTTGCGGTCCTGCTCGCTGCGCAGCCCGCGCAACTGCGGGGTGAGCACCGCCCCGATGGGCCCCGGATACACCGACCCGTAGGCGTGCCCGCCCGTCCGCGAATACACCGGGCACACGTTCAGGCAGGCGGCGCACCGGATGCAGCGCAGCGCTGAGCGCCCCGCGGGATCTGCGAGGACGTCGGTGCGGCCCTCGTCGAGCAGCACGATGTGCACCTGTTCGGGGCCGTCGATGACGGACGCCCCGGATCCGCTGCCGGCGCGGTGCACCCCCGTCCACGTCGAGGTGTAGGGATTCATCCGCTCGCCGGTGGCGGAGCGGGCCAGCAGCTGCAGGAACACCTCGGTGTCGCGCCAGGTGGGGATGATCTTCTCGATCCCCACGACGCTGATGAGCGTCTTCGGCATGGTCACGCACATGCGCCCGTTGCCCTCGGACTCGACGAGCATGAGCGTGCCGGTCTCGGCGACGGCGAAGTTCGCGCCCGTCACGGCGACGTCGGACCGCAGGAACTTCTCGCGCAGATGGGCGCGGGCGGCCGCGGCCAGCGATGCGGGGTCGTCGGTCATCCCGTCCGGGGCGGGCCTGCCGAACGCGCCCATGTTCTGCTCGAAGATCTGCCGGATCTCCGCGCGGTTGCGGTGGATGGCGGGCACGACGATGTGCGAGGGGACGTCGCCCGCGAGCTGCACGATCAGCGCCGCCAGGTCGGTCTCGAACGCGTCCACGCCGGCCGCGGCGAGGGCCCGGTCCAGGCCGATCTCCTCGGTGGTCATCGACTTGGCCTTGACCACCTCGTCGGCGCCCGCGTCGATGGCCAGGCCGGCGACGATCCGGTTGGCGCTCTCCGCCTCCGGCGCCCAGTGCACGGTGGCACCGGCGGCGGTGGCGGCCTCCTCGAACTGCAGCAGGTACTCGTCCAAATGGGCGAGCGTGCGGTTCTTGATCGCCTCGGCGGACAGGCGCAGCTGCTCCCAGTCGTCACGCTCGGCGACGAGCGCGTCGCGCTTGGCCCGGATGGTGCGCGTGGCCTTGTGCAGGTTGTGGCGCTGCTGAGAATCGCGCAGCGCGTGCGCGGCGGCCTCGGGGAACGGCGGCATGCCCAAGTGCTCGCGCTGCGGGGGCACGACGGCCCCGGCGGCGGCGATGCGGCGGCGTGCGCCCCGGCCGGCGGCGGGCGGTTCTGCGGCGGTCCTGGGGCTCACGGCGCGAACTCCCGTGTCGGCCGGTCCACCGCGCGCACCGGGCCGCCGGTGCCCAGCGGGTCCGCGCGGGTGGAGGCGAGGATCTCGGCATAGTGCAGGGGCCGCATCGGCGACCGGCCGCGCGACATCATCCCGCCGATGTGCATGAGGCAGGAGTTGTCGGCCGCGGTGATCACCTCCGCGCCGGTCCGCATCGCGTTGGCCACCTTGTCCGACCCCATCGCCGTGGACGTGTCGGCGTTCTTGATCGCGAACGTGCCGCCGAACCCGCAGCACTCGTCGGCCTCCGGCAGCTCCGCCAGCTCGATGCCCTCGACATTGCGCAGCAGCAACGTCGGCCTGTCCCCGATCCGCAGCATGCGCAGGGTGTGGCAGGTGGGGTGGTAGGTGACGCGGTGCGGGAAGTACGAGCCGGTGTCGGTCACGCCGAGCACGTCCACCAGCAGCTCGGACAGCTCGTAGAGCCGGGCTCCCACCGCATCGACACGGCGGTGCAGGCGCTGCGAGCCCGCCCGGTCGGCCAGCGTCGGGTAATACTCCTTGACCATCGACGCGCATGAGCCCGACGCGGCGAGCACCACGTCGTAGTCGTCGAACACGTCGCAGAAATGCTCGGCCAGCGGGATGCAATCGTCCTGGTAGCCGGTGTTGAAGTGCATCTGCCCGCAGCACGTCTGCCCACGGGGGAAGACCACCTCGTGGCCCAGGCGGCGCAGCAGGCGCACCATCGCCTTGCCCGTCCTCGGGTACATCACGTCGTTGAAACAGGCGATGAACAGTGCGATCCGCATCCGCGCCTCCGAGTTGCGAGCGTGCCCTCCCGATCACCAGCGTCGCAGAGCCGGGAGCAGTGCGCGGGCGGTTCGGGGACGCGGGTGCGGCGCGGGGGGGTGCGCGACGCTCGTGGACCTATGCTGGGGCGATCGTGAACACATCCCGTCGGAAGGGTTCCGGCATCCCCGGGAAGAGCAGTCCGGGCCCGCGGCGCCTCGGCCCCAGCGTCGCCGCGCTGTGCCTCGGTACGGTGCTCAATCCGCTCAACTCGTCGATGATCGCGGTGGCGCTCGTCGACTTCCAGCGGCACTTCGCCCTCGACATCGCCACCGTCACCTGGGTGATCACCTCGTTCTACCTGTGCTCGGCGGCGATGCAGCCGGTGATGGGGCGCTTCGCCGACCGCTTCGGGGCCAAGCGCCTGTTCACCGTGGGCATGGTGCTGGTGGTGGTCACCTGCGCGCTGGCGACGTTCGCGCCGAGCTTCGCGCTGGTGTGCGTGGCGCGGGTGTTCATGGCGCTCGGCACGGCCACCGCCTACCCCAGCGCCGTGGCCATGGTGGGCGCGCTGACGGCTCGGGCGCAGGTGAGCTCGACCCGGCCGCTGGGGATGATCCAGATGGCCAACACGGCGGGCGCGGCGGTGGGGCCGGTGCTCGGCGGCGTGCTGGTGGGCCTGTTCGGCTGGCCCGCCCTGTTCTTCGTCAACGTGCCGCTGGGGCTGGCGGCGGCCGCCGGTGTGCTGTGGCTGACGCCCGCCGATCCGCCGCGCGAGCGCAAGCCGTTGCGCGCGATCGTCATCGAATCCGATGTGCCGGGTATCGCGCTGTTCACGGCCATGCTGGTGTGCGCGCTCACCGCGGTGCTCGGCGCGATCCCCGGGGCCACGTGGTGGCTGGGGGCCGGTGCAGTGGTGTCGATGGCGGCGTTCGGGTGGTGCGAGCTGCGATGCCCCACACCGTTCCTGGACCTGCGGATGCTCGGCCGCAACCGGCCCCTGATCCTCGTGTACGCGGCTTTCGCGGTGTTCAACGGGGTGTACTACTGCGCGTTCTACGGGCTGCCCGAGCTCCTGCAGCAGTCCGGCGGCTACGACCCCGAGATCGTCGGCCTGCTCATGCTGCCGCTGGCCGCCGTCTCCGTGGTGGGCACCCCGTTCGCTGCGCGCGCGATCGACCGGTGGGGAGTGCGGACCGTGATGCTCGTCGGGTCGGCGGCGCTGGTGGCGGCGGCGGGGCTGCTGTGGCTGCTCACGCTGTCCATCGCGGCGGCCGTCGTCGCGGTGCTCCTGGCGCTCACAGGTGTTCCGTACTGCATCGTGAGCATCGCCGCCAACCAGGGCATGTACGCCTCGGCGCGGCCCGAGGACAGCGGAGTGGCCGCCGGCATCCTGCAGACCTCGCGGTACCTGGGCGCGATCTCGGCGACGGCGGTGATCGGCGTGGTCTTCGGGCCCGGCGCCACGCAGGAGCACTGGGGCGTGATGGTGCCGGTGATGGTGGGGCTCGCGGTGGTCACCCTGGCGCTGGCGGCGGTGTGGCGGCCGCAATCGCGCATACACCCTGCGGCGAAGGGGTAGACAGGGGTTGAGGCATCCACGCGAGGAGGCTGACCATGAGTGAAACCACGGCACGCGCGGCGGGGGACACCGGAGAGGCGGCGACCGGCGACGGCCGGCCCGCGGTCACCGCGGAGGAGGCGCGCGAGGTCGCCGAGCAGGCGCGCGAGAGCGGCTGGGACAAGCCCTCGTTCGCCAAGGAGATGTTCCTGGGCCGGTTCCCGCTGGAGCTGGTGCACCCGTTCCCGCGTCCGCCCGCGGAGGACATCGCCCGCACAGACGAGTACCTGCGGAGGCTACGCGGGGTGTGCGAGAAGCTGGACGGCCAGCGCATCGAGGCCGAGGCGCAGATACCCGACGAATACGTGCGCATGCTGGCGGACGCCGGCGCGTTCGGGCTCAAGATCGACCGCGCCCACGGCGGCATGGGGTTGTCCCAGGTGGCCTACAACCGGGTGCTGACCATGGTGGCCTCGGTGCACCCGAGTATCGGCGCGCTGCTGTCCGCGCACCAGTCCATCGGCGTGCCCGAGCCGCTCAAGCTCGCCGGCAGCGACGCACAGAAGGACGAGTACCTGCCCCGCTGCGCCCGCGGTGAGGTGTCGGCATTCCTGCTCACCGAGCCGGATGTCGGCTCCGATCCGGCGCGGCTGGCTTCCACGGCCACACCTGTCGACGACGGCGCGGCCTACGAGCTCGACGGCGTCAAGCTGTGGACCACGAACGGGGTGATCGCCGACCTGCTCGTGGTGATGGCGCGGGTGCCGAAGTGGGACGACGCGTCCGGGGAACACCATCGGGGCGGGGTGTCGGCGTTCGTCGTCGAGGCGGCGTCGGAGGGGATCACCGTCGAGCGGCGCAACCGGTTCATGGGCCTGCGCGGAATCGAGAACGGCGTCACCCGGCTGCACAAGGTGCGGGTGCCGCGCGAGAACCTCATCGGGCGCGAGGGCGACGGGCTCAAGATCGCGCTCACCACCCTCAATGCGGGCCGTTTGGCCATCCCGGCCATGGCGGCCGGCAGCGGCAAGTGGTGCCTGAAGATCGCCCGCGAATGGTCGCGCGAGCGCGTGCAATGGGGCAAGCCGGTGGGCGAGCACGAGGCCGTGGCGACGATGATCGCCCGCATCGCCGCCACCACCTACGCCCTCGAGGCGGTGGTGGAGCTGTCCGGTCAGATGGCCGACGAGGGGCGCAACGACATCCGCATCGAGGCGGCGCTGGGCAAGCTCTGGTCCAGCGAGCAGGCCTGCGAGTTGGCGGACCTGCTCCTGCAGATCCGGGGCGGGCGCGGATACGAGACGGCGGCGTCGCTGCGCGACCGCGGCGAGCGCGCGGTGCCCGTCGAGCAGCTCGTGCGCGACCTGCGCATCAACCGCATCTTCGAGGGTTCCAGCGAGATCATGCGCCTGCTCATCGCGCGCGAGGCGGTGGACGCGCACCTGACGGCGGCCGGCGCGCTGGCCGACCCGAAATCCGGCCTGCAGGACAAGGCCAAGGCGGCGGCCGGGGCGAGCGAGTTCTACGCCCGGTGGCTGCCCACGCTCGTGGCAGGCCGCGGCGACGTGCCCGGCGGCTACGCCGAGTTCGGCGACCTGGCCGGACACCTGCGTTTCGTCGAACGCGCGGCCCGCAAGCTCGCCCGCAACACCTTCTACGGGATGGCGCGCTGGCAGGCGGGCATGGAGAATCGGCAGGCGTTCCTGGGGCGGGTCGTCGACACCGGCGCCGAGCTGTTCGCCATGTCCGCGGCGTGCGTGCGGGCCGAGGCGCAGCGGCAGGACGACCCGGTGCAGGGGGAGGGCGCCCACGAGCTGGCCGACGCCTTCTGCCGCCAGGCCGCGGGGCGGGTGGAGAGTCTGCAGCACGCGCTGTGGCACAACACCGACGCATCCGACCGGGCGCTCGCGCACAAGGTCCTGGACGACCGCTACACCTGGCTCGAAGCCGGCATCCTCGACCAGAGCGAGGGCACGGGCCCGTGGATCGCGCACTGGGAACCCGGGCCGTCGACGGAGCCCGACGTGGCGCGCAGGACGGCCCGCGCCGAGTGACGGACGCGCGCCCGCGGTGCGTATCCTGAGACGCGTACGCGGACGGCCGTGAGCGCGCCGCGCGTATCCGGGGCGCGCATGTCGGCGCCCGTCGATCACAGTGCGGACGGAGGCAGCGGGATGGGTCGCGGACACTGCTGCGTCGCGCTGGTGTGCCGCCGCCACATCGACCAGTGCCGCTCCGCCTCCGCGCTCTGTCCGGCCTGACCCCGACGCGCCTGCACCAGCCGCCGGCCTGACCGTCCGGCGCCCGCGGGCCGCGCGTCGCTCGCCCCGCCTCGTTCCCCGCCCTGTCGCGGGGTCTCACCCCTGCGTACGCACTCTCACTTTTCTCCGGGCCGGTGCGGGCCCGGCCCCGGAAGGATCGACCCACGCTCATGACCGACCAGGACAGCCTCGCGGAACACCCCTGCCCGGCGCCCCGGGACGCGCCGGACGGGCAGGCGCCGACGCTGCGTCGGCGCATCAGCTTCTTCCAACTGGTCGTCTACGGTCTGGTGTTCATCGGCCCCGCCGCGGCCGTGAGCATCTTCGGCCCGCTCGACGCGCAGAGCCACGGCGCAGTGCCTCTGGTGTACCTGGTGGCGACGGTGGCCATGGCGTTCACCGCCTACTCGTACGCGCTGATGTCGCGTCGGGTGCCGCGTGCGGGGTCGGTGTTCGCGTACGCGAGCGCCGGGATCGGGCCGCGGACCGGCTTCATGGGCGGCTGGATGGTGATGCTGGACTACCTGCTCATCCCGTCGGTGGCCTACCTGTTCACCGGCATCGCGATGCACTCGTTCCTGCCGGCGGTGCCCACGTGGGGCTGGACGGCCATGGCCGTGGTGCTCACGACGGGGCTCAACCTGGCCGGGGTGCGGATCGCCGCACGCGTGGCCACGCTGGTCGTCGCCGCCGAGTGCGTCGTGCTGGCCATGGTCCTCGCCGGCGGCGTCCGGGTCATCGCCGAGCACGGCACGGTGCGCGACCCGCTCTCCCCGCTCACCGGCGTGGGCGGGCTGTCGCTGCCGGCCGTGCTGGGGGCGGTGTCGGTGGCGATGCTGTCCTACCTGGGCTTCGACGCGATCGCGACATTCGCCGAGGAGACCATCGGCGCGTCGCGCATGGTGGCCCGCGCGCTCGTCGTCTGCCTGGTGACGGCCGGCCTGCTGTTCGCGGCGCAGACGTACGTGGCCGCGCTGATCACCACCGAGACGCCGCAGTACCTCGCGGCCAACCCGGACCTGCAGGGCGACGCCTACTACCGGCTCGTCGGTGACAGGATGGCCGAATGGCTGTCCACGGCCCTGGCGGTGTCGAAGGCGGCGGGTGCGGCGTTCTCCGCAATGGTCGGCCAGGCGGCGGCGTCGCGGATCCTCATGGACATGGGGCGCGCCAAGCGGCTGCCGGGGTTCCTGGCGAAGGTCGACGGGCACACCGGGGTGCCGGCCGTGGGGGTGCTCATCGCGGCGGCGTTCAACGTGGTCATCGCAGTGTGGGCGGCGTCGGAGGACGACGGGCTCGACATCCTCGTCTCGGTGGTGAGCGTCGGCGCCCTGTGCGCGTTCCTTCTGCTGCACGCGTCGGTGATCGGCTACTACTGGGTGCGGCGCCTCGGCGGCCCGCGCCGCACGGCATCGCACCTGATCGCGCCGGTGGTGGGCTCCGCGGTCCTCGTGGTCGTGCTCGTGGAGGCCAACGGGGTCGCGCAGGTGGTGGGCGCGCTGTGGCTGGTGGTGGGGCTCGTCGTGGTGGCGGTGCAGCACCGGCGGGGCGGGTACGCGGCGGCTGGATAGTTCTGGCTTCTGGCGTCGAGTGGGGCGTTTTTCGGTGCTCCACCGCAGGTCGAGCACCGAAGAGCGCCTCACTCGGCGAGGGGACGGGGCTTTGTCGACCGGTGGCAGGCGCAGTTTCTCGTCTGCATTCACGCCGAACGCGCTTAGACTGTCGCGGTGATCGGCCATGCCGGTTTCGTCGCCGGGGGCCTCGCGTTCACTGCGCCCGGCCGCGGTGGAGGATCGGCGCGATACCGGCGGGCCGACGATTTCTGCGCCGACCGGCACTCAGGGGAGGCATTCATGACGAACACCCCGGGCACTGCACCCATGCCTGCGGCCCGTATCGAGGCGATGCTGGTGCTCCCGGACGGGGCGGCGCCGACGGATCGTGGCTACCTGGACACGCTCGGCCCGGGCCCGGCCCCGCAGCGCCGGACGGTGGCCTCGGTCGCTATGAACAGCGGCTTCGTCTCGCGAATCTACGAGGGCCCGTGGCGTCAGGGGGCGCTTCCTCTGCTGGCCGCCGGCATGACGATGCGCAGCGAGATCGACAAGGCGGTGCGCGACCTCCGGGTGGGCGGGTCGCAGACGGTCCTGGACGTCGCCTGCGGGCCCGGCAACTTCAGCGGACGGTTCGCGGATCTGCTGGGCGCCGGTGGGCTCGTGGTGGGCATCGACATGTCGGCGGCGATGCTCGAGCAGGCGGTCGACCACAATGCGGGCCCGCGTGTGGGCTACGTGCGCGGCGACGCGGCCCGGCTGCCGTTCGCGGACGCGGAGTTCGATGCGGTGTGCTGCTACGCGGCGCTGTATCTGGTGGACGAGCCGGAGCGGGTACTTGCGGAGATGGTGCGCGTGCTCGCACCGGGAGGGCGCTTGTGCGTGATGACTTCCTGCGCCCGGCTGCCGGGGGCGGTGCACCGCGCCTGGGGCGGGCGTCGCGTGGGCGGGGTGCGGCTTTTCGGCCGCGATGAGATCACCGGTCTGCTGCGCGATGCCGGTTGTACGCGGATCACACAGCAGATGCGCGGATTCGCCCAGTTCGTGCAGGCCGACCGCGGCTGATCCCGACCCCCGCCGGCTCGCGGTCGGTCTTTGGTTCCTGGCTCGACGCCGAGTGGGGCGTTTATCGGTGCTCGACCGACGGTGGAGCACCGAGGAACGCCCCACTCGGCGAGGGCGAGGGCCCGCCGCGACAACCCCGCCGCGACAACCCCGCCGCGACAACCCCGCCGCGACAACCCCGCCACGACAACCCCGCCACGACAACCCCGCCACGACAACCCCGCCGCGACACCGCCCGCTACAACAGCCCCGCGTCGTGCATGGTGATGGCCACCTGCACCCGGTTGGTGGCCTCCAGCTTGGTGAAGCAGTGCGCGATGTGCGCCTTCACCGTGGCCAGGCTCATGTGCAGGTTCTCGGCGATCTCTGCGTTGGAGTGTCCGTGCCCCACGGCGATCGCGACGTCCCGCTCCCGGCCGGTGAGCGCGGCGGCCCGTTCACGGGCCGCCAGCGCACGGCCGTCGGGTGCGGAGTCGGCGACCTGTCGGATCAGCCGGGCGGTGACGGTGGGTGAGAGCATCGGCTCGCCGACGTGCACCTTGCGCACCGCGTCGACGATCGCGGGCGGCGCGGTGTCCTTGAGCAGGAATCCGTGCGCGCCGGCGGCGAGGGCGCGCACCACGTAGTCGTCGGCGTCGAAGGTGGTCAGCACGATCACCTTCGGCGGCCGCGGCATCGTCGCGATGCGCGCGGTGGCGGAGATCCCGTCGAGCACCGGCATGCGGATGTCCATGAGCACCACATCCACGGGCTCGGCGCCGGCCGCGGATTCCTCGATGACCCGGCAGGCGTGGGCGCCGTCGTCGGCTTCGCCCACCACGGCCAGGTCACCCACCCCGCCCAGGATCATCGCGAGCCCGGCCCGCACCAGGGCGTCGTCGTCGGCGATGAGCACGCGGATCGTCATGACGGCCACGGTAGCCAGGCTTCGAGGACGAAGCGCCGTGCGGGGGTGACCGAGTGCGTCAGGCGCCCGCCGGCCAGCTCGACGCGCTCGGCGATGCCCACCAGGCCCAGGCCCGACTCGGGCGCCCGGTGCGGATCGGTGCCGACGCGCAGCGGATTGTCCAGCCGAAGGGTGAGCCCGTCGCGCGGGGACCCGGTGAGCACGACGGTGACGAGGGTGTCGCGGGCGTGCTTGCGGGCGTTGGTGATCCCCTCCTGGGCGATCCGGTAGAGCGTGCGCCCGGTCGCGATGGGGATGGCGCTGGGCCAGTGTGCGTCCTCGTAGTGGATGCGCAGCCCGGCGGCACGCGCCTCCGCGATGAGCTCCGGCAGGTCGTCGGCGTCGGGCTGCGGCAGCTCGGGGAGTGCGTCGCCGGGGCCCTCCCGCAGCACGCCCAGCACCTCGCGCAGCTCGACGAGCGCCTGGTGCGAGGTGTCCTGGATGATGCCCGCCGCCTTGCGCACCTCGTGCGAGTCGAGGTCCTCCCGGTAGGCCAGCGCGCCCGCATGCAGGGTGAGCAGGGAGATCCGGTGGGCCAGAACGTCGTGCATCTCGCGGGCGATCCGCGCCCGCTCGGCGATGCGGGCCTGGCGCACGCGCAGCGACTGCTCCGTCTCGGCGCGCTCGGCCCGCTCGCGGAGGGTGGCGAGCAGTTCGCGGCGCGAGCCGATGTACAGGCCGAAGGCCACGGTGATGCCGACGAAGGCGACAGACAGGGGGACGATGACGCGCCAGTCGTCCACAGAGGTGGGGTCCGCGTATTCCACGACGATCGCGGCGGCGAGCGACAGCACGGCGACCGGCAGGATCTCGCGCCACCGGCGTCGGGTGGACAAGGATGCGAGCGTGAGCGTCGCCGCCCCGCCGGCGGACGCGGAGGCGGCGGAGAGCACGGCGGTGACCGCGGCGACGGAAACCGGGAACCGGCGGCGGGCGAAGCTGAGGACGATCAACCCCAACCCCAGGCCGAGGTCGAGGAAGAACCACCACCGCGCGTGGTCCCACTGCCATCCGGCTATCGCCGACCAGGCGGCCCCGGCGATCGCCATCGCCAGCAGGGTCCGCCAGACGTGCCCCCACACGGTGAGGGGCGGCTGGTAGTCGGCGGGATCCACGAGGCAAGAGTAGGCGGTGGCGACGGGAACGGGGGGTCCGTCAGCCGGTCTGCGCCGCCAGCAGCGTGGTGAGCTGCGTATGGACGTGGTCGAGCGGGGCGGTGTCGCGCGCCGCGAGGCACAGCATCACCGCGCCCTCGACTGCCGCGACGACGGTGGTCGCCATCGCGGCGGCCGCCGCCGCGTCCATGCCGTGCGCGGCGAGACGGGGTGCGATGAGCCGGCGCCAGTGCGAGAACACCGCGTCGGCCTGCGCACGTGCCTCGGGTGCGTCCTGCCCCCCGTATGCGGCGGCGGCGATGGGACAGCCCGCGATGAAGCTCGAGCCCTCGAGCAGTTTCTTCCAGAAACCGATGAACGCGCTCAGGGCGTCGCCGGGCGGCATGCTTGCGACGAGCTCCTCGATCATCGACGCCATCGCGTCGCCGGACTCGGACACCGATGCGGCGATCAGTTCGTTTTTGCCGCCGGGAAAGTGCAGGTAGACGGATCGGCGGGAGACGCCGCTGTGTGTGAGGAGCTCCGAGATCGACGTGCCCGCCACACCATGCCGCTGCATGAGCTCGACGGTGCTGCCGATCAGGCGCTCACGTACGGATTCCGTCATGGGTCCGATCGTTCCAGGTCCGGCCGTGGCGCGCCGGTATCGGCGGTGTGCACGCCGCCCTCGGTCTCGGCCGGCGCGTCCGGCACGCCGCCGGCGTCCGCATCGGGGGACGGGGCGGCCATCCAGCCGAGCAGGACGGAGCCGCCCTCGGGGCGCCGCCACGGCAACAGCACGGCGACGACGATCGCGCACAGCACCGCCAGACCCACGGTGGCGTAGGAGGCGATCTGGAATCCGTCCAGCGCGGCGGACTTCATGGTGAGGATCAGCTGGTCTTTGGTGCCGGAGAACAGCGACGGCACGTCGTGCTGCCGGATCTCCAGGACGGTCAGGACCGACTGCCGGGCGTACTCCTTCTGCTGCGGGTCCATCATGGTGTCCGGGATCCGGTCCACCAGCGGTGTCACTGTGGCGGTGTAGGTGGACGCGACGATGGATCCGAGCACCGCGACGCCCAGCGCGCCGCCGATCTCGCGGGTGGTGTCGTTGACGGCGGATCCGGCGCCCGCTTCGTCGGCGGTCACCGACGCCATGACCGACTCGGTGGCCGGGCCCTGGACCACGGCCAGTCCCAGGCCCATGAGGATCATCGAGATGAGCACGATGCCGGCGTAGGGCGAGTCGACGGTGACCTGCCCGGCGAGCCCCATGCCGGCGGCGAGGAGGACGAACCCGCCGATGAGCACGGCGGTGGTGCCGATGCGCAGGGCCAGCATGGTCGCGGCGGGCGCGGCGATGAGCACCGCCGCCGCGAACGGCAGCGAGCGGATGCCGAACTCCAGCGGCGAGTACTCCTGGATGCCCTGGAAGTACTGGGTGATGAGGAACAGGAACCCGAACATCGAGAAATAGGCGACGGTGATCGACAGCGCGGGCAGCGAGAACCGGCGGTTGCGGAACAGCGTGACGTCGAAGACCGGGTTCTGCGCGCGGATCTCGCGCCACACGAACGCCGCGAGCAGCGCCACCGCGCCGGCCAGGGCGCCCAGTGTGATCGGCGAGAGCCAGCCGTTGCGCGGGCCCTCGATGATCGACCACACGAGGGTGGCGATGCCCGCGAGCGACAGGACGAGCCCGGGCACGTCGAGCCGCCCGTGCGCCTGGGTCCGCGACTCGGGAAGCACCAGCGCCGCCGCGGCGAGGACGGCGAGCGCGATGGGCACGTTCATCCAGAACACCGAGTGCCACGAGAAGTGTTCGAGCAGCCACCCGCCCGCCGTGGGGCCGATGGCGACGGCGAACCCGGCCATGGCCGTCCACACGGCGATCGCCGCGCCGCGCGCCTTCGGCGACGTGAACGTGGCGGTGAGTATCGCCAGGGTCGCGGGGAACACGGCGGCGGCGAACACGCCCATCGCGGCGCGCGCGGCGACGACCATGCCGACGCCGGTCGCCAGCGCGCCGCCGACCGACATCACCGCCACCCCGGCCAGGCCGATCATCATCACCCGGCGCCGGCCATACCTGTCGCCGAGGTGCCCGCAGGCCAGCAGGAATCCGGCGAAGGTGAGCGTGTAGGCGTCGACGATCCACTGTAGGCCGGCGAAGTCGGCTCCGAGGCTCACCCCCATCGACGGCAGGGCGACGTTGACGACGGTGTTGTCGAGCAGCACCAGCAGCTCGGCCAGGCAGACGACGACGAGGATCGCGGCGCGGCGCGGGAGGCTCGTCGTCTCCGACGGTGCGCCACCGTGCGGCGGCGTGCTCCGGGGTGCGGTGAGGACGCTCATGCCCGTCTCCTCGGGGTTCGGCGTCGTCGCGGCGGATGCACGCGACGAAGTAGAACGAACGGTATACGTAACTGTGAGTGTCAGTCAATCGTGCATGCGCGGACCGCCGGACGCAGGGGTGGCGCGGCCGTCAGCCGCGGTGCTGCTCCAGCCACCGGGCGATCTCCGCGGCGGGGTCGGCGTGGAACAGCGCGGAGCCGTGCTCGACCTGGACGGAGCGGCGCGGTCCGGGCCGGCGCAGGACGTCGACCGCCCGGACCAGCGCGGCCGCGTCGGCGACACCCGTGACCAGGCCGTGCCCGACGAGGGCGCGCGCCACCGGCACGCCGTGGCCGGCGATGGGGCGGTATTCGACGACGGGGACGCCCGCGGCGAGGGCCTCCATGCACATCGACCCGCCCGCGTTGTCGACGACGACCGCCGCGCCGGCGAGCAGCGCGGGCATGTCGTCGCGCCAGCCCAGCGCCGTCGCGCCCGGAACGGCGGCGACCCGTCGGCGCAGCCGCGCGTTGCGCCCGCACAGCGCCACCGGCCGGACCCCGGGGGCGGCGGCCAGGGCAGCCACAGTCTCGAGGATGTCGCCCATGCCCCACGACCCGGTGGAGACCAGCACGGTGGCGTCATCCCCGGCCGCGAGGGCGGTCCGGCGCGCGTCTGGATCGCGACGGAACCGCGGGTCGACGAGGGGACCGGGGCCGATCGCGTCCGCCCCCGTCGCCGTGCGCACCCGCCGGGCGATGGGCTCCGAGATGCAGCAGTACAGGTCGGCCCCGCCGCCGAGCCACATCGCGTGCGCCACCATCTCGGTGATCACGACGATCGACGGCGCGTCGGTGACGCCGCGGCGGCGCAGCTCGCCCACCGCCTGGCCGGCCAGGTGGAACGTGGAGACGACGGCGGTGGGCGCGAAATCGCGCACGACCGGTGCGAGCGCGCGGGCGCCCAGCCGGGCGAGCGGGCGCGACCGTGGCGGCCGTGCCGCTGCCGGCCGGGCCCCGGCGCCCCCATCGTCGCCATGAACACCCGGTAGATCACCGAATACAGCCACGGCGCGTGCGCGAGCATCCCGCCGTAGAACCCGCGCAGCGCGGGCCCCAGGCGCAGCGGAAGCAGGGCGAGCAGGTCGACGACGCGGACCTCGGCGCCGCGCTCGGCGAAACGGCGGGCCAGCTCGCGGGCGCACTGGTCGTGCCCGGCGCCCATGCCCGCCGAGACCAGCAGAATCCGCTGCCCCTGCATGCCTTCCAGCCTAGGCTTCGGGTATGGGGCGCATGGCCGGAGCGCGGGGCGTCCGGCGGATGCTCGGCGCCGGACTCAGCACGGCGGCGGCCGCGCACATCCTGCCCGCGGGCACGTGGCTGCCTCCGGTGCGCAGGGTGTGCGCGCCGTCGCTGTGCGGGCCCGGCGCCGCCGACCACCTGGCGCTGACCTTCGACGACGGCCCCGACGCGGCGTCCACTCCGTACTTCCTCGACGCGCTCGACCGGGTGGGCGTGCGCGCCACGTTCTTCTGTGTCGGCGAACAGGTGCGCAGCCATCCGCGGGTGGCGCGCGCGGCGGCGGAACGAGGCCACGAGATCGCCTGCCACGGGTGGCGCCACCGCAACCAGCTGCTGCGGCCCGGCCCCGTCGGCGCCGAACTGCGGGCGGCCCGCGACCTGATCACGGTGTGACGGGCCGCCCGCCGCGCTGGTACCGCCCGCCCTACGGGGTGCTCACCGGGCAGGGGGCGCTGGCCGCGCGGCGCGCCCGCCTGACCCCGGTGCTGTGGTCGGCGTGGGCGAAGGACTGGACGGCGGGCGTCACCGCCGGCGACGTGCTGCGCGTGGTGGAACCCGGGCTGCGCGGCGGCGCCACGGTCCTGCTGCACGACACCGACACCTACGCGCAGCCGGACTCCTGGCGGGCGACGCTGGCGGCGTTGCCTCGCATCGTCGGCGCCTGCCGCGCACAGGGGCTGCGCGTCGGGCCGCTCGGCGAGCACGCGGCCGGGGCGTGATCAGTCGCGCGACCCGGCGGCGGCGAACGACCGGCCCAGCACCGCGACCCCGGCCGCGATGAGCGCCACCGCCGGCACGGCGAGCGTCGCGTACCAGCCGCCGCGCACCTGCTCGCCGAACACGACCACGCCCCAGACCATCGCCACCACCGGCTCGGTGCCCGTCAGGCCCGGCTGGGCGGCGATGAGCGGGCCGGAGCCGAAGGTGACCTGCAGCAGGAAGAACGCGAGCGCTCCCGCCGCCAGCAGCCCGTAGACGTGCCATGTGGCGAAGGCCCCGGCCAGGCCCCCGTCGACGAGGTCGGTGGTGAACGCCTTGGTGAGCACGGTCGTCACGCCGAAGCCGGTGCCGGCGGCCAGGCTCAGCAGCGCGGGCCGGGCCAGGGAACCGACGGGGGCGCGGCCGCCGAGCACGGCGAACACGGCGATGAGCCCGGCGGACGCGCCGAGCCCGATCAGCCAGGTGCGCGCCGGGCACATGCGCCGCGTCGCCGCCCGACGGGGCCAGGAGGAACAGCAGCGCGGCCAGGCCGACGGTGATCGCGGCGACCGCCCGCCATTCGCCGGCCCGGGTGCGGCGGCCGAAGAACGCCCGCGCGATGACCAGGGTGAACGGCAGGTCCAGCATGAGCAGCGGTTCGACGACGACGATCGGCCCGCTGGCCAGGGCCGCCGCCATGAGAACGAAGCTGGCGATCATCGCCGCCAGCCCCGCGAACCACATCGGCTCGCGCAGGATGCGGGCGATCAACCGCGGATGGAACAGTTCGTCGGCGGGGCGCTTGCGGTTGGCGGCGCGCTGGAGCACCGATGCGGCCGCGTTGACCGCGGCGGTGAGGATCGCGAGCACGTAGACGAGCACTGTGCGGGCCCCGCGCGGTCAGTCCGGCTCGAGTTCCGGCCGGTGCCGTCCGGCCGCGCCGCGCCGGACCCCGCGTGGCTCCTCGTCTCCGCCGACGGGGCGGACCGCGGGCGCGTGCTCGTCGTCCGCCGCGAGGTCGGCATCGGGGAACTGCTGGTGGTCCGGTAGCAGGTCGTCGTCGCGGAAGAGGTCGTCGCCCAACCCGAAGGCGCCGTGCGGGTTGGGCGCGGAGTGCAGGCGGCGCGTCGCGAAACGGTCGTCCGAGACCGCGGCGGCGATTCCCTCCGGCTCGACGGCCGCCGCGAACGCCCGGGTGAGTGCGATGATGCCGGCGGCCATGATCGCGGCCGAGACACCGGTGCCGATGTAGAACAGGCCTCCGCGCACCTGCTCGCCGAAGACGATCGTGCCCCACAGGATCGACACGATCGGCTCTGCGCCGGTGAGCCCGGGCTGCGCGGCGATGAGCGGGCCGGACCCCAGCGCCGCCTGCAGCAGGAAGAACGCCAACGCGCCGCACACGACGACGCCGTAGGTCTGCCATGTGGTGGCCAGCCCCGCCCAGCCGCCGCGTTCGAGCGCGGCCGTCATCGCCTTGATCAGTGCCGCGTTGGTGCCGAAACCGATGCCCGTGGCCACGCCCAGCAGCGCCGGCCGGACCATCGACCCGACGGCGGCGCGGGCGGCAAGCACCACGAGCACGGCGATGCACGCCGCGGCGGCGCCCAGGCCCCAGGCCCAGGTGGCGACGGGGATCAGCGCGCCGGGGCCGGCCTCGGGGGCGAGGAAGAACAGCACGCCCACCAGGCCCACGGTGATGGCCGCTGCGGCGCCCCACTCGGCGGGCCGGGTGTGCCGCCCGAACGTGATGTCGGCGATCACCAGCGTCAACGGCAGCGTGAGCACCACCAATGGTTCGACGATGGAGATCGGGCCGCTGCCCAGCGCCCCGGCGAGCAGGAAGAAGCTGATGATCAGCGCGGCGATGCCGGCGAACCACAGCGGCTCGCGCAGCACCCGGATGATCAGACGCGGATGGAACAGTTCGTCGGCGGGCCGCTTGCGGTTGGCGGCGCGCTGCAGCACCGACGCGGACGCATTGGCCACGGCCGTGAGGAGCGCGAGCACGTAGACCAGCAAGGGGCCTCCTCACCTGACACATCGGGGCCGACGCGTGGGTGCCGACACCGTCGATTATTGCGCGCCGGGGGCGGGGACGCGGGTTCGAGGCGGGGAACAGGGGTGGCCGATTCCGCCGAACCGGTTCGCATCGTGCCCCGCCGCGATAAATTCAGCCGATGGGGAGAACGCCAAGGGGGAGAAAGTTGTGGAGTAGGGGCGAGTCATTCGCGGCGGCGAGAGCATGGCGTGCCTGCTGGACGGGGTTCGCCGGCGCCTGCATAGGAGCGCTCGGAGTGTCGGCGTCGGTGTTCGGTGCAGGCGCGCCCGCTGTGGCGGCGCCGTTGCCGGTGCCGGACAACTTCTATGCGGGCGTCGCGGCGGAGCTGGCGAATCCGGGGGGGCTCGCTGCCCGGTTCCAACGACTACGACTGCGCGCCGACGCAGGACCACCCGCGTCCGGTGATCCTTCTGCACGACCTCGGCGCCACGCGGCAGTCCAATTGGGCGACGTTCGTGCCGGCCCTCGCCAACGAGGGCTACTGCGTGTACGCAGTGACGTACGGCGTGGTTCCGGGCAAGGGGTTCGCATCCAACGGGCAGCCGCTGGGCGGCACGGCGCCGATCGCCGTGAGCGCCGGCGAGCTGGCGGACTTCGTCGACGGCGTGCTGGAAGCGCCCGGCACGCGGCGCGCGGCGGCGGCCGGCATCGGCGACGGCACGGTGGACCTGCTCGGGCACGCCGAGGGGACTCTCGTCGCCGGCTACTACGCGAATGTCCTGAACGGGGCGGACAGCGTGCACGAGATCGTCTCCCTGGCGCCGACGTGGCAGGGGGCGGGCGGCGACGTGGCGGCACGGTACGCGGATCGGATACCTCCGCAGTGGCGCGCAGCCGTGTACGACCAGATGCCGTATTTCATGCAGGTCATGACTGGCAGCGACGTCATCGAGGCGCTGAACGCGGGAGGGACCCCCTACGCGCCGGGGGTGGAGTACACCAACATCGTGACCCGCTACAACTGGGGCATCGACTACTCGAGCGGGCTGGTTCCGGGGCAGCAGGTCACGAACATAGTGGTGCAGGACGGCTGCAATACCGACTATTCGGAGCACGACGGAATCGGTGCGTCGCCCCGTACAGTGGCGTTCGTGCTCAACGCGCTCGACCCGGCGCATCCGCGGACGGTTCCGTGCGGGGTGATCCTGCCGTTCGTCGGCACGATGGTCGACTGATGAGCCCCCGGTAGCGCTGCCTCCGGGAGAGGTGACCCGGGGGACAACCCCTACTTCCCCCTGAACTGTCTCATACTTTCGGCTGCGCAGAATCAGGCTGTGGACCGATGTGCGCGGGTGCCCGCGCGCGGCAGAGTGGGCACCATGATCACCGTTGAACACCTTACGAAGACGTACGGGGCTTTCACCGCCGTCGACGACGTCTCGTTCACCTGCAAGCCGGGCATGGTCACCGGCTTTCTGGGGCCGAACGGCGCCGGCAAATCCACGACGATGCGCATCATCGCCGGGCTCACCCCGGCCGGCAGCGGTTCGGCCACGGTGTCGGGCGTCGAGTTCGGCAGCGTGCCCAACCCGGGGACGCAGGTGGGCGTGCTGCTCGACGCCTCGGCGCAGCATGCCGGGCGCACCGGCCGCGAGATCCTCACGCTCAGCGCCATGACGATGGGGCTGCCCATGTCGCGGGTGGACGAGATGCTGCACCTGGTCAGCCTCACCCCCGAAGAGTCCAAGCGCCGCGTGCGCAACTACTCGCTGGGCATGCGCCAGCGCCTCGGCATCGCCAACGCGCTGCTGGGCGACCCGCAGATCCTCATCCTGGACGAACCGGCCAACGGCCTCGACCCGGCCGGCATCCACTGGATGCGCACCCTGCTGCGCGGCTACGCGGACCGGGGCGGCACGGTGCTGCTCTCGTCGCACCTTCTGCACGAGATCGAGGTCATCGCCGACGAGATCATCGTCATCGGCCAGGGGAAGATCATCGCGCAGGGCACCAAGGAGGAGCTGCTGCAGGCGTCGGGTGCGCTGGTGAAGGCCGGCGACGACACCGCACTGGCTGTGGCGCTCAGAGCTGCGGGCATCACGTCCGCGCCGCGCTCCGGCGGCGGCCTCACCACCGAGGCGGCGCCCGAACAGGTGGGCAAGGTGGCCGCAGCGGCGGGCATCCCCCTGATCGAACTGCGCCCCGCCGAGTCCGCCGGGCTGGAGGAGATGTTCCTGCAGCTCACCACCGAATCGCAGCGCGAGGGCAGCGCGCCCGCCGCCGTGTCCGCGCCTACCGTAGGAGCACAGGCATGAGCACCACCGCAGGAACCGTGGGCGCCGCCGGGACGCCCGCCATCACCATCGACCGCAGCGCGCCGCCGGTTCCGATGAGCCGGCTCGTCAAGGTCGAGGCGCGCAAGATGTTCGACACCCGCTCCGGCTTCTGGCTGATGGTCAGCATCGGCGTGCTCGCGCTGGTCGCGACGATCGCCGTGATCGCGTTCATCGACGGCGCCGACCTCAACTACGGCGCGTTCGCCACCGCGATCGGCGTGCCCATGGCCGTGCTGCTGCCGGTCATGGCCATCCTCTCGGTCACCAGCGAGTGGAGCCAGCGCACGGGTCTGACCACCTTCACGCTGGTGCCGCACCGCGGGCGCATCATCGGTGCGAAGGCCATCACCTCGGTGGTGGTCGGCGCCGTGTCGATGCTGCTGGCGCTCGCCATCGGCGCCCTCGGCAACGTGATCGGTTCGCTGATCCGGGGCGCGGACATGACCTGGAACGTCACCGTCGCGGACGTGGCGCGCATCGTCCTCATCAACGTGCTGGGGCTGATGATCGGCTTCATGCTGGGCGTGCTCATCCGCAACTCGCCGGCCGCCATCGTCGGGTACTTCGTGTACTCGTTCGTGGTCCCGACGATCTTCGGCGCGCTCGCCGGAGCGCAGGACTGGTTCGCGGACCTGCAGCCGTGGGTGGACTTCAACTACTCGCTCAACCGTATGTACGAGAACGCGCCCGCCGAGTCCTGGGCCACGCTGGCGGTCTCCGGGGTGATCTGGCTGGTGATCCCGCTGGCCATCGGTGTGCGCGCCATCATGCGCTCCGAGGTGAAATAGCACGGGCGAAGCAGCGGGAACCCCCGCGCACGGGCCCGCACCCACATTGGGGTGCGGGCCCGTGTCGTCCTGTCTCGTCCTGTCCTACCCGGTGGCGAGCGTGCGGATCCATGCGCGCGTGTCGGCCGGGTCGATGACGTCGTCGATCTCGAAGGTCGTCGCCGCGTTGAGGGCCCGGCCGCGCGCGTAGGCCTCGGCGAGCAGCGAGTCGAACAGCGCCTGACGGGCCTGCGGGTCCGGTTCGGCTTCGAGTTCCTTGCGGAACCCCAGGTGCACCGCGCCCTCCAGGCCCATCGGCCCGATCTCGCCCGTCGGCCAGGCCACGGTGAATTGCGGGGCGTGGAACGAGCCGCCGGCCATGGCCATCGCGCCCAGCCCGTACCCCTTGCGCAGGATCACGGTGCCGAACGGGACTGTCAGCCGAGCGCCGGCGATGAACATCCGGCCGAAACGGCGCACCGTCGCCTCCTCCTCGGACGCGGGGCCCACCATGAATCCGGGCGTGTCGCACAGAGAGACGACGGGCAGGCCATGCGCCTGGCACAGGGTGAGGAACTCGGTGAACTTGTCGGCCGCCTCGGCGTCGATCGCCCCGCCCAGGTGCGTGCCGCTGTTGCCGATGACCCCGTAGGGGACGCCCTCGACGCGCAGGAGCGCGGTGACGGCGCCGTGCCCGTAGTCGCGCCGCAGCTCGAGCACGCTGCCCGCGTCGGCGATCGCGTCCAGCACCGTGCGCACGTCGTAGGCGCGCAGCCGGTCTTCGGGCACCGCGTGGCGGGCGCGCCGCGGATCCGGCGCCTCCCAGTCATCCACCGGCCCTTGGAAGTACGACAGGTACTGCCGCGCCAGCGCCACCGCGTGCTCTTCGTCGCGGGCGGACAGGTGGATCACCCCGCCGCGCCGTTGCACGTCGACGGGCCCGATCTCCTCCGGGCGGACCGTCCCGAGCCCGCCGCCCTCGATCATCGCCGGGCCGCCCATACCGATGTTCGCGTCCGGCGTGGCGATGAGCACGTCGCAGACCCCGGCCAGCGCGGCGTTGCCGGCGAAGCAGCGCCCGGAGACGACGGCGATGAGCGGCACCCGGCCGCTCAGCGCCGCGAGGGCACGGAATGTGGTGAGTTCGAGGCCGGCGGCCCCGCCCGCGTCGGTGTCCCCGGGCCGGCCGCCGCCGCCCTCGGCGAAGAGCACCAGTGGAATCCGGCGTCGCGACGCCACCGCGATGACCCGGTCCGTCTTGGCGTGGTTCTGCCTTCCCTGTGTACCGGCGAGGACGGTGTAGTCGTAGGAGAGCACCGCGGTCTCGGCGGCGGCCCGGCCGAGCCTGTCCGCGCCCACGGTGGCAATGCCGCACACCATGCCGTCGGCGGGGGTGCGGGCGATGAGGTCCTCCTCGCTGCGCCGCGAGCGCTGCGCGGCCAGCGCCAGGGCGCCGTACTCGGTGAAGCTGCCCTTGTCGACGAGATCGGCGATGTTATCGCGGGCGCTGCGCCGGCCGCGGGCTTCGAGCTTCGCCATCGCCTCAGGCCGCGCCCCGTCGAGGGTGCGCGCGTGCCGCTCGCGGATGAGCGCCAGGTCGGCACGCTCGCGGTCCAGGTCGACGGCGCCCTCCGCGCCGTCCACATCTGCGGCGGCGGCCAGATCTGCGGCGAGCACCGCCAGCGGCTGCCCGGCGACCACCGTGCGACCCGGCGCGACGAGCGTCCGGATGACGGTGCCGCCCCGGGGCGCGTTGACGCCGTGGTGCATCTTCATCGCCTCCAGCAGCAGCACCTCCGTCCCCGCGTCGACCGCCGTACCCGGGGCGACGGCGGAGATGACGGTCCCCGTCATGGGCGCGGTGAGCGCGATCTCGCCGGGACCCACCTCGGCGTCGGGCACGGCGGGGGTCCGGGCTTCCCCCGCCGTGTCGACGTCGCCGCCGAGGGGGTTGTCCGCGGCCGGGGCGTCCGCGAGCAGTTCCGGCAGCCGCCGCGGCAGGTAGGAGGTGGACACTGGTGCGCCGCCGGCGAACTCGTCGTCGGCGAGGATCGCGCGGAGCAGCGGGATGTTGGTGCCGACACCCGTCACGCCGAATTCCGCCAGCGCGCGCTCCGCCTTGCGCGCGGCCACCGGCAGGCCGCCGTCGCGGGCGTGCACGATCACCTTCGCGAGCAGCGGGTCGTAGCGCAGGCTCGGAGTGAGGCCGGGCCGGGCGAAGGTGTCCACCCGCACGCCGGGGCCGGAGGGCGGGGAGAATGCGGTGAGCGTGCCCCCGGTCGGCGTCGTCGTGCCGTCCGCCGCCGTCGTCTCCATGTTCACGCGCGCCTGCAGCGCGGTGCCCGAGGCCGCTGTGGGCTCTCCGTCGGCCGTCCCGTCGGCGAGCGCGCTGATTCCGTGGGGCAGCGCCGTTTCCGCGAGCGTCGCGCCGCACGCGATGCGCAATTGCGCGGCCACCAGGTCGATGCCGGTGACCTCCTCGGTGACGGTGTGCTCCACCTGCAACCGGGGGTTGATCTCCAGGAACACGTATCCGTCGCCGAAGACGAGGAACTCCACGGTGCCGGCGCCCCGGTAGCCCACCGCGGCGCCCAGCCGCGCCGCACACTCGTGCAGCTCGGCGCGCAACTGTGCAGAAAGGTCGGGGGCGGGGGCGATCTCGATGAGCTTCTGGTGCCGGCGCTGCACCGAGCAGTCCCGATCGCCGACGGCGCGGACGGCCGATCCGTCGCCGACGATCTGCACCTCGACATGCCGCGGGTCGGCGAGGAGCTCCTCGGCGAACACGGCGCCGTCGCCGAATCCGGCCTGCGCCTCGGCGCTGCAGGCGCGGAAGGCGGCGGTGACCGCGTCGGGGTCGAGGGGCTGGCCGGGGCCAGGAGCGTGGACCTCGCGCATTCCGCGCCCGCCGCCACCGGCCCGCGCTTTGATCATGAGCGCGGAGCGTCCGCGGGCGAAGGCGACCGCCTCGTCGAGTCCGCCGTCGCCCGAGGTGGCCGGAAGCACGGGGACACCCACCGCCTCGGCGAGCGCGCGCGCCGCCGTCTTGTCCCCGCAGCGTTCCAGCGCGTCCGGGGCGGGGCCGACGAAGACGAGGCCCGCGTCGGCGCACGCGCGGGCGAAGGCGGCGTCCTCGCTGAGGAACCCGTACCCCGGGTGTACCAGCACGGTGCGTCCCGCAGCGGCGAGGCGGCCGCCGATGCGCGCCAACGCCTCCCGGTCGAGGTAGGCGGTGGGGCCGGCAGCGTCCAGCGCGACGGCTTCGTCGGCGGCGGACGCGTGCGGCGAGGCGGCGTCGTCGGCTGCGTAGACGGCCACGGTGCGCAGGCCCAGTTCCCGGGCCGTGCGGATCACCCGCACCGCGATCTCGCCGCGGTTGGCCACCAGCACCGTGGCCGGGGCGGCGTGTGTTGCTTCGTGCATGCTCATTCAGGATTCCTTCTGCACTCGCTCGAAGAGGTCGCCCTTGCGCACCTTGCCGGTGGCGGTCATGGGCAGCGCGTCGAGGACGGTCACCTCAGGCACCTTGTAGCCGGCCATGTTCTCCGCTGCCCAGGCGCGCAGCCCGGCCGCGCCGGCATCGTCCGGGGTGAGTTGTGCGCCGGGGGCCAGGGTCACGAAGGCGGCGGGGACCTGCCCGCGGCGGGCGTCGGGGCGCGGCACCACCGCGGCGGACTCCACGTCGGGATGCATCAGCAACAGCGCTTCCACCTCGGCGGGGAACACCGACATGCCGTTGATCTTGATCATCTCCTTGGCGCGGGCCAGGTAATGCAGGGCCCCGCGCTCGTCGAAGCGGCCGACGTCCCCGGTGTGCAGCCAGCCGTCGACGATCGCGTCGGCGGTGGCGTCGGGGCGGCCGAAGTACCCGGTGAGCACGGACGGGCTGCGCAGCAGGATCTCGCCTTCCTCGCCGATGGGCACCGGCCGGCCGTCCCCGTCGACGAGGACGATGTCGGTGCCGGGCATCGGCAGTCCGCAGAACACCGGCTCGCTGTGCAAGTCGGCGTCGTCGTCCTGGAAGCCCAGCGTGAACGTGTCCACGGTGTGGGTCTCTGTCATCCCGTAGGAGGCCTCGCGCAGCGTCTGCCCGGTCGCGTCGCGCCAGCGGGCACGGATCTCGGGGCTGAGCTTGGTGACGAACGAGACGGCTTTGGGGTTGGTGAGCCCGGCGAGCGCCGCCCCGTCGAACCCAGGGTGCTCCAGCAGCTCCAGGTAGTTGTCGACGGTGCCCACCATGTCGGTGGCGCCGTGGCGCGCGGCCACTTCCAGCACCGCGTCGGCGTCCCAGCGGGTCAGCAGGATCGCTGTGCCGCCGTTGACCAGCGGGCACAGGATCCCCAGGTCTTCCCCGGCGATCCAGAACACCGGGAGGAAGGACACGACGCGTAGATCCTTCGTGCCCGGCTGCATTCCGTCGCCCACGGCAGCGGTCGCGGCGGTGTAGAGCATGTGCCACTGAGTGTGTTCGCACCCCTTGGGCAGCCCGGTGGTGCCGCCGGTGTAGTTGAGCGCGGCGAGCACGTGCGGGTCGGTAGGCCGTGCGGGCGCTCGGTTCGCACCGACGATGACGTCCCAGTCCGAGTCTTCCGGCGACGGGTGAGGGAACGGAGCCGCAGGCACCGGAGCAGCGTCGAGCATGTCCGCGAGGTTTGTCGTCGCCACGTGCCGCACCGGGGTGTCGGCGCGTACCTTCTCGACCAGGGGCGCGGAGGTGTCCCCAGTGAGCAGCACTGTGACACCCGCGTCGATGAGCTCGTGGCGCAGTTCATGTTCGCGGAACAGCGGATTGACCGGCACGTGCACCGCGCCAGCCTTGAGAATACCCATCATGGCCACCGTGAACTGGGGGCAGTTGGGCAGATGCACGCCCACGCGGTCCCCCGGTTGCGCGCCCACCGTGGCGAGCCAGCCGGCGAAGCGGTCTGTGAGCTCGTCGAGCTCGGCGTAGGTGACGGTGCGTCCATAGAAGACGATCGCGGGGTGGTCGGGCTTCACTGCGGCCCAGTGCCGCAAGTAGTCGACCACGCCGTCGGTGCCCGCGGGATAGTCGACGCTGCGCGGCACCTCGGAAGGCCAGTTCTTCTGTTGCAGCGCTTGGACGCGAGCCAGGGCGGATTCGAGCGTGTCGGCCGACTCGGCGGCGGAACGGACGGGCATGGGCGGGGCCTCCTCGATGGGCGTGGGATGGTGCGGGGCGTGCGGCCTGCTACGTCGTCATGCGCGCGCGTCAGCGGTGGCGCGATGCGTCTCCTCGCCGGGGTCCGACCGGCGTGGAGAGCCGGTCGCCAGGCTGACGCCGATCGTCGCGAGGAACGAGACCGGCAAGCTGACGAGGATCTGCGAAGAGTCGGGCATGTCCAGAGCGCCGAACAGCACGGCGAAAACTATGGCGCCGCAAAGGACCCCGGCGACCGCGCCCTGCGTCGTGGTACGGCGCCACCAGATGCCCAGCACCATCGGCGCGAAGAACGAAGACGCGAGCAGCGCGACAGCGGCCGTGTAGAGGACGACGAGGAACTCGGGCGGGTTGAGCGTGAGCAGGATGCAGACCAGGCCGATGATCCAGGTGGCGACGGTCGCGACGCGCACGACCGCCTTCTCGGACGCGTCCGGGCGCAGCAGCTTCTTGTAGATGTCGTGTGCCACAGCGGAGTTGCAGGCCATGAGCAGGCCTGCGGTGGTGGACATGATCGCGGCAAGGATCGCTGCGGTGACCACTCCCTGGCCGAAGGAGTTGAGCACCCGGTCCGCGAGGGTCAGCAGGACGGCGTCCGCGTCGAGTTCCCCGGCGTCGGCGATCAATTCGGCGGCGACGGGAGTGAGCACGAGCGAGATGATGATCATCATCACGGCGAAGATCAGCATCGCCCAGTTCAACGACAGACGCGCGGAACGGACGTTGCGCGCCGAGTACACCCGCATGATCACGTGCGGCGTCACCGAGATGGCCGTGGCCCAGGTGAGGAAGCCGCCGATGATCGAGACCAGCGGCACGGCGGGCGTCAGGTGTCCGATTTCGGGGAAGGACTGCGTCAGATTGGTGAAACTCGCCCCGAAATCGTCGACGGAGGCGAACGCGGTGATGCCGAAGCCGATCACCATCGCGAACATGAGGATGCCCTGGAAGATGTCGTTCCATGTGACAGAGAGGAAGCCGCCGAGGGAGACGTACAGGACGAAGACGATGCCCACGGCCCACAGGGCGATGTCGGTGTCCCAGCCCAGAAGATGCGACGCGACGATGCTGGCGCCTTTGAGCTGGGCGACGATGTAGGCCACGCTGGCGACGATGATGACGATCGGTGTGAACCAGGCGAGGGTCCGGCTGCCGAACCGCGCGGCGAAGAAGTCGGGCACCGTGTACTTGCCGATCGATCGTAGGTGCCGCGCGACCAGCACCGAGGCGACGACGAATCCGACGGGCGCGCCGGCGACCAGGGCCGCGCCGTAGGGGTAGCCGAGAGCGAGGCCGGTTCCCAATGCCGCCATGACGGATCCGCCGCTGGCGAGTGTGGCGAGGAACGCCCAGGAGTTGGCGAAGGTGCCGACTCCGCGCCCGGCGACGAAGTACTGGTCGGTGGAGCCGCGCACCTTGAAGTATCCGACGATGCCGATCGCGGCCACGGCGGCGAAGTAGATGAGCACGATGGTGAGTGTCACGGGCGATCCTCCACTGCGGCATCCGTACTGCTGCTGTCCGTTTCGGCCTCGGTATCCGAACGTGGGGTGCTGAGAACTGCGAGCAGTCCTCCCGCGGGTGCCAGGAACATCAGGCCCCAGAGAAGCCATGCCGTCAGTGACACGTCGACGATCGCCTTCGAGGACACGGGCGGCAGGATGGCGGCGACGAACACTGCGGCGACGATGACGAGTAGGGCGACGTCGCGTCGGGGGATCACTGCGCGGGCCGGGGGTGGCGTGGGTGTATGCACCGGGAATCCCTCCATCGGAAGAGTGAACGGGTACGCGGGCGACCCGTGATTGAAGGTGAGCGCAGGTTCAGGTTAACGGTGCTCTGCGCCACAGGCAATACCTGATGTGAGCGGCGCTTCATTGAGTTGTCCACCCGGGACGCGCCGAGCCCCTTGCCCCGCTGGTCCACTAGCGCTATGGTTCATTACATGAGTAATGAACCGATGGCCCGACCTGGAAGGTGCACCCGCGCGTCGGGGCCGCCGGGCCGCGGTGGGAGCACGGGAGCGGGGACATGCTGACGTCGGACAAGCCGATCTTCCAGCAGATCGCCGAGCAGATCGAGAACGCGATCATCGACGGATCGCTCGAGGAGGACGCGCAGGTGCCCTCCAGCAACGAACTCGCGCTGTTCCATCGCATCAACCCGGCGACGGCCGCGAAGGGGCTGGGCACGCTCGTCGCCGACGGCACCGTGTACAAGCGCCGCGGTATCGGCATGTTCGTCAGTCCCGGGGCGCGCGAGAAGCTCCGGTTCCGCCGTCGCGAGGATTTCGTCGCCCGCTACCTCGCGCCGGCGGTCGAGGAGGCCCGCAAGCTCGGTATCTCCCCGGCCGACATCGCCCGGCTCGTAACGCAGCTCGACAAGGGCGACACCGCACGCGACGCCGTCGCCGCCGCCCAATCCGCAACCACCGAGGAGCAGTCATGACCGCAGCGATCAGCGTGGCAGGCCTGGGAAAGACCTACCGCGACGTCACCGCCCTGGACGACGTCTCCTTCGCCGTGCAGCAGAACACGATCTGCGGCGTGCTCGGCCGCAACGGTGCTGGCAAGACCACCGCGATGCAGATCATCACAGGCCACGCGATGCCGTCCTCCGGCACGGTCGACGTGTACGGGCGCGCGCCGTTCGAGGACCGCGAGGCGATGTCGTCGATGTGCTTCGTCAAGGAAAGCCAGTGCTACCCGGACGAGTTCAAGGTCAAGCACGTGCTGGCCGCCGCCGCGGACCTGCTGCCGCACTGGGACCAGGGCTTCGCCGACACGCTTCTGGGCAGGTTCGAGCTGCCCACGGGGCGCCGGGTGAAGAAGCTCTCCCGCGGCATGCACTCGATGCTCGGCATCATCATCGGGCTGGCGTCGCGGGCGCCGGTGACGCTGTTCGACGAGCCGTACCTGGGCCTCGACGTGGTCGCGCGTCAGATGTTCTACGACGAGCTGCTGGCCGACTACACCGCCCACCCGCGCACCATCGTGCTGTCGACACACCTGGTGGATGAGGTCGCCAACCTGCTCGAGCACGTGGTGCTCATCGACGGCGGCCGGGTGCTCATCGACGACTGCGCCGAGAACCTGCGGCGCAGCGCGGTTGTCGCGACGGGCGGAACCGCCCACATCGACCGCCTCGCGGCGGGGCGTACGGAGCTGCGACGCGAAACCCTGGGCACGCAGGCGCGCGTCACTCTGCAGGGCGACTTCACCGAGGACGACCTGGCCCGGGCGCGGGAACGGGGAGTCGACATCGCGCCGGCGTCGCTGCAGCAATTGATGATCGGGGCCACCGGCACGGAAGGACGGCAGGCGTCATGAACTCGGGGATCGAGAGCATCGGAACCAGGACAGCGGGAACCAGGCCGGACGACGGGGTGGACACCCACGGGACGGGGCGGAAGACGATGAACATGCAGGAAGCGACGATGGACCGACCGGACGCGGTGGCGGGCGTGCGCAACGTCGCACTCGCGCGGGCGTGGGCGGTGACCCGCATGAACAGCCGCCAGTGGATGCTGTTCGCCATGCCGTGGGCGATCGTCCTCGTGGTGACGTGGGCGCACGCGGCGATCCTCGCCATCATCCGCTCGCAGGGCGTGGAAATTCCGGACGAGGGGTTCAACGGGGTCGGATCGACGCTGTTCTTCTTCTCGCTGGCCATGTTCGCGTCCATCACCACGCAGCACTTCCCGTTCGCGATGGGGCTGGGCGTGACGCGGCGCGACTTCTACCTCGGCACGGCGTTGACGTCCCTGTGCACCGGCGTCGTCAACGGTGTGCTGGTGCTGGTCTTCGCGCAGGTCGAACGGGCCACCGACGGCTACAGCGTGCACCTCGAAGTGCTCTCGGTGGTGTACCGCCTCACCGGAAGTCCCGCACTCGTGTTCCTCTCCGTGGTGCTCGTGACGATGGCATTCGCCGCGCTGGGCGTGTTCGCCGGCGTGATCTACCTCAAGTGGCGGGCCAACGGCCTCTTCACCGCGGCCCTGATCCTGGCCTTCGCGGCGGCCGTGGCGGCGCTGCTCATCACGTGGCAACGCGGCTGGCCTGCCGTCGGGCGCTTCTTCGTCGACACGCCGATCGCGGTGCTCCTGCTGGCCGTGCCCGCGGTGCTCGGCGCGGTGCTGTTCGGCGTGGGCTACCGGATGATGCGCACCGTGGAGGCGTGACGGGGCTTCGGTCTGCCGACGAGTGAGCGCGTGCCTTCGGTTCCGGGCGGGGAACCGAAGGCACGCGCTCATCGTGCGGCGGGGTGCTACGCGCTGAGGATCACCGACGATCCGTGGCCGAACAGCCCCTGGTTGGCGGTGATGCCCACGCGGGCGCCCTCCACCTGGCGGCCCTCGGCCTGCCCGCGCAGCTGCCAGGTCAGCTCGCACACCTGTGCCAGCGCCTGTGCGGGAACGGCCTCGCCGAAGCAGGCCAGCCCGCCGGACGGGTTCACCGGCAGCTTTCCGCCGATGGACGTGTCGCCGGCGCGCACCAGCGTCTCGGCGGTGCCGCGCTCGACCAGGCCCAGGTCCTCGATCCAGTCCAGCTCCAGTGCCGTCGACAGGTCGTACACCTCGGCGACGTCCACGTCGGACGGGCTGATCCCGGCCTCCTCGAAGGCTGCGCGGGCCAGCGACTCCTTGTGCGTGTACTGCGGGGCCGGCGCGGCGGCGGTGGACTCCGAGGAGAAGTACGGCATGTCCAGCTGCGTCTGCGGGAACGTGGGCGTGACCGTGGAGATGGCGTTGATGCGCGGCCCGGTGAGCCCGTGACGCTGCGCGTACTCCACCGACGTGAGCACCACGGCGGCGCCGCCGTCGGAGGTGGCGCAGATGTCCATCAGGTGCAGCGGGTCGGCGACCACCGGCGAGGCCATGACGTCGGCGACGGAGAACTCCTTGCGGTATCGCGCGTACGGATTGGCCAGGCCGTGCTTGGCGTTCTTCACCTTGACCGCGGCGAAGTCCTCCTGGGTGGCCCCGTACAGGTCGATGCGGCGGCGGGCGCCCAGCGCGAAGTAGGCCGGGTTGGTCATGCCCATCAGTCGGAAGCGCAGCCAGTCCGGGTCGTCCCAGCGCTCGCCCGCGTTGGGCTTGAGGAAGCCCTTGGGCGTGGTGTCCGCGCCGACGACCAGCGCCACCTCGCTCAGCCCGGCGAGGATGCGGGTGCGGGCGGTGTCCAGCGCCTGCGCGCCGGTGGCGCAGGCCGCGTACGAGGTGGCCACGCGCGCGCCGTTCCAGCCCAGGGCCTGTGCGAACGTGGAGCCGGCGACGTATCCGCCGTAGCCGTTGCGGACGGTCTCGCCGCCGACGATGAAATCGACGTCGCCCCAGGCGATGCCGGAATCCTTGAGCGCGTCCCGCGCGGCGGCCGTGCCGTATTCGACGAAGGGCCGGCCCCACTTGCCCCACGCGTGCATGCCGACGCCCGCGATGGCGACATCGTGCTTGCTCATGCCTGCTGCTCCTTCGCTGCCGATGCGGACCCGACCGGCTTCCACCGCCAGATGGTCTTGACGCCCTCGTCGTCGGTGTAGAGGGGCTCGACCACCAGCTCGACCTCGGCGCCCACCGTCAGGTCGTCGACGCCGTAGCCGTCGGCCACCTGGCCCATCACGACGAGGCCCTCCGACAGCTCGACCGCGGCCAGCGCGAACGGCACGTACGGGTCGGTCGCGGGGATGAACGGCTCCGGGGGCTGGTACTGGGCGTCGGTGTAGGACCACACGGTGCCGCGGCGCGAGAGCTCGACATCGTCGAAGTCCTCGCCCGAGCACGCGGGGTTCTTGCAGAACGTGGTCTCACGCGGGAACGCGATGTTGCCGCACGCGGTGCACTTTGTGCCCACCAGCGCGGGCTCGGGGCCGGTGGTGAACCAGCCCGCGACAGCCGGAATGGCGGTCTCGGTCATTGACAACCTCACTAATCGGGGTGCGTCGGGCTCGGACGCGGTGGGCCGGGGGCTCTCGGCTTCAGGTTCTCACGGGCGCGCGGGGACGGTCACGCCCCTATCCCGATCTGCGGCAGCCGGGCATCGGCGGCGGAATCGCTCACCGGTCATGCACGCCGGCGGCGTGGTGCCCGGCCCGCCGGCCGAAGAACGACCCCTCGCCCAGCTGCGTGCCGCTGGCATAGCCTTTGCCGTCCTGGGCGATGTTCGAGGCGCAGGCTCCCGCCGCGTACAGGCCGTCGACGACGCTGCCGTCGCGGCGCAGCACCTGCGCGTCGACGGAGGTGCGCAGCCCGCCCATCGTGAACCCCGCGTACAGGGCCGTGCCCAGGGTCATGTCGAACGCGGCCCACGGCCCGTGGTCCTGCGGCGCCAGCCACTCGGGCGACTTGTGGAAGTCGGGGTCCTCACCGCGGGCGGCGTGCGTGTTGTAGCGGTCCAGCGTGGCGACGAGGGCGTCCGCGGGGACGCCCAGCGCGTCCGCCATCTCCGGCACCGTCTCCCAGCCGTCGATGAACGGGCACAGCGGGAACTCGGGGCGCTGCATGTGCGCCTCGTCGACGATGAGAAAGGCCTTCTGCCCCGGCTGGTCCATGACGAAGCCGGAGGTGCGCGAGTGGTACGAGTCCTCGGCGACGAAGCGCCGGCCCTCGGCGTTGACGATCAGCCCCGTGAGCAGGATCGATGGCGGGTAGACGGGCGCGGTGATGAAGGCCTGGTCCATGTGCTCGGTGGCGGCGCCCACCGACTCGCCCAACGTGATGCCCAGGCCGTCGTCGTAGGTGCTGCCCAGTGTGAACGGCTTCTTGGCCAGCTGCGGGACGTGCTCGGCCACCATCTCCTTGTTCATGACGAACCCGCCGGCGGCGATCACCACGGACTTCGCCTTGATCGCGCCGGTGTCGCCGAAGCGTTTCCACGCGGCGCCGACGACCCGCCCGCCGTCGGTGACCAGCGCGGTGGCGCCGGTCTCGTAGCGGATCTGCACTCCGAGTTCCTCGGCGCGGCGCAGCAGCACGTCGACGGCCATCTTCGCGCCGCCGGTGTCGCCCGGCTGGGGAACCTTGTGGCCGCGCGGCGCGGGGACGGCCTGGTCCTTGAACGGCCACACTTTCTCGTTGCCGGTGAACATCAGGCCCTCGGTGCCGGGCTGGATCACGGCCTTCTCGGGGTAGTAGCTGCGCTCGAACTTCAGGCCCAGCGACTCGATCCAGTCGAAGTGGGCGACGGAGCCGTCGCAGTAGGCGCGGATCTTGGCCTCGTCGGGCTCACGCGAGACGGCGATGAGGTATTTGGCCATCTCTTCGGGCGAGTCGTCGTGGCCGGTCTCGCGCTGCACCGCGGTGCCGCCGCCCAGGTAGAAGTGGCCGCCGGCCATCGCGGTGGTGCCGCCGGCCTCGGCCGCGCGCTCGAGCACCAGCACCTTCGCGCCCCGCTCGGCGGCACCCACCGCGGCCGAGCCGCCGGCGATGCCGAAGCCGATCACCAGGACGTCGACCTCGTCGGAGTACGCGGTGACGGACTGCGCCGGGACCGGCGCGGTGCTGGGGTTGCTCATGGGGCTCCTTCGGCGCGTCGCAGGCCGGGACCGCTGCGGCGGCCTGATCGCCTCGGCGGTGAAACGTGTTCTATGCAGAGTGATCCTAGACGCCGGACACGTGTCCGGACAACGCCCGTCTTCAACGCCGGCGGGCCCCGGCGCTCAGAGGGCGAGCCCCCACGGCGTCTCCAGCCCGGTGATTACCGGGTCGGCGGCCACCGTGCCGTCGACGCCGATCCCCAGCACGCAGCGGCCGTCGACCGCCGACGTGTAGAGCGTGCCGTCGTGCAGCGCGATTCCGGTGGGATACGGCAGGCGATCGGCGAGGGTCTCGGGCCGCGGCGATTCCGTGTCCAGGTCGATGCGCTCGATGGTGCCGTCGAGGCCCCGCGCGTTGCCGGCCTGGGTGACGTAGAGGGCGCCGTCGCCTGCGGTGATGTGCCCGGGTTGGGTCAGGCCGCCGGGGCGGACGACGGTGCGGACGACGGGCGCCGCCCCGGGGCCGGTCAGCGCGCCGGTGTCGAGAGCGGCGACGGACCCGGCGTCCCAGTCGACCAGGTACAGCGTGCTGTCGTGCAATGCGACGCCATTGGGGCTGGTGAGGCGTTCTGTCAGGTCGATCCGGAAGGGCGCCGCCGCGTGGGGGAGCACGTGCAGCATGCCGTAGAAGGTCGCCACGTAGACGGCGCGGTCGTCGGCGGCGACTCCGACGGGACAGCGGAGTCCGGTCGCGACGGTCTCCGCCTGCCCCCCTGCGCGCGGCATCCTCCGGAGGGCGCCGTCGCCCAGGGGTGAGCTCCAGGTCGTGAAGTAGAGGTCGTCGCCGGCCGCGGCCGCCGACAGCGGCTGCCCGGACGCGGGTGTGCGTGCGGTGTGCGGGGTCCCGTCGGTGAAGCGGGCGGTGATGATCCCGGCACCGGTGAAGTCGGCGACGTGGATGTCGGGATGTCCGGTGTGCACAACGGAGGGGAAGGTCGCCGGTGCCGTGACAGGGGAAAGTGGGCTCATGGTCTGCTCCGGGGCGGTCGTTAGTCGATGCGGATACGACGATAGACCGAACGGATGTGAAAAGTATCCGCCAATTGACGTACTTTTTCCCGCCGGTATATAACGATCAAATAACGAAAGATGATGAAATAGCTCGGGCTCCTGCGGTGTGTCCCGGGCGTCAAGGGCGGGCCGGGGGCGGGTCCGATCATGGGCGCGGGTGTGAGGCGTGTGCGGGTATCTGCGAAATCGCGCCACGAACTGCTCAGCAGGCTGTATGAATTCTGGCAGTCGGTCGTGACGTGGACCACCCGCGTCATCGCCGACGAATCCCCCGTCGACTGACGGATCCCACCGCTGACTGAAGGAGATCCATGACCGATAGCCGGGCACGCCGAGCCGACGATGCGATCCGAGGGGCCGCATCCGTCTCCCGCCGCCGCTTCCTCGCGGGCGCAGGGCTGACCGTGGGGGCCGCCGCGCTCTCGTCGATGTCGGGCACGGCCTCGGCGGCCCCCGGCCGCGCCGCCGGCGGCGAAGGCGGCCGCATCCCCGCCCTCGTCATCGGCAGCGGGTACGGCGGCGCCGTCGCGGCCCTGCGCCTGACGCAGGCCGGCATCCCCACACGGATCGTCGAGATGGGCCGCCGGTGGGACACCCCCGGCCCCGACGGGAAGATCTTCTGCGGGATGCTCCAGCCCGACAAGCGCTCGATGTGGCTGTCCGACAGGACGGCCCAGCCGGTCAGCAACTTCATGGGTTTCGGCATCGACAAAGACATCGAGAAGTACACCGGTGTCCTCGACTGCGAGCGTTTCTCCGGCATCAGCGTCTACCAGGGGCGCGGCGTCGGCGGTGGATCGCTCGTCAACGGCGGCATGGCGGTGACGCCCAAGCGCGCCTGGTTCGAGGAGATCCTGCCGTCGGTCGATGCGAACGAGATGTACGGGACCTACTTCCCGCGCGCCAACGCCGCGCTGGGCGTGAACACCATCGACAAGGACTGGTTCGAATCGACGCCCTGGTATCAGTTCACGCGCACGGCCCGCAAGACCGCGCACCGCTCCGGGTACACCACCGAGTTCGTCCCCAACGTCTACGATTTCGAGTACATGGAGCAGGAGGCCGCGGGCGCCGTCACGCGGTCGGCGCTCGACGGCGAGGTCATCTACGGCAACAACGCCGGCAAGAAGTCGCTCGACAAGACCTACCTGGCGCAGGCCGCGGCCACCGGGTTGCTGACGGTCACGCCCCTGCACCGTGTCACCGCGGTCGCGCCGGCCGCCGGCGGCGGCTATAGCGTGACGATGGAACAGATCGATGAGCAGGGCGGGGTCGTCGCCACCACGGCCGTCACGGCCGACCGGGTGTTCTTCGCCGCCGGCAGCGTCGGCACCAGCAAGCTGCTCGTGTCGATGAAGGGGCAAGGGCACCTGCCGAACCTGTCCCCGCAGGTCGGTGAGGGCTGGGGCAACAACGGCAACATCATGGTGGGCCGGGCCAACCACATGTGGGACGCGACCGGCGCCAAGCAGGCCACGATCCCGACGATGGGCATCGACAACTGGGGCGATCCGGTCGCGCCGGTGTTCGCGGAGATCGCGCCGCTGCCGGCCGGGCTCGAGACCTACGTGAGCCTGTACCTGGCGATCACGAAGAACCCCGAGCGTGCGCGCTTCCGGTTCGATCCGGCCGCAGGGAAGGTCGATCTCACCTGGTCGCAGTCGCAGAACCAGACGGGCATCGACATGGCCAAGGCGCTCTTCGACAAGATCAACAGGAAGGAGGGAACGATCTACCGGACCGACCTGTTCGGCGTGTACAAGACGTGGGGCGACGACTTCACCTACCACCCGCTGGGCGGCGCCCTGCTGGACAAGGCCACCGACAACTACGGCCGCCTGCCGGAGTACCCGGGCCTGTACGTCGTGGACGGCGCGCTCGTGCCCGGCAACGTGGGCGTCAACCCCTTCGTCACGATCACCGCGCTCGCCGAGCGCAACATGGAACGCATCATCGCCACCGACATCCGGTGACGCAGCGCCCGCCCGCCCGGCGTGCCGGCGGGCGGGCACTTCCGGATCATTCCTTCACGGGAGCCTCCGGCTCGACCTCGATCAGCGTCACGTGTGCTCCCCGGGGCGTCGACACGCAGGCGGCCACGGCGTCGGCGATGTCGGAGGCGCGCAGGAAGTGCGGGTGCCGGGTGAGGCCCCAGCGTCGCCAGTCCTCGAGCAGCGGGCCGATGTCCTCGGGGGCGAGGTCCATGCCCATGCCGGTGAGCGTCTGCCCGGGCCGCACCACCGTGGTGCGCACCCCGGTGCCCTCGAGTTCCATCTGCATCTGCCGGCCCAGCGCCTCGAGCCCGGACTTGGCGGCGGTGTAGGCACCGGACCGGGGCCTGGGCGCGCCCGCCACGTCCGAGCCGATGAGCACCACGTCGCCCCGGCGGCGCTCCACCATCCCGGGCGCCACCCGTGCCACCAGGCGCTGCGCACCGGCCAGGTGCACGTCGAGCTGTGCGGCGAACACGTCCGGGTCGGTCTCGTGCACCCGGCCCACCTGCAGGCTCCCCGCGCCCGAGACGAGGATCTCGGCGGGCCCAAGCGTGCGTTCGGCGGCGGTGGCGAACGCGTCCACGGCGGCGGTGTCGGTGACATCGAGGAATCCGGCGCAGGCCTCGCCGCCCGCGTCGCGGATCTTCTGCGCGAGCCGCTCGCACTCGTCGGCGCGCCGGGCGCCCAACGCCACCGGGTGGCCGAGAGCCGCGAGGGTCTGTGCGGTGGCGGCGCCGATGCCGGATGAGGCGCCGCTGATGATCGCGGGGCGACGGGCGGGGTGCGGGGCGAAACGGGGCATGGTCAACCTTCCTGCTGCGGGCGGGGCCTGGCCGGCGAGGGGAGGGTGGGGCGCGGGGTCGCTCAGCGCAGGGTGACGCGCATCGGCATCGACGCGAAGCCGCGCACGTTGGACGAGTGCACGCGCGCGCAGCCGGCCTCGTCGAGGGCGAACCCGCTCGCGGCGTCGCGCAGCGCGGTGAGCACCACCGTCGCTTCGAGCCGGGCCAGGTGCACTCCCAGGCAGTAGTGCGTGCCCACGCCGAAGCTGAGCAGGCCGGCACTGCTGTCGCGCTCGATCCGGTAGGCGTCGGGAGCATCGAACACCCGCTCATCGCGGTTGGCCGAGCCCACCAGCACCAGCACCTTCTGGCCGGCGGGGATCGTCACGCCGTGCATCGTCACGTCGGCGGCGGTGGTGCGCAGCAGCATCTGGCTGGAGGTGTCGTAGCGCAGAGTCTCCTCCACCCAGCCGGGCACGTGCGCGGCGTCGGCGAACGGCATCGCGAGCTGGCCGGGGTGGCGGTGCCCCCAGTATGCGGCGTTGCCCAGCAGCTTGGTGGTGGTCTCGTTGCCCGCCACCACCATGAGGAACAGGAACCCGATGATCTCGGCGTCGGTGAGCGCGTCGCCGTCGACCTCCGTCTGCGCCAGCTCGGAGGTCAGGTCGTCCTGCGGGTGCGCGCGGCGGCGGGCCAGCAGGTCGACGTAGTACGACAGCAGCGTCATCGCCGCCTCGACTGCCGCTTGCGGCAGATCGGTGGAGCCGTCCTCGCGGTGCACCACAGCGTCGGCCAGGCGGCGGATCTCGACCCGGTCGGGGGGCGGCACGCCCATCATCTCAGAGATGACGTCCATGGGGATGCGGGCGGCGACGTCGCCGATGAAGTCGAACTCCCCGCGGCGCAGCGCCGGGTCCAGGTGCTCGTGGGTGATCTCGGTGATCCGCCCGCGCATCGGCGCGATGAATCGGGGATTGAACCGGCGCGACACCAGCGAGCGCATGCGCAGGTGTTTCGGGTCGTCCATCGCCAGGAACGACATGGTGCGGTGCGCATGCGGGCCGTATGCGGCCGGGTCGAGTGTGACGCCGTTCGCGCTCGAGAAGCGCTCTTTGTCCAGGAACGCCGCGCGCACATCGGCATGGCGCGACACCGCCCAGAAGCCCAGCTCTGGCGAGTGGTGCACGGGCTCGTGTTCGCGCAGCCACCGGTAGGCCGGGTACGGGTCCTCGTGCAGGACATAGCTGTACGGGTCCAGCGGGTACGGGACCGGGATCGTCTCACCAGGGGTGGGCGGCTGCGCGGGCTGGGGCATCGGCTACTCCAATATGAGGCGGGCGTAGGTCTCGAGGCGATCAGCGATGCGGGCGTACGACTGGTGGCCCATGCCGGCGCGCAGCAGCGCGCCGTCCCACATCACCTCGAGCGCCTCGAGCACCTCGGGCCGGGTGCCGGGGCCGAGGGCGTGCGACAGGCGCTCGTGGATGCGGGTGCCGATGCGCACGCGCAGGTGGGCCACCTCCGGGTCGTCGTCGAGCAGGGCAGCGGTGACCCCGGAGGCCAGCTCGGGCTCGTCGGCCACAAGCAGAGCCACCGCGCGCATCACCTCGGTGACACGCGCGACCGGGGTGCCGTCCCGGCTCTCGGGCTGCGGCAGCGCGGCGAGCCGGCGCCAGAAGACCTCGGCCAGCAGGTGGGATTTCGACGAGAAGTAGGTGTAGGCGGTGGCGGGCGCGACGCCGGCCTCGGCCGCGACCAGACGCACTGTGAGGGCGGCATGCCCGCGTTCACGCAGCACCGTCACGGCGGCGTCGGCGAGGCGGGCGACCGTCTCGGCCTGGTGGGCGGTGAGGCGGCGACGGGTGGATTCGAACCGGTCATCAGCGGACATGTGTCCGGACGCTACGGCACCGGGGGTGCCGAGGCCGGGAGTGGAGTGCACCATCACCGCGCCTTTCGCTGTCCGGCGGCCGCCCGGCGCGACCGCGTGCCGCCCACCGTAGACCGGTGCGCGTGGAATGTCGACAGGTGACCAGACAGATGTCCGGGAAGAGGTCATCCGGTCGAAAGCCGGTGCGGTACGACGCACGGCGCACTAGAGTCCAGACACCTGTCCGAACGACCTCGAGCGGGGCCACCCGCTCTCCCCCCGGAAGCCGGTGAGACATGCCGCTGCGCCCCGACGCCAGCACCGACCTCTTGATCGACGGCACACTCGTG
The DNA here is from genome assembly GCF_014126825.1 of Tomitella gaofuii. NCBI lineage: Bacteria > Bacillati > Actinomycetota > Actinomycetes > Mycobacteriales > Tomitella > Tomitella gaofuii. The sequence goes on along the minus strand of NZ_CP059900.1, from coordinate 4,070,279 downwards.
CCCGCAGCATCGGGCGCCACCTTCGCCACCTTCAACCCGGCCACCGAGGAGCCGATCGGGCGCGCGGCCGATGGCGGCGGCGACGACATGGATGCCGCCATCCGCGCGGCGCGCCGCGCTTTCGACACCACCGGCTGGTCGGGCGACCACGCGTTCCGTGCCCGGTGCCTGCGTCAGCTGCGGGACGGGCTGCAGCGGCATGTCGAGGAGCTGCGCGAGGTGACCATCGCCGAGGCCGGCGCGCCCGCGCTGCTCACCGCGGGACCTCAGCTCGAGGGGCCCGTCGCCGATCTCGGCTACTTCGCCGACCTCGCCGAAAGCTACCGTTGGAGCACCGATCTGGGGCCCGCCACGCCCATGGGAATACCCACCCGCCGCACGCTGCTGCGCGAGGCGGCGGGTGTGGTCGCCGCCATCACGCCGTGGAACTTCCCGCACCAGATCACCCTCGCCAAGATCGGCCCCGCCCTGGCCGCGGGCTGCACCGCGGTGCTCAAGCCCGCGCCCGACACCCCCTGGTGCGCGGCGCTCGTGGGCAGGATCGCGGCCGAGGAGACCGACCTGCCGCCCGGAGTGCTGGGCGTCGTCACCTCGTCGGACCACGGCGTGGGCGCGCAGCTCGCCGCCGACCCGCGCGTGGACGTGGTCTCGTTCACCGGCTCCTCCGCCACCGGCCGCGCCGTCATGGTGGCGGCGTCGGAGAACCTCACCAAGGTGTTCCTCGAGCTCGGAGGCAAGTCGGCGTTCGTCGTGCTCGACTGCCTCGACGCCGACCGGCTGCGCGCCGCCTGCGCCACCGCCGCGTTCACGGTGGCCACCCACGCGGGCCAGGGCTGCGCCATCACCACCCGGCTGCTGGTGCCGCGCCACCGGCTCGACGAGGCCACCGCCGCCACGGCCGCCGCTCTCACCGGCCTGCCGCCAGGCGACCCGGCCGACCCGGGCACGGTGTGCGGGCCGCTGATCTCCGAGCGCCAGCGCGAGCGGGTCGAGTCGTATCTGGCTCTCGCGGTGGAGGAAGGCGGCACCGTGGTGTGCGGCGGGCGGCGGCCGCCGGGGCGCGAGCGCGGATGCTTCCTCGAACCCACCCTCATCGCGGGCCTCGACAACACGGCCCGCGCCGCGCGCGAGGAGATCTTCGGCCCGGTGCTGGCGATCATCCCGCACGACGGCGACGACGACGCCGTCCGCATCGCCAACGACTCGCCCTACGGGCTCTCCGGCGCGGTGTGGGGCGACGACCCGGCCCGCGTCGACCGCGTGGTGCGCGGCGTCCGCACCGGCACGCTGGGCGTCAATGGCGGGCTCTGGTACTCGCCCGACGTGCCGTTCGGCGGCTACAAGCAGTCGGGGATCGGCCGGGAGATGGGCGTGGCCGGCTTCGAGGAGTATCTGGAGACGAAGGCGGTGGCGTATGCCGAGCGGTGAGACCGGGCCGGACGGAGGCGTTCCCGCGGCCGCGGACGCGCAGTCGACCCGTATCGGGTGCATCGGCCTGGGCTCGATGGGGGCGCCCATGGCGCGGCGGCTGCTGGCGCACCCGGGTGGACTGACGGTGTGCGACGTGCGCGCCGAGGCCATGGAGCAGTTCGCCGCGGCCGGTGCGCACCTGGCGGACACCCCGGCCGAGGCGGCGCACGGGGCGGGGATCGTCTGCGTCACCGTGCTCGACGACGCGCAGGTGCGCCGGGTCGTCGCCGGCCCCGACGGCATCCTGGCGGCCGCGCGGCCGCCCGCCGTGGTGGCCGTGCACTCGACGATCTCCGACACCGCCGCCGCCGAACTGGCGGCGCAGTGCCGGGCCGCCGGGGTGGAGCTGGTGGACGCGCCCATCAGCGGCGGCGCGGCCGGCGCCCGCAGTGGGGAACTGGCGGTGATGGTGGGCGGCACCGACGCGGCCTTCGCGGCGGTGCGCGGCCCGTTCGCGCTGTTCGCGGGGCTGGTGGTGCACGCGGGTGCGGTCGGCGCGGGCACGCGGATGAAACTCGCCCGCAACCTGCTGCACTTCGTCTCGTTCACCGCGGGCGGCCGAGGCGCAGCGCTTGGCCGAGGCCTGCGGGCTCGACGTGGCCGCGCTCGGCGCGGTGGTGCGCCACTCCGACGCCGTCACCGGCGGGCCGGGCGCCATCATGCTGCGCGGCAGCACGGTGCCGGTCGACCCCGGCGATCCGCTGCACCCGATCCTCGTGCACGTGCGCGACCTGGGCGAAAAGGACCTCGACCTGGCCCTGGGCCTCGGCGGGCGCGAGCATGTCGACCTGCCGCTGGCCCGCTGTGCGCTCGCCGGGCTCGGCGCGGGGCTGGGCGTGGGGCCGGGCTTCCTCGCCGAGGCGGCCGACGACGAACGGAAGGGAAACGTATGAGCGGACAGCAGAGTACGGACCCGGAAGACCAGGGCGGCCCCGGCACCGCGCGCCGGGCGCGGGGGCTGGCCAGGATGAGCGAGGTCTACGGCTTCGAGCTGGGCGACCTGCCCGGCGACTTCTACGGGATCACCGTCGACCACCTCTTCGCCGACATCTGGGAGCGCGACGGACTCAGCGTGCGCGACAGGCGCCTGATCCTGCTCGGCTCGATCGCCGCGCAGGGAGTGCTCGACATCGCCGAGATCCAGATCAGCGCGGCCCTGCGCAACGGCGAGCTCGACGAACGGCAGCTGCGCGAGGTCGCGATCTTCCTGTGCCACTACGTGGGCTGGCCCATCGGCACCAAGTTCGACCAGCTTGTCGGCAAGGTCGTCCACCAACACGAGAAGGCCGCGGCGCGCGAGGAGTGAGCAGCGGCCGGCGGCGGTTCCGGCCGGCCTCCGGGCCTCAGCCGCGCAGGTGCGCGACGCGCCCGGCGAGGTGCTGGAGGTAGGCGGCGACGGTCGGTTCGTCCGCGTCGGGCATGCCGCAGATCGCCTCGGTGACGCCCAGATCGCGCCAGCGGGCGAGTTCGTCGGGGTCCGGGCGCCCCGGAACCAGGGCGTGGATCAGCGGCGCGCCGTCGCGGCCGGCCTCCGCCCACGCCCTGCGCAGGCCTGCGATCCCGGCGTCGACCCCGTCCTCGCGCGGGGTGGTCATCCATCCGTCGGCGTTGCGGGCGATCCACCGGAAGTTCTTCTCGTTGCCCGCGCAACCCACGATCACCGGCACCCGCGATTGCACGGGCTTGGGCCAGGCCCACGCGGCGTCGAACTCGACGAACTCGCCGTGGTACTCGGCCTCCTCGTCGTCCCACAGTGTCTTCATGGCCTCGAGATACTCGCGCAGCATCGTCCGCCGGCGCCCGATGGGCACGCCGTGGTCGCGCAGCTCGTCCAGGTTCCAGCCGAAGCCCACGCCCAGGGTCACCCGCCCGCCCGCGAGGTGGTCGACCGTGGCGATGGTCTTCGCGAGGGTGAGCGGATCATGCTCCACGGGCAGTGCCACGCACGTGCCCAGGCGGATCGTCGACGTCACCGGAATCGCGGTGCCCAGCGCCACCCACGGGTCGAGCGTGCGCATGTAGCGGTCGTCCGGCAGCGAGGCGTCGCCGGTGGCGGGGTGCGCGGCCTCGCGGCGGGCGGGGATGTGGGTGTGCTCGGGCACGTAGAACGCGTCGAAACCCGCGTCCTCGGCGGCGCGGGCGGCGGCGGCGGGGGTGATGCCCCTGTCGCTGGTGAACAGGGTGACTCCGAAACGCACGGCGGCTCCTCGCTTCTCGCGGGTTCTCCGGTTGCGGCCAGGCCGGTGAGGCCGGTGCCTGCACCGCAAGCGTCAGCCTAGAGCAGCGGCCGGACAGGTGTCCGCACGAGGTTGGCGCCGCAGTTCGGAGGATCGCGGTGGATGACTTCAGCCGTATTGAAAATACCGTACGGCAGTGCAAGTGAAGTGGCACGGACGAACACTGCGGGGCGCCCACCGGTCGGTGGGCGCCCCGCGGGTGCAGGCGGTCCTACTTGGCCGCGCCGCTCATGGTCTCGAGGCCGGCGAAGAAGGGCTTGAGGATGTCGCCGAGGCTGCCGATGCCTTCGCCGCCGAGCTTGCTGATGGAGCCGGTGCCGTTCTCGATGCTGGTGTTGAAGACGCCGAAAACGTCGGTGAGGGACTGCGTGAGCATGTGTTTCTCCTGGATCTGTGCTTTGAGACTGACGGCCGGCGCCCGGCCGGTGAGGGGGTGTGGCTACTTGCCGCCGATGAGGCCCTCGAGCGAGCCGACGGCGTCGAGCGACTGGGTCTGTGCCGACCCGATGCCGTTGAGCGACATCGTGTCGAAGCCGTTGAGGATGTTGATCATCGGCAGCAGGTCGATGAGGCCCGGAAGTGAACCCATTGTAAAACTCCTTGAGTTATGAGACGGACGTACGCATTGGACGTACGTTTGCAATGTCGCAGACGACCATAGTTACTGGTGAGTCAGAGCACAAGCGCGAGGGCGTTGTGGGTTCCCTCTCCGTCTCTCGCGAGTCGACCCAGCGGGCGGTGCACGGACCCAAGGACGCGAAAGACCGCGGCCCGCCGACGTGTGTGGTCGGCGGGCCGCGGTCGTGGTCGGGGCAGCGGGAGCGTCAGCCTCGCGGGGCGGGGCCGTCGGGACGGTCCCCGGCGCCTCCGTCATCGTGGCCGGGCGCGGGGCCGGCGCCGTTGCCATTGCCCCCGTTGCCGTTGCCCAGCATCTCGGCGCCGATGGCGGACTCGGCGAACTCCTGGGTGTCGAACACCTCGCCGCCCAGCGGGTCCGACGGTCCTGCGGATCTGTCGAAGCCGACGGCGCCGGTCTCCGGGTCCACCTCGAGTGCACTGACCGGAATCTCGTGCACACGCACCACGATCGAGTCGTCCTGCGGCTCGGGCGTCGGCCGGTCCGACGGCGACAACCCTGCGAAGGTCGCGGAGACCTTGGACCGGCGCCACCAGTGCTCGGACGCGGCGCCCTCCCCGGCCGGTGCGGCCCCGACGAGCTCGCGCTCCGGCGGTGTCGACGCCTGCGCGGCCGTGTCCGGTCCCGGCCTGTCGGAGGTGGCGAGCACGGTGGAACCGCCGCCGCCGGGAGTCGACACGTGGATGTACCGCGGGCGGTGCGCCAGGTCGAACCGGAACGCCTTGAGCATCGAGACGCACGCCAGCACGAGGACGATCGAGAACGGCACCGCCGTGGCGATGGACGCGGTCTGCAGGGCCGTCAACGACCCGGCGCCGCCCACCACCAGCAGGATCGCGGCGGCGACGCCCTCGAGCACCGACCAGTACACGCGCGTGATCTTGGGCGTGTTCATGTCGCCGCCGGTGGAGAGCATGTCGATCACCAGCGAACCGGAGTCGGAGGAGGTGACGAAGAAGAACACCACCACGGCGATCGCCAGCACGCTCGTGATGATGCCCAGTGGCAGGCCGTCGAGCATGTGGAAGAGCGTGGTGTTGGTGTCGACCGCGCCGTCGACGAGCATGTCGCCGTCGTCGCGCTGCCGCAGGATCCCGGAATCGCCGAAGATCGTGAACCACAGCTACGCGATGATGGTGGGCGCCAGGATCACGCCGGCGATGAACTCGCGGATGGTGCGCCCGCGCGAGATCCGCGCGATGAACATGCCGACGAACGGCGCCCAGCTCATCCACCAGCCCCAGTAGAAGATGGTCCAGTCGGCCAGCCACGAGTCGTCGGAGAACGGCGCGGTGCGCAGCATCATCTGCGGCAGCGCCTGGACGTAGCCGCCGAGGTTCTGCACCCAGGCCTGCGCCAGGAACAGCGTGGGGCCCAATGCCAGCACGAACAGTGCCAGCAGTGCGGCGAGGACCATGTTGATGTTCGACAGCCACTTGAGGCCCTTGGTCACACCCGATACGACGGAGAAGGTGGCCATCGCCGTGACGACGACGATGATGATGATCTTCACCGGGTTGTCCACGGTGAGCCAGCCCAGGTACTCCAGGCCCGCCGAGATCTGCTGGACGCCGAAGCCCAGCGACGTGGCGATGCCGAAGAGCGTGCCGACGACGGCGACGACGTCGATGGCATGACCGATGGGGCCCTCGATCCGCTTGCGCCCCAGCAGCGGCTCGAGAAGCCACCGCACCGACATGGGACGCCCCTTGCGGTAGGTCATGTACGCCAGACCCAGTCCGACGACCACGTAGATGGCCCACGCGTGCAGCCCCCAGTGATACATGGTCAGCTGCATCGCCTGATTGGCCGCGGCGTCGGTACCGCCCTCGATCCCGCCCGACTCCGGCGGGATGATGTAGTGCGACAGCGACTCCGCCACGCCGTAGAAGACAAGGCCGATGCCCATGCCGGCGCTGAACAGCATGGCGAACCACGAGAACACGCCGAACTCCGGCCTCTCGTCGTCGCGGCCCAGGCGGATGCTGCCGACGCGGCTGAACACGCAGTACACGGCGAACAGGACGAAGCCGGTGGCGGAGAGGATGTACCACCAGCCGACGCCGTCGGCGATGCCGTCCTTCAGCGAAGTGAAGGCGTCTTCTGCTGTGCCGGAATAGATGACGGCGAAGGCGATCATCCCGAAGATGATGAGCGACGCCGGGATGAAGACGGGTTTGCGGATGCCCCGCCAGGCGTCTTGGATGGTTTTCACGGAGGCCTCTCCCTGCGCCGTCCCGGCCCCGCGCAGGGTGCCGGGACGGAGTGTCGGTGTCGGTCTGGCGCGTATGCCGGTATCCGCCCGACGCTAGGACACAAGGAGCCGCGCCTCAACTTGAGACGGTGCGGTGCCGACTCAGGCGCTTGGCGGCCGGGCCGATAATCCGGCCGCGATGATCCGCAGCTGCCGTCCCGCACGCCCGAGCGCCGCGGCATGGTCGCGTGGCGTCCCCAGCAGGCCGGGGACGGATTCGAGGGCGGTCACCGTGAGCAGGTCCGCAGCAGTGTCCAGCTCCGCGGGCGACCACGCGTCGAGCGCCGGCGTGCGCGCGAGGTCGATGGCCAGTTCGCCGACGAGCGCCCGCAGCTCGGCTCCGATGGCGTCCCGGATCTCCGCCGTACCGCCGTGGCGTTCACGGACGAGGAACCGGAACTCGCGGGGGTGATCGCGCACCTTCGCGTCGAGCGCCCCCAGCGCGGCGTCGATGGTGGGCGGGCCGCCGCCGCACCGCGCGTCCCGCAGCGCCTGCCTGGCCACGCGCATCGACTCCTCCACGAGCGTCACGCCCAGGTCGTCGAGCGAGGCGAAGTGCCGGTAGAAGGCGGTCGGCACGATCCCGGCAGCCCGAGCGACCTCGCGCAGGCTCAGGCCGGAGAAGCTGCGGTCTTCGAGCAGGTCGAGCGTCGCGTCCAGCAGCGCACGGCGGGTGAGCTGCTTGCGTTCCGCGCGCGAGACCCGCGCCGCACCGAGGGGCTCGACCATGGCGCCGAGTCTATGTCCGTAGCGCAGATCACAGGGCGTCACCCTTGACCCCGCCGTCGCTTCTACTGTCACAATACCCAGTGTACGGATGTGCACTGAAAGTTGATGATCACATCCCGCTGGTGGCACGGTGCAGCCGATGACCCGTGCAGGTGTGCGGTGACGAGACGTCGCGAGGGGCGGCAGGAGGGTGTGGCATGACGGATATTATCGCAGGTGGCAAGCGCAGAGTTCCCCTGCTTCGGCGGTTCGTGGGCCTGGCGGAAGCGATGGCCACGCCGCATGGCGTCGACCGGTACACCGAACTGATCGCGCCGACGGTGACGGTGAACGACCTGCGCGCACAGGTGACAGCTGTTCGCCGGGAGGGTGATCGTTCGGTGACGTTGAGCCTACGGCCCACGCGGCAGTGGCGGGGTTTCCGCGCCGGGCAGTTCGTGCGGGTGGGGGTGGTGGTCGACGGGGTGCGGCACACGCGCTGCTTCTCCCCGTGCGGCTCCGAACACGGGGCAGACGGCCGGCTGGAACTCACGGTGAAGGCGCACCCGTCGGGGCTCGTCTCGCAGGAGCTGCTCGAGCGGGCGCGGCCCGGCCTCATGGTGGACCTGGCCCAGGCCGCCGGTGAGTTCCACCTGCCCATGCCCCGTCCACGGGACATCGTCCTCATCAGCGCCGGCAGCGGGATCACCCCGGTGCTCGCGATGCTGCGGACGTTGGTCGACGAACGGCACGACGGCCGCGTGGCCTTCCTGCACTACGTCCGCCGGCCGGAGGAGCTCGTGCACGCGCAGGAGCTGCGCAGGCTGGCGGCGGCGCGCGGGGTGGCCGTGATCGTGGGCTGCACGGCGGCGGACGGGGCCGGCGACGTGGACGGGCACTTCAGCGCCGGGCACCTGGCGCTGGCCGCGCCCTGGGTGCGCGGTGCGCAGGCGTACCTGTGCGGACCGGCACGGATGATGGCAGCGGTGCGCGAGGTCTACGACGGCATGGGCCTCGGGGCGCGCCTGCACACCGAGGCGTTCGACGCGGCGCCCGCGGCCGTCCCGTCCGACGACGAGGTGCACGGCACCGTGACCTTCTCCGCGTCGGGCATCGACGCCGCGAACACCGGCGACGTGCTGCTGGAACAGGCCGAGGCGGCGGGGCTGAGCCCCGAGCACGGCTGCCGCATGGGCATCTGCTTCTCCTGCACCGCGGTCCGCCGCTCAGGCTGCACGCGCAACGCGCTCACCGGCGAGGCGGACGCGGAGCCCGACCAGCCGATCCAGCTGTGCATCAACAGGCCCGTCGGCGACGTCGACATCGTCGTCTGACGCCGGGTCCGCGTGACGCGACGGCCATCCAACCCGCTCGACCATCGACGAGGAGAAGACATGTTCGCACTCTCAGGCCCGCTGGGCCGGACGATCACCCGCCGCGACGCGGCCCTGCACGCAGGCGCGCCGCGGCCGGGCACGGCCGATCCGGTCGTCCTCACCCGCGACGACATCGAGGCCATCGGCCGCGAGCTCGACGCGCTGCGCGCCGAGACGGTCGCCAAGCTCGGCGCCGAGGACCGCGAGTACATCTACAACGTCATCAAGGCGCAGCGCGGGCTCGAAGTGGCCGGCCGCGCGGCGATGTACGTGCCGTTCCTGCCGCCGGTGTGGCTGGCGGGCGTGGGCGCGCTGAGCCTGTCGAAGATTCTCGACAACATGGAGATCGGCCACAACGTCATGCACGGCCAGTACGACTGGATGCGCGAGCGCGGCCTGAGCTCCCGGGAGTTCGAGTGGGACACCGTCTGCCCGGCGGACCAGTGGCGCCACTCGCACAACTACATGCACCACACGTTCACCAACATCGTGGGCAAGGACCGCGACATCGGCTACGGCATCCTGCGCATGGACCCCGACCAGAAGTGGAACCCCTACTACCTGGGCAACCCGGTGTGGGCCACGTTGCTCATGGTGCTGTTCGAGTGGGGCGTGATGCTGCACGACCTGGAGATCGAGAACGTGGTGCAGGGCAAGCGCGGCTGGGTGGACGTCAAGCCGCTGGCGGTGGGCTGGTGGCGCAAGGCCGGCCGCCAAGTGCTCAAGGACTATGTGGTCTTCCCCGCGCTGTCGGGCCCGTTCTTCGTCACCACGCTGGTGGGCAACGGCGCCGCCAACCTCGTCCGCAACCTGTGGGCGTACTCGATCATCTTCTGCGGCCACTTCCCCACGGGTGTCGCGTCGTTCAGCGAGGAGGAGACGGCGGACGAGAGCAAGGGCGAGTGGTACGTGCGGCAGATGCTCGGCTCCGCCAACATCTCCGGCAGCCCCCTGTTCCACATCCTGTCCGGCAACCTGTCGCACCAGATCGAGCACCACCTGTTCCCCGACCTCCCCGCGCACCGCTATCCCGAGCTGGCCCCGCGCGTGGAGGACATCTGCCGCCGCTACGGGCTGCCCTACAACACCGGAGGGTTCTTCCGGCAGGTCGGCTCCGTGTGGGGCAAGATCTTCCGCTTCGCGCTGCCGAATACGCTGGTCGGGCGGCCGAAGGTGCCTGAGGTGGTGATCGAGCGGTCCGCGCGTGCGGCATGATGGTGCGGACAGGCCCGCGAAGCCGCCGGCCGGCGGGATGCGGAACGACGGGAGGGGCGCGTGATGGTCGGAAAGTTCGAATCGCGTAAGGACATCGCGCAGGAGCTGACCGAATCGACGGCGGTACGGGTGGGGCGGATCGCCACCATCATCACCACATGCGTCCGTGACGTGGCGCGGGAGGTGGGGGACATGCTCACCGACGGCCTGGAGCTGCGCGACGCGGCGCGGCGGGCGCGCGAGGACGAGCATGAACGCAGCCGGGAGGAGTCGATCCAGGAGCAGCGGGGCGGGGGGACCGGCCAGAGCTAGCGGCAATGCCGCGCAGTTAGTGGTGTGGCTGGTGTGGCAAGTGTGACTGCGGCGTGTCGGGCGAAGAGCAACGGAACTCCACGGTAGGCAAGGGGTGTCCTCACAAGACGCCCTGCTACCAAAGGAGTTCCGTTGCCGTCCCAGTCTGTCATCCCTGCCCCGCTGCCCGCGCCGGCGGATCCCTTCGCCGCGGGTCATCTCGGCGAGTTGACCCGGATCGTGTCATTCGATCTGGTCGACGCGGCGATCGAGGCTGCCGGAGCGGCGCAGAAACGGGTGCGCCGCCTGCCCACCCGGGTGGTGATGTACGTGCTGCTCGCGGGGGTGCTGTTCACTGGCGTGGGCTACCAGCAGGTACTGGCGCGCCTGGCCCGCGGCGCCGGCCTGAGCCTGACCACGCCCGGTAGCTCGGCGTTGTCCCAGGCGTTCCGGCGGATCGGCACCGGCCCGCTTGCCGAACTGTTCGACCTGGTCCGCGGCCCGGCGGCCGGGTCCTCGCGCTGGCGGGGCCTGCTGGTGTGCGCGATCGACGGCACCACGATGTTCGTGGCGGACACCGGCGCCAACACCGGCGCGTTCGGCCGCCAGTCCGGCCGCCCTGACGCACCGGCCGGATACCCGATGCTGCGGCTGGTGAGCATCGTCGCATGCGGCACCCGCACGGTCATCGACGCCGTGTTCGGCTCCTACCGGGCCGGGGAGACCACCTACGCCCCCGCCCTGACGAACAGTCTGCGCCCCGGCATGCTGCTGCTGGGCGACCGCAACTTCGCCGCCGCCGCCCTGATCGAGCAGTTCGCCGCCACCGGCGCAGACCTGCTCATACGGTGCAAGAACGCCCGCAGGTTCGAGGTCCTCGAGCGCCTGGACGACGGCACCCAGATCGTGGCCATCGGCGATCTGCGGGTGCGCCTGATCGACGCCCAGATCACCGTCGATCTCGACCCGGCCGGCGGCCGGCGCACCGGCACCTACCGTCTGATCACCACGCTGACCGACCCGGACCGCTACCCCGCACGGCAGATCGTGCAGCTCTACCACCAGCGATGGGAGATCGAGACCAGCTACCGGGAGACCAAAGCGACGATCCTCGCGGGCCGGGTCCTGCGAGCACGCACCCCGGCCGGCGTCGCCCAGGAGGTCTACGCCGTCCTGATCGTCCACCAGGCGCTGCGCACCGCGATCGCCGACACCGCCCTGGCCGCCGGCGACATCGCTCCCGACCGGCTCAGCTTCACCATCGCCCTGACCACCGCCCGCGACGCTATCCACGATGCGGGTCTCATCCTCGCCGGGCCCTGCACCGACCTGACCGGCCGCATCGGGCGAGCAGCACTGGCAGCGGTCATGCCCGCCCGCCGATCACGCTCGAGCCCCAGAGTCACGAAACGGGCCATCTCCAAACACCGCGCGAAAGGCAACGTCGACCGCACGAACTATCGGACCCGCATCACGACACACCTACCGGGCATCATTGACACCAGACACGACAACTAACTGCGCGGCATTGGAGCTAGCGGGGCGGGGACGTCACGCCACGGCCCGGCGCATCAGCCCCGCCACCTGCTCGTCGAAGGCCACCAGCGTGACGGTCCCGACGGCGGTGGTGGCCGCGCGGATCGCCGAGACCGCCTGCGCCACCGCATCGTCGAGAGGCCAGCCGTAGGCGCCCGCTGAGACCAGCGGGAACGCCACCGTGCGCGCGCCCAACCCGTCGGCGACGGCCAGGCTGCCCGTGTAGCACGACCGGAGCAGTGCCGCCTGCCGCTCACCACCGGCCGAGGCGTGGACGGGGCCCACCGTGTGGATCACCCACCGCGCGGGCAGGTCGCCGGCCGTGGTGGCCACGGCCTGCCCCGCGGGGAGCCCGTCGGGTAGCGACGTGCGACGCAGTTCGCGGCACGCGGCGAGGATCCGTGGCCCGCCCGCGCGGTGGATCGCGCCGTCGACACCTCCGCCGCCGAGCAGCGACGAGTTCGCGGCGTTGACCACGGCCTCGACCCGGACCCGGGTGATGTCACCCCGGACCACCTCGATCGCGGGCGCGGCGGCGTCGCCGGCGCCGTCGTTGCCGTCGTGCATGCCGCCACCTCCCGATTCACCCGTCCACGGCCGCCCGCCGGGGACCGCTCAATTGCCCCGGTACCTCTTTCTGCCCGTGAGTAGACCGATCAGCCAGCCGATGGCGAGGATGATCAGCAGGATCAGCCAGGTGGGTCCGCTCAGGTGCAGCCCGTACAGCGTGATCTTCGTCGTGTTCGTGTTGGTGAACACGAAGATGACGGCGAGGATCGCGAGGACGAGGCCGAGCCACTGTGCGAAGCTGATCTTGGAGAGCAGGTTCTTCATCGCGTCGCCGTTTCGGGCGTCAGGCCTGCGCGTGTCATGCCAGGGCCTTGTTCTTGATCGTGTCGAACTCGTCCTGGGAGATCGTGCCGTCGTCCAGCAGGGCCTTCGCGTCGGCGATCTGCTGGGCGGGGCCGGTCTGCTGCACCACGTTGCGGATGTAGTCGTCCTGCGCGGTCTTGGCGGCCGCGATTGCCTCGCGCTGGCGCTCGGCCATGCCCTGGCCACGGGCCACCAGGTACACCAATGCGGTGAGCAGCGGGAAGATGAACATGCAGATCACCCAGACGGCCTTCCACCATCCGCTGAGCTTATGGTCGCGGAACAGGTCCGTGATGATGGTCCACAGGACCATCAGGTAGCACACGAACGCGAACACTACGATGATGAGCCAGATGGATTCCCAGAACGACATGTTCAGAACTCCCCGATCGAACTGAATGTTACCGATGTGATCCAAGCACAATCGTCGGCCTTTCGGGACGGTTCGGCCGCCGGCGGCCGTCGATCGGCGGATATCCGCAGAGGGGCGCCGCCTCGCCGACGACGAGGGCCGGTCCGCGCGGCAGCGGTGTCGGAGGCGCGCGCTACCATGCCGGGCGTCGACGCATGCGTGAGCCAGCACGCACGGCGGCGCGCAGACAGCACAGTTCGCTCGAAAGGACACACCCGTGGCCCCCTCGGTGGAAACCCGCGAGTTCCAGGCGCAGTCGCGTCAGCTGCTGGATCTGATGATCCACTCGATCTACACCAACAAGGATTCGTTCCTGCGGGAGCTCATCTCGAACTCCTCCGACGCGCTGGACAAGCTGCGGCTGGCCGCGTTCCAGGACAAGGATCTGGACGTCGACACGTCCGACCTGCACATCGAGGTGATCGCCGACCCGGGGGCGCGCACGCTGACGGTCCGCGACAACGGCATCGGGATGACGCGCGAGGAGGTCGTCGACCTCATCGGGACTCTGGCGAAGTCCGGCACCGGGCAGCTGCGCGAGGCGCTCGCCGCCGCCAAGGAGGCCAAGGACGCGGACAACCCCGCGGCGGCCGAGGCGCTGATCGGCCAGTTCGGCATCGGGTTCTACTCCACCTTCATGGTGGCCGACACGGTCACCCTGGTCACGCGCAAGGCGGGCGAGGACGCCGGCACCAAGTGGCAGTCGCGCGGCGAGGACACCTACACCATCGCGGACGTGGCCGACGCGCCGCAGGGCACGTCCGTCACGCTGGACCTCAAGCCGGCCGACGACGAGAACCACTTGTTCGACTACACCTCCGAGCAGACGCTGACCGGCATCATCAAGCGTCACTCGGACTTCATCGCGTGGCCGATCCGCATGGAGAAGACGGTCCCCGCGCCGCCGCCCGAGGAGGGCGAGGAGCAGGGCGAGCCGACGCGTGAGGTCGTCACCGTCAACTCGCAGAAGGCGCTGTGGACGCGCCCGCGCAGCGAGGTCACCGACGAGGAGTACGCCGAGTTCTACCGGCACGTCAGCCACGGCTGGGACTCCCCGCTCGAGGTCATCCCCATGAAGGCGGAGGGCACCTTCGAGTACCAGGCGCTGCTGTTCATCCCGTCGCAGGCGCCGTTCGACCTGTTCCAGCGCGAACACAGCCGCGGCGTGCAGCTGTACGTCAAGCGCGTGTTCATCATGGACGACTGCGAAGAGCTCATGCCGGAGTATCTGCGCTTCGTCAAGGGGGTCGTGGACGCGCAGGACCTGTCGCTCAACGTCTCCCGCGAGGTCCTTCAACAGGACCGCCAGGTGCGCCGGATTCAGAAGGGCCTGGTGCGCAAGGTCCTGTCCACCATCGCCGAGATGAAGGACAACCGGCCCGACGACTACGCGACGTTCTGGGAGCAGTTCGGCCGCGTACTCAAGGAGGGGCTGCTCTCCGACGTCGACAATCAGAAGAAGATCCTCGAAGTCTCCTCGTTCGAGTCGACGCACACCACGGCGGGCGGCACGGCGGACGCCGATGAGAATGCCGCGGAGGGCGCGGGCGACACCGCGCCGGCGCGCACCACGCTCGCCGGATACATCGAGCGGGCCGGCGCCGACCAGGACGTCATCTACTACATGACCGGCGAATCGCGGCAGGCCGTGGAGAACTCGCCGCACATGGAGGCCTTCCGCGCCAAGGGCGTCGAGGTGCTCATCCTCACCGACCCCGTCGACGAGGTCTGGGTGGACGCGGTCCAGGAGTTCGACGGCAAGCGCTTCCAATCGATCGCCAAGGGCGAGGTGGACCTGGACAGCGAGGACGAGCGCAAGGCCGCGGAGGAGGAGCGCGAGAAGCGCTCCGGCGAGTTCGCGGGGCTCACCGGGTGGATGCAGGAGCTGCTCTCCGAGGACGTCAAGGAGGTGCGGCTGTCCACACGCCTCACCGAGTCGCCGGCGTGCGTCGTGGGCGACACGTTCGACATGACCCCGCAGCTGGAGAAGATGTACCGGGCCATGGGGCAGGAGCTGCCGCAGATGAAGCGGATCCTCGAGATCAACCCCACGCACCCGCTGGTGACGGGCCTGCGCGCCGCGCACGAGTCACGCCCCGACGACGCCGGCCTGGCGGACACCGCACACCTGGTCTACGGGATGGCGGTACTGGCCGAGGGGGGCGAGCTGTCCGACCCGGCCGGGTTCGCCAAGCTGCTGGGCGACAAGCTTTCCTCGTCGCTGTAGCCGCATCGGCGCTGCGTACGATCGCATGCGGGCGCGGCGGATGCGCGGCCGACGGGGTGTTCGACAGGGTGCGGGACGCGCGGGACGGAGGACCGATGACCGGACGACACGGTGCGGCGGGCGCGCCGTCCTGCGCGCTGACGGTGCGGGTGCCCATGCGCTACGAGGACATCACGCCGGCAATGCACGTGAGCAACGCCGCGGTGCTGGGCCTCATCGAGGAGGCCCGCAATCGGCTGCTGCGCTACGGCGCGGAGGATGCGGCGGGCTCGCCTGTCGGCGGGCTCCTCGACGTGGACGGCGCGGACCGCGTCTACCTCATCGTGCAGCAGACCATCGAGTACCCGGAGGAGGTGCGGTATTCCGTCGAACCGCTGCGGTTCGACTTCTGGATCGGCCACGTCGGCCGGTCCAGCTTCACCCTCGACGCCGAAGTCCGCGCCGCCGGGGCCGAGCAGGTCCTGGTGCGCACGGAGTCCGTCGTCGTCATCACGGACGCCGCGTTCACCGGCTCCGAGCCCATCGACGACGCGCTGCGCAGGCGGCTCGAGGCGCACCGGGCCGAGCCCGTGCCGCTGCGCCCGCGCCCCGGCGCCTCCACGATGTCCCCGGCGGCGCGATGACGGGCGCGGCGGAACGATCCGTGGTGGAGCCGCTGCAGCCCATGCCGGAGTCGGGGCCCATGTTCGAGTGCCACCGCCGGGTGCGCACGGGCGACGTGGACATGGACGAGCGCCTGCGCCTGGACGGGGTCGCCCGCTTCCTGCAGGACATCGCGTTCGACCACATCGCGCAGATGCCCGGCGACGTCAACCCGGTGTGGGTGGTGCGCCGCAGCGTCATCGACGTGCTCCGGCCGATCCCCTGGCACTCCGAGGTGCACCTGCAGCGCTGGTGTTCGGCGATGTCCACCCGCTGGGCGACGATGCGGGTGCGGTTGACCAGCGAGGGGGATGCGGACGACCCCGGCGGCCTGATCGAGACGGAGGCGTTCTGGATCAGCATCAACCCGGAGACCGGCGCGCCCATGCGCATCAGCGACGCGCTGGAGGCCGATCTGCTCGCGCGCAGCACCGAGCACCAGCTGCGCTGGCGGCCCATGCTCACCGGCACCGCGCCGGCGCTCGCCGACGGGGCGGAAGAGCGGGACTTCGCGCTGCGGGCGGCGGACATCGATCCCATGCGGCACCTCAACAACGCCGTCTACCTGCACGCGGTGGAGGACCTGCTGGCGCAGGACCCGGCACTGCGGACGGCGCCGCACCGGGTGATCGTCGAGTATCTGCGGCCGGTGGAGCCCGGCGCGGCGCTGCGGGTGCGCACGGCGGCGTCCGACCGCGGCGTAGGCCTGTGGTTCCTGGTGGGCGACGTCGAGCACGCGCGGGCGCGGGTCCAGCCGCTCGGCTGAGCGGCCCGCCGTCCCGCCTTGGGCCTGCCACGCACCCTGCGGGTTCCGGCCGCTGCGGAACCCGGCTACGATCTGCGAATATGAGCCTGGACCCGCATGCCAACACGGTCGACGGCGTGCTGCGCCGCTCCGCGACGCGCCACCCTGATCGCACAGCCCTCGTCTTCGAAGGGCGCAGGTGGAGTTACCGGGAGCTCGATGACGCCGTGTCCCGCGGGGTCGGGTGGCTCCGGTCCAAGGGGCTGCGCATCGGCGACAGGGTGGCGGCGTTCGGCACCAACTCCGATGCGTACCTGATCGGGTTCCTCGCGTGCGCACGCGCGGGGCTGGTGCACGTGCCCGTCAACTACGCGCTGCGCGGCGAGGAACTCGCGCACATCCTGCGGACCACGGCGACGCGGGCGCTGCTCGTGGACCCTGGGTTGGAGGACGCGGCCGCCCCGGTGTGCGGCGATCTCGGCGTGGAGACGATCCTGCTGTTGCGCGACGGCGGAACCTGCCTGCTCGACGCGGTCCGCGCAGGCGCGGTGCCCACGTACGAGGAGCTCACCGAGGCGGGGCACGTGGGCGGCGGCGACCTGGCGCAGCTGCTGTTCACCTCCGGCACCACGTCCCGGCCCAAGGGTGCGATGATGACGCAGCGCGCGCTGATGTGCGAGTACGTCTCCTGCATCATGGCGCTGGACCTCACCGCGGAGGACCGGCCGCTGATCTGCATGCCGCTCTACCATTCGGCGGCGATGCACGTGTTCATGCTGCCGTACCTGGCGGTGGGCGCGGAGATCACGCTGCTGCCGGCGCCCGACGTGGCGGAGATCCTGCGGACGGTCGAGGCCGAACGGATCGGCTCGCTGTTCCTGGCGCCCACGGTGTGGGTGCCGCTGGCGAACCACCCGGACCTGGCGGCCCGTGACCTGTCCTCGCTGACCAAGGCGCAGTACGGCGCCTCGATCATGCCGGTGACGGTGCTCCAGCGGCTGCGCGGACGGTACCCGGAGCTGGGCTTCTACAACTGCTTCGGCCAGTCGGAGATCGGTCCGCTGGCCACCGTGCTGCGGCCCGAGGACCACGACGAGCGGCCCGAATCCTGCGGGCATCCGGTGTTCTACGTCGAATCCCGGGTGGTGAACGCAGACGGCGACGAGGCCGCGGACGGCGAGCCGGGGGAGGTGCTCTACCGCTCGCCGCAGCTGTGCGAGGGGTATTGGGACGATGAGCCGGCCACCGCGGAGGCGTTCCGCGACGGCTGGTTCCATTCCGGGGACCTCGTCACGCGGGACGCGCAGGGCTACATCACCGTCGTCGACCGCATCAAGGACGTGATCAACACCGGCGGCGTGCTCGTGGCGTCCCGCGAGGTGGAGGACGCCCTCTACACGCACGAGTCGGTGGCGGAGGCTGCGGTGATCGGCATGCCCGACGAGAAATGGATCGAGGCGGTGACGGCCGTGGTGGTGCTGCGTGACGGTGCACCGGTGACCGAGCAGTCCCTCCTCTCCCACGTCAGCGGCCGGCTGTCGTCGTTCAAGGTGCCCAAGCGCGTGGTCTTCGTCGACGAGCTGCCCCGCAACGCCAGCGGCAAGCTGCTCAAGCGGGAGCTCCGCGAGCGCGTCTGATGGGGCGCGGTGAACGCAAGGGCCGGTCTCGGCGCGGCGACCGGCCGACCGAGCGGGGTCCGGATGCCGGCGGACCGGTGGCCGGGGTGTACGAGATCGACACGGGCACGTGTGAGCTCGTCCCCGACCGATTCACTCCCCACGGGTGGGTGCTCAAGGTCAACGGCGTGGAAAGCTCGCACGTGGACCTCGACGACCCGCGCCGGCTCGATTTCGAATACATGCGGTGGTTCGCGGCGCTGATCGCGCCGCGGTGGTCGGCCGACCACCGGTTGCGGGTGCTGCACCTGGGAGGCGGGGCGTGCTCGATGGCGCGGTACCTCGCGGCCGGGTATCCCGAAGCGCGACAAGTGGTCGTGGAGATCGACGCGGCGATGGCGGTGCTGGTGCGCGGGTGGTTCGACCTGCCGCGCGCACCGCGCCTCCGGCTGCGCGCGGGGGAGGCGCGGACGGTGCTCGAGTCCCTGCGTGAGGACACCCGCGACGTGATCATCCGCGACGTGTTCTCCGGGGCCGTCACGCCGGAGCGGCTGACCACCGCCGAGTGCACGGCCGAAGCCGTCCGCGTCCTGTCGCCCGGCGGCATCTACATGGTCAACTGCGGCGACACGCCGGATCGCACGGTGGCGCGGCGCGAGACCGCGACGATGCTGCAGGCGTTCGCGCACGTGGTGGTGATCTCCGATCCGGCGATGCTGGCGGGGCGCCGCACCGGAAACATCGTCATCGCGGGATCCGATGCGCCGCTGGGGGAGTCGCCCGACACGATGCGGGCCCTGCTGCGCGGGGCGGTGCCGGCCCGGATGTGGGCCGGAGAGCAGGTGCGACGTTTCGCCTCCGGTGCGCGAGTGCTGCGGGACGCGCCTGCGGCGACGAGTTGGACGGTGGAGGGCTCGGTCAGCCGGGAAGGTACAACCGCGCGCGGCTGACCCGGTCGCGCCGGTCGTCGAACTCGAACAGGCCCACGCCGCGTGCCCCTTCCGACTCGATGGTGGCGGTGACGGTCATCCCCGCGGACAGGAGCTTGCGCCAGCGCAGCCCGCGCGGCGCGCCCGCGAACTCCTCGATGGTCATGCTCCGGTCGGTGCCGGGCAGTTCGATCGAGACACCGGGCATGAGGCGTTCCCGCGCGCCGGCGGCGTCGCCGGAGGACAGCGCGCCCAGCAGGCCCTCCACCGTCGACTTGCCTTCCCGGCCGGCACGGCGCAGTGCGCGGCCGAACCCCACGGTGCCCCCGACGCGCTGATTGCGCAGCAGGCGCGGGACCAGCTTGGCGCCGACCCCGGCGCCGACGATCCCGTGCTCGAGCAGCTGCCCGATCATCGACGGCAACTCCCAGTGCGCATGCAGCAGCGCCAGGCGCAGGTCCGCGCTCCGGCCCTCGCCGGCGATGTCGACCAGGTCGTAACGCAGATGCATGGGCACTTGCAGGGCCACGTCGCCCGGCGCGGTCGCCCCGCCGGGGCCCATACGCCCGCCCATCACCGTCTCGAGCGTGAGATCCCGGAACACCGTCATGCCGGCGACGGTGTCGTGCTCGACGCGGAACGTGATGTCGTTCGGCGCGATGAAGGTCTCGTAAAAGGCGGTGAGCTCGGCGCGCCCGCGGTTGGGGCGCGAGCCGACCGGGTCGCACACCTCGGCGTCGTGCGAGAAAAGGCCGAGCCAGCCGTCGCGGTCGTGCGCGGCGACGGCGGCGGGGGACCTCTCGACGGTGGCGACGAGGGCGGAGGCGTCGGGCGTGGTGCTCATGGGAACCAGTTCTATCACCGGCCGCGGCGTGGGCGTGACGAGTCCGCCGTGCGGTGGGCTGCCGCGCCGTGCGCGAGCGGGTCTGGATTTCGCGGGTCGCTCCGCACCTCGCGAGCCGGTCTGGAGTGCGCGGGCCGTTCTCGCGGGGGGTTTCGGCAGATCCGCTCGCGGGTGGGGGAGCGGCTCGCGCACTGGCGGTGAACCGGCACGCGGGGTGCAGAACGGCTCGCGCGTCGGCCGCGGACCTGCACTCGGGTGGCCGACAGGCTCGCTACCCCTCCGCGCGACCGGCACACGCAACAGTCACCCGCGGCCGGCGCCCACCGATCGCCCGCACTCACCCGGTGCTGTCAGGGGCGGAGAGCAACCCGGCCGCGGCGTCGATGAGCTGCCGTTGCCACACGTCCGATTCCGACCTTTCGTGGTCGGCGACGGTGTGGATCACGAGGTTGGTGAGCATCTTCTTGCGCTCGTCCGCCACGGGCCCGGACAGTGCGAGGCACCGTGCGATTCCCCGCCACACCAGTCGGACGCTCTCGGCGGACTCCCAGTCCCAGTTGATCCGGTACGGCGGCACGCTGGCCAGCTGCAGCAGGAACGCGCCGAAGTGGCTGTCCGCGTGGCCGGTGGCGGCCGCCAGGGGGGTGACGAGCGCCTCCAGCAGGGCGCGCAGGTCTGCGTCGCGGCCGTCGGCTGTCATGGCGGCGAGCATGCTCAGCCGGTGCGCGTTGGTGCCCGCCATCCGATGGTCGAACACCGCCTGGACCAGTGCGTCCTTGTTTCCGAAGTGGTAGTGGACCGCGGCGGAGTTCCGCTGACCGGCTGCCACCGCGATCTCCCGGAGCGACACGGAGCCCAGTCCGCGTTCGCCGAAGAGGCGCTCCGCGGTGAGGATGATCCGCTCACTGGTCGATGTCGCGGCCGTGGTCATGCAACAGATCGTGCCAGACGTTGTCAGATTAAACCAACTGCTTTACAGTGATGATTCAGATCACTTAAACGTCGGCGTGTGCGGAACCCCACCCGTGCGGACGGCGAAAGCGCCCGGGCTACCGGGCCAGTGTTGAGGAGGTCCGATGCTGCCGAACACCACGCGCCACCGCCGCCGGTGGGCCGCGCCCGTCATGGCGGTCGCCGCGGCGGCGCTCTTGGCGCTGTCGGGATGCGCATCCCAGGCCGGCGACGGTTCGGGCGGTGCACCGCAATCCGGGGCGCAAGAGGTTTCCACCGGTCTGGTGAACGTGCAGCGGGGTGCCGGCGATCCGGTCGACGGCGGCACGCTCACCTTCGCCTCGTTCGCGCCGGTCGCGAGCCTGGATCCCACGGTCACGCGGCCGGACGGCGCCTCCGGCGGCACCGAACTGGCAGCGGTGTACGACGTGCTGGCCCGCTACGACTACGCGTCGGGGAAGTTCGTTCCCCAGTTGGCGGAGTCGATCACCGCCAACGACGACGCGACGGTGTGGACGGTGACACTGCGTGAGGGCGTGACCTTCTCCGACGGAACCCCGTTGGACGCGCAGGCCGTGGTCGCCAGCATCAAGCGCTACAACTCCCAGCGCGGCGCCAATGCGGAGCTGTACACCGACCGCGTGGCCTCCACCGTGGCCACCGATCCGGCGACGGTCACCATCACGCTCAAGGCCCCCTGGCCGGAGTTCCCCGCGCTGCTGGCGAACGGTCACGGCATGATAGTCGCCCCCGCCGCGTACGCGGGCGCGACGTTCACCCCCATCGGCGCCGGCCCCTACACCGTGGGACATCTGGCGCCGCAGCAGAAGCTCACCTTGGTGGCGCGGACGGACTACTGGGGTGGAAAGCCGCACCTGGACAAGATCGACTTCGTGGCGCTCGCGGACGACGACGCGCGAATCAGCACCCTGGCCAACGGCGGTGCCGACGTGGCCTACCTGTTCCACCCGAAGGAGGCCGGCGAGCAGTCTGCGAAGACGCCCGGTTTCCTGCGCACGGACGCGCTCGGATCCGTCGGGCAGATCAACAACGCCCCCGGCCGTCCGGGCGCGGATCCGCGGGTGCGCAAGGCCGTCGCACTCGCAGTCGACCCCGCCGTCATCGACGAGCGCGTCGACGCGGGCGCCGGGCTGCCGGGCACCACGATGTTCCCGCAGTGGTCGCGCTGGCACACCGGGACCGCGGGCGTCACCCCCGACGAGGCCGAGGCGGCCGAGCTGCTGGAACAGGCGAAGGCCGACGGATACGACGGGCACCTCACCTACGTGGGGGTCAACGCGCCCTCCGGCCAGCAGCGCGCCGTCGCGGTGCAGGCGATGCTCGACGCGGTGGGCTTCGACGTGACCATCGACTACGTCAACAACGCCACCGACCTGGTGCGGCGCCTGTACGCGGAGCACGATTTCGACATCAGCTACTCGTCGTACAACGTCTCGGAGGCGGCGCCCGGCGTGAGGCTGTACGGCGCCCTGCGCAGCGACTCCGCCGCGAACATCTCCGCCTACACGAGCCCGAAGATGGACGCGTTGCTGGACAAGGTGCTGGCCGCACCGGACACGGCGACCAAGACGGCGGCGCTGGAAGAGATCCAGCAGCGCGTCAACGCCGACCAGCCGTTCGCGGTGTGGGGCGCCAACCGCTCGTTCGTCTCGTGGAACACGGACGTGCACGGCATCGTGCCCACCGACAACGGCATCATGCTCCTCGATTCGGCGTGGAAGAAGTGAGCGCCGTGAGCACCGTGTCGGGCGCCGCCGATCCGGGTGCCCCCCGCCCGGCCACCGCGGCCACGGCAGCGAGGCAGGCCGAGGTGCGGCGCAGGCTGCCGTTCGACGAGGACACCGGGCCCGCCGACGCCGAGGCCGGCTTCGTCGCCACGCTGGACGAGCCGGTCATCACCGCCGCGGACGGCCGCGTCGTGTGGGACCTGCGCCCGTACGCGTTCCTCGAAGGCGGCGGTGCAGCAGGCGGCGACAGGGACGACGCCCCCGCCCCGGACACCGTCGACCCGAGCCTGTGGCGGATGGCGCGGCTCAACCTGCGGCACGGCCTCTACCGGGTCGCCGACCGCATCTACCAGGTGCGCGGGTTCGACCTGGCGAACATGACCGTCATCGTCGGCGACAGCGGGTACATCGTGGTCGACCCGCTGCTGAGCGTCGAGACGGCGGCTGCGGCGCTGGGCCTGGTCCGCCGCGAACTCGGCGAACGCCCCGTCACCGCGGTGATCGTCACGCACTGCCACTCCGACCACTTCGGCGGACTGCGCGGCGTGGTCGATCCCGCGGAGGCGGGCCCGGCCGGATCGGGCCGGGTGCCGGTGGTGGCGCCCGCCGGGTTCTTCGAGCACGCGGTGAGCGAGAACGTCCACGCGGGTACGGCCATGTCGCGCCGCGCCCAGTACATGTACGGCGCGCTCGTGCCGCCCGGCCCTCGCGGCCAGGTGTCCGCGGGGCTGGGCATGGGGTTGTCGCGGGGCACAGTGAGCCTCATCGAACCCACCGACGTCGTCGACGCCACCGGTACCCGCATGGTGCTCGACGGTGTGGAGTTCGTCTTCCAGTTCACCCCCGACACCGAGGCGCCGGCGGAGATGAACTTCCACCTGCCGCGGTGGCGCGCGCTCTGCCTGGCCGAGAACGCCGCCCACACCTTGCACAACCTCTACACGCTCCGCGGCGCCCCCGTGCGCGACGCCGCAGCGTGGAGCTTCCATCTGGGCGAGGCGGCAGAGCTGTTCGCGGCCGAGTCCGACGTGATGTTCCTGCAGCATCACTGGCCGGTGCGAGGCAGCGCGCGCATCGCGGAGTTCCTGGCCTGCCAGCAGGACCTGTACAAGTACCTGCACGACCAGACTCTGCGCCTGGCCGCGCACGGGCTGACGATGGAGGAGATCGCCGAGGAGCTCACGCTGCCGGCGGCCCTGGAACGCTTCTGGCCCGGTCGCGGCTACTACGGCACGGTGCGGCACAACGCCAAGGCGGTGTACCAGCGGTACCTCGGCTGGTTCGACGGCAATCCGGCGCACCTGGACCGGCATCCGCCGGCGGCCGCGGCGCGCAGGTACGTCGAGTTCATGGGGGGCGCCGACGCTGTGCTGGAGCGCGCGCGACGGTCCTTCGACGAGGGCGACTACCGCTGGGTGGCCGAGGTGGTGGGCCATGTGGTGTTCGCCGACCCGGATGACGCCGTCGCTCGGGCCCTGCAGGCCGACGCGTTCGAGCAGCTCGGCTACCAGTCCGAGTCCACCGCCTGGCGCAACGTGTACCTGTCCGGCGCGCGGGAACTGCGGCACGGGCGGGCCGAACGTCGCGGCCGCGGGTCCGCGGCCCGCGACGTGCTCGGCGCGATGACCACCGACATGCTGCTGGACTACGTGGCGATCCGGCTGGACGGCCCGGCGGCGGCCGACCGCAGGATCACCCTGCTCCTCGAGGTGGCGGACACGGGCGAGACCCGCCTGGTGCGGCTGCGGCGCGGCGCCCTCACCCGCACCGCCCGCGTGGCGGGCGCAGCGCCGACGCCGGGCGACGCAGGTATCGACGCGCACATCCGCCTGGCGCGCGCGGACCTCGCGATGCTCGCCTTCGGCGCGGCGGACGCGGGCGACGCCTTCGACGACGGGCGGATCGCCGTCATGGCCGGATCCGGCGACGCCGTCGCCACGCTGTTCGGGCTGTGCGACGTGCTGCGGCCCGACTTCCCCATCGTCACACCGCGTCCGGCGACGGCGCCGGCCGCCGCGGCGTGCCTCGCGCACGCGATCGAGAAGGAGCACAGATGAACCTCGGCATCCACCTCACCCGCAGCGCCGCGTACTGGCCCGTCGCCGAAGCGCTGGTGTGCGGCGAGCAGCGCCGCACCTTCGACGAGCTCGAACGCAACTGCCGGCGCCTCGCGTCGGCCCTGGTGGCGCGCGGCCTGGGCCGCGGCGCTGCGGTGGGCACCTACGCGGACAACCGGGCGGAGCTGGTCGAGGTCGAGTTCGCGCTGTACAAGTGCGGCGCCGTGCGCGTGCCCGTCAACGCGCGCCTGGGGGCGGAGGAGCTGGCGCACGTGCTGGGCGACGCCGGCGTGCGCCTGCTCGTCGTCGACGCCGTGCACGTCGACACCGCGCGCCGGGCCGTCGCCGACGCGGGCCTGGACTGCACGGTGGTCGAGCTGGGTGGACAGTACGAGGCGCTGCTGGCCGAGGGCGAGGCGGACGCGGCGGTGGCCGTCGACGTGGACGCCGGTGATCCGTGCGTCCTCAACTTCACGTCCGGCTCCACCGGCCGGCTCAAGGCCGCGGTGCAGACGCAGGGCAACCGGCTGGCCAATATGCGCAAGCGGCTGATGAACCCGGACGAGCGGCCCGGCCCCGGCGACCGCTACCTGGCGGGCGGGCCCATCACGCACGCCTCGGGGATGACGATCCTGGCGACACTGTCGCGCGGTTCCGCGGTGGTGGTGCTGCCCCGCTGGGACGCGGGCGGGTTCCTGCGCACCGTCGAGCGCGAGCGGATCACCTCCGCGTTCGTCGTGCCGACGATGCTGACGATGCTGCTCGACCACCCCGACCTGCACGCGGCCGACCTGTCGAGCCTGCGGACCATCGGGGTGGGCGGCGCGCCTGTCTCGCCCACCCGCCTGCGCGAGGCGGTGCGTGCCTTCGGGCCCATCGTCATGCAGGGCTACGGGCTGGGCGAGACCACTAGTGGCATCACCGTCCTGACCCGGGACGACGTGGCCCGCGGCGCGGCGGCGGCCACCCCGGAGGACGAGGAACTGCTGCGCTCGTGCGGGCGGCCGATGTTCGACACCGAGGTGCGGGTGGTGGGTGACGACGGGGCGCCGCTGCCGCCGGGGGAGATCGGCGAGATCACCGCCCGCGGGCCCGACTGCGTGCGCGAGTACTTCCGGGCGCCCGATCTCACTGCCGAGACGTTCCGCGGCGGCTGGGTGCACACCGGCGACCTGGGCTACTTCCGGAAGGACGGCTACCTGTTCATCGTCGACCGGGTCAAGGACATGATCGTCTCGGGCGGATTCAACATCTACTGCAGCGAGGTGGAAACGGCGCTCTCCTCGCACCCGGCGGTCGCCGACGTGTGCGTGGTGGGCGTGCCCGACGACACCTGGGGCGAGGCGGTCAAGGCCGTCGTCGTCCGCCGCGCCGGGGCCACGGCGACGGAGGACGCACTCGTCGCGCATTGCGCCGAGCACCTGGCGCGCATCAAGAAGCCGCGCTCGGTCGACTTCGTCGACGCGCTGCCGGTCAACCGCAACGGCAAGACCGACCGCAAGGCCGTGCGTGAACGGTACTGGGCGGGCGCGGGGCGCCGCGTCCACTGAGAACCGCGCCGCCCCCGCCCACGCCGCGACCGCACGCAATCACGATCACCAGGAGCAACGATGGGATTCACCCTCACACCGCACTACGACGACCCGGTCCTGCAGGACCGGGTGGACGCGCTGCGCGGGTACCTCGACGGCGAGCTCGCCGAGTACGAGGCCGGGCTGGGCCTGCAGCCCGAGCAGCGCTATACCCGCGCAATGCTCGAGCCGGTGTGGAAGCGCAGCCGCGAGCTCGGCTTCTACGGCATCAACCTGGGCCCCGAATACGGCGGGCAGGGGATCACCAATGTGCAGCTGGGGGCGCTCAAGGAGGAGATCGCCGCGTCGTCGAGGTTGCTGGCGTCGTCGGTGCTCGGCGAGATGGGCGGCCCGCTGCGCGCCGGCGCGATCTTCGGCGTCGCCGACGACGCACAGCGGGAGCGGTACCTGCTGCCGCTGCTGCGCGGCGAGCGGGCGTGCTGCTTCTCGATGACCGAGGAGAACGCAGGCTCGGACGTGCGCGGCATGCGCACGACGGCGGTGCCCGACGGCGACGGCTGGCGCATCACCGGCCACAAGGTGTTCTCTTCCGCCGGTCCGTTCGCGGACTTCTCGGTGCTCATCGCCCGCATGGGCCCGCCCTCCGGCGCACCCGACGGGGAGTTCCCGGAGTCGTACTCCGCGTTCCTCATCGACCTCGACGCCCCGGGGGTGACCGTGGACGACGGCGAGACCCCCATGTCCGGGCAGCACATCGAGGCGGACATCATCCTCGACGAGGTGTACGTGGGCCCGGAGCAGCTGCTGGGCGAGGAGGGCAAGGGCCTGCGCATCGGGCTGGGGCGGGTGACGGTCAACCGGCTGCTGCACTGCCCGACGATCCTCGGCATGGCCCGACGGTCACTGGCCCTGACGGTCGCATTCGTCCAGCAGCGCCAGGTGCAGGGGAGACCGCTGGCGGCGCTCCAGTCGATCCAGCACACGGTGGCGGACATGGCCACCGACTACTACGCGGCGCGTGCCATGACCTACGACGCGCTCGCCGATCTCGACGCGGGCCGCACCCCGAAGGTGGAGGCGTTCATGTGCAAGCTGTTCGTGGCGGAGAAGGCTTTTCAGATCGCCGACAGCGCCGTACAACTGCACGGCAAGGCCGGAATGGTGCGCGGTTCCGAGGTCGAACGGCTGTGGCGGAAGATCCGGATGTTCCGGGTGCTCACCGGCTCATCGGAGATCCAGAAGAACGCCATCGCCCGGGAACTCCTGGCGCCCCGGTGATCCCGGGGCGCCAGGAGCGCCGTGTGCGCGGGGTGTGCCGTGTGCGCGGGGTGTGTCGTGTGCGCGGGGTGTGTCGTGTGCGGTCAGGCGCCCTTGATCCACGCCTGGTCGAACAGCATGATGCCGTCCATGCTGGGCTTGACGCCCTGCACCGAGTCGGCCATCGCGATGAAGGCGCGCCCCGCCCCCAGCGTGGCGAACGGCGCGGTGTCGTCGACGAGCTGCTGCATCTTCGCGAGCACGTCGCGCTTGGCGTCGTCGTCCGGGGCGGACTGCAGCTGCATCAAGAGGTCGTCCATCTGCGGGTTCGCGTAGCCCATCGGGTTGGCGCTGGACGTGCTGTAGAGGTTGCCGAACAGCCGGACGAACGGGGCGTCGTCGAGCACGTTGAACGCGGCGTAGCCGATGTCGTAGTCGTGCTCGGCGTACATCGTCTTCACCAGGTCGCTGATGCTGCTCGACAGGTTGAGCTCCACGGTGAAGCCCACGTTCTGCAGCATCGCCTGGAAGGCCAGCGCGCTCTTCTGCGCCGCGGCCTCGTTGACGCCCGCGTAGCTCAGGACGCCGTCGAACCCGTCGGCCTTGGCCTCGTCGAGCAGCTTCCGGGCCTTGTCGGGGTCGTACCGGGGCGCGTCGCCGTCCTGGCTCCACTGCGACGACGGCGGGAACATCGCCGAGTTCGGCGCGCCGAATCCACCCTCGACACGGGTGTCGAACACCTCGGGGTCGATCGCGGCGACGATCGCCTGGCGCACGCGCGGGTCGGCGCCGGCGCGGTCCTCGCGGTTATTGATCAACAGCACCTTGGACATGTTCGCGGCGTACGACCAGCCGGACATCCCGCCCGTGATCGCCCCGTGGATGACGTCGACGTTGCGGATGTAGCCGGCCTGCACGCCGCCGGACTTGATCGCGTCGACCTTGCCCTGCTCCTGCACGATCGAGGGGAAGCGCAGCTCGGCCAGGTGCGGCGTGCCGCCCCAGTAGTCCTGCCGGGCGGCGAGCACCAGCTCGTCGTGCGGGGCGAAGCTGCTCACGGTGAACGGGCCGGCGCCGACGGGCGTGAACTCGCCGCCCGCCATCGAGGACGGGGCCACGATCATGCCCGGCCCGGTGGTGAGCATCGCCGGGAAGTCCTTCCAGGGGCGCTTGAGCGTGTAGACGACGGTCGAGGGGTCCTGCGCCACCGTCGATTCCACGCTGGCGTTCCAGATCTGCGAGTGCGTGCCCCGCTTCTCCAGGTAGTGGCCGATGCTCCACACGACGGCGTCGGCGTTGAGCGGGGTGCCGTCGGAGAAGGTGACGCCGTCGCGGAGCTTGAGGGTCCACACTTTGTTGTCGGCGTCGGGGGTGAGCGATGCGGCGAGCTGCGGCACGTACTCGTGGGTGGCGTTGTCGTAGCGCATGAGCACGTCGTAGATGGCGGCCATCTCGGTGCCCCCGGTGGCGCCGCCGTCCTGGCGGTTCGCCGGGTCGAGGGTGGTCACCGAGCTGTAGGTGGCGTACGAGAGGCTGCCGCCGTCGGTGGTGCCGCCCACGGAGCCGTGCGCGGCGCCGACCCATCCGGTGGCGACGGCGTCCGGGTCGACGGTGCCCGACCCGCCTCCGGACGCGGAGGGCGCGGTGTCCGACGCGGACGAGCACCCCGTCACCAGCAGGGCGCCCGCCGCAAGTGCGGCGGCGAGTCGGGTCGCCCGGCGGGCGCTGCGCCGGGTGCGGTGGGGCATCGACGTCACGGGATTCTCCTTCAGGGGGCGTGGTCGGGTGCGGCGGGACGGGGCCCGGCCGGCGGGTGCGGATGGCGGCGCGGAGGCCGCCTGCTGAGCGGGACGGGTCGGTGACTGTTGTCACATCCCGTGCGAACGTATACGAACCCGGACGCCACGGCGGCGCATTACTGGAACCTCGTTGCAGTCCAGGGGCTGCGGGGCCCCGCGCGAGCGGCGCATCGGACCTGCAAGAGGCCTGCGGCGACGCATTGTGCACACCCTCCCGGGGGCATGTCTCGCCCAGTGAGACGGACCACGATTCAACGTGGTTGACATCACAAGATGTGGGGCGACAAGTCAGTGGTCACAATCGTATTTGCGCAGCTTGATTCCCCTGTGGGGCGTCGAGGGCGGCGGACGGCGGTGGCATCCGCTCCGGAGCGCAGCACCGTGCGCGGACAACCGGACGAACCAAGAACGGAAAGGAGGCGACAACGACGATGGCACGAGTCGTGATCAAGAAGATCGTCGAGCTCGTCGTGGTGTTGTTCGTCGTCAGTATCGGCACATTCTCGCTTGTGCAGCTGATACCCGGCGACCCCGCCGTGGCCTCGCTCGGCGAGGGGCACACGCCGGCCGAATACGCGGCGGCGCGCGAGGAGATGGGGCTGAACGACCCGTTCCTCACCCGCTACTGGGACTGGCTTTCCGGGGCGCTGCAGGGCGACCTGGGCAAGTCGCTCCTCCCGCCCAACAGCACCGTGACCTCGCAGATCTCCGCCGCGCTGCCCGTGAGCGTGCAGCTGGCGCTGATGGGCCTGATCATCGCGCTGGTCGTGGCGGTCCCCGTCGCCATGTGGTCCGCCCGGCACGAAGGCGGCTGGGTCGACCGCGCCATCAGCGCGTGCACGTTCGGCGTGCTGTCCATCCCCAGCTTCCTGTCCGGCATGCTGCTGATCATCGTGTTCGTCAACTACGCCGGCTGGTTCCCGCGCTCGCAGTGGGTGCGCTTCTCCGAAGACCCGGGGCAGAACCTGTACCACGCGATACTCCCGGCCGTCACCATCAGCCTGCTCGAGATGGCGATGTTCACCCGCATCCTGCGCAGCGACCTGTGCTCCACTCTGCGGGAGAACTTCATCCTGGTGGCCAAGGCCAAGGGCATGTCCAACTTCCGTCTCCTGGTGAGCGACGCGCTCCGACCGTCGTCGTTCTCGCTGATCACGATGCTCGGCATCTCGATCGGCTCGATGATCGGCAGCACCGTGATCGTGGAGGTCCTGTTCTCCCTCCCCGGCATGGGCTCGCTGATCGTCCGTCACGCCCAGCAGGGCGACATGCCGATGGTGCAGGGCGCGGTCCTCGTCATCGCCGTGATCTACGTGGTCATCAACGGCATCATCGACATCTCTTACGGATACCTCGACCCGAGGAGCCGACGCGCAAATGTCTGACATCCTGATCGACGAACCGTCCCTCGGCGGACCCGACGGGCCCCTGGGCTCCGGGCCCGACGACCCCTTCATCGGCGACGATCCCGGCGAGCGCAAGAAGCTCTACCGGCTCGGCGGAATCCTGCTCGTCGTCGGCATCGCGCTGCTGCTGTTCGGGCTCGCCGCGTCCGCCATCGTCATGGGCGTGCGCGTCCCGGCCGTGCTGCTGGGGCTGGTCGGCATCTACACGGGCCTGCGCCGCATCGGCCTGGCCAGGTTCGGCGGCGACTTCGACCTCACCTTCGTGCTGTCCGGGGTGTGGCTGGTGGTGCTCATCCTCGCGGCGATCCTCGCCCCGCTGCTGCCGCTGGGCGAGTACAAGGACACCACCGCGACACTGGGCGCCAAGGGCTACCAGCCGCCGAGCCTGTTCTCCGACCACCCGCTGGGCACGAACAACTTCGGCCTGGACCTGCTGGCCCGCTGCATCTACGGCGCGCAGGCGTCGCTGATCGTCGCGGTGGCCGCCGTGGTCATCGGCATCGTCGTGGGCGGCGCCATCGGAATCTGCGCCGGCTACTTCCGCGGCAAGACGGACACGGTGATCGGCGTGCTCACCAACTCGCTGCTGGCCGTCCCCGCGCTGATCCTGCTGATCGCGTTGGCCTCGGTGCTCGAGCCGAACCTGCGCAACATCTCGTTCGCGCTGGCGCTGCTGGCGATCCCCAGCATGATCCGCATCGCCCGGGCGAACACGATCGCGTTCGCGTCCCGCGAGTTCGTGCTGGCGGCACGGGCGATGGGCGCCAGCCGGTGGCGCGTGATGGTGCGCGAGCTCGCGCCCAACGTGGCGCTGCCGCTGCTGTCGCTCGGGATGGTGATGATCTCGGTGATGATCGTCGCCGAGGCATCGCTGAGCTTCCTGGGCCTGGGCATCAAGCCGCCGAACCCCACCTGGGGCAACATGATCGCGGAGGGCCAGGGCGGCGTGTTCGAACAGCACCCGTTCATCGTCCTGGTGCCCGGCGTGTTCCTGTTCCTCACGGTGTTCGCGTTCAACATCGTCGGCGAGAAGGCGCAGAAGGCCACCGCCGGCCGGGCAGGGGTGAAGCTGTGATCGCCACGGGCCGCGGGCCCACCCCCGTACACCAGTCAGACTCCGCCCCGCGCGGACAGGGAGGTCACCGATGAGCACCACCGCCGAGACCAACGACGGTGCCGACCGGCTCGCCGGAGCGGGCACCGGTGCGGCGGCCGCCACGCCGAGGCAGGACGGGCCGCTGCTGTCCATCGACAACCTGTCCACCCGCTTCCGCACCAAGCGGGGGTGGCTGCACGCGGTGGACGGCGTGTCGCTGTCCCTCGACGCCGGCGAGACGCTGGGACTGGTCGGCGAGTCCGGCTCGGGCAAGTCCGTGCTGGGCAAGACGGCCATGGGCCTGATCTCCGGCGACACCGCCACGAAGATCACCGGCGAGGTGCGCTTCGCCGGGCACGACATGCAGGCGCTCAGCCGCAAGCAGCAGCGGCAGCTGTGGGGCGACGACATCGCGATGATCTTCCAGGACCCGATGACGGCGCTGAACCCGCTCAAGCACATCGGGACCCAGTTGACCGAGTCGATCCGCGTGCACATGGGCCTGGACAAGAAGAAGGCGCGTGAGCGGGCGATCGACCTGCTGCGCAAGGTCCGCATCCCGGAGCCGGCACGCCGCATCGACCAGTATCCGCACGAGCTGTCCGGCGGCATGCGCCAGCGCGTCGTCATCGCGATCGCCCTGGCCTGCGATCCCACGCTGGTCATCGCCGACGAGCCGACCACGGCGCTCGACGTGACGGTGCAGAAGCAGATCCTGGACCTGCTCGACGATCTGCGCCACGAGATGGGCATGGCGTCGATCCTCGTCAGCCACGACCTCGGCGTCGTGGCGGGGCAGACGGACCGCGTCGCGGTGATGTACGCGGGGCGGGTCGTGGAGACGGCGCCGACCAAGCAGCTGTTCGCCCGGCCCCGGCACCCCTACACGACCGCGCTGCTGGCCGCGATCCCCGACCTGGAGGACCCGCCGCACACTCCCCTCGAGTCGATCGAGGGCGGGCTGCCGGACATGACCAAGCCCATCCCGGGGTGCGCCTTCGCGGACCGCTGCCGGTACGCACAGGAGCGGTGCCTCACCGAGGCGCCGGCGCTCGAGGTCACGCAGGCCGCGGACGGCGAACCGGGCGCGGACCCGAAGCACCCGCACCGGGTGGCGTGCCACTTCCCCGTGGGCACCCCCGAGGGCGATGCGGCGCTCGCCGCCAACGAGAAGGCCGGACGCACCGCGGCCGGCCGCGAGCTGAAGTTGGAGGCCGTCTGATGGCGGGTACAGGCAAGGCGCACCTGCGCCCCGACGACAAGCCGATGCTCAGCGTCGAGGACCTCGTCGTGGAGTTCGACGCGGGCAAGCAGAAGGTGCACGCCGTGTCCGGTATCAGCTTCGACCTGCTGGCCGGAGAGACGCTGGGCGTGGTGGGCGAGTCCGGCTGCGGCAAGTCCACCGCGGGGCGGGCGGTGCTGCAGCTGCCCACGCCCACCAGCGGCACGGTCACCCTCGACGGGTACGAGCTGCAGAAGTTCAGCCCCAAGGCGCTGCGGCAGTTCCGCAACCACATGCAGATGATCATGCAGGACCCGGTGTCGTCGCTGAACCCGCGGCGCAAGGTCAAGCACCTGATCACCGAGGGCCTGCAGATCTGGGGCGTGCACGACAAGAAGCGGCTCGAAACGCTGGGCCGCGAAATGCTCACCAACGTGGGGCTGGACCCGGACGCCGTCTGGGACCGCACCCCCGGTGAACTCTCCGGCGGGCAGTGCCAGCGCGTGTGCATCGGGCGCGCGCTGATGCTCAAGCCCAAGATGCTCATCTGCGACGAGCCGGTGTCGAGCCTCGACGTCTCGGTGCAGGCGCAGATCCTCAACCTGCTCGAGGAGCTCAAGCAGGAGTTCGGCCTGACGATGATGTTCATCGCGCACAACATCGCGGTGGTCAAGTCCATCAGCGACCGGATGATGGTCATGTACCTGGGCAAGGTGTGCGAGATCGCGCCCAGCGACGGTGTCGAGCACTCAGCCAAGCACCCGTACACGCGGCTGCTCATCGCATCGATTCCCGACCCGGATCGTGAGCGGGGCGTCGACGACGAGTTCGACGCGCTCGAGGGCGACATGCCCTCGCCGCTCAACCCGCCGTCCGGCTGCCGGTTCCACACGCGCTGCCCGCTGGCCACGGACCGGTGCAAGGAAGAGGAACCGCAGATGCGTGAGATCGGCGAGAACCACTTCGTGGCCTGCCACAACGTGTAACCCGCGTGCGCGCCGGCGCCGCCGGCGCGGACTCGGGCAGGGCGCGTGATCTCCCGGAGTATTCATCCGGGGTTCACGCGCCCTCCGCGTCTGTGTGGCCATCGGGCAACATCGCGCGGAAAGACTGCCGGTGGTCGCACGAGAGCGACCGGCCTCCGCTGCGGCGGAGGGTATTCCGCCCCGTCCACAGCGGGGCCGACCGGGAGAGATCTTTGCCTCGACGCATGCAGTCCACCCCACGAGTCCACCCCGCGGCCCGCCGGGCGCGTGTCGTCGGTGTCGCGGCGGCGGTGACCACGCTGCTGGCCACCGCCGCATGCGGAGCCGGCAACGCCGATCCGTCGGCGACCGGCGACACCACAGAGAGCCGATCAGGCTCCGGTGCAGTGGAGTTGGCATCCGACTCCCGGGCCGCGCACGGCGACATCACCGCGAACGGCGGCGCGCGGCGCTTGTCCGGCGACCAGTCGGAGGCCTTGCGCAGCGCGATCGACGCCTCCGGAGCCAAGAACGTCATCCTGATGATCGGCGACGGCATGGGCGACTCGGAGATCACCGCGGCGCGGAACGTGGCGGAGGGCGCCGGCGGGATGTTCGCAGGAATCGACGCGCTGCCGTTCACCGGCCAGTACACGCACTACTCGCTGGACCAGGAGACCGGGAAGCCGGACTACGTCACCGACTCCTCGGCGTCCGGCACCGCGTGGTCCACCGGCACGAAGACCTACAACGGCGCGGTCTCCGTCGACATCCACGGGACGCCGCAGCGCTCGATCATGGAGATCGCCCAGGCCAACGGCCTGGCCACCGGCAACGTGTCCACGGCGGAGATCGAGGATGCCACGCCCGCCGTGCAGTTCTCCCACGTCACCGAACGCAAGTGCTACGGCCCCGACGAAACGGCGAAGAAGTGCCCGGAGAACGCGCTGGAGAACGGCGGGGCCGGGTCCATCGCCGAGCAGCTGCTGGAAACCCGGCCGGACGTCGTCCTCGGCGGCGGCGCCGAGACCTTCGACCAACGCGCGCACGCGGGGGAGTACGAGGGGCAGACTCTGTTCGAGCAGGCGGAGGCACGGGGCTTCGCCGTGGTCCGCACTCTCGACGAGCTGAACGCGGTGCAGACGGCGGGGCAGGACGCGCCGCTGCTCGGGCTCTTCGCCCCCGGCAACATGGAGGTGCGCTGGACGGGCGAGAAGGCGACGCAGGGCGGAATGGACAAGCCGGCGCAGACATGCGTACCCAACCCGGACCGTGATGCCGATACCCAGCCGGACCTGAAAACCATGACGGCCAAGGCCATCGAGCTGCTCTCCGGCGATGAGGACGGCTTTTTCCTGCAGGTGGAGGGCGCGTCCATCGACAAGCAGAACCATGCCGCGGATCCGTGCGGGCAGATCGGCGAGACGGTCGACCTGGACGAGGCGGTGCAGGAGGCGCTCGCGTTCGCGGAGAAGGACGGTGAGACGCTCGTGATCGTCACCGCCGACCATGCCCACACCAGCCAGATCGTCTCCACCGGCACCGAGTCGCCGGCGCTGACCTCGAAGCTCGTCACGGCGGACGGCGCGGAGATGGGGATCCTCTACGGCACAGGCGAAGCCGACGCGTCGCAGGGGCACACCGGCACGCAGCTGCGCGTCGCCGCCTACGGCCCCGGTGCGGCGAACGTCGTGGGTCTGAGCGATCAGACGGACCTCTTCTTCACGATGACGGATGCCCTGGGATTGGACCGCGACGCGGCGTGACCGAGCGGCGGCGGGGCCGGGTGTGCTGAGTGGTGGCGCGGCCGGCCCCGCGCCCTCGTCGCGTCCGCCCCGCCGCCGTCAATCCAGCGCGGGGAAGCCCGCCGCGGCCCACTCGTCCACGCGGCGAGCGCTTTCCTCCTGGCTGAGGTCGACGGTGCGGGTCATCACGCTCCACCGCTGGCCGAAGGGGTCGAGCAACGAGGCGAACCGGTCACCCGACACGAAGTCGGCGACCGGCTCGCGCAGCGTCGCGCCGCGGGCGATCGCCCGCTCGACCACGGCGTCGACGTCCGGTCGGTACAGCGCCATCGAGTGGCTGACGCAGTCGGCGTCCGCACCCTCCGGGCGCGCGTCGGCGACCAGGCCGTACTGCGGGTTGGGGTCGCCCAGCTGCAGGCGGCCGTCGCCGAAGTCGAGTTCGGCGTGGGCGACGACGGTGCCCGTGCCGTCCGGTGCGGGCGCCTCGACCCGTGAGACCTCGGTGGCGCCGAACGCGGCCACGTAGAACTCGATCGCCGCCGCGGCGCCCGGCACGACGAGGAACGGGGTGAGCGCGGTGAAACCGCGCGGCGTGCCGTTCGCGGTGTGGGGGCCGTCGGCGGCGATAGGTGCGGTGCTGTTCGTGGCTGTACTCATGGGAACCACGCTAGAAGCGCATGCGGGCCGCGATCTTGAACTAATGCGACAGCACCGGGGGTAGTTTGGCGGGGTGGACCGGACGGGGTATGGGGGCGCTGACAGGGCCGCTGAGGAGCCTGGCGGGGCCGCGGGCGGACCGCCGCTGAGCAAGGGGGTCGTGCGGCCGGACCGGCGGGTGACGATGCGGCGTCTGAGCGTGCCCGACGACGTCGCGGCGCTGGCCCGGCACGTGTGGATCCCGCGGTGGGACCTGCCCGCCGGCGAGGTCCTGACGCAGCCCGTCCTGGAATACCCGGGCGCCAACGTGGTCATCGAACCGGCGGCCGCGGCGCTGTACGGACCGCAGCGCGGCCTGTCCACGATCGACCTGCGCGGAAGGTCCTGGGGCGTGGGGATCCTGTTGCGGCCGGCGGCCGGCACGATCCTCACCGGCCGCCCCATGGACGAGATCGCGGGAGCGGTGCACGACGTGCCCGGGAGCGGGCGGCTGGTGCCGGCGGTCCGGACGGTGATGGCGGGTGAGACTGCCGATCCCGGTCCGGCGGTGGACACCGCAGTGGACGACGCCGTGGTGACTCTGGTGGCGGAGTGGCTGCGGCAGTTCGTCATCGACGACGAAGGGCTGCTGATCAACGCGATCGTCGACGCCGTGGAATCGGACGCCACGCTCGTCCGGGTCGCGGACATCGCCGCCCGGTTCGCGCTGGACCAGCGCCGATTGCAACGGATCTGCCGGCGGCGCATCGGCTACTCGCCCAAGTGGCTCATCAACCGGCGCCGACTCCAGGAGGCGGCCACCGTGCTGCGCGACGACCCGCACGCCCCGCTGGCGGACGTGGCGCAGGAGCTCGGGTACAGCGACCAGGCGCACTTCGCGCGGGAGTTCGCCGCGGTCATCGGGACGCCGCCGGGCGCGTACCGGGCGCAGACGGGCGGGTAGGGCGCGGCCCGGTCAACCGAACCGTTCGCGCAGCCGGTGCTTGACGAGCTTGCCGGTGGGGGTGCGCGGGAGCTCGTCGACGAAGACCACGGACCGCGGCACCTTGTAGTGGGCGATCTCGGCACGGACGTAGGCGAGCAGTGCGTCGGCCAGTTCGGGTCCCGGCCGCACTCCGGGCGCGGGTTCGACGACGGCGAGGGGCACCTCGCCCAGCTCGTCGTCGGGCACCCCGATGACGGCGACGTCGAGGATGTCGGGATGCACGGTGAGGACGTTCTCGGACTCCTGCGGGTAGATGTTGACGCCACCGGAGATGATGGTGAAGGCCGCACGGTCGGTGAGGTAGAGGAACCCGTCGGTGTCGAGGTACCCGATGTCGCCGGTGGTGGCCCAGTTGTCGTGGTCGGGGTGCCGGGTGGCCTGCGTCTTCCCCGGATCGTTGTGGTATTCGAAGGTGGCGGTTTCGCGTTCGAAGTAGACGGTGCCCACCTGGCCGGCCGGCAGTTCGACGCCCTGCTCGTCGCAGATGTGCGCCGGTCCGAGCACACTGACCCCCACCGATCCCGGATGCGCCAGCGCCTGCGCGGAGTCGATGAAGGTGGCCCCCACGCCTTCGGTGGCGGCGTAGTACTCGTTGATGACGGGCCCCCACCACTCGATCATCCGGCGTTTGATCTCCGCGGGGCAGGGCGCGGCCGCGTGGATCGCGCAGCGCATGCTGGACACGTCGTAGCGTTCCCGCACGGCCGGGTCGAGTTTGAGCATGCGCACGAACATCGTGGGCACCCACTGGCTGTGCGTCACCTGGTGGCGCTCGATCAGCCGGAGCGAGTCCTCGGCGTCGAAGCGGTCCATCAGGATCACGGTGCCGCCGATGGACGTCACCATTCCGCAGAATCGCAGCGGCGCGGCGTGATACAGCGGCGCGGGGCACAGGTACACCGAGTCGGAGTCGAATCCGTAGATCGGTTTGAACACCGCGGTGTACGGGTCCGGTACCTCATCGACCGCCCCCTCCGGCAGCGGCGGCCGGATTCCCTTGGGCCGCCCCGTGGTGCCCGACGAGTACAGCATGTCCTGGCCGCGCGGCTGCCCGTCGAGCGGTGCGTCGGGCTGGGCGGAGAGCACCGTGTCGTAGTCGTCGTACCCGGCGACGGCGCCCCCGAACGCGACACGGTGCGGTACTGCGGGAAGCTCACCGTCCACGGCCGCGGCGGCCTCGGCGGAGACGAACAGTGCGCGGGCGCCGCAGTCGTCGATGACGAACCCGGCCTCCGCCGCCGTCAGCTGCCAGTTGACGGCGGTGATGTAGAGGCCGCTGCGCAGGGCGCCCCAGTAGACCTCCATCATCCGCACGTCGTTGCCGGACATCATGGCGGCGTGGTCGCCGGGGCGCAGCCCGGCGCCGCGCAGATAGTGGGCGACCCGTCGCGAGCGGCTTTCGAGGTCCCGGTAGGTGAGCACCTCCTGCGTCGCGGGGCGGATCACCGCGGCCTTGTCCGGCGTCGACTCGGCGACGGTGCCCGGATACAGGCTGCCGGTGACCGGGGGCAGTCCGGGTGCGGTCGGTTCGGGCGTCACGTGTGCCTCCACTCGTCATGAACGGTCGTACCATGCGGCGCCTGCGCAGGGAGGCGGAATGCCTGCCGTCCGTGCGGGCCGCCGGTGCGTGGCGGCGCTCCGTGCGACTATCTTGGGAGCCATGGCGGGAGTACCCATCAACGGTCGCTCTGAGCGCGCGCATCCGGTGATGGATCCGCACGCGGACGCGGCAGGCGATCTGGTCGGCGACGTCGTCGTCGACGTGGCGGCGAACATGGAGCGTGATCTCGACGCCAACTCGGCCGAGGTGAAAGAGCTGCTGGAGTCGCATTTCCCGGAGATGCGCGGCGACCGGCACTGGGCCGATCTGCTGCGCGCCAGCATCGCCAGCAATGTCGAGACCGTGCTGCATGCGCTGCGGCACGGGATTCCCGCCGGGGGCATCTCTCCGCCCGCCGCGGCGGCGGAGTTCGCCCGTCGGATGGCGCAGCACGAGGTCCCCGTGGAGGTGCTCGTCCGCTCGTACCGGATGGGGCTCGCGGCCATGCAGGACGGCTTCCTGCGGCGCATGACCGTGCTGCTGACCGGTCCGGGCGCGCCGGGAGACGCCGCCGAGCGTGGCCGCCGGGCGGAACCCGAGGTCATCCTCGCCGCGGTGCGCCACACGCTGCGCCTGTCGTACGAGTACATCGACTCGATCACCGAGCAACTCACCGGGATCTATTGCGAGGAGCGAGACCGTTGGCACACAGGTGGGAACAGCCTGCGCGTCGAACAGGTGCGCAGGGTCCTCGACGGCGACGGTGAACGCGATGCCGCCTCGTACCTGCACTACGACCTCGACCAGGCCCACATCGCGGCGGTGCTGTGGCTGCCCGAGGACGCGGACCGCGCGGGCGGACCGGGGACGCTGGAGCGTGCGGTGCGTTCGCTCGGGGGGATCGTGGGCGCGGCGGGTGCGCCGCTGGCGGTGACGGCCGACGAGCTGAGCGTCTGGGCGTGGTACCCGCTCGACCAGATCACCGGGATGCTGCTCGACGGGGGGCGGGTGCGCGCGGCGTGGGACCGCGCGCCCGACGCCGCCGGCCGTTCTCCGCGCCCGGGCCCGCGGGTGTCCGTGGCCCTGGGAACGGTGGGTCAGGGGATCGACGGTTTCCGGCGTTCGCACGAGCACGCGATGCTCGCGCGGTCGGTGGCGGCGATGGCGGACCGCCCGGCCGGCAGGGCCACCGGTTACGACGAGCCCGGCCTGTCCGCGGTCGCGATGCTGTGCACCGACCTGCGCGCGACGTCCTCGTGGGTGGCGGAGACGCTGGGACCGCTTGCGGACGATGATGAGTCGGCCGCGCGTCTGCGCGAAACCATCCGCATGTTCTACCTGCACGGCGCCAGCCACAAGTCGGCGGCGACGGCACTGCACCTGCACGCCAACACGGTGAAGTACCGGATCCGGCGCGCCGAGGAGATGCTGGGGCGGCCTCTGCAGCAGAACCGGTCGAGCATCGAACTGGCGGTGCTGATCTGCTACTGGCTGGGGTCCGAGGTGCTCGTCGCCTGAGGAGTGGCTGCGGCCCGTCGCGTCCTGG
This sequence comes from Tomitella gaofuii, assembly GCF_014126825.1. Lineage (NCBI taxonomy): Bacteria > Bacillati > Actinomycetota > Actinomycetes > Mycobacteriales > Tomitella > Tomitella gaofuii. The sequence continues at coordinate 4,029,761 of NZ_CP059900.1, read as the reverse complement.
CGGGGAAGTTGGGGCCCGGCCGCACCCCAATGGGGGGAGGGGTGGGCGCGGCCGGGGTGTGCGTCTCACGCGCAGCATCGGGGGGTTACGCTGCCCGGAGCCCGCGGCGGCTGTGCCTGCCGGCGGGTTCACGCACATCGGGCGCCTCATGAGGGAGTCGAGCCGCTCGTCGGGCGCCCTGCCTTTGACAGTACTTGCGCAGGCATGATCCGCGCATGTGCGCGCGTGACCGAGTTTCCGTGATGGTTTGTGCTTGCGGTACAAAATGGGACGGATGTTCAGGTTGAATTACCGATTGCCCACGTAGAGATGGGACGGCGGCCAGGTTTTCCCGGAGCGCCGCCCGGGGAAGAGTGCGGGCAACGGCGCGGGGGCATCACCGGACGCGCGAGACCCCCGGGCGGGGCCCGGGGGTCTCGTGTGATCGTCCGCGATCAGGTGCGCGTCCCAGACGCGTGGTTCATGCTGCAGACGCGCGGGTCATGCGACCGGCGACGCCGGGGTCACTTCACCAGGTCGATGATCTGGCCGGGGAAGATGAGGTTGATGTCGGCCACCTGCGGTGCCAGCTCGCCCATCGGAACGTCGAAGGCGAGGGCGATCTGCGAGAGCGTGTCGCCCAGCTTGACGGTGTAGGTGCCGTCGGCGTTCTGGGTCAGCTGCGAGGCCGACGAGCCGGTATCGGTGGCGGGGGCCTGCTCGTACGAGGTGCTGTCGGAGGTGTCCTGCTGGCCGCCCGACTGGTCGTAGGAGGTCTCCTGGTAGGAGGTGGTCTGGGTCTGCTGCCCGCCGTCGCCGCCGGTGCCGCCGCCGCTGAGGTACTGGCCGCACACGGGCCAGGCGCCGGGGCCCTGGGTCTGCAGGACGTTCTCCGCCACGCGGATCTGCTCGGCCTTGCTGGCGTTGGCGGGGCTGCCGGTGCCGCCATTGGCCGCCCAGGTGGACGGGCTGAACTGGAGCCCGCCGTAATAGCCGTTGCCGGTGTTGGTGGACCAGTTGCCGCCGGACTCGCACTGGGCGACGCCGGACCAGTCGGCCGCCGACGCGGTGCCGGCCCCGATGGCCAGGGGGGCGCCGATGACGATCCCGGCGGCGGCGACGGTGCCGAGCGTGCGCTTGATGGTGATTCCGGTCATGTGAAGTCTTTCCTCTCCGTGCCGCTGTGATGCGGGTGGTGGGCCGCGTCGACGGGGCGATCGCCCGGTCCGCTGTGCCCGCCTGTGCTGATTCCGCGTGCGCACCCTGCCCTCGAAGGTTTTCGGTCTGTCGGATCGCGGGGCAGGATGCGGCGGCGGTCCGACGTTCACCCGCTGTGTTCGGGCTGCCGACGACACTAGGGGAAGATCACGAGAAGGTCACGGGCAGATCTACACGCCGTTATTCGTGACGTGCCGCATAGCGGGTTGAATCGTCGCTGGTGGGCGCCGGGAATGGAGCGCAGCCGGCGGTCTGAATTCGCCGGAATTGTGATGGAGGCCATAGGTCATCTGTGCATCACGTCACGGATTTTGAGCCCCGATTACGCCGCGAACGTGCTGTTCAGCGTGCTGAATGCGTCGTTGGAGCCCAGGAGTGCACGGGTGTGCGCCGTGCGGCGGGAATCATGCGGGAAGGCCCAGCATCGCTGTGAAAGCGCGTGCCGCGGGATTGGTGAGTGGAAGTGCCGCGCGGCCGATGAGGGCGAGAGTACGCGCCGGTGGCCCCGGTGCGAGTGCGATACACGGCAGGCCGCTGCGCTGCGCGATGGGCGCGGGTACGACCGCTGCGCCGAGTCCGTGCCGCACCAGCGCCAGCGCCTGGTCCATCTCGGAGGTGCGGAAGGTGATGTTCCTGCCGACACCGGCGTTGTCGAAAAGCGACTCGACGAACGTCTGCAGCCCGAGGCCCGCCTGGAAGTCGACGAATCGGACGCGCGCCAGTTCGTCGAGCCGCACCTCGTCCCGCCCCGCCAGGGGGTGATCGTCGCCCACGATGAGGCTGAGCGTCTCGGCGTAGTCGACGAGCGTGCTCAGGCCCGCTGGGACGGGGGCGGCGTCGAGGGCGACGAATGCCAGGTCCAGCCTGCCCGCCATGACATCGGCCATGAGGTCGAGCGTGGGCGCCTCGCGCAACGTCACCTCCACCGCCGGGTGGGCGGCGTGGAAGCCGGCGATGGCGGCGGGCAGGTCGACGGCGGTGAACGTCTGGACCGCTCCGAGCGCCAGGGAACCCGAGTCCGCGCTGCGGACTGCGGCGGCCGTGGCACGCGCCGCCGCGACTTCGAGCCGGATCCGACGGGCATGCGGGAGCAGCGCCGCGCCGGCGGATGTGAGCAGCACATGCCGCGTGGTGCGCTCGAAGAGGAGAAAGCCCAGCTCGTCCTCCAGCGCTCGGATCGACGCGCTGAGCCCGGACTGGGAGATGCGGGACTCCGCCGCGGCCCGGGTGAAGCTGCCGGATTCCGCCACGGCCACGAAGTGCTCGAGCTTGCGTGGGTCCATCCGGTCAACCTACCTGCAGTCACAAGCGATTGTGGTTAATCACATCGCATTGATGTGTTGGACAGTGCAATCACGGACGTCGACGATCGACCTATGACGGAACCACGGAACAGGAAGGCGACGGCGCAGGACCCGACGGCGTCGGCACCGCAACAGCAGGGGCCGGCGCGGCCGCATGGACGGCTCGACCCGCGCCTGGTGCTGATCATGGCCCTCGCCTCGGGCCTGGTGGTGGCCAACAGCTACTACGCCCAGCCGCTGGTCGACACGATCGCCGGCGACCTGCATGCGTCGACCACTGCGGTCGGGCTGGTGGTCACAGCCTCGCAAGTGGGGTACGCGCTCGGTCTGGCGCTGCTCGTGCCGCTCGGCGACCTTGTCGATCGGCGGCGCATGCTCACCGTGCTGCTGCTCGGCACGTTCGCCTGCCTGCTTGCGATGGTCTTCGCGCCGGGCTGGCAGGTGCTGGCGGCGGCGGCGGTGCTGGTGGGTCTCGGCTCGGTGGTCGGCCAGGTTCTTGTGCCTTTGGCCGCCGAACTGGCGCGGGAGGACGAACGCGGCCGGGTGATCGGCAACGTCATGACCGGCCTGCTGCTGGGGATTCTGCTGTCGCGGGTGGTGTCGGGGCTCATCGCGTCGGTGGCGGGCTGGCGCGCCGTCTTCGTGGTCGCTGCGGGTCTGATGCTGGTCACCTGCGTGCTGGTGCGGATGCTGCCGTCGTCGCCCGGCACCGCGCGCGATGCGGACGGGGCCCCGCTGACCTACGGCAGGCTTCTGCGTTCGGTGATCACCATCGTCGCCGAGGAGCCGGTGCTGCGGCTGCGCATCGGCTACGGCATGGCCACCTACGCGTCGTTCGGCGTGTTCTGGACGTCCATCGGATTCGTCCTGGCGGGCCCGGACTACGGGTGGTCCGATGCGCGGATCGGCCTCTTCACGCTGTTCGGTGTGGCCGGGGCTGTGGCCGCGCGATTCGCCGGCCGACTCGCCGACCGCGGATTCGCCCACATTCAGACCGGCGTCTTCCTGGCGCTCACCGTGGCATCGTTCGCACTGCTGGGTGCGGGACGGACGCATGTCGTGCTGTTGGCCGTCGGCGTGGCTCTGCTGGACCTGGGGATCCAGGGGACGCACATCAGCAACCAGTCGGTGTTCTATCCGCTGCGCCCGGAGGCCCGCAGCCGCCTCAACACCGCCTACATGACCACGTACTTCACCGCCGGGTCGGTGGGCTCGGTGGCGTCCGCGTTGATCTACCCCGCATTCGGTTGGGCCGGCGTCTGCCTTGCGGGCGGAGCGTTCCCGCTGGTGGGGCTTGCGTTGTGGTGTCGCGAGCACGCAATGCTCAGGCGCGCGCGGCAGCGGGCCGAACCCCACCCCCGTTAGGGGGGAGGCGCGCCTTCGGCCCTTGTGCTCCACGTCACTATGCCTACGCTGAAGTGCAGTTGTTCACTGGATAGGAATGATCGAGGAGGGGCCATGACACAGCCATCGACCAGCCGCATCCCGGGTGCGCACATAGCGGATCCCGGGGCGCTGGGCCTGGGCGCGTTCGCTCTCACCACCTTCGTGCTCAGCGTCGTCAACGCCGGCCTCGTCGACGCGGAGCCGGTGGTCTTCGGTCTCGCGCTCGCGTACGGCGGCATCGTGCAGTTCGCGGCGGGGCTGTGGGAGTTCGCCAAGGGCAACACCTTCGGCGCCACCGCGTTCTGCTCGTACGGCGGGTTCTGGATCTCGTTCTGGTACCTGACCAGCTACACCGACCTCACCGGCCTCCCCGGCAACAGTGCCGAACACGGCGTCGCGGTCTATCTGCTCGCATGGGGCATCTTCACCACCTACATGCTCGTCGCGTCGCTGCGCACCAACTGGGCCATCTTCACGGTCCTCCTGCTGCTGGCCCCCACCTACTTCGTGCTCGCCGCCGGAGACTTCTCCGGAAGCGAAGCCGTGGCGCACGCGGGCGGCTGGCTCGGCATCCTCACGGCCATCGCCGCCTGGTACACGTCCTTCGCCGTCGTGACCAACGCGACCTTCAAGAAGACGGTGCTGCCGGTGGGGCCGCGCTGAACCCCGGACTGCCGGGCCGGGCCCTTCGGCCCGGCAGTCGGCATGTTCCGTCCCACAGACCGCTCCCGTGCGAGCACGATGGAAAGTACCCGGCACGGACATCACTAAGGAGACGATGACAGTGTCCACAGAGCAGACAATCGCCGCGCTCGCCCGCGAGAGTCGCACCTTCGCGCCGCCGGCCGATTTCGCGGCGAACGCCAACGTCAAGGCCGACGCGTACGAGCTCGCCGAGAAGGACCGACTGGGCTTCTGGGACGAGGCCGCGCAGCGCATCACCTGGGCCGAGCCCTACACCGACGTCCTCGACTGGTCGGGCGCCCCGCATGCCAAGTGGTATGTGGGCGGCAAGCTCAACGCCACCTACAACTGCGTGGACCGGCACGTGGAGGCCGGCCTGGGCGATCGCGTCGCCTACCACTTCGAAGGCGAAGGCGGCGACACCCGCACCATCACCTACTCCGACCTGCAGGACGAGGTGTGCAAGGCGGCCAACGCGCTGATCGAGCTGGGCGTCAAGACCGGCGACCGCGTGGCCATCTACATGCCGATGATCCCCGAGACGGTGTTCGCGATGCTCGCGTGCGCCCGCATCGGCGCCCCGCACACCGTCATCTTCGGCGGCTTCTCGTCCAAGGCCATCGCCGACCGCGTCCAGGACTGCGGCGTCGAATTCGTCATCACCGCCGACGGCGGCTACCGCAAGGGCAAGGCGTCGCCGCTCAAGGCGGCCGTCGACGAGGCGCTCAAGAGCTGCCCCGACGTACACACGGTGCTGGTGGTCAAGCGCACCGGCCAGGAGATCGACTGGACCGAGGGGCGCGACAAGTGGTGGTCGGACGCCGTCGACGGGCAGTCGGCCCAGCACACCCCCGAAGCCTTCGACGCCGAGCACCCGCTGTACATCATGTACTCGTCGGGCACCACGGGTAAGCCCAAGGGCATCCTGCACACCACCGGCGGCTACATGGTGGGCACCTCGTACACGCACTACGCGGTGTTCGACATCAAGCCCGAGACGGACGTTTTCTGGACGGCCGCCGACATCGGCTGGGTCACCGGGCACTCGTACATCGTCTACGGTCCGCTCGCCAACGCCACCACCTCGATCATGTACGAGGGCACGCCCGATACCCCGCACCAGGGCCGCTGGTGGGAGATCGTGCAGAAGTACAAGGCCACCATCCTGTACTGCGCGCCCACGGCCATCCGCACGTTCATGAAGTGGGGCCACCAGATCCCCGCCGAGTACGACCTCTCCTCGCTGCGCCTCATCGGCTCGGTGGGCGAGCCCATCAACCCCGAGGCGTGGGTCTGGTACCGCAAGAACATCGGCGGCGACCGCACCCCGGTGGTCGACACGTGGTGGCAGACGGAGAACGGGCAGATCCTCATCAGCCCGCTGCCCGGCGTCACGGCCACCAAGCCCGGCGCCGCCATGCGCCCGCTGCCCGGCATCGTCGCCGACGTCTACAACGAGGAGGGGCAGCCCGTCGGCAACAACGAGGGCGGCTACCTGGTGGTCACGGAGCCCTGGCCCGGCATGCTGCGCACCCTGTGGGGCGATGACGACCGCTTCCAGCGCACCTACTGGGATCGCTTCCCGGGCGTGTACTTCGCCGGGGACGGCGCCAAGCGCGACCAGGACGGCGACATCTGGGTGATCGGCCGCGTCGACGACGTCATGAACGTCTCGGGCCACCGCCTGTCCACCACCGAGATCGAGTCGGCGCTGGTCTCCCACGACGCCGTCGCCGAGGCCGCCGTGGTGGGCGCCGCCGACGCCACCACCGGCCAGTCGATCGAGGCGTTCGTGATCCTCAAGGAGAGCGCGCAAGGCGGCGGCGACGACATCGTCGCCATCCTGCGTCAGCACGTGCGCGAGGAGATCGGCGCGATCGCCAGCCCCCGCTCGATCATGCTGGTCGAGGAACTGCCCAAGACGCGCTCGGGCAAGATCATGCGCCGCCTGCTGCGCGACATCGCCGAGAACCGCGAGCCGGGCGACTCCACCACGCTCGCCGACTCGTCGGTGGTCGAGCGCATCCGCAAGGAGGTCACGGGCGGGTAGCCCCCGGAATCACCGCACACCCCCGGCCCTCCCCGTCGTCATCACGAGGGGAGGGCCGGGGCATGTCCGGTTCCCGGCGTCTCCACTATTGTTAATGATTATCATATGCAATAGTGATGCCGGACGGGCCCGCGGCCGCGGGCCCACGGGCGTGAGGATGCGGATGTTCAAGCGAGTACGTGCAACCGGGACGATGGACACGGATGGAGCCGCTGCGCGGCGCGTACCGCGGTGCAGGGTGGGCCGCGCCGGACGGGCAGGCCTGGCGGTGGCGGCCGTCGTCGCCGCGCTGGGCGCATCGGCATGCGGGTCCGGGACCGGATCCGGTGGCGGCGCGGCGGACGGGGCCGCCGTCACCGTCGTCGCATCCACGCGGGTGTGGCAGGACATCGCTGCGGCCGTGGGCGGAGACACGGCGACGACCACGACGATCATCCCCGCCGGGGCGGACCCGCACGAGTTCGAGGCCGCCGCCGGGGATGTGCTCACGGTGGCCGACGCGGACATCGTCGTCATGAACGGCGGCGGGTACGACGACTTCGTCGCAGGCCTGGTCCGCAGCGCGGGCGGCGGCGCGCAGATCATCGACGCCTACGCGCTGCACGGGGACGCCGGCCACGGAGGTGCCGCCGGCAGCGACGGGCACGCGGCGCACGATCACGGTGCCGGCGAGCGCGGTGTCAACGAGCACGTCTGGTTCGACTTCGACACCGTTGGTGCCGCGGCGGACGCCCTGGCCGAGGGCATGGCGGAGCGCGATCCGGACCACGCGGCGGGATACCGCTCGCGGGCCGCGGCGCTGCGCGCGCGCCTGGCGGAACTCGGAGAGCAGGCCGACGCGATCGCCGCGCAGGCGCCGGCCCCGGTGCTGTCCACCGAACCGGTGGCGCACTACCTGCTCGAGCGAGCGGGCGTCGAGGACCTCACGCCGCCGGGGTTCGGCGAGGCCATGGAGCACGGCAGCGACCCCGCTCCCGCGGACATCGCGCGGATGCGGGAGCTCCTGGCGCAGGGGACGGTGGCCGCGCTGGTGTACAACACGCAGGCGGACGGCCCGGCCGCGCGCGCGGTGCGCCAGGATGCTGAGGCCGCCGGGGTCCCGGTGGTCGAGGTGGCCGAGACCCCGCCCGGCGGTATCGGATACACGGACTGGGTGTCGGGCATCCTGGACCGGCTGGGCATGGCCGTGACCGCCTGACCGGCCGGCACCCGGTGCGGGTCAGACCCGGTCGAAGGTGTCCGGGTCCGGGCCCACGCGGCCGTCCGCGCCGCGGTCGAGCGAGGAGAGCCGGGCCATCGCGTCGCCGCCCAGCTCGAAGTCGAACAAGGCGAAGTTCTCCCGCATCCGCGCCGGTGACATGGACTTGGGGAAGACGATGTCGCCGCGCTGCAGGTGCCAGCGCAGCACCACCTGCGCGGCGGTGCGGCCGAGCGACTCCGCGAGCTCCTGCACCACCGGCTCGTCCATCACGGCGCCCTGCGCCAGCGGCGACCACGCCTCCACGGCGATGCCCTGTTCGCGGCAGAACGTGCGCACCTCCTCGTTGCCGAACCGCGGGTGCACCTCCACCTGGTTCACCGCGGGGGCCGTGTCGGCGTCGCCGAGCAGGCGTTGCAGGTGCGGCACCTGGAAGTTGGAGACGCCGATGCTGCGGGCACGGCCGTCCGCGGCGAACTCCTCGAGCACCTTCCACGTGCTGACGAAATCGCCGCCGTATCGGGTGGGCAGCGGCCAATGGATGAGGAAGAGGTCGAGGTAGTCGGTGCCGAGCTTCGCCAGCGACTCCTCGAACGAGCGGCGGGCATCGTCGGGCCGATGGTTGTTGTTGTTGAGTTTGCTGGTGAGGAACAGGTCCGAGCGGCTTATCCCGGAGGCGGCGATCCCGGCGCCCACCTCGGCCTCGTTGCCGTACATCTGCGCGGTGTCGATGTGCCGGTAGCCGGTCTCCAGCGCGGCGCCCACCGCGGCGGCGGCGTCGGCGGGGGCCACCTTGAAGGTGCCGTAGCCGAGCTGCGGGATGCTCCGGCCCGAGTTCAGGGCGATCTGCGGATCTGCGTTGCTGTCTGCGGAATCGATCATGACTCCGATGGTGCCGCCCGCGGGCCGGATGCGCATCGTCTGTAGGCACCGAGGATCCGGGAATGACACTAGATTCACATTCTGTGGCCCCCGGACGGTGGGAAACCACCGTCCGGGGGCCACAGAATGTGAAGTGGGTGTCACGACGTCCCACACGGCCGGAGAAGCCCGCGCGCCGTCGCCCCTGCCCGTGACAGAGTCGCAGTGATCGCTGGCACGGCCGTGATCGATCGCAGGCACAGCACGGCCGCCAGGCGCGGCCGACGGCGAAGGAGTGGGGAATGGGCTTGACTTCGGACAGGGTGATCGTGGTGACCGGTGCGAGCCGGGGAGCCGGCAAAGGCATCGCGCTGGGACTCGCGGGGCCGGGGACCACCGTGTACGTCACCGGCCGCACGCGCAACGAGGGCGACGCTCCATTGCCGGGGACGGTGCAGGCCACGGCCGACGAGATCACCGCCCGCGGCGGCACGGGTGTGCCCGTGATCTGCGACCACGCCGACGACGCGCAGGTGGCCGCGCTGTTCGAACGCGTGCGGGCCGAGCATGGACGGCTCGACATCCTGGTCAACAACGCGTTGGTGGTGCACGACGATCTGGCCAAGAAGGGCCCCTTCTGGGAAAAGCCGCTGTCGATGCAGGCGGTGCTCGACGTGGGCTTGCGTTCGACGTACGTCGCGAGCTGGCATGCGGCACCGCTGATGGTGGCGGGCGGTGAGGGGCTGATCGTCAACACCTCGTCGTTCGGCGCGCGGTGCTACATGCACGGCCCCGCCTATGGCGCCGGGAAGGCCGCCGTGGACAAGATGGCGCACGATATGGCGCACGACCTGCGGCCGTACGGGGTCGCGGCGCTGTCGCTGTGGATGGGCATGCTCAAGACCGAGCGCACCGCCGCGGCGTTCGAGGCGAATGCGGAGGCGTACAAGCAGTTCGCGGCGCACGCGGAGAGCGCCGAGTTCCCCGGCCGGGTGATCGACGCGCTGGCCCGCGACCCGCAACTGATGGACCGCTCGGGGGAGGTGCTGATCGGCGCGGAGGTGGCCCGCGAGCTCGGCGTGACCGACATCGACGGGGGGCAGCCGCCGTCGCATAGGGGGTTCCTGGGCGATCCGACGGAGTTCAGCGAGGGCGTGGTGGAGTGAGGCCCGGCTGCCTGCCGGCGTTGCGTGGTGGTGGGGGAAGGCCGAGCGAGGGCGTGGTGGAGTGAAGCCCGGGCCGTCCCGCAGGGTGGTACGAACCCGTCCCGTGGGGCGGGAAGTTTGTGTTGGGGGACACAGCCCGCTGTGAGTGTTGTGGCATAGGCGCCGCGTGGTCCACCGCGTCGGCACCGGTGACGACACGGCCTCGGGAGGCGTAATGGGCAACAAGGTTCTCGACTACATCGAGGAGCACGCGGACGAGCTGTTCGCGCAGGGGGCGGAGGCCGAGAAGATCGGCAAACTCACCGACAAGACGGTGCGGTTGCTGGTGGAGGCGGACGCGATGCGGATGCTGCAGCCGGCCGAGTACGGCGGGTTGGAATACCGGCCGCGGCAGTTCGCGGAGACGGTGATGCGCCTGGCGTCGCTGGATCCGGCGGCGGGCTGGGTGCTGGGGGTGTGCGGGGTGCACCCGTGGCAGTTGGCCTACAACGACAAGCGGGTGCGTGAGGAGGTGTGGGGCGAGGACAGCAGCATCTGGATGGCCTCGCCGTACATGCCCGGGGGGCTTCTGGTGCCCCGCGGCGACGGCACCTACAGCTTCAGCGGTAACTGGTCGTTCTCGTCGGGCACCGACCACTGCAGGTGGGCGTTCCTGGGGGCCATGCTCGCGGACGAGAACGGCGCGATGGTGCAGCCGCCGCAGATGGTGCACGTGATCGTGCCGCGCGGCGACTACGAGATCATCGACGATTCGTGGGACGTGGTGGGCCTGCGCGGCACGGGCAGCAAGGATCTGGTGATCAAGGACGCCGTGGTGCCCGAGTACCGCACGATGACCTGGGAGGACGTTTCCGAGGGGACCGGGCAGGAGCGGTCCGGGCGGACGGAGACGCTCTACCAGGTGCCATGGTCGGCCATGTTCCCGATGGGCATCACCGCGGCCACGATCGGCATCTGCGAGGGGCTGCTGCGGCTGGCCGAGGAGTATCAGGCCGAGCGCATCGACGCCAACGGGGCGAAGGTCAAGGACGACCCGTACACCATGTACGAGTTCGGCGAGCTCACCGCCGATTTGCGGGCGGCGCGCGCGGAGTTGCTGGCCAACGCCGACTTCTTCTGGGATGTCACGGAAAGCGGGCGCAAGGCCACGTTCGCCGAGCGCGCGCAGGGCCGTGCGACGCAGGTGCGTGCCGCGTGGCGGGCCGTGGAGGCGGCCAACGCGATCTATGCGCGCTGCGGCGGCAACGCGCTGCGCATGGACAAGCCGATGCAGCGGTTCTGGCGTGATGCGCAGGCGGGCATCCACCATGCGATCCACTCGCCGAACACCGTCTACCACGCCGCGACTCTCAGCGCGCTCGGCGCGGAGCCGCAGGGGCCGCTGCGGAAGATGATCTGACGGGCGACCTGACACAGCACGGAAGGACGGGAGCACATCATGGCCGACGTGAACAGAGCCGGCGCGACGAACCCGCGCGAGATTCGCGCGCTGGGCTACATCGAGGTCCAGACGAACGACATGGAGCGCTGGCGGAAGCTGGCGTTCGGGGTGCTGGGTTTCGCGGAGGGGGCGGGGCCCGATGAGAGGGCGCTGTACCTGCGGATGGACGAGCGGGCGGCGCGGATCATCGTCACGCCCGGCGAGACCGATGGCGTGACGGTGGTCGGTTGGGAGGTGCGCGACCAGGAGGCGCTCGACCGGGTGCGCGAGCAGGTCGGCGCCGCGGGCATCGAGGTGCGGGACCTGACGCAGCAGGAGGCGGATGGGCGCCGGGTGGAGGCGGCGATCGCGTTCACCGACCCGGCCGGCACGCAACTCGAGGTGTTCCACGGGGCGCTGCTCGATCACAGCCCGGTGGTGACGCCGTTCGGGGCGAAGTTCGTCACCGGCGCGCAGGGGCTGGGGCATGTGGTGATCCCGGTGCCGGATCAGGGTGCCGCCTACGACTTCTACGTCAAGACCCTCGGGTTCCTGCCGCGCGGCGCCTACCGGATGGGCGCGTCCGAGCCCACGGAGGCCGAGTTGGCGGCGGCCGAGCACGCCGCGCCGGGCGATGGCCCTCTGCGGATCCGGTTCTTCGGGGTCAACGAGCGCCATCACTCGCTGGCGATGATGCCCTCGCCCAAGCAGGGGCCGGGGCTGATCCACGTGATGGTGGAGGTGGACACTCTCGACGCGGTGGGCCAGGCACAGGATCGCGTGGTGGCCGAGGGGATTTCGCTGTCGTCGACGATCGGCCGGCACACCAACGACAAGATGGTGTCGTTCTACGTGCGGGCACCGGGCGGCTGGGACATCGAGTTCGGCTGCGAGGGAATGCTGGTCGACGAGGAGCACTACACGGCCGAGGAGATCACGGCCGACAGCTACTGGGGCCACGACTGGTCCGGCTCCGAACCGCTGGCGGTGATCTCGTGAGCGCCGTCGAGCTCGACGCGCGGAAGTACGGACCGTGGGCGGTCATCGCCGGCGGTTCGGAGGCCGTGGGCGCCGAGTTCGCGCACCTGATCGCGAAGGCGGGGCTCAATCTGCTGCTCATCGCCCGCAAGGAGGGCCCGCTCGAGGAGACCGCGGAGGCCGTCCGTGCGCACGGCACCGAGGTCCGCACGCTCAGCGTGGACCTGGTGGACCCGGGCGCCATCGAGGCGATCGCGGCGGCGACGGCGGACCTCGAGGTGGGGCTGCTCGTGGTCAACGCGGGCGCCAACACCTACGGACATGAGTTCGTCACCAGCGACCTCGACGCGTTCCGCAAGGTGCTGACGCTGAACATCGACCGCAAACTCGAGATCACCCACCTGTTCGGCGGTCCGATGCGTGAACGAGGCCGCGGCGGGATCATCCTGCTCGGCTCGGTCACCGGCTTCGTCGGCTGCACCCACATGAGCGTGTACTCGGGGGCCAAGGCGTTCAGCAGGATCTTCACCGAGGGTCTGTGGCTGGAGATGCGGGAGTACGACGTGGACGTGCTCGCCCTGACAGCGGGCGTCACGCGCACCCCGGCGATGGAGCGCGCGGGTCTGCGGTTCGATACCCCCGGCCTCAACGTGTCGGATCCTGCGGACGTGGCCCGCGAGGGCCTGGAGCACCTCGCCGACGGCCCGGTCTGGATCGTCGAGGACCACTACGGCAAGGCCGTGGAACGTTCGAGCTTCCCCCGCGACGAGCAGGTGCTCGCCGAGGCCGCCGAGGTCGCGCAGATGATGGGGCGCTAGGGCACGAAGTCTATGGGGCGCTGAGGCACGAAGTCGACGGGGCGCTGAGTATCTGTCGGTGCCGATTGCGCCCGCCGCACACCGGCCGCCGTTTCCGGAGCGTACAGCCCCGGCGACGGCGGCCGGCGTGCTGTGCAGTGGGACCGCGGGCCGACGGATCCGTGTGACCGCGTTAACGTCGGAGGGCGATGGTGGCGGTGATGACAGTCGCAGTGGTATCGACTGCGGAGGGAGCGGAGGCCGGCGATGGGCTATCGGAAGGATGAGGCCGGAAGCCTGTCGATGCTCGACAGGCTGGACTTGATCCTCGACGTGGTCGAGGACGCCGGATTCCTCACCCTGTCCGGTGTCGTCGAACGTACCGGGTTGGCCCGCTCGACGGCGCACCGGCTGCTGACACACCTGGAACGCAAGCGCTGGCTGTTCCGGGTGGGCTCCAACTACGAGCTGGGCCCGCGACTGTTCGACCTGGGCACCAAGGGCGTGCGCAACCACTGGTTCTACCGTGGCGCGTTGCCCGCGCTGCATCGCCTGCACGCGCAGACGGGTTTCGTGGTGCACATGGCCTATCTCGACGGGCCCGAGGTCGTGTACTGGGAGAAGATCGGGCCCGGGCGGTTCGGCGCCGCGGTGCCGACACGGATCGGCGGCCGCAATCCGGCGCACACCACAGCGCTCGGCAAGGCGTTGCTGGCAGTGCAGCCGCGCGGCATGGTCGACAGTCTCGCGCCGTTCGCGCCCGCCACCGAGCGCACCGTCTGCACCCCGGCCGCCCTGCATCAGGAGCTGGACGAGGTGCGCCGACGCGGATACGCCCTGGACCGCGGCGAGGCGTTGCGCGGCGTCGGCTGCTACGCCACCGCAGTGCAGGCGGGCGCCGACGATTCGGTGAACGCGTACCGCATGACCGCCGCCATCTCGGTGTGCGTCCCGGTCGACCGGCTGGATGTGCGACTGGTGGCGCCGCTGCTCTCGGCGAAGAAGCAGATCATCGACGCGGCGCGCATCAACCCCATGACCGAGCCGGCGGACAAGGACTGACGGTCACGGGCCTGTGCGCATCGGCCTGCCGGGCCTGCGCGGGGCGCGGGTTCGGCGCCGGTGCGACGGGCCATCCCCCTGGGCGGGATTCTTCCGGCGCGGCCCACATCAGGTAGGCAATGTGAGTGGCATCACGTTATGAGAGAGGTGCCGCTGTTGTCTTCCACCCCGCAATCTCCGGACGCGCGTCCCGTGCGCACGATCCCGATCACCGCGTCGTCGACGCCGAGCCCGTTCGACCCGGCCACGCTGGGGCCCGTCCGCGTGCCGAACCGGATCATCAAGGCGGCGACGTCGGAGGGGCGCTCCCCGGAGGGCCTGGTCACGCAGGACTTGATCGACTTCCACCTGGGCTTCGTCCGGGGCGGCGTGGGCATGACCACCATCGCCTACTGTTGCGTGAGCCCCGAGGGCAAGTCGGCCCCCGGCCAGATCGTGATGAGCCCGGAGGCGGTGCCGGGGCTGCGCCGGCTGGCCGATGCCGTGCACGCGGAGGGCGCGGCCGTGTCGGCGCAGCTGGGGCACGCCGGCCCGGTGGGCTCGAAGAAGATCACCGGCGTCACGCCCACGGCCCCCAGCAAGTTCGTCAACCCCACCTCGTTCGAGTACTGCCGCCCCATCACCCGGGCGGAGATCGCGCGGGTCACCGAGCAGTTCGCCGCGGCCGCCCAGGTGGCGGTCGACGCGGGGCTCGACGCGGTGGAGCTGCACTTCGGCCACAACTACCTGCCGAGCGCGTTCCTGAGCCCCCTGCTCAACCGCCGCAAGGACGAGTACGGCGGCGGCATCGACAACCGGTCGCGCCTGGTGCGCGAGATCGCCCGGGCCGTGCGCGAGCGGGTGGGCGACGCGATCGCCGTGACCGCGAAGATCAGCATGATCGACGGGGTGCCGGGCGGGATCAAGCTGGCGGAGTCGCTGCGCACCGCGCAGCTGCTGGACGCCGACGCGAACCTGGACGCGATCCTGCTCACCGAGGGGTCCTCGGTGGTGCGGCAGATGTACCTGTTCCGCGGGGAGGTGCCGGTGGAGGACTTCGCCGCGCTGATGAAGCAGCCGGTGAAGACCGGGGTGCGGTTGTTCGGCAAGAAGGTGCTGGGCGAGTTCCCGTATGAGGACCTCTACATGCTCGAGGCGGCACGCCAGTTCGTCCCGGTGGTGAAGAACAGCAAGCTGATCCTGCTCGGCGGCATCACCAACCGTGACCACATGGAGGCGGGGATGCGCGAGGGGTTCGACTTCGTCGCCATGGGCCGGGCGCTGCTGCGTGAGCCCGGCCTCGTCAACGCGGTCCGCGAGGACCGCGACAAGCAGACGCTGTGCACACACTGCAACCGGTGCATGTACACGGTCTACGGGCGGACGCACTGTGTGCTGGACCCGGAGTCCGCGTTCGGCCCCGCGACGGAGGCGCCCGCCGCGGCGGCTCCCGCCTCGATCGCCGGCCTGGCCGCACACGCCTGACCGCGCCGCGATGCGGAACCGTCTCGCCGCAGTATCGAACCCACGCGCTGCACTATCGACAGAATCAATGGAAGGACCGGTGGACATGCCGATCAAGGACAAGGTCGCCCTGGTGACGGGCGCCGGCCAGGGGGTCGGGCAGGGCATCGCGTTCGCGCTGGCCGAGCGCGGTGCGCGGCTGGCGCTGGCGGGCCGCACCTACGAGAAGGTGGAGCAGACCGCCAAGGAGATCCGTGAACGCGGGCGCGACGCGCAGGCGTTCACCTGCGACGTCACCGACGAGTACGAGGTGGCGACCCTGGCGGACAAGGTGGTGGACCACTTCGGTTCGCTGTCGATCCTGGTCAACAACGCCCAGACGGTGATCAACGGCCGGCTGCTCGACATCACCGACGACGACTACGCCATGGTGATGGACTCCGGGCCGCTGGCCACGCTGCGGCTCATGCGCGCATGCCACCCGCACCTGTCGGGCGGCGGCGCGATCGTCAACCTGGGCTCAGCCGCGGGAGTCCGTTGGGACCCTTCGGGATACGGGATCTATGCGGCGTCCAAGGAGGCTATCCGGGCGCTCACCCGCACCGCTGCGTGCGAGTGGGCCGACGACGGCATCCGCGTCAACGCGATCCTGCCGCTGTCGACCTCGCCGGGGCTCGCCACCTGGGCCGAGCAGCGCCCCGACGAGGCGGAGGCCTACCTGAGCACGGTGCCGCTGCACCGCTTCGGGGATCCCGAGAGCGACATCGGCGCGGCCGTCGCATTCCTGTGCGGCGACGAGGCCGGGTACATCACCGGTCATTCGCTGCCCGTGGACGGCGGGCAGGTGCTCATGCGCTGATCTGTCGCCGCGGCGGCGACGAGGAGTACGGGGCGCAGACGGGGGAGCGGCGGGCCGGCGGGGCGGCCCGCCGGCCAGGGGAACCATCCGGCGGGCACGGGGGCGATGACGCCTGCCTTCATGCGGAAACAGGGAGAACGATCATGGTCAAAGGGATCAGACGGCAAGGGATCAGACGAGGAGCGCAGGCCGCCGCGGTGTTCTGCGGCGCCGCGCTGGTGCTCACGGGCTGCGTGAGTGCAGGGTCCGACGGCGGTGCCACCGCGGCGACGGCGTCGGACGGCGAGGTCACGGTCGGCATCATCGGCGACCAGCCGGACGGCGGCGACCCCGTGGACGGCGGCGTGCTGCGCTTCGCGTCCTACGCTCCCGTGCGCAGCCTCGACCCGGTGAAGACGCAGGCGTCGGGCACGACCGGCGGCACGGAGCTGGCCGCGGTGTACGACGTGCTGGTGCGGTACGACGCGGTGAAGGACGAGTACGAGCCGCGCCTGGCCGAGTCGCTGGAGGAGAGCGACGACGGCCTGACCTGGACTCTGAAGTTGCGCGACGGGATCACCTTCAGCGACGGGACGCCGCTCGACGCCGCCGCCGTGGTGGCCAGCACCGAGCGGTACAACAGGCTCAACGGGCCGGACGCCCAGGTGTTCACCGATAGCGTCGCTTCCGTCGAGGCGAAGGACCCGTCGACGGTGGTCTATACGCTGAATCAGCCGTGGCACCAGTTCCCGGCGATGCTGTCGCTGGGGCACGGGATGATCGTCGCCCCGTCCGCCGGTGAGGGTGCGGACTTCACCCCCATCGGCGCGGGTCCGTTCACGGTGGAGTCCCTGGGCCAGAACGAGCTGAAACTCGTCGCGCGTGAGGACTACTGGGATGGGGCGCCGCATCTCGACGGACTGTCGTTCGTGACCATCGCAGGCGAGAAGCCGAAGATCGACTCGCTGGCCAACGGCGACATCGAGATGGCCTACCTGCGCGATCCGACCTATGTGGCGCAGGCTAAGCAGAAGTTCCCGGGCTACCTGCACCGTTACAGCCTCACCGACCAGATCCAGCTCAACAGCCGGCCCGGCAGGCCCGGTGCGGATGAACGCATCCGCCAGGCGGTGCAGTATGCGCTCGATCCTGAGGCCGTGAACCAGCGGGTGGACGGCGGGATCGGGGATCCCGGCACGGAGATCTTCCCGGAATGGTCCAAGTGGCACGACGATGCGCAGGCCGCGCCCACCTTCGACCCGGACAAGGCGCGTGCGCTGGTCGAGGAGGCCAAGGCGGACGGGGCGGCCACCCGGCTGACCTACGTCAGCGTCCAGGACGACCGCTCGCAGAAGTACGCCCTGACGACGGAGGCGATGCTCGAGAACGTGGGCCTGACGGTGGACATCGACTTCGTCCCGACGGTCACCGACATGGTGCGGCGCCTGTACGTCGACCACGACTACGACATCGGCTACACGGCGCTGAGCCTGCCGGACGCGGCACCGTACATCCGGCTGTACAGCGCGCTCAGCAGCACGTCCACCAACAATTCGTCCGGCTATCACAGCGAGCAGATGGACGCGCTGCTGGCGAAGATCCAGCAGGCGCCGGACGAGGACGCCAAGCGGGCGGCGTTCGCCGAGCTGCAGCAGCAGTTCACCGAACACGCGCCGATGGTGCCGATGGCCTCCGGGAGTAACTTCGTCGCCTGGTCGCCGAACGTCTACGGCGTGACGCCGACGATGGACAGCGTGATGCTGTTCGACGAGGCGTGGGTCAAGAAGTAGCCGGCGGCCGCCAGGCCGAAGCCGGCGCGAGGCGGGTGCTCAGCCGAGCTGGGCGCCCGCCTCGCGCGCGCGCTCCGCGAGGGCCGCGAGCTGCTCGCGGTAGTGCGCGGCGCTGCGCGCGGCGATGGTGATCGTGGCGATCGTCGCGCCCGCGTCCCGGGTGGCCTCCAGCGCGGCCCGGCATCCGGCCGGATCGCCGGCGGGGTCGACGGCCGACTCGGCGGACAGCACCACCTCGAACCCGCCCGGAAGGTCGCGGCCCGCCAGCATCTCGGACAGGCGGGCGTGCGGCAGGCCGAACGGCACCCACCCGTCGCCGAGCTCGACGGCACGGCGCAGCGACCGCAGGGTGCGCCCGCCCACCCACATCGGCACCCGCTCCTGCACCGCGGCGGGCGAGACGATCCAGTCGTCGTAGGTGAAGTGCGTGCCCGAGTACGACGGCGCGGTGCGCCCCAGCGAGGCGCGCAGCGCGCGCATGGCGTCGTCGGCCGCCGCGCCGCGGCCGTCGAACTGCGCGCCGATCAGCTCGAACTCCTCCTGGAGGCTTCCCACCCCGACGCCGAGGATCAGCCGACCGCCGCTGACGGCGTCGAGCGTGCCGTAGCGCTTGGCGACGTCGAGCGGGTGGTGGTAGCCGAGCACCAGCACCTGGGTGGCGAACTTGATCCGCCGTGTGCGGGCGGCGAGGTAGCCGAAGGTGGCCAGCGGATCCCAGTAGGTGCCGCCGCGCTCGGCGGCGACGTCGGTGGGGATGGCCACGTGCTCGCTGCAGGTCATGTGGTGGAAGCCGAGGTCGTCGGCCTCGGCGGCGATGTCGGCGAGCTCGGCGATGCCGGCCTCCGCCTCCCACGCGCTGGCCGACGCCGGGTGGTGCACCACCACCGGCGAGAAGATGCCGATCTTCATAACTGTGCCTTTCGTTTCGTCCGCTTCCTCGGTGCCGGTCCGGCAGGGACAGTGTCCACCATCGGCCCACCGCAGCCTTCCAATCCGCGCGGCCCCCGGTGGCCGCGCATCCCCCTGGGCGGGAATCTTCTGTGACCGCATCGTGCGCAGGGCCACTGTGAGGGGCACCACGTTCGAGATCGGAGTGAACCATGACGGTAAGCGGAGATGTGAAGGATTCTGCGTCGGCCGGGGCAGGGCAGCCCGTCGGCGACGAGGTGCGCGTGATCGAATCGGGCGGCAACCCCGAGCGGTTCGCCCGCGGCTGGCACTGCCTGGGCCTGGCCAAGGACTTCCGCGACGGCGCGCCGCACTCGGTGGAGGCGTTCGGCGGCAAGCTCGTCGTCTGGCAGGACACCCAGGGCGAGCTCAACGTGCTGGACTCGTACTGCCGGCACATGGGGGGCGACCTGTCGCAGGGCACCGTCAAGGGCGACGAGATCGCCTGCCCGTTCCACGACTGGCGCTGGGGCGGCGACGGCAAGTGCAAGGACATCCCCTACGCCAAGCGCGTGCCCATGCGGGCCCGCACCCAGGCCTGGCCCACGCTCGAGCGCAACGGCCAGCTGTACGTGTGGAACGACCCGGAGGGCGGCAAGCCCACCGAGGAGGAGACGATCCCCGAGATCGAGGGGTACGGCTCCGACAAGTGGACCGAGTGGAGCTGGAACTCGGTGCTCATCGAGGGCACCAACTGCCGCGAACTGGTGGACAACGTCGTCGACATGGCGCACTTCTTCTACGTGCACCTCAACCAGCCGCTGCACTTCCGCAACATCTTCGAAGGCCACATCGCCACCCAGGAGATGTCGTTCAAACCGCGCGCGGACATGGCGGGCGAGGACTACGTGAACTTCGGCGAGGAGTCCGTCACCCAATCCACCGCGTCCTACTTCGGTCCGTCCTACATGATCAACCGGCTGACGGCGCAGGACGGACTCGAGGTGATCCTCATCAACTGCCACGTGCCGGTGCGTCCCGACGCGTTCCGCCTGCAGTACGGCGTGATGGTCTCGAAGCTGCCGGGCATGACCGACGAGGAGGCCCAGGCGCTGGCCGAGCAGTTCGGCAACGGCACCATGGAGACCTTCGAGCAGGACGTGCAGATCTGGGACACCAAGGCGCGCATCGACAACCCGCTGCTGTGTGAAGACGACGGCCCTGTCTACCAGCTGCGCCGCTGGTACGAGCAGTTCTACGTGGATCGCGACGACATCACCGAGGACATGGTGCGCCGCTTCGAGTTCGACGTGGACGTCACCAAGGCCAACGAGTACTGGGACCGCGAGGTGGCCGAGAACGTCGAGCGCAAGCGCGCCGAGAAGCAGCGCCTGGCCGCGGCCGGCTCGTAAGGAGGTCATCATGCAGGCGATCGACTGCTCGCAGTGCGGCACCACGGTGCTGGCCGAGAAGTACAGCGATGAGCACACGAGCATCCAGTGGCTCGGCGACGCGCACGACGCCTGCCCGTTGATGCGGGCGGGCGAGGTGCGGCCCACAGGGGCGGCGGCGGGGGCTGCCGGGTCGGTGTGCCCGGCGCTGCACTCGACGATCGACCAGGCCGCGCGCGACGGGCTCATCGGGTTCTCGATGCGCAGCGAGCCGGTGCCGGGGGTGCTCCGATGACCCCCGTGGCGGTGGCACAGCAGGCCACCGATACGCCGGTGGACCCGCGGACGCTGCGCACGGTGCTGGGCAACTTCTGCACCGGGGTCACCGTGATCACCGCGCACGACGGCGACCGCCCGCTGGGGTTCGCCTGCCAGTCGGTCACGTCGCTGTCGCTCGAGCCGCCGTACATCTCGTTCTGCCCGGCGAAGACGTCCACCAGCTGGCCGGCCATGCGTGCCGCGCAGACGGTGTGCATCAACGTGCTGGCCGCCGACCAGAAGGACGTCTGCGGGCGGTTCGCCGTGAGCGGCGGCGACAAGTTCGACGGCCTTCAGTGGTACCGCGGGGGCAACGGCGCCCCTGCCGTCAGCGGGGCGCTGGCGCGCATCGAGGCGGAGCTGGCGTTCGAGCACGAGGCCGGCGACCACACCATCGCGATCTGCCGGGTGACCGCACTGGAGGCGGGGCGCGACGTGGACCCGCTGCTGTTCTTCCGCGGCGGCTTCGGGAGCTTCGCCGACGTGTGAGCCCGGGCGCACGCACTCGCAGGCCGGCGGCCCCGCCCGAACAGGCGGGGCCGTCGGCCTGTCCGGGCTGCCGCGGGGGTGGTCCGGTCCCGCCGTGGCGCCGCACGCCAGCCGGTACGCCGCGCGCAGATTGCCGCGACACGCCTGGACAACTTCCGACAACGCGCGCGTGTGACGCTCATCGGCGCGCGGCGCGGCGGGGCCCGCGCCCCTGAGCCGCATCGCGCGGCGGT
Source organism: Tomitella gaofuii (assembly GCF_014126825.1). NCBI lineage: Bacteria > Bacillati > Actinomycetota > Actinomycetes > Mycobacteriales > Tomitella > Tomitella gaofuii. Next base: position 4,008,268 of record NZ_CP059900.1, on the reverse strand, counting down.
GTCGGCATTCGGTGAATGCTGGTTCAATGAGGGTATGGGGCGTCGAACGGCAGGAGCGAGGACATGACCGCAACCGACGCCGAGGCGCGGACCGATGCCGGCGCACAGGCCGACACCGCCCGCCGCGGCCACCCCACCCACGAGGTGTTCAACCAGCCGCCGCCGCGCACGGACATCAACGAGTACACGTCCAATGCGGCGCTCGCCGAGGCCGTGCAGCGCTACGGCGGCGGCTGGGCGACGCAGCATCTGACCGAGGTGGGCGCGCTCGTGGGCGGCGCGCAGTTCCAGAGCGACGCGGAGCTGGTGCACCGGTTCACCCCGGAGCTGCGCACTCACGACCGCTACGGCAACCGCGTCGACGAGGTCGACTTCCACCCCTCCTACCACCGGATCATGGGCGCGGCGATCGCACACGGCGCGCACACGAGCGCCTGGGCGGAGCCGGGTCCGGGGGCCAACGTGGCCCGCGCCGGCGTGTTCATGCAGTTCTCGCAGGTGGAGCCGGGACACGCCTGCCCGGTGTCGATGACGCACGCAGCGGTGCCGTCGCTGCGCTTCAGCCCGGATCTGGCCGATTTCTGGGTGCCGCGCACCTTCTCGCGCGAGTACGACCCGCGTCTGACCCTCGACAAGCCGGGAGCGATCTTCGGCATGGCGATGACGGAGAAGCAGGGCGGTTCGGACGTGCGGGCCAACACCACCCGCGCCGAGGAACTCGCCGACGGCACCTGGGCGCTCACGGGGCACAAGTGGTTCTGTTCGGCGCCGCAATCGGACGCGTTCCTGGTGCTGGCGCAGGCGAACGCGGGCCTGACCTGCTTCCTGGTGCCGCGGGTGCTGCCGGACGGGACGCGCAACGTCTTCCGCATCCAGCGGCTCAAGGACAAGATGGGCAACAAGTCCAACGCCTCCTCGGAGATCGAGCTGGACGGCACCGTCGGGTGGCTCGTCGGCGAGGTCGGCCGCGGGGTGCGCACCATCATCGAGATGGTCGGGCGCACCCGTCTGGACTGCGTGTACGGATCGGCGGCCGGGATGCGCCAGGCGGTGGCGGAAGCCGCGTGGCACGCGCGGCACCGCAGCGCCTTCGGGCGGACGCTCATCGACCAGCCGGCGATGACGAGCGTGCTCGCCGACCTGCACCTCGAGGCGGAGGCGGCCACGTGGACCGCGATGCGCCTGGCCGCCGCCTACGACGACGAGACCGGCGAGCAGGGGCCGCTGCGCCGGCTGGCCACGGCGGTGTCCAAGTACTGGGTGTGCAAGCGCGGCCCCCATCACGCCTACGAGGCGCTCGAGTGCCTGGGCGGCAACGGCTTCATCGAGAACTTCCCGCTGGCCCGCCGCTACCGGGAGCAGCCCGTGATGGCGGTGTGGGAGGGATCCGGCAACGTGATCGTGCTCGACGTGCTGCGGGCCATGGCGCGCGAACCGGAGACGATGGAGGCGTTCGACGCCGAGGTGGCGCTGGCGGCCGGCTCGTCGCCGGCGTTCGACGCCCACCTGGCGACGATGCGCAGGATGATCGCGGCGACGGCGGCCGACCCGGCGAGCGCGGAATCACGGGCGCGGCGCCTGGTCGAGTCGATGGCGCTGGCGTTCCAGGCGTCGCTGCTGGTGCGGGAGGCGCCGGCAGCGGTGGCCGACGGGTTCGTCGCGGCACGGCTGGGCGGCGACGGCGGGTTCGAATACGGGACGCTGCCCGACGGGGCGGACGCCGTGGCCATCGCGGCCCGCGCATGAGGGGCCGCGCCGACGCCTAACGCGCGCGGAGCACCACCACCGGAATCGTGCGGTCCGTCCACGACTGGTATGCGTCGAAGTCCGCGTACAGGGCCACCAGTGCGGGCCAGAGCCGCGCACGCTCGTCGGCCCCCGTCACGTGTGCGCGCACGGTGCGGCGGGTGCCGCCGATCTGCACTGCGGCGTCCGGGTCCGCCACCAGGTTGCGGTACCACTGCGGATTGGCCGGCAATCCACCCTGGGAGGCGACCACGACCAGGTCGTCGGCGAGCGGGTCGCCCGTGCCGGGGCCGTCGGCGCCGAGCACCAGGTACAGCAGCGGCACGGTGTGGGTGGTGCCGGACTTGCGGCCCCGGTGCTCGAGCAGCAGGGTGGGCACGGGTTTGCGGAAGCCCGCCCCGATGCGCCACGTGCCGCCGATGCGCCCGCCCGTCGCCCGGTAGATCCGGGTCTGGGCGCGCGACATCGCCTTGATGACGGCCGGGACCACTGGAGAGTCCAGGCGGGGAGGCCGCTTGTCCATGGCTTCAGGCTCCTGCTGCGGTCTTCGGGCTCCTGCCGGCGGTCAGTCGCCGAGCTGCTGGGTGTCGATGAGGAACGTCACCAGGTCGCGCACCGTCTGTGCGGCCGGGCGGGGTGCGTAGCCCAGCTCGGACACCGCCTTCGCGCCGTCCACCTGCGGCTGCGCGATGAGCGCGCCCATCGCGGCCTTCGAGACGACGTCGGAGCCGAACTTGGCGGCCAGCGGTTCGGCCACCGGCAGGATCTTCTCGATGATCGACAGCGGGAACGCGAACAGCGGGCCGCGCCGGCCGGTGACGCGGGCGGCCAGCCGGAACATCGAGAGCATGTCCTGGTTGTGCCCGGTGAGCAGATAGTTCTCGCCGGTGGCGCCCTTCTCCGCGGCCAAGGTGAGGCCCTGGACCACGTCGCGGACGTCGACGAAGTCGAATCCGCCGGTGATCACCGCGGGCACGCGGCCGCGGGCGGAATCGCGCAGCATGTCGTTGATACGGGAGAGCTTCGCCCCCTGGCTGCCGAAGTCCTTGGGTCCGTAGACGCCGGTGGGGTTGCAGATCACCGCGTCGAGGCCCTGTGCGATGACCTCCTGCAGCTCCTGCTCGCCGGCCCACTTGGAGCGGTCGTACACGGGGATGTCGTCGGTCTCGGACCGCTTCGACTGTTCGTCGAGGTAGCCGCCGCAGTCGTACTGGTCGAACGAGTGCACTGAGCTGCAGTGCACCATCCGGCGCACGCCCTTCTTCAGCGCCGCCTCCGCGACCGTGCGCACGCCCGCGGTGTTGAGGCGCCAGGCGACCTTGTCCGTCTGCTTGAGCGTGATCATCGCCACCAGGTGGTACACGACCTCGGCGCCGTCGAAAGCGGACTCCATGGAGGCCGGGTCGAGGACATCGCCCTGCACCCAGGTCACCCCGGTCTCCGGCCAGTGGGCGGATTCCACGCGATCGATGGCGACGACCTCGTTGCCCTGCTGCACGAGCAGCTCCACCAGGTTCGTGCCGATGAATCCGGCGGCGCCGGTCACTGCGACCTTCATACGAAACTTCCCTCACTGTCGGGAGACCATCCCCTGAAGTAGAACACGTTCCAGTGGGTGCTGTCTATAGCAAGCACCCGGAGGGCGGGCCTCGGCTCCGGGGCGGCGGCACCGTGCGGGCGTCGGGGACAATGGCCGTCAGCGGCAGTACGAGAAGTGAGGAGGGCGCATGGCCGACGGCACCTGCCGGGTGGACAGCTGGCTCTGGTCGGTACGGCTGTTCAAGACCCGGGCGGCCGCGTCCGCCGCATGCAAGGGGGGACACGTGCGCGTCAACGGCACCGTCGTCAAGCCGGCGCGGCTGCTGGCCGTGGGCGACGAGATCCGCGCACGCGTGGCAGACCGCGAGCGCATCGTGGAGGTCACCCGGCTCATCAGCAAGCGGGTCGGGGCGCCGGTGGCGGCCGAGTGCATGATCGACCGCAGCCCGCCGCCGCCCCCGAAGGAGCACCGCGCGGCCGTGCCGGTGCGCGACCGCGGCGCCGGCCGGCCGACCAAGCGCGACCGCCGCGAGATGGAACGGTTGCGCGGGCGGCGGGGCCGATAGCCGGCCCGGAAACACCCGGCCGGCCGCCTGTGCAGGCGGCCGGCCGGGAGAATCGAATGCGTGGGCTACTCGTTGTGCCCGCTGTGCGCGTGGGTGGTCTTGACGTCGGCGGTGGTCTTGACGTCGGCCTTACGGGACTCGCCGGGTGTCTTCCAGTTGTTCATGAAGTCCGGCTTGATGGATACGACGAGCAGCAGCAGCGACGTGAGCGCGGCGATCACGACGGACGCGATGATGATGATCGTGCCCAGGCCCGACATGAATTCAGTTGCGTCCACAGCTCATCCTCCACGGCCGATAAACATGGCGCCGACGGTGCGCGCGCCGAGTAGCGGGTAGTACCGCAGCCGGGCGGCGGGCCACCGGCGTGCCGTACATTCGCCGCTCACCCTACGCGGTGCGTCGTGGATCCCCTAACGCGATCCCCCGGAAAGGCCGTCGGGCCGGGCGCCGGCCGCGGCGGCTCGGGCGCACGCCCAGGTCGGCGGCGGGGCGGTGCCGCCTATTCGACCTCGCTGATCCGGTTGGCGGCGGCGATGAACGCGTCGACGATGGACGCGGCGGTGCTCTCGCCGATGCCCATGGCCCACCGGCGCTGGTACCCGCGCGAGCACTCGACGAACGTCGCGATCGCGGCGCCGGCCCGCTGCTGGTGGAACGCGTTGATCTCCAGCGGATGGCCGGCCGCGTAGACGATCGCCGTCATCGCGGAGATGGTCCCGACGCCGGTGGCCTCCACCGTGTGGGTCTCGCCGTCGATGCGCAGGCGGGCGGTGATGGTCCTGCACCCGGAGCCGGCGCGCCGTGCGGTGAAGTCGAGCAGCTCCAGCGGGCCGTGCGCGGGGCGGAAGGTGGCGGCGAACTCGTCCCAGCCCATGTGCGCCGCCGCATCGCGCATCCCCTTGGGCAGGGGGCGGCCGTAGCGGGCGGCGAACGGGTCGGCCGGGCAGGAGTCGACGGTGCCGGCGTCGCGGCACTCGGTGCAGGGCTGCGCTGCGGACCGGTCACGCAGGCCCGACGTGCGGCACCCGCAGCGGGAGCGGGCACGACCCACCCCGGTGCGCGGTGTGGCGGGGTGCGGGAGGCTGCGCTTTTGCGTGAAGGCCCGGAACTCGCCGAGCGGACGCGAACTGCAGCCGGACTCGCGGTCGGTCGGGGCCTGAGCGTCCGCGGAGGAGCGGGCGTCGAAGGCTGAAAGGACTTCGGTGACGGGCTGAGCGTTCATGATGCGGTCTTCCTTGGCGAGAAAGGGTGACCGACGGTGTAGCTCAACGACCCGTAGCGAGGGGTCGGTCGAGTCAGACCCCGCTACGGCGGTGAACTACGAGAAGTCGCTTCATGTCTCAACCCTACCGCCGGGAAGTGCGGCAGGGCAATGGGTGCTGATGTCCTTACGTCTCGCCGGTCCGGCTCCGGGGCTCGCACCGGTGTCCGCCGTCACGGCGCACTCGCGGCGGCGGACCTAGAATCGTGGCCGTGACTGCAGGTATGCGGGGTGACGGGGTCGTGGAGCGCGACGTGCGGAGGCCCGACGGTGCGGGGGTCGCGGACGGCGGCGACACTGTGACGCTGCGGTTCCCCCGCTGGTCGCTGCCGTTCGTCGTGGTCGGCGTCGCGGCGATCGTGGGGGCGGGCGTCCTGGCGGCGGCCACCGCGTCGCGCCCGAGCGAGTTCACCGTGTGGGCGAACGCCTACTTGGTGCTCGTGGTCGGCGTCGTGCAGGTGGCGCTGGGCCTGGCCGCGGGCGTGCTGGCGGTGCGTCCGGTGCGTGCGGCGGTCGTGGCGTCGGCCTTCGCCCTGTTCAACGCGGGCAGCGCGCTGGTGATCACGGGTACCGGGCTCGACGGCGTCGTCGGCTGGAACGTCGCGCTGGTCGACGTGGGCGGCGTGGCGCTGATACCGGCGATGGGGCTGTTCCTGTACCTGGTCCGCGGTGCCCGCAGCGGCGTCTGGCTGCACCTCTACCGCGTGGTGGTGGCGGTGATCCTCATCAGCATGCCCATCGGGTTGATCCTGGCGCGGCTCTGAGAGTTCTCTGCAATCAGCCTTTCTAAAATCTTCTAGGACACGCGCAAGAGGGGCGCATAATCGCGTAGCGCCGTTGTTACCGTCTGCTCATGGACCCGGTACGCAACCCCTACGCGCCCGGCGCCGGCCAGCGGCCGCCCGAGCTGGCGGGACGCGAGAAGCAGATCGACGCGTTCGACGTGGTGCTCGAGCGCATCTCCCGCGGACGGCCCGAGCGCAGCGTCATGCTCACCGGTCTGCGTGGCGTGGGCAAGACGGTGCTGCTCAACAAGCTGCGGTCGGCGGCGATCGCGCGCAAGTGGGGCACGGGCAAAATCGAGGCGCGGCCGGGCCAGGATCTGCGCCGACCGCTGTCGTCGGCCCTGCACATGGCCGTGCGTGAGGTGGCGCCGGCGCACCGCGACCCCGAGCGGGTCGAGCGGTTCCTGGGCGTGCTGAAGTCCTTCGCGCTGCGCGCCACGGCGGACAAGTCCATGCGCGAGCGCTGGCAGCCCGGCATCGACGTCCCGGCGGTGAAGGGGCGCGCGGACTCCGGCGACATCGAGATCGACCTGGTCGAGCTGCTGCTCGACGCCGCGGAGCTGGCGCGGGACGTGGGCGTGGGCATCGCGGTGTTCATCGACGAGATGCAGGATCTGGCGCCGGACGACGTCTCCGCCATCTGCGGCGCGTGCCACGAGCTCAGCCAGGACGGGGCCCCGCTCATCGTCGTCGGCGCGGGGCTGCCGCACCTGCCCGCGGTGCTCTCGGCGTCGCGCAGCTACTCGGAGCGGCTGTTCGCCTACCACCGTATCGACCGGCTCGACCGCGAGTCGGCCGACCGCGCGCTCACCGTGCCCGCGGAGTGGGAGGACGTGGAGTTCGAACAGGACGCGCTCGACGCCCTCTACGCCGCCGCCGACGGATACCCGTACTTCGTGCAGGCCTACGGCAAGGTGGTGTGGGACCAGGCGGCGGCCAGCCCCATCACCACCGACGACGTCCGGGTCGCGTCGCCGCTGGCGGAGGACGAGCTGGCGGTGGGATTCTTCGGCTCCCGCTACGAGCGCGCCACGCCCGCCGAGCGCGAATACATGCGGGCGATGGCCGACGTGGCCGGCGACGACGGGCAGGTGGCCACGGCGCTGATCGCCAAGGAACTCGACCGCAAGCCCGCGTCGCTGTCCCCCGCGCGCGACGGACTGATCAAGAAGGGGCTCATCTACTCCGCCGAGCGCGGCGCCATCGGGTTCACCGTGCCGCACTTCGGCCGGTATCTGCGCGCCCAGGCCGACTGAGCGCCGGGCGTGCGGTGCTCGCGGGTTTCGGCCGCCCGAACTCGCCGCGACGCACGGCCGGATGCATCGACGCCGGTGAACGGTCGTCCTGACCTGGAGCGCGGGCGGTAGCGTCGGCGATCATGGACGCACCGGGCAGGACGACGAGCATCCGGCGCCCCGGGTCTGCGGGAGGCGACGCGCGGTGACGGGGCAGCAGATCAGCGCCTCGCCGGCCCAGATCAAGCGCCGGCGCAAACGGCTGGCCGACGAGCGGGCGGAGGCCCGCCTCTACCGCAAATTGGCGCAGCGGCGTGACGGCAACGATCGTGAGATCCTCAACGCGCTCGCCGAGGCGGAAGAGCGGCACATCGCGCACTGGGAAGGGCTGCTGGGCGACGAGGCCGGGCCCGTCGGCCGCGGGGGCGTGCGGCTGCGCATGCTGGGGTGGCTGGCCCAGTGGTTCGGGTCCGTGTTCATCCTGGCGCTGGCGCAGCGGGCCGAGAACCGCTCGCCCTACGACGTGGACCCCGACGCCACGCCCGCGATGGCCGCCGACGAACGCGTGCACGAGGAAGTGCTGCGCGGGCTCGCCGCGCGCGGCCGGGCGCAGGTGTCCGGCACCTTCCGGGCCCTGGTGTTCGGCGCCAACGACGGCCTGGTGAGCAACCTGGCGCTCATCCTGGGGGTGAGCGCGGGCGGCGTGGCCGCGGGGACGGTGCTGCTCACCGGCATCGCCGGGCTGCTGTCCGGCGCGCTGTCGATGGCGGCCGGCGAGTTCTTGTCCATCCGGTCGCAGCGCGAGCTCATCGAGGCGTCGCAGCCCAACTACGACACCGTCGACGTGCTCGAGCACCTCGACGTGGACGCCAACGAGCTGCCGCTGGTGTACCGCGCCCGCGGCATGGACCCGGACGAGGCGCAGGCGCACGCCGACGACGTGCTCGCACGGCTGCACGGTGCGGGACGCAAGCGCCCCGGCGGCACGCGTGCCGGTCAGATCAGCAGGTCGACGGCCCTGCGGCTGCTGCGCGGGGGCAAGCCCGGAGACGCGGTCGCACAGGACGGCGACGATGAGCCGGATGTGGTGGGCTCGGCAGGCGGGGCCGCGCTGTCGAGTTTCTGCGCCTTCGGCTTGGGCGCGCTCGTCCCCGTGGTGCCCTTCCTGTTCGGGTTGGCCGGCTGGACCGCGATCGCCGTCGGGGTGGTGCTGGCCTCGCTGGCGCTGATGATGACCGGCGCCATCGGCGGGATGCTCTCCGGCGGTCCGCCGCTGCGCCGGGGCATGCGGCAGCTGGCGATCGGGCTCGCGGCGGCGCTGGTCACCTACGGCCTGGGGCTCGCGATCGGCGGGGTCGTCGGGTAGGCGGCGCGCGCGGCGGCAGGGAACCGGCGCGAGCGCCTGCGCGGATCCGGCCCGCTGATTAGTGTGGGCGGCAGTCGAGCTGCATGCGGAGGTCAGCGTGTCGGAGCCAGCGGATCCAGTCGAGGGGCGGCGTGACCGGGCGGGGGTGTTCGTCATCTTCGGCATCACCGGAGACCTGGCGAAGAAGATGACTTTCCGCTCGCTGTACCGGCTGGAGCGCAGGAGGCTGCTGGACTATCCACTCATCGGCGTGGCGTCCGAGGAGCTGACGGTGGACGGGCTGATGGAGCGCGCCCGCGCGGCCATCGTCGACACCGGCGAACAGCTCGACGAGGACGTCTTCGCGCGCTTCGCCGCCCGCTGGAGCTACCTCTCCGGCGATGTGACCGACCCCGACGTGTACTGGCGCCTGGGCGAACAGATGGCGCGCGTGCGGGACCAGACCCGGCCCGGCGCGCTGTTCTACCTGGAGATGCCGCCGAGCCTGTTCGGCACCATCGTCGAGCACCTGGGACAGGCCGGCCTCACCGAGGGCGCGTCGATCGCGGTGGAGAAGCCCTTCGGCCACGACCTGGCGTCGGCGCGCGCACTGAACGAGCGCTTGCACAGGGTGGTGGACGAGGGACAACTGCTGCGCGTCGACCATTTTCTGGGCAAAGAACCGGTGATCGAGCTCGAGTTCATGCGTTTCGCCAACCTGGCCCTGTCGCGGCTGTGGGACCGCGACTCGGTGACCTGCATCCAGATCACGCTGGGCGAGACGTTCGGGGTGGAGGATCGCGGGCACTTCTACGATCCCGTGGGTGCGCTGCGCGACGTGGTGCAGAACCACCTGATGCAGGTGCTGGCCCTGGTGACAATGGATCCGCCGTCCGGACCGTCCGCAGATGATCTGCGCGACAAGAAGAGCGAGGTGTTCCGAGCGATGCCCGCGGTCGAGGCGTCGAAGGTGGTGCGCGGCCAGTACACGGGCTACCGCGGGATCGACGGCGTGGCGGACGGCTCGACCACCGAGACGTTCGTCGCGCTGGAACTGGCGATCGACAACTGGCGCTGGGAGGGGGTGCCGGTGTTCCTCCGCGCGGGCAAACGCCTGGCCGCCACCGCCACCGAGGTGCGCCTGTTCCTGCGCAACACCCCGCGACTGCCGTTCATGCCGGGCCTCGACGCGGCGGCCGACAACCAGGTGGTGCTGCGCATCGACCCGGACGCGGCGATGCGCATCGAGCTGGTGGCCTACGACGACGACACCTGGAAGAAGGTGCCCCTGGAGACGGCGTTCGCGCGGGAGCTCGGCGAGCCGCTGGAACCCTACGAGCGGCTGCTGCACGCGGCGCTCACCGGGGACCACCGCCTCTTCGCCCGCCAGGATGCCGTGGAGGAGACGTGGCGGGTGCTCGAGCCGCTCATCGACGCCCCGCCGCCCGTCATCGGGTACGCACCCGGCAGCTGGGGCCCTGCGGAGGCCGAGGGGCTGGTCAGCGGCCACCCCTCCTGGCAGGAGCCGTGGCTGGGCGAGCCCGGGGCGCCGGACTGACCGACAGCCGCCCGTCCACCAGGTAGGTGCCGGCGTGCTTGACCCGGCGGAGGATCGGCGTCACCTCGTAACCGGTGATGCCGTCGAGCGGACCCAGCGCGTCGGTGATGAACCGGTAGGCGTCGTCCAGCGTGGCGGTGGTGACCGAGGCCATGATGTTCGCGGGTCCGGTGAGGGCCGCGGCGAACGGCACGGCGGGGTGGGCGGCGACGGCCTGGCCCACCGCGTCGAGCCGTCCGGGCGTCACCGTCAGCCAGAGCACCACCGGGGCGGTGTTGCCGGTGGCGGCCGGGGCGATGTCCACGTCCAGGTAGATCACGCCCGCGGCCAGCAGCGCGCCGACGCGCCGGCGCACCCTGCCCAGCGTGGTCCCCGCGGCGCGGGCGAGCGCCGCGTACTCCGTGCGCCCGTCGAGTACCAGCGCGTCGAGTATCGCCTGGTCGCCGTCGCGCGGTGACCAGGCTGTGCGCGGCGGCGCGGGCGGGCGCGCGGCCGCCGGCGGCGTCCGGATGCGGTCCGTCTGGTCCGCGTCGAGCACGTCCCGCCATCCCTGCCAGTCCGCGGGGTCCTCGCCGGCGAACGAGTGCAGGACGGCGGCGGCGGACACGTCGATGACGGTGGTGGCCTTGGGCAGTAGGCGCACCAGCAATTCCTCCGCGTCGCGGTCGCTGTGCGCGCTGAGGTTGAACGTCACCTCCCAGCCGCCGGACATGATCGTCACCCAGGAGACGTCGTCGCGCCGCGCCAATGCGTCGGCCACGGCGGGCGCGCCTTCCGGACGGCAGCGGACGCGCACCATCCACGAGGTGAAGCCGAACGCACGCGCATGGAAACCGGCGGTCACGCGCACCAGGCCATCGCGCTGCAGCCGGCGGAACCGGCGCGCCACCGTCTGCTCGGAAAGCCCCAGCACGCTGCCGATCAGGCTGAACGGCGCGCGCGGGCGGAGCTGCAGTGCGCGCACGATCTGTTTGTCCACGGTGTCCAGATTCGGGGAGAACTGCGTCCGGTCGCTCGTCATGGAGGAAATCTTCGCAGAACGCGGGCCGATGCGGGCGGATCGGCGGGCGCGGCGGACACTGGAAGGCCGGAACGCGCGGTGTGCGGCCGCGCGCGGACGGCAGTGGAGGAGGAGCCGGCAGGTGGACAATACGACGGTGGACGAGACGACGCGCGAGCCGGGAGACGCCGCGGACGCTGCGGTGGCCGGTCGCAACGCTGCCGAAGGAACGGCTGCGGCGGGCGCGGGCTCGATCGGGCGGCACAACATCTGGACCCTGCTCGTCGTCTGCGCCGCCACGTTCATGCTGCTGCTGGACGTGACCATCGTGACGGTGGCGCTGCCGGACATCCAGCACGAGCTCTCCGCGAGCTTCACCGCGGTGCAGTGGGTGATCGACGCCTACGCGCTCACTCTGGCGGCACTGCTGCTGGTGTCCGGCTCGCTCGCCGACCGCTTCGGGCTGCGGCTGGTGTTCACCGTGGGCCTGGTCGTGTTCACGGCGGGTTCGGCGCTGTGCGCGGGGGCGCAGGACGCGACGATGCTCGTGCTCTCGCGGGCCGTGCAGGGCATCGGCGGCGCGATCCTGTTCGCCACGTCGCTGGCGCTGCTGGCGGTGAACTTCCACGGCAAGGCCCGCGGCATGGCGTTCGGAGTGTGGGGTGCGGTCACCGGGGTCGCCACCTCGCTGGGCCCCATCCTGGGCGGGGCGCTCACCACGGGGGTCAGCTGGCGGGCGATCTTCTGGATCAACATCCCCATCGGCGTCATCGCCGTCGTGGCGACGCTGCGCTACGTGGCCGAATCCAAGAGCCCGCACGCGGCGCGGCCCGACTGGACGGGCGCCGCCACATTCACCGCGGGACTCGTGGCGCTGGTCTACGGGCTCATCCGGGCCGGGCAGGAGGGCTGGACCGACGGGGCCGTGCTCGGCTGTTTCGCGGCGGCCGTGGTGCTGCTGGCGGCGTTCGTCGTGGTGGAACGACGCGTCGCCCACCCGATGTTCGACCTGTCGCTGCTGCGCATCCCCACCTTCCTCGGCGGCTCCATCGCGGCGTTCGCGATGAACGGGTCGCTGTTCGCGATGTTCCTCTACGTCGTCATCTACCTGCAGAACGGCCTCGGCTACTCGGCGCTGGAGACGGGGGTGCGCATGCTCCTGGTCTCGGGCATGACGCTGGTGGCGGCCACCGTGGCGGGCCGTGCGTCGGCGCACGTGTCCACCAAGTGGCTCATCGGCCCCGGCCTGGCCCTGGTGGCGGTGGGCCTGTTCCTGATGATGGGGCTCGACGCGGGCAGCGACTGGACCCACTTCATCGCCGGGTTCGTGGTGGCGGGCCTGGGCGCGGGCCTGGTCAACCCGCCGCTGGCGTCGACGGCGATCGGGGTCGTCGCCCCGCAGCGCTCGGGCATGGCCTCGGGCATCAACAACACGTGTCGGCAGGTCGGCATCGCGGTGGGCACCGCGGTGTACGGCACGATCTTCGCCACCTCCATGCGCGGCGCGCTCGAGGGAGCGGGCGCGACGGGGCAGGGTGCGCAGCTGGCGGGCGCCGTGCAGCACGGCAGCGTCGCCTCGATCGTCGGATCCGCGCCCCCGGAGCAGCAGGCGTCGCTGGCGCACGAGCTGCTCGCCGGGTTCGCCGGCTCGATGGACGACCTGCTGCTCACCGGCGGGATCGTGGCGCTGGTGGGGGCCGTGCTCGCGATCGTCCTCATCCGCTCGCGCGATTTCGTGCAGGCGTAAGAGCGCGGGGGCGGCTGCCGGATTCCGCCGACCAAGTGGAAAGTGCACGATCCCGCCGCCGGGGGTGCAGAAACCGCTTGGTCGGCGGGAGCGGCGGCCAGGACCGTCAGCGGCCGTCACCGGTCGGGGCGCGCTCCTTCTCGACGTCGCGGCGCAGCACACGGAACAGCACCACGCCGACGGCGATGAACGCGATGCCGAGCCACATCGGTGCGGCGTCGGCCACGAGGCTGATGATGCCGATGGGCACGAACCATACGGTGAGCGGCGCGAACAGCTCGCTCACCGGGGGTGCCGGCGCGTCGGGGGTGCCGCCGGCCCGCGTCACCGCGTGGGCGCTTGCGAAGTCCGGATACCAGGCGGTGAACTCGACGGCCACCAGCATGGCGCCGACCTGGATGATCCAGCCGGTCCACAGGTTGTTGTTGTCGCCCAGCACGTAGTCGCCGTAGAACCCCGCCGCGGACGAAATGAGGAACGCCAGCGCCCACACCCCGGAGATCACGTAGTTGATGCGCAGGAAGACGGGGTTTTCCCAGAACTCGCGGGGCGCCTGCTCACGCGCGTACTGCAGGGTGAACGGCAGGCGGACCGCCATCGAGCACAGGACGATGGCGGTCAGCGAGATGTTGGAGATCTCGCCCAGCCAGACTTCCAGCCAGTCCACGGCCTGGTCGCTGACGGTGAACACGACGATGAGCAGGATCAGGAAGTACAGCGCGCTCACCGCGTTGAGCAGCTTGAGCGATCGCCCCTGGACCCGGTCGAGTGCGAGGAATCCGAGGGCGAACAGCAGGCCGACGAGCACCGCCCACTGGGTGCGGCCGGGGCCCTCGAAGATGCCGAGGATGATCCACGGCACCATCCCGACGAAGGGGCCGGACAGGGCCCGATCCAGCCGGCTGCGGAGTGTGTGCTCGGCGTGGCCGGGCGCATCACTGGCTGCGGATCCGGCGACCTCGGGTTCGGAACTCATAAGGCCCCCGTGTGTCGGTCGGAGGGTGAGTGGTTGACTGCTGACTCGTCGCCTGAACGTTATCCCGATTGAATTATGGCGCACCTGGGCCGTCGAGGGAAGGGTTTGCGCTGATTCGCCGGAGAATTCAGACCCTCCGCGAGGGTTCGCGCTGTCAGGCCAGCTGGAAGTCGACGATGGACTGCACGCCGGCGATGGCCTCACGCAGCGCGTCGCGGCGCTCCAGGATGCCGGGCGCGGCGAGTACCGACTGCCGGTCCGACTGCCCCATCGGCACCTGCGCGGCCAGGGCGTAGAGGCGATCGCCCGGGTCCATCGGCAGCTCGTCGAACCGGGGCGGCGGGGGCGAGTCGGCCTCCTGCTTCTCGGCGAGCCGGTCGATGGCGCTGTAGAGGTCGGCGATGTCGGAGACGAGGGCGCTCATGTCCACGTCGGGCGGGCCGGGCTCGTCGGGCCAGTCCCGCACCTCCGCGCGCGGATACGGGTCGTCGTCGAGCCAGCGGACCACGGTGATGCGGGATTCGGCGATGCATTCGACCAGGTGCCGCCCGGGCGCGATGCCGCGATGTCCGGTGATGCGCATCCGCGACCCGATGGCGGTGCGCGCGTCGCCGCCGCCCACCTCGGACCCGCGTTCGATCAGCACGCTGCCGAACAGCGGGCCGTCCGGGGCGTCGAGGCAGTCTTCGAGCAACTGCCGGTAGCGCGGCTCGAAGATGTGCAGCGGCAGGCGTTCCCCGGGGAGTGCCACACCGCCGAGCGGGAACATCGGCAAGATCTGCATGAGGTCCAGCATGCCGCACACTGTCCGATTCGGACGGGACGGAGCGCAGTCCGGCGGCGGGTTCCGTGATTACTGTGGTCGGCGGGGAGGCATACACGCGGGGAGCAGGACCGCAGCGGCGAACGGAGAGGGAGCGATGGGTTACCGGTTCTTGGGCGACAGCGGGCTGAAGGTTTCGGAGATCGTGTACGGCAACTGGCTCACGCATGGCTCCCAGGTGGAGAACGAGGTGGCCACCGAGTGCGTGCACGCGGCACTCGACGCGGGTATCACGACGTTCGACACCGCCGACGTCTATGCCGCGGGACGTGCGGAGGAGGTTCTCGGCACGGCCCTGGCGGGGCAGCGTCGCGAGTCGCTCGAAGTGTTCACCAAGGTCTACTTCCCGGTGGGGGAGGGCGGACCCAACGACACGGGGCTGTCGCGCAAGCACATCCTCGAGGGCATCGACGGGTCGCTGCGCCGGCTGGGCATGGACTACGTGGATCTGTATCAGGCGCACCGCTACGACCACGAGACGCCGTTGGAGGAGACGATCGAGGCGTTCGCACACGTCGTCCGTTCCGGAAAGGCGCTCTACATCGGGGTGTCGGAATGGTCGGCCGAGCAGCTCAGCGCCGGTCAGGAGCTGGCGCGGCAGGCCGGCTTCCGCATCGTGTCCAACCAGCCGCAATACTCGATGCTCTGGCGGGTGATCGAAGACCGGGTCGTGCCCGTTTCGCGCGCGCTCGGGATCTCGCAGGTGGTGTGGTCGCCGATGGCGCAGGGCGTGCTCACCGGCAAGTACCGGCCGGACGCCCCGCCGCCGGCGGGTTCGCGCGCCACCGACGACAAAGGCGGCCGCGACATGATCGCCCACTTCATGGAGCCGCACGTGCTCAGTGCGGTGCAGCGCTTGCAGCCCGTCGCCGACGACCTGGGCGTCACGATGTCGCAGCTGGCGGTCGCGTGGGTGCTGGCCAACGACAATGTGACGTCGGCACTGGTCGGTGCGTCCCGGCCGGGGCAGATCGCCGAGAACGTCAAGGCCGCCGAGCTGAAGCTCACCGACGAGGTGCTCGCGGCCGTCGACCGGGCACTGGAGCTCGACGGCACGCAGGTGATCGAGCGCGACCCGGCGAAGACCAAGAGCCCCTCCCACAGGCTGGTGTGAACGATGTCCGATGACGCCGGGGCGCTGCCGCGGTTCGTGCCGTCCGGCCGGCAGTGGGAGATCCGCCACGGTGGCCTGCGCGCGGTGATCGTGGAGGTCGGCGGCGGCATCCGCACCTTCACCTGCGGCGAGCGTGAGGTGCTCGAGAGCTATCCGGTGGGGGCGATGTGCGACGGGGCGCACGGGGCGCCGCTGATCCCATGGCCCAACAGACTGGACGGCGGGCGCTACACCTTCGACGGCGCGGAGCACCGGACGGCGCTCACCGAGCCGGCCCGCGGCAATGCGATCCACGGGCTGTTGCGCTGGCGGCCGTACGCGCTGCGTCGTGCGGCCGCGGACGCGGTGACGGTGGGCGCGGTCGTCCACCCCTCGCCCGGATACCCCTTCGCGCTCGACGTGGAGATCGAGTACCGGCTGGACGACGACGGACTGACGGTGGCGACCACCGCCCGCAACGTGGGCGCGGACGCGCTGCCCTACGCGCACGGGCAGCACCCCTACCTGTCCGCGGGCGCCGGCATGCTGGACCGGTGCGTGCTCGAGTTCGACGCGGGCACGCGCATCCTCGTCGACGGCGAGCGTGCGTTGCCGTCCGGAACCGCGCCCACCGAATGCACGGACTACGACTTCCGCGGGGGCCGGATCCTCGGCGGGCTGCGGCTGGACGATCCGTTCACCGGCCTGCGGCGGGACGGGCGCGGCCTGTCGTGGGTGCGGCTGACAGGGGGCGACGGCCGCACCGTCGAGCAGTGGGCGGACCGGAGCTTCGGCTACCTGCAGCTGTTCAGCGGTGACACGTTGGCGCCCGCGCGGCGGCGCACCGCCCTCGCCGCCGAGCCGATGACCGCCCCGCCGAACGCCCTCGCCAGCGGCGAGGCGCTGGTGCGGCTGGAACCGGGCCAGGAGTTCACGAGCGTGTGGGGAGCGCGGCTGGTGTGATGCGGCCTGCCGGCGTGCGGCGGCCTACGCGGGGGCGGCGCCGCCGTCGCGGATGACGGCCCGGCACGTGGTGGGGGTGACCCACGGTTCGATCTCCTCGGTGTGGCCGTCGACCCCGAGGCGGTCGAGCGCGCCGCGCAGCAGCCCCATGTGGATCCGGCACACGATGCCGGGCTTCTCCCGCGCCACCGCGCCGAAGGGGCAGTCGTTCAGTGTGATCTCGGCGGTGCGCGCGTCGTCGTCGGTCGTGTAGTCGGCCTCGAACCCCAGCTCGGTGAACAGCGCGTTGATCTTGCCGGCCGCGGTGGGCAGGTCTGCGCGGAGGTCGTCGGGCGCGCTGCCGTTGAGGCTCTGCTCGGCCCACCGGTACCCGGCGATCTCGGCCTTCTCCGCGGCGGTGGCGCCGTCTTCGGCGTCGAGCGCGATGAGCAGCAGCCGCGACAGCTCGATGTACGGGTCTTCCTCCTCGGGCCGCGCCTGCGCCACCGGCGAGTAGATGAGCCGCGGCCGCCCGCGGCCGTTGCTGGGGGCGGGGCGCGACGTGATGAGCCCGGCGCCGATGAGCGCGTCGAGGTGGAACCGCACCGTGGTGACGTGCAGTTCGCACTCGTCGGCGAGGCGGTGCGCGTCGAGCGGCTCGTCGGCCCCGCGGATGTGATCGAGCAGCGCAACGCGGCTCGGCGATGCGAGCGCCGAGTGGGTCTTGGCGCGTGATGAAGCAGCCATGTGTTTATTCTGCACCATAACTATTAAATATGGTTTTTATCAAATAAAATGCGTGGCGGGTCGCCTGTCCAGTCGGCCCCGAAGGAGGGACGTCCCATGGCATACGTCATCGCAGAGCCGTGCATCGACGTGATGGACCGCGCCTGTGTCGAAGAGTGCCCCGTCGACTGCATCTACGAGGGCGGTCGATCGCTCTACATCCACCCGGACGAGTGCGTCGATTGCGGCGCGTGCGAGCCGGTGTGCCCGGTGGAGGCCATCTTCTACGAGGACGACGTGCCCGACGAGTGGTCCGGCTACGTTGCGGACAACGGCCGCTTCTTCGAGGAGCCGCTCTCCGGGCGCGAGGCGCCGTTGGGCTCGCCCGGCGGCGCCGCCAAGACGGGCCCGACGGGGGTCGACACTCCCCTCGTCGCGGGCTTCCCGCCGCGCGACGAGGGGTGAACGACGAGGGATGGGCGGGCCCTCCGGGGCGCCGCGCCGTCCCCGCCGGCGTTTCGGCGGGGGGTCGCAGGGTGCGCACACCAAGGTGAACATGTTCTAATCCGGGGTGACGGTGTTCACGCCGGGTGCTGTGCGCCCGGCCCTCGGCGAGCGGAGCGGATGCAGATGTACGAGTGGTCCGAGACCGATCTGATGGTGCGCGATGCGGTGCGCGGCTTCATCGACAAGGAGATCAAGCCGATCTCCGACCAGCTCGAGAGCGGCGAGATCCCGCCCTTCGACGTGCTCCGCAAGCTCTACTCCACGTTCGGCATGGCGGACATGGCACGCGAATCGCTCGAGCGCGCCCTGGCCAAGGAGGCCGGCGAGGCGGTGCCCGAGACGGACGGCGACGACAAGTCCTCCGGATACGGCGGCGCGAGCAGCATGTCGATGATCCTCAACAGCGAGCTCGCCAAGGTGAGCCTGGGGCTCGTGGCGTCGATGGGCGTGTCGGTGGGCCTGGCGGTGGGCACCATCCGCAGCCGCGGCACGCTGGCGCAGAAGAAGCGCTGGCTGCCGGAGCTCGTCACCTTCGAGAAGGTGGGCGCGTGGGCGATCACCGAGCCTGATTCCGGCTCCGACGCCTTCGGCGGCATGAAGTCGACAGTGCGCCGCGACGGCGACGACTACATCCTGCGCGGCCAGAAGACCTTCATCACCAACGGCCCGTACGCCGACACGATGGTGGTGTTCGCCAAGCTCGTGGAAGACGCAGAGGGGGCCGTCGACCCGCGTGACCGCAAGGTGCTCACGTTCGTGCTCGACGCGGGCATGGAGGGGCTCACGCAGTCCAAGCCGATGAAGAAGATGGGCATGAACTCCTCGCCCACGGGCGAGCTGTTCTTCGACAACGTGCGCCTGACGCCCGACCGCCTGCTGGGCGAGAGCGAGGAGACCGCCAAGAAGTCGGGCAAGGAGTCGGCGAAGGACAGCTTCGTCGCCGAGCGGGTGGGCATCGCGTCGCTGGGCCTCGGCATCATCGAGGAGTGCCACGCGCTGTGCGTCGACTACGCCAAGAACCGCACGCTGTGGGGCAACCCCATCGGCAGCTTCCAGCTCATCCAGCTCAAGCTGGCGGAGATGGAGATCGCCCGCATCAACGTGCAGAACATGGTGTTCAGCGCGATCGAGCGGATCAACGACGGCCACAAGATCACGCTGGCGGAGGCGTCGGCGATGAAGCTGTACGCGTCGCGCGCCGCCACCGAGGTGGCCATGGAGGCCGTGCAGCTCTTCGGCGGCAACGGCTACATGAGTGAGTACAAGGTGGAGCAGCTCGCGCGCGACGCCAAGTCGCTGATGATCTACGCGGGCAGCAACGAGATTCAGGTGACGCACATCGCCAAGGGTCTGCTGGCCTGACGCTGCGGGCCGGGCATCCGCCGCGCCGCGCCGCGCACGGGTTCGCGGCGCGGCGGACGCCGATAATGGGTTGGACGTCCGTCTCTTTATGTGCTGACTTTGTCCGGTTTGTGCCGTAACCTGGTGCCATGACCGAGCGTCTTTCCGAGCGTCGATATCGTGGGCTGCCGCCTGAGGTGCGTCAGGCGGACCGGCGACGACGCTTCCGGGAGGCGGGGCTCGACGTCTTCTCCGACATCGGCTACATGAGCTCGTCGGTGCCGGAGATCTGCCGTGTCGCAGGGCTGTCCACCCGCCAGTTCTACGAGGAGTTCACCTCGCGGGAGGGCCTGCTGCTCGATCTGTACCAGCGGATCAACGAGGACGCCCGCAGCCTGGTCTTGCAGGCGATGCGTCAGGTGGACGGCGAGGACGTGCGGGCGCACGTGCGCGCCGGTGTCACCGCGTACATCCACGCGATGGGCGACGACCCGCGCCGCGCCCGCCTGGCCCTCACCGAGGCTGTGGGAGTCAACCGCAACGTGGACCAGGAGCGCGGGCGGCAGCGCGCGGAGTGGACGGTGCTCATCGAGACGGCCGGCCGCGAGCTCCTCCCGGAGGGGAGCGCGCCGCTGGGCGGCTTCCACACGGCCATGGTCGCCTATGCCGGCGCAGTCAATGCCGTGGTGGCCGACTGGGCGAAGGGGGAGCCGCGGGCGCCGATCGGCGAGGTGACGGACGTGCTGGTGCCGCTGTTGATCGCCGTGCTCAGCCTCAGCGACAAGCGGGACGAGGGCGCGGCCTGATCTCCTCCGCCGTCGGTGGCGCGGCACTCTAGCCCGCGGGGTGTGGTGCCGCAAGGCCGTGGCGCGGACCCTCCGGTGATGAGACGATGACGATCAGCGGCCCGGGCATGCCCCGCGGCCGGCCCCGTCCGACCGTCTTGGAGGTCCACGCCAGTGTCGCAGCAGGTTCAGGGAGTCATCGCGCGCGCCAAGGATGCGCCCGTCGAGCTCGTCCCCATCACCATCCCCGATCCGGGGCCGCATGACGTGGTGGTGCGCGTCCAGGCGTGCGGGGTGTGCCACACGGACGTGACCTACCGCGACGGCGGCATCAACGACGAGTTCCCGTTCCTGCTGGGGCACGAGGCCGCCGGGATCGTGGAGACGGTCGGCTCCGCGGTGGGGCACGTGGCCGTCGGCGATTTCGTCGTGCTCAACTGGCGCGCGGTGTGCGGCGAGTGCCGGGCCTGCAAGCGCGGACGCCCCTGGTACTGCTTCGACACCTTCAACGCGTCGAAGGCGATGACCCTCGAGGACGGCACGGAGTTGACGCCGGCGCTGGGCATCGGCGCCTTCGCGGACAAGACTCTGGTGCACGAGGGCCAGTGCACCAAGGTGGACCCGCAGGCCGATCCCGCGGTGGCGGGCCTGCTGGGCTGCGGCGTCATGGCCGGGCTCGGCGCCGCCGTCAACACCGGCGGCGTCTCGCTGGGCGACACGGTGGCCGTCATCGGCTGCGGCGGCGTGGGCGACGCGGCGGTGATGGGGGCACGGCTGGCGGGCGCGTCGACGATCATCGCCGTCGACCGCGACGCCAAGAAGCTCGAGTGGGCGAAGGGCCTCGGCGCCACGCACACCATCGACGCCTCGACCGCCGACGTGGTGCAGGGCGTGCAGGATCTCACCGGCGGATTCGGGGCGGACGTCGTCGTCGAGGCGGTCGGCCGGCCGGAGACCTACGAGCAGGCCTTCTACGCGCGCGACCTGGCCGGCACCGTGGTGCTGGTGGGCGTTCCCACCCCGGACATGCGCCTGGACATGCCGCTGGTGGATTTCTTCTCGCGCGGCGGCGCGCTGAAATCCGCCTGGTACGGCGACTGCCTGCCCGAGCGCGACTTCCCCCGGTACGTGGACCTGCACCTGCAGGGGCGCCTGCCGCTGGACAAGTTCGTCACCGAGCGCATCGGGCTCGGCGACGTGGAACAGGCCTTCGCTGCGGTGCACGAGGGCTCCGTATTGCGATCGGTGGTGGTCCTGTGAGCGCGCTGCGCATCGACCGTGTGGTCACGTCCGGGCAGTTCTGCCTGGACGGCGGCTGCTGGGACGTCGACAACAACATCTGGCTGGTGGGCGACGGCCACGAGGTGCTCGTCATCGACGCCGCGCACGACGCCGCGCCCATCGCCGCGGCCGTCGGCAACCGCACGGTCGTGGGAGTGCTGTGCACGCACGCGCACAACGATCACGTCACCGTGGCCCCCGAGCTGGCGCGGCGCTTCGGCGCCCCGATCCTGCTGCACCCCGACGACGACGTGCTGTGGCGCAAGACCCACCCGGGCGTGGAGTACAAGCCGCTGCACGACGGCCAGCGGATCCCCGTGGCCGGCACGTCGCTGGAGGTCATGCACACCCCGGGCCACTCGCCCGGCTCGGTGTGCCTGTACCAGCCGGCGAAGGCCGCGCTGTTCAGCGGCGACACGCTGTTCCAGGGAGGCCCCGGAGCGACGGGGCGGTCCTACTCGGATTTCCCCACGATCATCCAGTCGATCAGCGAGCGGCTGCTCACGCTGCCCGGCGAGGTGCAGGTGTACACCGGGCACGGCGAGGGCACGTCGATCGGCGCCGAGGCCCCGCACCTGCAGGAATGGATCGACCGGGGGCACTGATCGCGGGCGCACGGGTGCGGGACGGGCTCAGGACTGGTCCCGCGGCGCCCAGTTTGCGACGGCCCAGATCACGTAGAGGTACAGCGCGATGAGGATCAGCGACCACCACGGGTAGTAGGGCAGCCACAGGAAGTTCGCGATGATCGCGATCGTCGCCAGGATCACCGCGAGGATCCGCGCCCACGTCGCGCCCGTCATCAGGGCGGCGCCGGCGATGATCACCAGTGCGCCGATGACGACGTGCACCCATCCCCACCCGGTGGTGTTCCACTGGTAGGTGTACTCCCTGCCGACCACGACGAGGTCATCCGCGGCGATCGCGGAGATCCCCTCGAGCAACTGCAAGGTGCCGTTCGCCACGAGGACTACGCCCGCGGCTATCGTCCCGAACGCGGCGAACCCCTGTCGAACGCCGCCACCCCCGGTTCCGACATGCTGCCCTGTCGTCATGACGTGACTCCCTTCGCCTTATACGGTCATTCGGCTGTGCGATGTTGGGGTCGTGCTGCGTGAGCGTGGTGCGCGGCGCCCGTGGCGCCGACCACCACGGTCATCGTGCCGTCATGCCGGTGGCGGGGACCTCATCCGCCGCGGGTGATGAACGGCTGCGGCGTCCGGGCCAGGCTGTCCGCACAACGCGAAGCCGTCCGAGGGAGCAGGGGGTGGTCGGCGTGGAGTACATGTTCGTCGTCGCCGCGTGCATGTCGGACCGCGCGGCGGCGGCCTTCCCGGAGCTCGTCGCCGAGTACTCCCGGGCGCGGGACACGACCTCGCTGTTCGGCACCGTCGACGACCGGAGTCATCTGCGCAGCATCATGGCGCGCTTGGACACTATGGGGTTCGAGCTCATCGAGGTGCGGCAGTTGCCGTCGGCCTCCTCCGGTCGGCCCGAAGCCGCCGGGAATTGATCCGATCCGCTGACGTGCGGAGAAGACTCGTGTAACGATCCGGACACGACCATTCACCGTCGGGGGTGGATATGACCGTTCCGTCCGGAATCCGGGCCGTCCGCGATCCGGCCGTGCCGGTGCCGGTCGCTGCGCGTTCTCGCCCGCCGAGTTTCGGCTGCGGGCTCATTCCTCGCACTCGGGTCGAGGGCGCGCTCGCGTCCCGCGATGGGGCGCGCGGACCGATGGTGGTGACCGTGACGGCGCCCGCCGGCGCGGGCAAGACCGCGGCGCTGGTGCGGTGGGCGGCGGGCGCCTCCGGGCGTGGCGAGCGCATGGTGTGGCTGACGCTGGCGCCGGCGGACAACGACCCGCACCTCCTGGCCGGCGAGCTGTGCGCGGTGCTGGACGGAACGGGGCCCGGGCGGGCGCGGGCGGCCGGAGCGGCCCCGGACGAGGTCTTCGCCGCCACCACTGACGCGGTTCACCGTGGAGCGGGGCGCCTGTTCATCGTGGTCGACGACGTCCAGCAGCTCCACGAGCGTGCGGCGCTCGACCTGCTCGTGCACATGGGCCGGTTCCTTCCCGAGCAGGTGACCCTCGTGTTGTCCGGCCGCTTTCAACCGGCCGTCGGACTGCACAGGCTGGCACTGGACGGGACGCTGACCGCACTCGACACGGCCGACCTCGCCTTCACCAGCGCGGAGGCGCGCGCGGTCCTCGCGCAGCACGCGCTGGAGCTGGCGGACGACGACCTCGACCGCCTCATGACCCGCACCGCGGGGTGGGCGGCGGGCGTGCGCATGGCTGCGGTGATGTTGGCGGGGTGCGACGATGTGGGCACGCGCCTCGCCGAGTTCTCGGGCGACACCCGCGCCGTGGCCGACTATCTGACCGGCGAGATCCTCGCCGCGTTGCCCGCGGACGTCCGGCGCGTCCTGCTCTCCACCGCGCACGAGGAGAGCATCTCCGTCCGCTGTGCCGAGGCCTTGAGCGGGGAGCGCGATGCCGGCGGCATGCTCGACCGGCTCGCCGGCCGCAATTGCCTGGTCACCCGGTACGAGGGGCCGGAACCCGTGTTCTGCCTGCATCCGTTGCTGCGCAGCTATCTCGTGGCGGAGATGGAGCGGCAACCGCACGCGGTGCGCGCGGCGATCCACGCCCGCGCCGTCGACTGGTTCACCGCCGAGGGGGCGCCGCTGCGGGTGCTCGAACACGCGGTGGCGGCCGGGTTCCCCGCGGTGCGGCTGTCGGAGATGCTCGCGTGCGCGGGGGTCGGTGCCGTGATGGACGGGCACGCGTCGGCGGTGCGCACCTTTCTCGCCACGCTGCCGGCGGAGATGATGTCCCTGCCGGGTTCGGTTCTTGCACAGGCGGCCGCGCATCTGGGGTGCGGGGACACGGCGGCCGCCGACGTGTCCCTGGACAAGTACGTGGAGCAGGACGCGTCCCGGGCGGTGCGTGGCATTGCGGATTCGATACGGCTGCAACGTGCGTTGTGGAGCGGCCCTGCACTCTCACGTACGGAGGTCCCTCCGCCCGCCCCCGGGCCCGGCCCGGGCCGGCACGAGCTCCTCGACGCGCACAGGCTGCTGTGCCGGGGATGGCTGCTGCTGATCCGCGGCGACCCGCCCGGAGCCACCGCGGAACTCGAACGGTCCGTCGCGCTCGCCGGGTCGGCAGGCGTCGCGCGGGTGGCGCTTTCCGCGTTGTCGGCGTTGTCGATGGCGGCGCTTGCCTCCGACACCGTCGTGGCCATGGACCGGCGCAGCCGCGCCGCTCTCGACTATGCGCACGGGAACGGGTTGCACGACGATCCGGCCGCGGTGACGGCGCATGTGGTGGCCGCCTGGGTCGCCTATCAGCGGTGCGAGTGCGCGACCGCGGAGGAGCGGATCGCCGCGGCGGTGCGCGCCTGCGGGCCCGGGGTTCCCCCGGCGCTGCAGGGGTTGACCCGCGGAATCCGGTCGGTGATCGAGCTGGACGGCGCCGCGCGCCCGTACCGGGCCGCGTGCGCGTTGCACGAGGTGGTGCGCGAGGTGGATTGGTCGCGGATGCCCTTGCGCGCCAGCGGATGCGGGCTGCTCATCCACGTGCGCACAGCCCTGCGCGTGGGTGAGGTCGCCTGGGCGGCGGAGAGCGCAGCGCACGCCGAGCGGATCGTCCCCGGCACGATGGAGGCGGTCCTTGCGCGCGTCGGGATGCAGCTCCAGCACGGTCGTCACGGTGCGGCGCGGGAGCGGCTCGAGGATGCGCTGCGGGACGGGGCGCCGGGGCTGACCCGACGCGTGCCCGTCGATGCGCTGGTCGTCGCCGCGACGCTCGCTGCGGACGACGGTGACGCCGCCCGGGCGCACGGCGCCATGACGCAGGCCTTGGCGAAGGCGATGCCGGAGACTCTCGTGCGGCCGTTTCGCGACGGGGGCCCGGTGGCGGCGCGGCTCCTCGCCGAGGGGATCGGGCGCTATGGGCACCGGGACGGCTTCGCGCAGCTGGTGCTGGACAGGCTCGGCAGGGCGACAGTGGGGAGCGCCGTGCCGCTCACCCGGCGTGAGCTGGAGCTGCTCGTCGAACTTCCGTCGATGCGGACCACCGAGGAGATCGCCGCGTCGCTGTACGTCTCGGTGAACACGGTCAAGACGCACCTGCGCAGCATCTACCGCAAGCTCGACGTGGGGTCGCGGCGCGACGCCGTCGACGCCGCGCGGTCGACTGGCCTGCTCTGATCCGGCGTATTCCCACCCGCGGCTCCGCACGTTCACCCTCGCCGGGTGATGCGGCGTGCCCGGCGGCGGTGGGAGCGTCGGGGCGGAGTCGATGAGGCCGCGCATCCGGAGGTGCGTCCGCCGCCGGCGCTGCGCCGGCCCGCAGGGAGGTCAGGGCACATGGTCGAGCAGGCACCGGTGTCGGATACGGTCCGCGCCGCGCACGTCCGTGCGGCGCGGGAGATGCCCTTCGCCGACGACGAGGATTTCGCCGATGCGCGGCGCGGCTTCGTCGCGACCCTCGACCCCGGCGTGGTGCGCAACGGCGCAGGTGATGTGGTGTGGGACAGCGACGGCTTCGCCTTCCTCGAAGAGGACTGCCCGGAATCGGTGCATCCGAGCCTGTGGCGGCAGTCGCGGCTGTGCACGATGCAGGGCCTGTTCGCGGTGACCGACGGCATCTACCAGGTGCGCGGTCTGGATCTGTCGAACATGACGCTCGTCGAGGGCGACACCGGCGTGGTGGTGATCGACCCGCTCATCTCCGCGGAGACGGCGGCGGCCGGCCTGGAGCTGTACCGCCGGCACCGCGGGGAGCGGCCCGTCACGGCCGTGATCTTCACGCATTCGCACATCGACCACTTCGGCGGGGTCAAGGGGGTTGTCACCGAGGCGGACGTGGCGGCGGGCCGCTGCCCCATCCTCGCCCCCGTCGGTTTCGTCGAGCACGCGGTGGCGGAGAACGTCTACGCCGGAACGGCCATGGCGCGCCGCGCGGCCTACATGTACGGCGCGGCGCTGCCGCGCGGGCCGAGGGGCAGCGTCGGCGCGGGCCTGGGGCCCACCACGTCAACAGGTACGCCGACGCTCATCTCGCCCACCGTGCACATCGACCACACCGGGCAGACAGAGACGGTGGACGGCGTGGAGATCGAATTCCAGATGACGCCGGGCACCGAGGCGCCGTCGGAGATGAACTTCTACTTCCCCGGCAAGCGTGCGCTGTGCATGGCGGAGAACGCCACGCACACCCTGCACAATCTGCTCACGCTGCGCGGCGCGCTGGTGCGCGACCCGCACGTGTGGTCCAAGTACCTCACCGAGTCGATCAACACCTTCGCCTCACGATCGGACGTGCTGTTCGCCTCGCACCACTGGCCCACGTGGGGCACCGAGCGGCTCACCGAGTTCCTTGCGCTGCAGCGCGACCTGTACGGCTACCTGCACGACCAGACGCTGCGCGCGCTGAACAAGGGGTCGACGGGGATGGAGATCGCCGAGGACTTCGCGCTGCCGCCCGCCATCGAGCAGGCCTGGCACACCCACGGCTACTACGGGTCGGTCAGCCACAACGTGAAGGCCGTCTACCAGCGCTACATGGGCTGGTTCGACGGCAATCCGGCGTCGCTGTGGCAGCATCCGCCGGTGGAATCCGCCACGCGGCACGTCGAGTTCATGGGCGGGGCCGACGCGGTGATCGCCAAGGCCCGCGAGTCGTTCGCCGCCGGCGACTTCCGGTGGGTGGCCCAGGTGCTCAACTACGTGATCTTCGCCGACCCGAGCAATGCCGAGGCGAAGGCGCTGCAGGCGGACACCCTCGAGCAACTCGGGTTCGGGTCCGAGAACGGCACGTGGCGCAATTTCTTCCTGACGGGCGCCTACGAGTTGCGCCACGGCCCCGTCGGCACGCCGACGGTGGCAGCGTCGCCGGACATCGCCGCGGCGCTGAGCGTGGAGCAGGTCTTCGACGCGGCAGCCCTGCGCGTCGACGGCCCGCTGGCGTGGGACGCGCACGTGACCATCGACTGGCGGCTCACCGACACCGGTGCGGTGCACCGCACCGAGCTGCGCAACGGCCTGCTCGTGCACTTCGACGTCGACGCCGGCGCTCGGCTCCCTGCGGCCGATGCGACGTTCGCCATGACGAAAGCCGATCTGACCGGCGCGGTCGTCGGCGGCGCGGATCTGGAGCGGATGATCGCGGACGGGCGGGTGACGGCCGACGGCGACGTGAGCACGCTCGCCGAACTCGTCGGGTACCTCGACTCCCCGGACCCGGACTTCGCGATCGTCACGCCGTAGGACGGCCGGAGTGCAGCGCGTGCCTCGGAGGAGGCGCCCCGTCCTGCGGATGATCGAGCGGCGCCGCCGCATCCGCGCGGGCGTGGTCACCGTGGCCTACGTGGCTGTGGGCGCCGGGATCGGCGTCGCCGCCGGGAGTCTGCGCACCGGGCCGATGGTGCAGGTCCAACCCGTCGTGCAGCTGCTGGCGGCCGTCGCCGGCGGCCTGCTCACGCTCATCGGCATCGTCATCTCCCTGCTGTTCCTCGTGGTGCAGTTCGCCGTGACGGCGCAGTCCCCGCGCCTGAACCTGTTCCGCGACAATCCGCTGAACACGCACCTGTACGCGCTGATGCTGGGTGTGCTGGTCACTGCGGTGGTCGCCGGGGCGATGGTGTACCAGAAGCAGACGGTCTCGGTGGCCGTTCCCGCGGTGGTCGTCGTTTTGCTTATCGTGTCGTTGCTGCTGCTGCGCATCGTGCAGGTGGCCGCGATCAGAGCGGTGCAGCTGGCGCCGATCCTCGAGGCGGTGGGCGCGCGGGCGCGGGACGTGATCGACGCGCTGTATCCCGAGGCCGGGACCGTCGCCGTGCCGCGGACGGAGGGCTTCGACGACGCGCCGCGGTGCGAGGTGCGGTGGCACAACAGGACGGCGCGGCTGCGTCAGGCGGACTTTCCGGCGATGGTCCGCGCCCTCGCCGACAGCGGCTGCCGGGCCCGGCTGGTGACGGCGCCGGGGCGATTACTGCGGGAAGGCGACGTCGTTGTCGAGGTGTATGGCGATGGCGGCGGCCGGATAGCGGAAGGGCTGCTCGAACACCTCGAGGTGGGCCTGGAACGGAACTTCGACCAGGACCCCGTGTTCGGGTTCCGTCTGCTCAACGACATCGCCCTGCGCGCCCTGTCGTCGGCGATCAACGACCCGTACACCGCAGTCCAGGCGATCGACGAGATCGAGGCGCTGCTGCGTGCGCTGGCCACCCGAGAACTGCGCATCGGCGAGCTGTGCGACGCCGACGGCGAGGTCCGACTGGTGTTCGACCCGCCCACCTGGGACGAGTTCGTCGGCTACGCGGTGGACGAGCTGTTCGACGGGATGCGCTCGATCCGCAGCGTGCACGTGCGCATCGCCGCGATGCTCGCGGAGGTGCGGGCCGTCGCACCGCCCGAGCGCTGGGAGGCGCTCGACCGGCGCGCGCGGGTGCTCGCGGAGCGCACCGGCGGCACCGTCGCACGCTGAGCCGGACGAGTCCGGCGATAAACTGCGGGACGTGGCGAGGACGCGACCTGGCACGTCTGCGGTGCCGGCGTGATCGGTCGGGGAAGGGGAAGTCCGGGATGAGCAGAGCGGAGGCGGCCGTCGTGGCGCGGGTGCTGCAGGTGCGCACCGGCGGAATCGGAACGCTGGACCGGGCCACGGTGGGGCGCAGCGGCACCGTCGACTCGGCGCTGGGCAAGCGCCCGCGGGCCGGCGCGGTGCGGCTGGAGGAGCTCGGATTCGGCGGCGACGCGCAGGCCGACCGCGAGAACCACGGCGGCACAGAGAAGGCGGTGCTGGTGTATCCGGCCGAGCACTACCCGGAGTGGGAGCGCGAGCTGGGCAGGGACATCAGTGATCGGGGGCTGGGCGAGAACCTGCGCGTCTCGGGCGTCGGCGGCGTCGCATGGGACGAGCGCGCGGTGATGCCGGGGGACGTCTACCGCGTCGGCACCGCGCTCGTGCGGGTGACGGCGCCGCGGCGCCCCTGCTACAAGCTGGGCCTCGCGCACGGGCACACGCAGATGCCGGTGCGGGTGCAGGCCACCGGTCGCACCGGGTTCTACCTGGCAGTGCTCGAGCCGGGCGAGGTGCGCGCCGGGGATGCGGTGCAGGTGGTGGAGCGGGCGCGGCACGGGGTGACAGCGTTCGAGGTGAACCGCGTGATGAACGTGGACAAGCAGGATGCGGCGGGGATCGAGCACGTGTTGACGGCGGCGGATGTGCTGCCGGCGCGGTGGGTGGCCAAGCTCGAGAAGCGCCTCGCGGCGTGCGTGCACGACGGCGGAAGTGACGCTGAGGCCCCGGCGCACGATGCCGACGCCCTGGCGCACGATGCCGACGCCCTGGCGCACGAGGACGACGCGCGGGTCTACGGGTAGCCGACCTGGCACAGCAGTGCGCAAAGGCCAGTGGGGGGCGTGCAAGGGCTTTAGGGTCGAAGCAGTGGAGCACGAACGCTGCACACCAAGCGCGTGGAAGGGGCCGTAGATGAGGACCTCCGGGCCCGTGATCGTCGGGACGGACGGTTCGGATCATGCCGAGGGTGCCGTGCGGTGGGCCGCGGATTTCGCGCGGCTGCACGGGGTACCGTTGCAGATCGTGGTCGTCATTCCCACCCCGCTGGGCGTGGGGTTCACGGGGCGGCTGCTGCGCAATGCGGTCGATTCGCTCGACCGGCCGGCGCAGGAGGTCGCCGACTCCGCCGTCGCACAGGCGCTTGAATCCGCCCCCGGCCTCGAGGTGGCCGCCGAGGTGAGGTCTGGTCCTGTGGGGCACACCATGTTCGAGTACGCGCAGGGCGCCGGAACCATCGTCGTCGGAGAGAGCGGCCGGGGCGGCGTCGCCCGCGGGCTGCTGGGCTCGTTGAGCTCGATGCTGGTGCGGCTGGCGACCTGCCAGGTGGTCGTGGTGCGTGCCAGGGACGGTGACCTGTATCGCGATGCGCGGCCGGTGGTCGTCGGGGTGGATGGATCGGAGAACGGTGCCACCGCGGTGGAGGCGGCGTTCATCGAGGCGTCGCTGCGGAAGGTGCCGCTGGTGGCGGTGCACTCGTGGAGCGACGTTCCGCTGTCGGTGTTCTCGGCCGCCGACGTGACAAGTTGGTACGACGAGACCTCCATCGCCCAGGCGGTTCTGGGGGAAAGGCTGGCCGGGTTCGGCGCCGACTTTCCGGACGTCGAGGTGCAGCGGGTGGTGGTGCAGGACAGCCCGCAGGAGGTGCTCATCCAGTGGGGTGAGATCGCACAGCTGCTGGTGCTGGGGGCGCGCGGGCGCGGCGGGGTGCCGGGACTTCAATTGGGGGCCACGGCGGCCCGGGTGCTGCGCAACGCCGCGTGCCCGGTGTTGATCGGGCGGCGAGGGAACGGGGCGTGACGGCTCTTCCTCCGAGTACCGACGCCGGTGCGCCCGCGAAAAACGGGGCGGCCGTAACGATTCGGTAACTGCGGTTGCGAATGTCTACCGGGCCCCGATCCTTGAGGGGACGGGGTCGGCGCGCCGTCTGCGGCGCCGGCCATTTGCGGCATGGGAGGGAAGGGTCGGCGATGAGTGACGAACAGGATCCGCACGAAGGGCAGTCCGGGCAACCGCAGGGCGGCCGGCCCGGGCAACCGCAGGGCGGGGACCACCCGGAGGATGCACAAGGTCGCGGCGGCCCGGTGGGCGGCGGTGCCGGATACCCACCGCCGGGAAACGCCGGCTATCCGCCCGCGGGCGGCGGCTATCCGCCGCACTCCGGTCAGCAGGGGTACCCGCCGCCGGCAGGGCAGGGATACCCGCCACCCGTGGGGCCCGCATACGCGGGGCGAGGTCGGCAGCCGTATCCGCCGCAGGGCGGGCAGGGCTATCCCCCGCCGGGTCAGCCGGGGTATCCGCCACCGCCGGGGGCTGTGCCGCCCGCACCCCCGGGGTATGGCCAGTACG
Organism: Tomitella gaofuii; assembly: GCF_014126825.1. Lineage (NCBI taxonomy): Bacteria > Bacillati > Actinomycetota > Actinomycetes > Mycobacteriales > Tomitella > Tomitella gaofuii. The sequence goes on along the minus strand of NZ_CP059900.1, from coordinate 3,977,069 downwards.
GGTATCCCGGTGGGCCGCAATCGACTCCGCCGCGTAACGGCTTCGGTATCGCCGCGCTCATCGTCGGCATCATTGCGCTGCTCTTCGGGATCATCCCGTTCATCGGTCCGGGCGGGATCGTGCTCGGCATCATCGGCCTCGTCCTGGGCATCGTGGCACTGTCGAAGGTGCGCAGCGGCACCGCGGACAACCGTGGCGTCTCAATCGCAGGCATCGTGCTGTCCGCGCTGGCCATCGTCGCCGGCATCATCACCTCGCTGCTGCTGTTCCTCGTGATCAACTCCGCGGTGAACAGCGTCAGCGGGACGACGGCGGTCACCTACGAGGCCGAGTCGACCGGCGGCCAGGCGACCGTCAGCTACGACATCGGTTCCAGCGGCGGAACATCGCTGAGCAATGACGTGCAGACTCCGTGGAAGAAGGGCGCGAATGCGTCGAACCTCTTCGGCGCCTATCTTTCCGTGATGGCGGGGCCTGACGGCGGAGGCGTCACCTGCCGGATCCTCAGCGACGGCGGGGACGTGCTCGCCGAAAACACCGCACAGGGCGTCTTCGCGGTGGCCACCTGCAGCGCGGACGTGGGGGGATGAGGGTTCTTCGATGTCGAGCGGGCTGTCCGGTTCTGATGACGATCGACGCGCCCGAGACACCGAAGCCCATTACCTCTTGAGGTCCGATTGCTGTGACGCGATCGGACCTCAAGAGCACCACCCGATCTGCGCGATCAGCGAGGTCTGATTCCTCACTCACATGTCCCGGGATCCGAGTTGAGTTCGCACAAAGCCGACTCAGCTGGACGAGGGGGACTGGGCGGTGCTGGAGTCTACGCGACGTCAGCGAATGGTCGCGGTCAAGCGCGGCTGCCCGCTCAAAGAAATTGCGGCAGAGGCTGATGGGGAACAGCGCTGGTTCGGTAGGCGGTGGTCCGCTATCACGTCTTGAAGTCGAAATCCTCGGGCCCCGGAGAGAGCCGGTCGCCTTCCTTGGATTTGTTTCACGCTGTCCCCGGCCGTTAGGTTCGTTGCCGGTGTTCCGCCTCGTAGGGGGGCGGGCTGGTCATTTCAGGGGAACGACGGCGACACGTGGACGCAGACGCGGCCGGACGGTGAGGTACTCGTTCACACGATCCCGGAGGGGACGGGCGGGCAGACTGTGGACACATACGCGCTGCGGCCGGACGGAACGTCCACTGATATCCGGTCGGTCGACGATGGCCGGGGTGGCTCGCAGACGTGGACGGACAACTCGGACGGGTCGCAGGGGTACGCCGCGCAGGACGGAGCTGCGGGTGGCTGGCGCACCGAGCATTTCAGCCGCGGTCAGACGCCCGGTGCGGATGCGCCTGCAGTGACTTCCGAGGGAGATGCGACGAACTCGCGGGGGACGGTGACGGCGCATAGCCCTGGCGGCACCGACTCGACCGGCGAGTACTCCCGTACGGACGGCAACGAGTACCTGTTGGCGGTGGAGAACCCGGATGGCAGTCGCAGCACGGCCCAATCCGCCAGGAACGCTGGCGGGCAGGTGCATACGCTGATCGAGGATGAGGATGGCAGGCGGGTCGTCGGGCCGGACGGCGATTCCATCGCCATCGATGAGGACCATGTGCCTGTGTCGGCGGACAACCGATTCGGGACGCGGGATCTTCAGTATGACGCCGACGAGGGAGTGTGGCGCCGGTTCGTGCTGCAGCCGGTGGGGGAGCCACCGACACCTCTGTCGTACTGGGACCCGTATCGGGGGCAGTGGATGGAACCGACTCAGGAGATGATCGACCGGGGCATCATGAAGGGCCACATCGTCGTGGACAAGGATGGTGGCCTGCAGATGACCGATGGCTGGCGCTCTTTTATCGCCGGGGTGGTCATCGACGGTGCGGGCCAAGCGATAGCAAAACCGCTGGAGGGCGCGGCCAGGGCGAGTGGTGATATGGCGGCGTTGCGGATCGTGGGGCGTTTCGGTAAGGCACTGGGACCTTTGGGCGCGGTGCCGGGCGTCGTCATTGATCTGCAAAATGGGCGGTTGGTGCCATACGCGGTGGCGAAAGGCGCGGCACGTGTGGCCGGTGCAGCTGGAGGAACTGTGCTGGGGACTGCGGCAATGGGGGCTCCTACTGGAGCTGCTGCCGTAACTGCGCCAGTCTGGCTTCTCGTGGGCGGCGGTGTCGCTGGCGCTGCCGTCGTTGCATATGGAGCTACCTGGCTATTCGGCAAAATAGTAGATTGATGGGTGAATTTTCCCATAGATGTAACGCCGGGTGGCTGGGGCTCCGTGAGTTTGACTCGCAGCCGCTCAAAGCGCGTCAGATAAACGCGAACTGTGAATGGGTAGTTACCGGTGATGCAGGAATGAATACAAACGGATCCAGTGAGTATCCGCTGTGGGTGCAGCACTTGTCGGCTAGTTTGGTTCCGCGTCAGATAGTGGCGGGATTCGGGTGCGTAGCCCTCGCTGCAATGTGCGTAGTGCTATCTGCTTGGGCGTATAAAGATGGCGTTGCGATAGCTTTAGTCTTTGCGGCGCTTGCGGCAATATTCGTTCTTTTATGCCTGACAGTGAGAATGTCAGTCGGGATGCACATCCCCTCGTTGTCGCTACCACCACGCATTGACGACGATGAGGATGGGTCGGCGATAGTGAGCATCAACGCAAATGCATCGAGGATGCGTTGCATGTATGGTATCGCGGTACTTATAGCTGGCGCAATGACGGCTGCATCTGTAATTGTCTTTACGGACGCGGTTGCAGATTACGGATTTACCCTGATTCTCTCCTACTGTTGGGTCATCAGCATTCCTCTCGGTGCGGTGGCAATATTCGTGCTATTTCAGATACCGAATTCTGCGCTAGTCGTCTCTAAATCTGGAGTACGATTTGTGGCGACGCATTGGGCTACGCCGCGTCGTCGATATTCGAGTACGGCGTCATGGACGACTATGTAGAGTATTAGTGGGTTCTATCAGGTAGAGAATTTTGTAGGATCTATCCCGTGGTTCGAATTGTATTTCAATTCAAGTTGCGAATCCCATGGTGTAGAAACGAAGTTTGGAATCGCCTCGCGGCGGATGCCAGGTGGGTGGAGACTTGCGCCTATGCAGGCGGATGTAAATGTCAACGTCGCGCTATCAATTTTGTTATCGTACTCAGAAGCGCACCGTTCGGGTGTTTCGGTAGAAAAAGAACACCTGTTTGAGTTGATGCGGGTTCCCCCCTGACGGATCAGCTATCGCTATCAAAACCAGCGTAGGGAAATGACGACGGAAGGTCCTCGTCGAACTGGGCATGATCTATTACGTGGTGAGCCGGTCACCGCTGGCGGCCGGCCGGTGGGTCCGACGCTCTTCGACTTCTGGCGTTGGTACGTCTCGAACTTGCTCGACAATGCGACGCGAGGCGTTGTGGCCGAGTTCCTGGTCGGCACCGCACTCGATTGCGTGGAAGGGATCGTACGTACCGAATGGGACGCCTACGATCTCCGCGCTATCGACGGCATCACCGTGGAGGTCAAGTCCGCGTCCCACCTGCGGTCGTGGCATCAATCCGAGCCGACACGAGTGTCCTTCGGCGTCGGGCCGACGTTCGGGTGGGGCGCGCGCACCAACGCCTACTCGACCGAGCGTCGGCGGCAGGCCGACGTCTACGTGTTCTGCCTGCTGCACCACCTGGAGAAGTCCACCGTCGATCCGTTGAACACCGACCAATGGACGTTCTATGTTGCGCTGACCACACGCCTCGACGCCGTCCTCGGATCGCAGGCGTCGATCACCTGAGTTGCACAGGTTTAGTGCCCTGGCGAGTCAGCCGGGATCTGGAGTTTGTGCAGGATCTCGGCGGCCTCGGGGCCGATCGGATCGGCCGCGGTGTGTTCGTGGCCCGCGATCACCACGGTGATCTCCTGCAGGGGCCGCAGCACCTGCACGAGCTGCCGTATCGACACGCCGGCGTGGTCCTGCAGGTAGCGGGAGACCGCCAGGGCGGTAAATACGATCGTCAGGTGCGCCTCGATCGCGTCACGGGTGCGGTGGAAGATCGGCCGCGCCCGCAGGTCGGTCTTCGACATGCGGAACGACTGCTCCACATGCCACAGGTCGTGGTACTTGCTGATCACCTCACCCGGATCCATCAGGGCCACAGGAACATTCGTGACGTATCCCTTGAGCCCGGCCAGGTCCCGGGCGCGTTGCAGACTCGCCGCATCCAGGCTCTTCGCGCTGCCCTTGGCCTTGACGAACCGCACCTGCTTGCCCGCCCGCTTCCCGTCGACGACCTCCCGGGCCCGGGCCTCCTGGGCGTTGAGCGTCTGATCGTCACGCAGGGCCCGTTTCCGGCGGTACTGCCAGATCGCCCGCCACGCCTTCTCGTCGGCCGGGTCCCACACCGGCTCCGCCCTCTTCTTCATGTCGTTGACGGCGGAGCGGGCGTTGCGCGGCGTGACAGTGTCGATGATCTGCCCGTCGGTGAACGCGTTGCCGTGCCAGTGGAAGTGGCTGGCCAAATCCGCGGGTGCTTTCGTCATCCGCGAGCCGACGATGAACTTCAGTCCCGCAGCGTCGAGGTCTTTCAGGTTCGACGCGGAGAGCATGCCCGCGTCGGCGGCGATGACCAGCTCGGTGCCTTCGAGGTCGTGGCGGGCGAGGAACTGCCGCACTACCGGCACGATCGTGCGGGTCTCGGCGTGGTTGCCCTCGTGGCAGCTGATCTCGAGGGGGAACCCGTACCGATCGACCAGCAGGGCGACGACGATCTGCGGGTCGACGCGCCGCTCTTTCGAGTAGCCGACCTTGCGCAACCCGTCTTCCTTCTCCGCCTCGAAGTACAAGGTGGTCACGTCGAACAAGACCAGCGACAGCCCGCCGGTGGCGGCGGCGTAGTCGAAGCACCGGAAGGCGATCCGGTCGCGGTAGCCGCGGGCGGCGCACCGGCGCAGCGCCGCGGCGAAGGTGTTGCGGTGGGCGGCGGCGACGCCGAGGTCGCCGAGCACGCGCACCGAGTCCGACTTCGACGTCGGCTCCACGATGCGGGCCAGGACCAGCTGGAAGAACGCGGCGTCGTCGACCACGTCGAAGCCGAGCCGCTGCCACGCCGATTCGATCACCGCGATCAGCCACCGGGCGCGTTTGCCGGTGATCACCGACGGCGCGCCCGCCGGCATGGGCGCATCGGTCGGCGCGGCGAAGTCCAGACCCAACTGCAGTTGACCGGCCTCGAGCCTGCCGCGGGCGGTGTGGAGCAGGGCGGCGAGCTCGCTGTCGGTGTGGGCGGAGCCGAGATGCTCGACAATCCTGCGCCGGCCCCCGGTCTTCTCCGCGATCTGCACGGCCGTCGCCCCCGAGGCGGTGCGCACCTTGCGGATGTAAGCAGCCACGACCCCGGATTCTACCGGCCTATTAGTGCCCCGAATCCAGCACCTGCACCGCCCCTACCAGCACAGTTACCCGCCACAATCGCTACAACAATGTTGACCTGTGCAACTCAGGTTCTATGTTGCGCTGACCACACGCCTCGACGCCGTCCTCGGATCGCAGGCGTCGATCACCCTCGGATCGCTGCTGGCGAGGATCCGCCCCGTCGAAACCGACTTCGGGGGCCTCGCCGAGCAGATCCGGAAGTCAGCCACATGTTGAGGGCCGCGGCGCATCGCGTCGACGCGGGCCGACTCTGTTCCGGTAATGCGGGCGTCGACTACCCGCCATCCTCTACGCTCAACCGCCCCGCCAGGTGCTCCACCGTCGTGTGCGCATGCAGCCGCACTCCGGTCACCAGCGCCGCGTCGTCGGCGTAGAATGCGGGGTTGTGGTTGGGCACGATGCCGCGCCCGCCGGGCACCGGCTCCAGCCCGGTGCCCTCCGCGTTGAACTGCGAATCCTGCGCGCCGAGCATCACATACAGCCCGCCGTACTTGTTGACGAACTCGGAGACGTCGTCGTAGCCAAGGTTCGGCTGCACCTCGAACACCCTGTCCTCACCGGCCACGCGCCGGAGCGTGGGTATCGCCGCGTCCACCCACTCGGGCGCGTTGAACACTGCGGGCACGGGCTGCAGCAGCTCGGTGGTGGCGCTCGCCTCGTAGGCCTGCGCCAGGTGGTCGACGGTGCGCTCGACCAGTGCGGAGACCTTCTCCATGGCCGCGGGGCTCAGGCACCTGATGGTGCCCATCAGCGTCACTGTGCCCCCGATGATGTTGAACCGGCCCACGTCCTCGACGTGCCCGATGCTGATCGTCAACGGGTCGGTGGCCGGCACCTGGCGGTACAGCTGGCCCATCGCGGTGATGATGGCGGCGGCCACCGGCATGGGGTCCACACCCAACCACGGGGTCGACCCGTGCACCTGCCGGCCCGTCACGGTGATCTTGAGGACCGACGACGCCGCGTACTGCACGCCCGGCCGGTAGGCGACGGTGTTGAGGGGCGTGGGGCCGATGTGCATGCCGAACACCATCGACGGAGACGGATCGTCCAGCGCTCCCGCGGCGAGCATCGCCCGGGCGCCGCCGTCCTCGTCGAGCGGCGGGCCCTCCTCCGCCGGCTGGAACACGAACAGCACGGTGCCCGTCACCTCGTCGCGGACCGCGGAGAGGACCTCGGCCGCGCCCATCAGCATCGCGGTGTGCGTGTCGTGCCCGCAGGAGTGCGCCACCGGGAACGGCCCGCCCGGATAGTCCTCGTCCACCACGGTCGACGCGAAGTCCACCCCCGACGCTTCCTTCACGGGCAGCGCGTCGATGTCCGCCCGCAACGCCATGACCCGGTGGCCGGGCCGCCGCCCGCGCAGCACCCCCACCACCCCGTGGTCGGCGATGCCGGTGCGTACCTCGTCGAGTCCGAGGGCTCGAAGATGCTCGGCGACATAAGCGGCGGTGCGCGTCTCCCGGTTCGACAACTCCGGATGCGCGTGCAGGTGGTGGCGCCAGTCGATGACCTTGCGCTCGACCTCGGCGGCGAGCACGTCGATGCGATTGCGCAGCGCTTCCGTATCGGACGAGGCCATGGTCACCACCTATCGGACGGCAGATTCGACAGGAATCAGTCAAGCACCACGCCCGGCCCGGCCGCAGGCGAACGCAGGTGCGGAGCCGGCAAACATTGCCGCGAAGCGCTTGCGGGGCACAGCGGCTACCGCGCCACGGGGATCGGCGCAGTGGACGGCCCGGCGTCGTCCGGTGGGGTCGCTGCCCGGGCGCGGGCGAGGAGCAGCCGCGCCGGCTCGTATCCGCCGGTGGAGATGGCGACGTCGACGGTGGCCGTCACTCCCGGGCGGCCTTGCAGCGCGGACGCCAGCTGGGCCGCACGCGCGATGATCGTGGCCGGCCGCGCGACGGTGAGCAACGCGTACTCGCGGTCGCCGAGCCGCCCGAGCACGTCGTCGTCCACCATGTGCCCGGCGACGAGGGCCGCCTCGGGCGGCTGCAGCTCCGCAGGAGTGGTGGGGACGGCAATGCGCGCGGCGTCGGCCCAGGAGACGTGGATGATGCCCACCCTGTCGAGCGCGCGGAGGGGCGGCTCGAGCGCCGTCTCGACGCACTCGAGAAACCGTCGGGCGGAGACGGGGTGCTGTGCACTCATCGGGGCACCTCCCAAGGGGCCCCGTTGCAAGGGGGCGTCACCTGCGATTATAGGCGCGCGTTCGCGGTGTGGCCCGGCCCGGCGCAGCAGCGCTGGCCCGTCGACCGCCTACAGCTCTCCGCGTGCCACCAGTTGTGCGGTGATGACGTTGCGCTGGATCTCGTTGGTGCCCTCGCCGACGATCATCAGCGGCGCGTCGCGGAAGTAGCGTTCCACGTCGTACTCGGCGGAGTACCCGTAGCCGCCGTGGACGCGGACGGCGGACAGCGCGATCTCCATGGCGGCCTCGGAGGCGAACAGCTTGGCCATGCCCGCCTCCATGTCGCAGCGCTCGCCGGCGTCGTACTTCTCGGCGGCGAAGCGGGTGAGTTGGCGGGCTGCGGTGAGCCTGGTGGCCATGTCGGCGAGGAGGTTCCCGACGGCCTGGTGCTTGTGGATGGGCACGCCGAAGCTTTCGCGCTGCTGCGCGTAGGCCAGCGAGTCCTCGAGCGCGGCCGACGCCACCCCGAGCGCCCGCGCGGCCACCTGCAGGCGCCCGGTCTCGAGGCCTTTCATCATCTGCCCGAACCCGTGGCCGGGCTCGCCGCCGAGCACGGACGAGGCGGACGTGCGGTAGCCGTCGAACACGAGCTCGCACGTCTCGACGCCCTTGTAGCCCAGCTTCGGCAGCTCCCGCGACACGGTGAGGCCCGGTCCGTGTTCGACGAGCACCACCGAGATGCCGGTGTGCCGCGGCACTGCCGCGGGATCGGTCTTGCACAACAGCGCGATGAGCCCGGAGCGTCGGGCATTGGAGATCCACGTCTTGGCGCCGGAGATCACCAGATCGTCGCCCTCGGCACGCGCGACCGTGGTCATGGCCTGCAGGTCGGATCCGCCGCCCGGCTCGGTGAGCGCCATCGTCGCGCGCAGCGCGCCTGTGGCCATGCGCGGCAGGTAGCGGCGGCGCTGCTCCTCGGTGCCGAAGAGGCTGAGGAGCTTCGCCACCACGGTGTGGCCGCCCATCGCGCCGGCCAGGCTCATCCAGCCGCGGGCGAGCTCCTCGGTGACCCGCACGTAGCACGGCATGGAGACGGGGGTGCCGCCGTACTCTTCGGGCACCGCGAGCCCGTAGACGCCCAGCGCCTTCATCTGCTCGATCCAGCGCTCGGGGTACTCGTCCGCGTGCTCCACCGCGCGCACGGAGGGCTTGACGTCGCGGTCGATGAACCGGCGCACGGTGTCGACGAGCATCCGCTCTTCGTCGTCGAGGCCGGTCAGATACTCGGACATGCTGTGCTCCTCCTGCGACCTCGGGTGCGGCTCAGGCTCGGGCCTCCGCGCGCGCCGCCTTCACCAGCGCGGTTTTGCGCTCCTGATAGGTGGAACTGAAGGCCTCCGCGTCGGACACGCCGTCCATGGCGCTGTAGGTGACGTGGGTGAAGACGGATTCGGCCGCCGCGAGCACGTCCCCGGGGGCCCGCACGCGCAGCTCGTTGTGGATGCCCGCGAGTGTCATGATCGACTCGGCCAGCCGCCGCATGGCCGGCTGCCCGGACTGCAGTGCGTCTTCGAGTTCGGTGTCCGCCAGCTCCTTCTGGTCCACGGCGAGCAGGGCGTTGTGCGCGGTATCGGCCGCGTCGATGAAGCGCACCGTCGCCCCCGTGATGTCGACACCCGGGTTCGTGTCGCCCGGCGTGGCATGGCCCGCCGAGCCCCGGGCGGAGCGGCCCCGGCGTCCGCCGAACACGATCCCCAGCAGGACGCCCACGAGCAGTCCGACGACGATGCCGATCAACCCTGCCGCCCACAACGTCGTGGAAGTCTGCAGCAGCTCGGTCAGGGCGTCCATGGTCGCATGGTAACAACACGCGCGTGACCAGTGTGAATAGTGAGATCACTGAGGTGCGCTGCCGTGTGTCCGGCCCGCACCCATGAGGGAGGCGATTGCGGGGTTCGTCGCTACCACCGCTCCAGCGCGCGTGCGCTGACGAACCGCCGCCGGGCCCCGGTGTAGGGGTCGGTGAACTCCAGCGACCGCGCCAGCAGCTGCAGCGGACGTGAAAAGTCGTGTTGCACGGAGCCATCCCTGGCTCCGGTGCCAGGAGCCGGGCCCGCGCCGTATAGCGGATCCCACATGATCGGCGCGCCGATGGACGCCAGGTGCACCCGGATCTGGTGCGTCTTGCCCGTCGCCGGGCGCACCCGCATGCGAACGTGTGCCCCGCCGGGGACGCGCTCCACGGCGGTCTCGGCGTTCGGTGTTCCCGGGGTCTCGTAGGCGCGGTGCACGCCGCGCTCCTTGACGATGCGGCTGCGCAGCACCGTCGGCAACGCGAGGGACGGCGGCGCCGAGCACACCGCCTCGTAAGTCTTGCGCACCGCGCCCGCTGCGAAGAGCTCCTGGTAGGCGCGCCGCGCGCCGGGGTCCACGGTGAAGACGAGCACCCCGGCGGTGAGCCTGTCCAGCCGGTGCGCCGGGGCCAGCGCGCCGATCCCGGTGCTGCGCCGCAGCCGCACCAGCGCAGTCTCCGTGATGTGCCGCCCGCGCGGCATCGACGCCAGGAAGTGCGGCTTGTCCACCACGAGCAGCCGCGCGTCCCGGTGCAGGATCTGCAGCGCGAACGGCACCGGTTCCTCGCGTGGCGGGTCGCGGTAGTAGAAGACCTCCGCGCCCGGGGTGCACGGCGTCCCCGCGGTGATCGGCGCGCCGTCGGCGTCGACCACCTCGCCGGCGGCGATCTTCTCCGCGATGCGCAGCGCGCCGGCGGGGAAGCGGGCCGTGAGGTACCCGGCGATGGTCGCGGGGGTGTCGGCTGCGGAACCGTCGCGTGCGCGCTCGCTGATTCCGTGCGGGACCCGCACCCGGCTGGGGCCCACCCCGTCGCGCACGGGCAGGGGCGGTCTGCGGCGCTGTGAACGGGGACGGCGGGGCACCCGGCCAGCGTAGATGTTCGCGCGGCCGCCGGGCGTCGACCCGCAGCGCGCAGGCGTGCACCCCTTGACGGATCGGACGTGACGGGGTTCACTGAGAAGGGGTGAATGACTATTCATTACAAATGAGTCGATATTCACGTCAGCTGCTCCGGCCGCGCAACGGGTCGGAGATCGGCGGACCAGGAAGGGACACCATGGACTACACCGACTATCAGCAGCTCACCTTCGAGCGACGGGACAACGGCGTCCTGCTCATCACCCTCAACAGGCCGGAGAAGTACAACGCCACCGACGAGGAGATGCACGGCGAGCTCGCCCGGGTGTGGCACGACGTCGCGAAGGACCCGCAGACGCGCGCCGTCGTGGTCACCGGTGCGGGCAAGGCGTTCTCGGCGGGCGGCGACCTGGCGATGGTCGAGCGCATGGCCGGCGACCACGACGCCGTCGCGCACATGCTCGACGAGATGAGCGAGATGGTCTACGGCATCGTCAACTGCGACAAGCCGGTGGTCTCCGCGATCAACGGCGTCGCCGTGGGCGCCGGCACCGTGGTGGGCCTGCTGGCGGACATCTCCATCGTCGCCGAGGACGCGAAGATCGGCGACGGCCACGTCAAGCTGGGCGTCGCGGCCGGCGACCACGCCGCCATCATCTGGCCGCTGCTCGCCAGCCTGGCCAAGGCCAAGTACTACCTGCTCACCGGCGAGATGGTCACCGGCGCGGAGGCAGAGCGCATCGGCCTGGTCTCCAAGGCGCTCCCGCGCGACCAGGTGCTGGACGAGGCGCTGCGCGTGGCGGACGTGCTCGGCAGCGGTTCGCAGAAGGCCATCCGGTGGACCAAGCGTGCGCTGAACAGCTGGGTGCGCGACGCCGGTCCCATCTTCGACCAGTCCGCCGCCTACGAGATGCTCAGCTTCATGACGCCCGACGTCGTCGAGGGCGCCGCCGCGCTGCGCGAAAAGCGTGCGCCGCGGTTCCCTTCTGCGGCAGCGGATGCCGAGGAGGCGAAGTGATGGCCGGCGGGAACAGCACCGGGGGGAACAGCACCGATATCGCCGTCGTCACCGGCGCGGGCTCGGGCATCGGCCGCGCCATCGCGCTGCGGCTCGCGGCCGGGGGCGCCCGCGTGGTGGCCGCCGACCTGGACGAGGCCGGCTCCGCCGCGACGGCCGAACACCACCCCGACCGGATCACGGTGATGGGCGTGGACATCGCCGACCGCGCCCGGGTCGACGCCCTGCGGGACAGGGTGCTCGCCGAGGTGGGCGTGCCCACGATCCTCATCAACGCCGCCGGCTGGGACCGTATCGCGCCGTTCCTCGAGGCGGACGCGGAGTTCGCGCAGAAGGTCACGGCCATCAACTACCTGGGCCCGGTCAACATGTGCAGCGCGTTCCTGCCCACCATGTCCGAGGCCGGCCACGGCCGCGTCGTCAACCTGGCCAGCGACGCCGGGCGCGTCGGCAGCGCGGGCGAAACCATCTACGCGGGCGCCAAGGGCGGGGTCATCGCGCTGACCAAGTCGCTGGCCCGCGAGATGGCGCGTGCCGGCATCACCGTCAACTGCGTGTGCCCCGGCCCCACGGACACCCCGCTGTTCGGGTCGCTGCCGGAGAAGCTGCAGGGAGCGTTGGTCAAGGCGATCCCGTTCCGCCGGCTCGCGCAGCCGGAGGAGGTCGCGGCCGCGGCGACGTTCTTCGTCTCGCCCGAGACCTCCTACATCACAGGCCAGACGCTGAGCGTCAGCGGCGGCCTCACCATGGCCGGGTAGAGAGAGGCGAGCACGATGGCAACCGCGCAACAGTCACAGTCACAGTCGGCGGGGGACGGAGCATACGACGCGCTGGCGTACCGCACCTATTTCGAGAACGCGTTCACCTACATCAACGGGTTCCGGCGCAACGTCCGGCGGTTCGCGGGCAGGACCGCCATCGACGATCCCGCGTCGGGCCGCACGTGGACCTACCGCGAACTGGGCGCGGCGGTGGACGCGCTGGCGGCGGGCCTGGCCGAGCTGGGCGTGGGCCGCGGCGACGTGGTGGCCTACCAGCTGTTCAACGGCCCCGAGTTCGCGCAGCTCTACCTGGCCACCCAGGTCGCCGGCGCCGTCGGCTCACCGATGAACTTCCGCCTGGCCTCCGGCGAGACCTCCTACATCCTCACCCACAACCGGCCGCGGGTGTTCTTCTACGACAGCGCGAACGCCGCCATGTCGGCGGAAGCGCTGAACCGCAGCGGCCACGTCCCCGAGACCATCGTGGCGGTGGGGCCCGGCGAGCCGATCGCGGCCCCCGACGGCGCACGCGTGGTGCGCTTCGACGACGTCGCCGCATCGACGGGCCCTGTGCCGCAGGTGGACCGGACGATCTGGGAGGAGACGACGCGGCTCTACACCTCCGGCACCACCGGCATGCCCAAGGGGGTGCCGATGAACAGCGCCATCGAGATCTTCAGCGCGCACGACGTGATCATGCAGTTCCCCCTCGCGCCCGAGGACGCGACGCTGAACATGTCGCCGTGGTTCCACCGCGGCGGGCTGTACTGCGCGGGCCCCAACCCGTCGTTCTACGTGGGCGGCTCCGTGGTGCCGCTGCGCACCTTCGACGCCGATACGGTGCTGGACCTTGTCGCATCACGGGGGCTCACGTTCCTCATCGGCGCGCCGACCAACCTGGCGATGCTCTCCGACGCGCAGGAGGCCAGGGCCCGCGACCTGTCCACCCTGCGCGGGGTGGTCACGATGGGCTCCCCGCTGGACCGCGAGGCGGCCCTTCGGTACCAGCGTCTGCTGCACCCGCGGATCTTCAACGGCTACGGCAGCACCGAGGGCTTCTGGAACACCTTCCTGCGGCCCGTCGACCTGCCGGAGATGGCGGGCACGGCGGGACGGGCGTGCATCGACGACGACGTGGCCGTCGTCAAGCTGTTCGACGACCGGCCCGCCCAGCCGCACGAGACCGTGGCCCGGGACGGCCGGGAGGTGGGCGAGGTGATCGTCCGCTCGCCCAAGAGCGCCGGCCAGTACTCGGCCAACCCCGAGCAGGACGCGGCCAAGTTCCACGACGGCTGGCTGCACATCGGCGACCTGGCCACCTGGGACGACGGCGAATACGTGACGATCGTCGGCCGCCGCGACGACATGCTGCTCTCCGGCGGAGAGAACGTGCACCCGGTGGGCGTCGAAGCCGCGCTGTGCGAGCACCCGGGCGTCGCCGACGCGCTCGTGGTGGGCGTGCCCGACGACACGTGGGGCCAGCTGGTCGTCGCCTACATCGTCCCCCGCGCGGGCGCGGGCCTGCCGGAGGACGGGCGGGCGGCGGCCGACGCGCTGGATGCGCACTGCCGCACGCACCCGATGCTCTCGCGGTTCAAGCGGCCCCGGGCGTACCGGATGGTGGACGCGCTGCCGGTGTCGGCCACCGGAAAGAAGCTGCACTACAAGGCGACTGCCACGGCTCGCGACGACATGGCACAGGGGCTTTTCACCCGGACCGGCGGCGGAGACGGAGACGCGTGATGGGCACGATCACCGACCCGGCTGCGGCGCAGTCGATTCCGTCGACACGGCTGGGCGAGGCGGACGAGCACCGCGACTTCCGGGCGGCCGTCCGCGGATACGTGCGCGACGCGGTGGCCGGCCGGCAGGAGGCGTGGGAGGACGCCGCCACCCTGCCCCGGGAGTTCTTCACCGGGGCAGGCGGGCAGGGCATGCTCGGGTTCTCCGTGCCCGAGTCCTGCGGCGGCCCCGGCGTCCGCGACTACCGCTACAACGCCATCGTCATCGACGAGGTGGCCCGGGTGGGCGCGGCGGCCTGCGCCATCGGGCTGTCCCTGCAGAACGATGTGGTGCTGCCGTATCTGACCGACCAGGCCGACGCCGCGCAGCAGGCCCGCTGGCTGCCGGGCGTCGTCACCGGCGAGACCATCCTCGGCATCGCGATGACCGAACCCGGCGCCGGCAGCGACCTGGCCGGCATCCGCACCAGCGCGGTCCGCGACGGCGACGATTACGTGGTGGACGGGGCGAAGACGTTCATCTCCAACGGGCAGAACGGCGACCTGTTCGTCGTGGCGGTGCGCACCGGCGACGACCGCCACGGCGGGCTCACCCTGCTCGTCGTCGACGGCGACACGCCGGGCCTGGTGCGCGGCCGCAACCTGGACAAGATCGGGCTGCACGCGCAGGACACCAGCGAGCTGGCGTTCGAGAACATGCGGGTGCCTGCGGCCAACCGTCTGGGTGCCGAGGGCGACGGCTTCGGGATGCTCGTGCACAACCTGCCGCAGGAGAGGCTGTCCCTGTCCGTCGGCGCGGTGGCCGCCGCGGAGGGGGTGTTGCAGCAGACCCTCGACTACGTGCAGGAACGCACCGCCTTCGGCGCGCCGATCGCGCGGTTCCAGAACACGCGGTTCGTGCTGGCCGAACTGGCCACCGAGCTGGACCTGGCGCGCACCTACCTCGACGACTGCATCGCCGCCCACGTGCGCGGCGAGCTCACCGCGGGGCGGGCGGCGCGGCTCAAATGGTGGACCACCGAGCTGCAGGTGCGCGTCGCCGACCGCTGCCTCCAACTGCACGGCGGCTACGGGTACATGCGCGAATACCCCGTGTCCCGGGCGTTCGTCGATGCCCGCATCCAGACCATCTACGGTGGCACCACCGAGATCATGAAGACGATCGTCGCCAAGGACCTGGGACTATAGCGGGGCGGGAGCGACGCGGTGAGCGGCGGAAACACAGTGAGCGGTGGAAGGAGGCGCGGAGGCGATGGCACGCACGACGGAGACCGGTCCGGCGGCCGTCGATGAGGCGGTGCGCGCCGTGCGGGTGAGCTCGCGGCGCCGGCAGATCCTCGACGCCGCGGTGCGGGTGATGGAACGCACCGGGTTCCACCAGATGTCCATGCAGGCGCTCGCCGACGAAGCGCAGGTCAGCGTGGGGCTGATCTACAAATACTTCGGCGGCAAGGAGGACGTGCTGCTGGGCACCATCGTCGGCATCCTCGACGCGTTCCAGGACATGCTCGAACCCGCCATGGCCGGCGCCGGCGACGACCCGGTGGAGCGGTTCGCCGCCGGATTCCGCCGGTATGTGGAGATCGTCGACGAGAACCTGGACGCCGTGGTGCTCACCTACCGGGAGAGCCGCACGCTCACCCCCGCGGGGCGCGCCCGCATCAAGGAGCTCGAGATCTCCACGGCGGCACCGCTGCGCGGCGCGCTGGCCGACGCGATTCGGGCCGGCGCCGTCGCCGACGTCGACGTGGACCTGGTGACCTTCGACGCGATGATGCTCGCCCACGCGTGGGCGCTCAAGCGCTGGCACTTCTCGCCCCGGTGGACTCTCGGCGAATACTGCGCCGCCCAGCTGCGCCTGCTGCTGGGCGGGCTGATCGTGCCCGAGCACGCGCCGCGGTACACGCACCTGCTGGGGTAGCGGCGGGCAGGCGGGGCGGGCCGGATGCCGTCAGGCGGCGCGGCGGATCGGCCACTCGCCGTTGACGTCGGCGGCGTCGCGGCCGACGCGCACCAGGTACTCGGCGAAGCTCCGCTGGCGTTCGGCGTGCCAGCGGGTCTGCTCGGCGACGATGTCGAGGGTGCGCAGGTCCGGATACTTGTGCACCAGCGCGGTCAGCAGATGCGCGGCGGCGACGGCGTCCGCCCGGGCCTCGTGCGAATTGTCCAGCCGCACCCCGTAGTGCCGGCACACGTCGCCGAGGGTCCGCTTGCCCTTGCGGTACCGGTCCATCTCACGGTCGATCACGTACGGATCCGCGACCAGGGCGGGCGCGAGCGGCGGGAACCCCTGGCGGCGACCCTCGGCGTCCATCAGGGTGAGGTCGAAGCTGGCGTTGAACGCCACCACCACCGCGCCCGCCTCCCATGCCTGCTGCAGCACGTCGCGGATCTCGGTGTAGCCGGAACGGTATTCGGCCCCGCCGGCCCGGGCGGCCTCGGTGCTGACCCCGTGGACGGCGGTGGCGCCCGCCGGGATCGGAATGCCCGGGTCGACCAGCCACGTCCGGACCGAATCCGGGGCCGGGACGCTCGCGGCGGGCCCTGTGCGGGGCGCGGGCGAGAGCATGGCGACACACGCCGTCACGATCCGCGCCGACAGGGGATCGGGGCCCGTGGTCTCCAGATCGAACGCGCAGACGGGCTGGTCGGACCAGGTGTTCATGGGGCCTCTTCCGTGAGCGGTGGAACATTGCGCGGTGCAGCTGCCGGTACCGGCGGGCCGCCCGTCGGTGCGTATCGCGGAGCGGGTTGCGCGCGATGCGAACATCAGTTTGCTCCACCCTGCGCCCCGCCACCGACAAGTACCGACAAAGGCCAGGTGAGTGGTGTGATCAGCGACATCGCCGGGCAGTCGAGGATAGTGTGGACGCGTGGATGATCCGGACGGCTTCGCGCACAGTGAGCTCGCCCGGCGCCGCCGGCACGAGAAGGCCGTCGCGCTCGCGCGGTACGCGTGGGACCGGCGCATCGCGGCCGGGGAGCTGGCCGCTCTGGACGAGGCGACGCTGCGCCGCTTCGCGCGGGCCGCCGGCGTGCACCCGCCGAGCTCGCGCGCCACGTGGGACGCGACGGTGGAGCTGCTCGAGCGCAAGCAGGACTGGGCCGAGCGCAATCCGGGCCGTGACGAGGCGGCGCGCGCCCACCCCGAAGAACGGATCATGTGGGTCAAACCGCCGGTGCCCGGGTGGTGAGCGGCGGACGGGTGTCGTGCGCGAGCCGGTCTGCGCTTCGCGGGCGCTTGGAGAGCTCGCGGGCCGATCAGCGCCGCGCGGGCTGTTTCACCTGGGCTTTGCGGATGACCGATTCGCTGGAAGTCGCGCCGCTCGCGGGTGGGCTGTTGACGGGCGCGCTGGTGGCGGATCGGCTCGCGACCGGGCGGCCAGTCGGCCCGCGCGCTGGGGAGCCGCCCGCGGGCTGACGGCGCGCCCACGGGATTGGTGCGCTCAGGCGGTCACCGCGCGTCGAGCCGCCGGAGGATCTCGTCGACGATCCGCCCGGGAGTGCCTGCGGCGTCGACGGTGATCGCGGGCTCGTCGGCGGTCGGCGGCTCGAGCGTGGCGAGCTGCGAGTCGAGCATCGGGGCCTTCATGTAGTGCCCCTCGCGTGCCTCGAGTCGCCGGTGCAGCTCCGCGCGGCCGACGTGCAGGTGGACGAAGAGCACAGGGGCCGGCCCCGGCTCACGCCCGCCGTCCGCGCCGCGCAGCAGGTCCCGATAGGTGCGCCGGAGAGCGGAGCAGGCCACCACGCCGGGCGCGCCGTCGGCGGCGGAGGCGAGGATCCAGGCGCGGACCCGCCGCAGCCACGGCCACCGGTCGGCGTCGGTGAGCGCGTGCCCCGAACCCATCTTCGTCACCGCATCGTCCGAATGCAGGTCGTCGCCCTCCAGCATCGGCCGGCCCAGGTGCTCGGCCAGCAGCGCGGCCACCGTCGTCTTGCCCGACCCCGACACGCCCATGACGATCAGCGTGCCGAGCCCCCGCGACGACGGGGCGGACCATCCGCTGCGGGAACCGTGGGTCATAGTGGAGATCGTGGCACGCGCAGGGCGGCGCGCGCACGCCGCGAAGTGCTGACCCTGCGCAGCATCGGTGCCCTGGGAGTGTGATGAAGCGGAACTCTTCGCGCGCCACCACGGCGCCGGAACGCACGCGGGTGCCCCTGCCCCTTTCGACGGGGCTCGGCACCGGCTCGATGCTGCAGCCGCTGAACTCGTCGATGATCGCGGTCGCCGTCATCGCCATCGCCCACGACTTCGGCACCTTCGAGGGCACCGCCTGGGTGATCTCCGGGATGTACATCGCCACCGCGGTGGTCTCGCCGGCGGCCGGCAGGCTCGGCGCGCTGTTCGGCCCCCGCAGGATGTATCTGACGGGGCTGGCGATCATCGCGGCGTCGTCGGTGTTCGGCGCGCTGGCCCCCTCGCTGACCTGGCTGATCGTGGCGCGGGCGCTGCTCGGCGTCGGCACCGCCACGCAGTACCCCACCGCCATGATGATCGTGCGCCGGGTGGCGGCGGAGAAGAGCGCGGAGACGCGGACGGCGCTCGCGGTGCTCACGGTGTGCTCGCAGTCGATGGTGGCATTGGGGCCCACCCTGGGCGGGCTGCTCACCACCGTCTTCGGCTGGCAGGCGATCATGTGGGTCAACCTGCCGATGGCGGCGCTGACCGGGCTGTGGGTGTTGCGCGTCGCCCCGCCGGACGTGCCCCGCGAGCACCCCGGGGCGCGCGCCGTACTGCGCCGGATGGACCTGCCCGGCACGGCGTTGTTCCTCGTCTGCATCACCACGACGATGGTGTTCCTGCTGTCGCTGGCGGAGCGGCCGCAGTGGGCGTTCCTGCCGGTGGCGCTGGTGTCGGGCGGGCTGCTGGTGTGGCGGGAGCTGCGGGCGCCCGAACCCTTCATCGACGTGCGCGCCATGCTCCGCAACCGGCCGCTGGCGATGACCCTCGGCCGCACCACCGTCACCTATACCGCCTTCTACCTGGTGTACTTCGGGCTGCCGCAGTGGCTGCAGGGCGGGCGAGGCATGGACGCCGGTCACGCGGGGCTGATCATGCTGCCGCTGGCGCTCGTGAGCATCGCCTCCACCGTCACGGCCACCCGCGTCTACACCGACCACGGACCGCGGCCGGCGCTGCTCATCGGCACCGTGGGCCTCGTCGTCGGTGGTGCGCTGCTGGCGACGGTGGCGGATTCGACGGTGACGATCGCGGCCATCATTGGCATCGCCATGATCCTCGGCGTACCCAACTCGTTCAACAACATCGGCAACCAGAACATCGTCAACGCCGTCACCACCACGGAAGAGGTGGGGGTGGCGCTCGGAATGTACCGGACGCTGCAGTACATCGCGGCCAACATCGCGGCCGTCATCATCGAGATCTGCATGGGCGGCGCCATCGACGACGCCGGATTCCACCGCGTCGGCCTGGTGATGACCGGGCTCGGGGCGGCACTGCTGGTGGGCGTCCTCTGCTCGCGGACGCTGCGGGGGTTGCGTCCGCGCGGGTGAGCAGGACCGTCGCGGTGTGTCCTCCATGGCATCGGCCCCGCGCTGCCGGTAGTGTCCTCAGCAACTCCCTGTGCTGAGGGACACATTGCGGAAGGATGCTGCCGATGACGACAGGACCCGGCGACCAGCGGCCGGAAGGCGACGACGGGACGCGTGACCCGGGCGGCGCCGACGGCGGGCAATACGGGGGCGGCCAGTACGGGGCCGCGCCGTACGGTGCACCCGAATACGGCTCCCCGGACTACGGCGCCCAACCATACGGTTCCCAGCCTTACGGTTCCCCGGACTACGGTTCGCCGTCCGGGTACGGCAACGCCTATCCGCCGCCCCCGCCGGCCGGCGGCTACCAGGCCTATCCCACCGGCGCCAACCAGATGAGCGGCGGCGGCACGCCGGGCGGGCTGGCGCCGCGGTTCGGTGCGCGCATCATCGACAGCCTGATCATCGGCATCCCGATGCTCATCGTCCAGATGATCGTCGGTGCCGCATTCGGCGTGGGGCAGGCCTTGCTCGACAACACTTCCCCGGGCATCGGCTACTGGGTTGTCTCCGCCATCATCGCGATCGTCTTCGCCTTCGCATGGACCGCCTACTTCGTGTGGTTCGAGACGACGAAGGGGCAGACCCTGGGCAAGCAGCTCCTGCACCTGAGAGTGGTGGGGGCGTCCGGTGGCAATCCGACGACACAGGAGTCGCTGCGCCGCAATGGTTATGTGGTGCTCGGGTCGATCGGGATGATCATCGGCATCATTCCGATCATCGGCACGATCATCAGTTGGATCATCGACATCGCCATGCTCGTCATCGTCATCATCATCGCGGTGACGATCAACAGCAGCCCCACCAAGCAGGGCAAGCACGACGAGATGGCAGGCGGCACGCGGGTGGTCACCACGCAGTAGCCGGCTCTCTGCGCAGCATGCCGAGGCGCGGCCCGGGTCACCGGGCCGCGCCTCGGCCATTCTTGAGGGCGGGGCACTTGGCTTCGCGCTCGAACTTCGGGCGCGAACCCCGGCAGGGTGTCGTCGAACCGAAACGCGTGTGCCTCGCTGTGATGCATGTCGCGGAGGGTTGCGGCGTGGAGGGGTGGCCACACGCGGGATGCGAACGTATGGTCTGGTGCGTGATCATGGTCAGCACGGACGGGTCCTGCCTGAAGAACCCTGGTGGCGCCATCGGCTGGGCATGGGTGGACCATCGCGGCGGTGCGCATTCCGGCGGGGCCGCGGAGGGCACCAATCAGATCGCCGAGTTGCGCGCGGTCCTCGAGGCGATCAGTGCACACCCCGGTGATGAGCCGCTGATGATCGAGTCGGACTCGCAGTACGCCATCAAGTGTTCCACCGAGTGGCTGCCCGGATGGAAGCGCCGCGGATGGAAGACCGCCGGCGGAACCCCGGTCAAGAACGTCGAGCTGGTGCGGGCCATCGACGCCGCCATCGCGGAACGCCCGGGCCCGGTGCGGTTCCGCTGGGTGCGCGGCCACGTGGGCAACGAGTTCAACGAAATGGCGGATTCGCTGGCCGGCAAGGCGGCCCGGGCTGCGCGTGACGGCAAGATCGTGGCGACGCCCGCCCCCGGGGCGGATCGATTCGGTGACGCTGCGGCCGCGCCCGAGCCCGAGTCCACCGAGACGCCCGAGCCCGAGACCGCCGAGACGGCCCTGCCCGAGCCCGAGACCACCGAGGCTGTGGCCCCGGCGCGCATCGACCAGCCCGACCAGCCGGCGTTGTTCGCCGCCCCCGAGAACGAAGAGCTCACCCTGTTCTAGCCTGGATACCCGAGCCCGGGCGGTCGGTGCGGCGCGTCCGCGACGGCCGGCCCGCGGGTGCAGCCCCTGCAGGAAGGATCGCCGTGAAACGGAGCGTCGCCGCACTAGGTGGTGTCCTCGCCGCGGCGGTGCTGGCGGGCTGCGGGTCCGGCGGGGATGCGCCCGCGCCGGACGGCGAGTACCGGCCCCTCGGCTTCGGCACCGACAAGCGGATCGAGATGTTCGTGCCGCAGGGCTGGAGCATGATCAATCAGAACGACTTCCTGCCGTCGGACCCGGCCGAGGCCACCGGACAGAGCGGCGTCACCTACGCACTGCTGGACCGCTCGCGCATCCCGGAGGAACTGGGCGGCAAGGTCGCGGGCGACGACGCGGCGCGGTCGACCTTCGCCGCCCAGGCGCAGCAGGGCGCGGCCATCACCGCGCAGTTCACCGAGATCACCCCGTGCGACAAGGTGGAATCGATGCTCAAGGCGCAGCGCGACCCCATCGACTTCGACTCCATCGACGACGCCGGCAGCGGCCTGGGCGACCACCGCAAGCTCGGAGAATCCACGCGCGAGATCGACGGTGTCGAATACCGGTACGTCCAGTACTACTCGAGCATCCAGCTCAGCTCCACCCACTGCGTCGGCATGCTGCTGCAATCCACGCTCAAGGCGCCGGACGACGCGACCGTCGACGAGGCACGCCGGGTGATCACCGAGGTCGCCGACAACTCCCGGATCGACCAGCCCATCACGGAGAAGGGCGGGCTCGAGACCGACGGCGACTGAGGCGGCCGCGTGATCACGCCCAGTCGGCGACGAACCCCGCGACCAGCACTGCGGTGCCGCCGATCTCGCCGACGATGAGCGCCAGCATGAACGCGTGCGTGCCGCGGACGGGGTGGGAGAACTGGTTGTCGGTGTCCCGCAGGACGCCGTGGACCACGTAGCTGCCGATCGCGGCCACGAAGAAGGCGATGACGACCAGCGCGGCGACGAGATTCACCGCGGTCGGCCATGCGCTGAGCTCGGCGAACACCGCCAGCAGCAACGTCGCGAACGAGTACATCAGTGCCGCGCGATGGGCGATGTCGACGTAGGGGTGGGCCAGGTGGGTGGGCGATACGGCCATCTGCCGGTACTTCCACACCCCGAGGGCCAGCGCCCACAGGAAGATCAACCCTGCGCACAGCAGAGTGACCTTGGCGTCCACCCCCAGCGACCACTCGATGCTCCCGGAGGCCACAGCAACAGGTTGGGTCATGCGCCGAGACTATCCGGCGGCAACCCGCCGACTGTCCGGTGATCATTCGTCGCTGTCGTCGTCGGATCGGCCGCCGCGCGCGGAACGCTCGCCGTCGGAACGCACCCACCGGGTCTTCCTGCGCAGTTGCCGTGCGCGCAGCCGTGAGTATCCGTGCACCTTCACCGGCCGGATCATGCGGGTGGACAGGCCGTTCGGCGGGGTGAGCTGCTGCGCCAGCGACTCGTCGACCAGCACGGTGCCCGGCCGCGCCGCCCCGGTGAGGCGGGCGGCGATGTTCACCACGGCGCCGTAGGCGTCGCCGTAGCGCACCAGCACGTCGCCGTAGGCCATGCCCACGCGGATCTTCGGCAGCGTACGGGCCTCGCCGATGGCGTCCTGGAGCGCGACGCCGATGAGCGCGGCGGTGTCGGCGTCGTCGGCTGTGAACATGACCTCGTCGCCGACGTTCTTGATGATGCGCCCGTGGTGCTCGGCGATGACCCGTGCGCAGATCGACTCGAACTCGTCCAGCAGCGCCGCCAGGTCGGTGATGTCGATCCGCCGGGTCAGGTGCGTGTAGCCGACCATGTCGGCGAAGCCGACGGCGAACGGACGGCTGTCGTCGCCCTCGCGGGTGCGCAGCAGGATGCGCTCGGAGGTGGCGGCCAGATGCCGCCGCCACACATGGTCCTGCAAGTCGCGGATCATCGGCAGGAGCGCATCCGCCGTCTGCACCACGATGGAGGTGACGGTCTCCTCGTCGAACGGTTCCGTTCCGGGGTCCGTCTCCGGGGTGCGTGCCGAATCGGACGCGGGGGCACCGGGCCATTTGCCCGGATAGCGACGGTTCTCCATCAGCGCGTGGAGCACGAACTCGGTCACCAACGACACCTGCCACTCGGCGAGCCGGGACATGGCCTGGCCGGTGGCGCGGGAGATCGGCGCGATCACGTCGGACCGGAGCACGCCGGAGTCGGTGAGGCGCTTGAGCACGCGCAGCGCGGCGACGTCGGAGTCGGTGTAGTTCGCGGCGTCCGGGTCGGAGGGGATCGCGAAGCCCATGGCGGTCCACAGCTCGGTGCAGCGCTCCACCGGCACGTCGGCCAACTCGGCGACCTCGTAGCGGTCGTACTTGCGTTCGCCGCCCAGCAGCGACACCTCGATGGCCTTGCGGGTGGCGTCGACGACGCTGGGCGGCGCCAACGATTCGGCGGCGCGGGCGCGGGCGCGGGCGGCCTCACGCGACAGGGCGCGGCTGCTGTCGGACCCGGCGGGCTCGTCGGGATCGGGCATACCGGACGCAGGCGCGTCGGGGGCCGGCCCGGGCGGGCCTGATGCATCGCCGGACCGCGAAGGGCCTTGTTGACGTGCCACTGCGTTCCCTTCCGCGCTGTCGGTCCATTCGGCTCCGGGCCGTTCGATCCTATCGCCGAGGCCACGCCGATTTCGGCCGACCACCGTCGATGACCGCCTGCGGCGGACGAGGATGTCGCTTCGGATGCCTATCATGGCTCGGGCTGCACCACGGAGACGGACGCCGCATATCGCGGGCACCGGCACCGACCCCGGCATCGGAAGGAACAGGCACAATGGCAACGCGCTCGGCCGCCACCGCGGCGGCCTCGCTCACCGACGGCGACCTCGACGCGCTTCGTGCGGCGTTGGCGGACGGCAAGAGGCCGACGGTGTATCTGCGGGACCCCATTCCCAGCCTCGACGTACCGGCCGGCGCCTCGGCCAAGGTGCAATCGATCGACGGCAAGACCGTGACCGTCAAGCCGCGCCGGATAGACGACGAGCTGCCCTACGAGGCCGACGAGCTCCGCATGACGCGCACAGCGCCTGCGGCCCCGGCGAAGAAGGCGCCCGCGCAACGGGCCCCGGCGAAGAAGGCGCCCGCGCAACGGGCCCCGGCGAAGAAGGCGGCCACCGCGCCGGCCACACCCGCTGCGCCGGCGAGAACAGCGGCCCCGGCGAAATCCTCTGCGCCGGAGCGGGAGCCGTCCGCGCCGGCGGGGTCCGGCCGGGCGAAGGCCCCCGCTGCGGCGGAGCCCCGGCGCAGGCCGCGCGGCCGCGGGCCCGCGTCGGTGACCGTGACCATCGAAGGCGCCGCCTCGGGCGCTCCGCACGAGTGGGCGGTCACCGTGGTCGGCGGCGGCGCACGGTCCGGCAAGCCGGTTCCGGTGCGTGCCGAGTCCGTGGTGCAGGCGGTCGATGCGCTGGGGGTTCCGGCGGCGTCGAAGGCGGTGGACGCCGTGCTGGTGTCGGCGCGGGCGCAGGCGGAACGGCGGGTCGAGGAGCTCGCGCGCGAGCTGGCCGAGGCCAAGAAGACCCTGCGCTCCCTGGGCTCGTAGCGGGCGGGCCCGCGCCCGCGTGCCCCCCCATCCCACCGCGCGCCCCTCATCCCACCGCGCGCGCATCGTCCCGGCGTGTCGCGGCAACAGGCGCGCGGCACACAACAGGCCCCGGCTCCACCGCCTCCCGCTACCCGCAGACAGCGCCCACGGAGGCCGATTGCACGAGCTTCGCGTATTTGGCCAGCACCCCGCGGGTGTACCGCGGGGGAAGGGGCTGCCAGCCTTCCTGCCGGCGGGCCATCTCGGCATCGTCGACCTCCAGGTCGAGGGTGCCGCCGGAGACGTCGAGCGTGATCCGGTCGCCGTCGCGGATGAAGGCGATGGGTCCGGCGTCGACGGCCTCGGGCGCCACGTGGCCTACGCACAGGCCGGTGGTGCCCCCGGAGAACCGGCCGTCGGTGAGCAGCAGCACGTCCTTGCCCAGCCCGGCGCCCTTGATGGCCGCGGTGATCGCGAGCATCTCGCGCATGCCGGGCCCGCCCTTGGGGCCCTCGTAGCGGATCACCACCGCGTCGCCCGCCTGGATCGTGCCGTCCTCGAGGGCGTCCAAGGCGGCCCGCTCACGGTCGAACACGCGCGCCGTTCCGCGTATCACCGAATCGTCGAAACCCGCCGATTTCACCACGGCACCGCCCGGGGCGAGGGTGCCCTTGAGGATGGTCAGACCGCCGGAGGGGTGGATGGGGTCGTCGAGGGCGCGCAGCACCTGGCCATCGGGGTCCGGCGGGTTGATGTCCGCGAGGTTCTCGGCGACGGTCCGGCCGGTGACGGTGAGGCAGTCGCCGTGCAGCAGGCCCGCGTCGAGCAGCGCCTTCATGAGCACGGGGACGCCGCCCTCGCGGTCCACATCGAGCATGACGTGCTTGCCGAAGGGCTTGACGTCGGCCAGGTGCGGCACCCGCGCCCCCACCCGCACGAAGTCGTCGAGGGTGAGCTCCACCTCGGCCTCGTTCGCGATGGCCAGCAGGTGCAGCACCGCGTTGGTGGACCCGCCGTAGGCCATGACCACCGCGATGGCGTTCTCGAAGGCCTCCTTGGTCATGATGTCGCGCGCGGTGATGCCGTCCGCGATGAGCCGGACGACCGCCTCGCCGCTGCGGCGTGCGTACCCGTCGCGGCGGCGGTCGGATGCGGGCGGGGCGGCGCTGCCCGGCAGTGACATGCCCAGGGCCTCGGACACGCACGCCATCGTGTTCGCGGTGTACATCCCGCCGCACGCGCCCTCGCCGGGGCAGAAGGTGCGCTCGATGGTGTCGACGTCGGCGCGGCTCATCAGGCCGCGCGAGCAGGCGCCCACCGCCTCGAACGCGTCGATGATGGTGACCTCGCGCTCGCTGCCGTCGGACAGCTTGGCCACCCCGGGCAGGGTGGAGCCGGCGTAGAGGAAGACGTTCGCCAGGTCCAGTCGGGCGGCGGCCATGAGCATGCCCGGCAGCGACTTGTCGCACCCGGCGAGCAGCACGGAGCCGTCGAGCCGCTCGGCGTTCATGACCGTTTCGACGCTGTCCGCGATGACCTCGCGCGAGACCAGCGAGAAGTGCATGCCCTCGTGGCCCATGGAGATGCCGTCGGACACCGAGATGGTGCCGAACTCCAGCGGATATCCGCCGGCCGCGTGCACCCCGTCCTTGACGGCCTGGGCCAGCCTGTCCAGCGACAGGTTGCACGGGGTGATCTCGTTCCACGACGAGCCGACGCCCACCTGCGACTTGCCCCAATCCTCGTCGCCCATGCCGACGGCGCGGAGCATGCCGCGGGCGGCCGTCTTCTCCAGCCCGTCGGTGACGTCGCGGCTGCGCGGCTTGACGTCGTGCGTCGCCGTGGCCCCAGGTGTGGACTCCTGGGCCGCGTTCTGCTCTGCCATCGTGCTCCCCTATCGGTTGACAGCACCAACACTCACTGCCCACTACATAACCCGGAGCACGCGGTGGTCGGCAAGGCCCGCCGGGGAAACGCGCACTGCGCGGTGCACAGCGAAGGCGGGACCGACGCACGACGGGGCGGGCGTGCGAAGAGGCGGGGCGCCGTCTCCGGCGCCCCGCCTCGTCTGCGGTGCTGCATGATCGGGCCGGCGCCCCGGCCGGCTCAGCCCTCCTGGGCCATCTGGGCCCGGACCTGCTCCATGTCGAGGTCCTTGACCTGCTGGACGAGCTGCTCGAAGGCCTGCTTGGGCAGCGCGCCCGGCTGGGCGAACACGAGCTGGCCCTCGCGGAACGCCATGAGCATGGGGATCGACGAGATCTGCGCGGCCGCGGCGAGCTGCTGCTCCGCCTCGGTGTCCACCTTGCCGAACACGACGTCCGGGTTCTGCTCGGCCACGGACTGGTAGGTGGGCGCGAACTGCTTGCACGGGCCGCACCAATCGGCCCAGAAGTCGACGAAGACGATGTCGTTGTCGGTGATGGTCTGCTCGAAGGTGTCGGCAGTGAGGTCCTGGGTGGCCATGGCCGCTCCAATCGGGTTTCCCGCCGTGAGCGGGTCGGTTGCACTCGGCGCGGCCCGGGCCGCGCCGACCTCGGGGGTCGCCGTGGCGGGGTCGCGCCCTCACCACCGCACAACATAACGGGTGGCGGCGACATTCCCCGGAGCGGCGCGCCCCGCGGCGCGCTGTGACAAGCCCCAACGGCGGGTACGCTCAGAACACCGCGCCGGGGTTGAGCAGGCCTTGAGGGTCGAGCGCCGTCTTGATGCGGCGGTTGAGCTCCATCTCGTCCGCGCCCAGGTACTGCGGCAGCCACGCCTTCTTCATGCGCCCGATGCCGTGCTCGCCGGTGATCGTGCCGCCCATCGACAGTGCCAGCTCGATCACCTCGCCGAAGGCCTGCTCGGCGCGTGCGGCCACGGCGGAGTCGTGCGCGTCGGACACGATCAGCGGATGCGTGTTGCCGTCGCCGGCGTGGGCGACGACGGCGATCGTCACGTCGCGCCGGGCGGCGATGTCCGCGATGCCGGTGACCAGCTCGGGAAGCCGGGTCATCGGCACGCCCACGTCCTCGAACAGCAGATCGCCCAGCGCCGCCACTGCGGGGAACGCGGCGCGCCGGGCGGCGCAGAACGCCTCGCCCTCGTCGGCGTCGTCGGTGTGGAACACCTCGGTGGCGCCGGAGTCCGTGCACGCGGCCACCATCCGGTCGAGTTCGGCGGCCGCATGCCCGCCGGGCGCGTCGGATTGGGCGATGAGCATGGCCTCGGCGTCGCGGTCGAGGTCCATCCTCAGGTAGTCCTCGCAGGCGCCTATCGACACCTTGTCCATGAACTCGAGCATCGCGGGGCGCATCGACCGGGTGATCGCCAGCACCGCGTCCGCGGCCGCGCGTAGCGACGCGAACGTCGCGACCATCGTCACGGCCGGATCCTGACGGGGGATGAGGCGGACCGTGATCTCCGTGACCACTCCGAGCGTGCCCT
Organism: Tomitella gaofuii; assembly: GCF_014126825.1. NCBI lineage: Bacteria > Bacillati > Actinomycetota > Actinomycetes > Mycobacteriales > Tomitella > Tomitella gaofuii. The sequence continues at coordinate 3,948,786 of NZ_CP059900.1, read as the reverse complement.
CGGAGCCCACGAACAGCTTGGTCAGCGACAGCCCCGCCACGTCCTTGAGCCGCGGCCCGCCGAGCCGCACCAGCGTGCCGTCCGCCAGCACCACGTGCAGGCCCAGGACGTAGTCGGTGGTGACGCCGTACTTGACGCAGCACAGCCCGCCCGCGTTGGTGGCGATGTTGCCGCCGATGGAGCAGATCTCGTACGACGACGGGTCCGGCGGATACCACAGCCCGTACTCGGCGACGGCCTTCTTGACCTCCGCGTTGAGCAGGCCCGGCTGCACCACGGCGGTGCGGGTGGCCGGGTCGACGGTGATGGCGCGCATCCTCTCCAGGCTGAGCACTACGCAGCCGTCGACAGCGCTGGACCCGCCGGACAGGCCGGTGCCGGCGCCGCGGGGCACCACGGGCACCCCGTGCGCGTCCGACCAGCGCATGACGGCCTGGACGTCCTCGGTGCAGGTGGCGCGGACCACGGCGACGGGGGAACCGGCGTCCGGCTGCTGGGCCCAGTCCTGGCGGTAGCCGGCCGTCGTGTCGGGGTCGGTGAGCAGCGCCCCGGCGGGCAGCTGGGCGGCGAGCGCGTCGAGAAGCGCCGGCGACGCGACGGCCGGGGCGGCGTTGTGGGCGGTGGACATGGGGCTGCTCCCGGTCGGAGGGCGGGTTTCGACGCCCACTGTAGGCCGCCGCGGCGGTGTTCTCGGGCTACTCGACGGCGGTGAGCAGCGGGCCCCAGGACGAGCGGAGGAAGCGGCCGATCTCGGCGATCGCGTCGTGCCCCTCGGGGATGACGTCCGCGAACACCTGGAACACGTGCGGCTGGTGGTCCCACACCTGCAGCTCGCACGGCACCCCCGCAGCGGCGAGACGCTCGGCCATGAGCGCCGAATCCGGGTAGAGCATCTCGTGCGAACCCACCTGGATGAGCGTGGGCGGCAGCTGCGTGAGGTCCGCGTCCACGGGGCACACGCGCGGGAGCTGGCCCCGGTTGGTCATCGCCTGTTCGTCCAGCCGGTCGGACAGCCTGGACAGGGCGGGGACGGCGCGCCGCGGGAACATCGCACAGTGCCGCGAGTTCCGGTGGGCCAGCTTGCGTGTGGGGTCCATCTCCGTCAGCGGCGACATCGCGACGATGCCGGCGGGCCCCGGCAGGCCGGCCTCGGCGATGGCGAGCGGCACTTCGAAGGCCAGATATCCGCCGGCGGAGTCTCCGGCCACGACGATGTCCTCGGCGCTGTAGCCGTTGGCCAGCAACCATTTGTAGGCGTCGACGCCGTCGGCGATCGCATCGCTGATGGTGTGGTGCGGCAGCATGCGGTAGTCGACGGCCAGCACCGACGACCGGCTGACCGCGGAGATGCGCGACACCATGCGCCGATGGGTGCGCAGCCCGCAGCACAGGAAGGCGCCGCCGTGCAGGTAGAGGACCACGTGGTCGGTGGTGGCGCCGGGGCCCTGGATCCACTCGGCGTCGCAGTTCTGCAGCCGCACGGGCTGGTGTTGCGTGCCGTCGACGGCGGGCAGGGCGGTGGCGGCGGCGTCGAGCATCCCCACCGGCCAGGCCAGGCGGCTCGTGTAGGACCAGAGCGAGAACGTGGGGCGGGCCGTGACGCTGAGCGCGCGCGAGACGAGTTGCGACTGGAGGCTGACTCCGCGCATGTGCTGGCGGCGGACGGTGGTGGCGACACCCGCGGCGGGGGCGGCACCGCCGGCCGACGACGGCGTGCGCACGGCGGGATCCGAGCGGCGCGCAGAACCCCGGCCGGGCTCGATGAGCCGCAGAACGTTACTGCGAGTCATGGCGTCCTCCTCCTGCAACGTCGGACTGCGTCGTCGCCTCCGGACTGCGGAGGCGACCGCGGGATACTGCGTCGTACCTGTATGGCGATGTACCTTGTCGTACCTGTAAGGCGTCGTACCTTGAGGGCGTGGGTCGGGCGTCGTTCCGGGGCCGCGAGCAAACAATGCCACACTGACACGTGTTCTGCATCACATCGTTATCAAATTGTTTGACAGGCGTTCACGACCTGTATGGAGGACTATCGCCCCGCCGCGGCAGGACGCTACACAGCGCGGGCCGTGGACCGCAGGCCGGGGGCGCGCTCGGAGACGGTGTCCGGAAGGGGGTGTCGCGCGCGTCGGGCCCGGAAGTGGGACAATGTCGTGCACGTGATCGGCCGCGGCTGCGGCCCGCGGAAATCGTAGACGGCCGGACCGACCGAGGTGGATGAGAATGCCGACACAACCGACCGGACCCGACCGCCGCCGTTCCCGCGCGGGAACGGGGCGGGGCCCGCTGCGCCGCGTGCGCGCCGGCGTGCTGCGCACAGGCGTCGCACTCGCGGCGGCCGTGGGGCTGGGCGCGGGCCTCGCGCTGGCAGGCGGCACGGCGACCGCGCAGCCGCTGTTCGGCGGCGCGCCGGGCTCCGTGGAGCTGCCGCAGATCCCCGCGCCCGAGCTGCCGCAGGTTCCGCCCGTCCCGGTGCCCGACGTCCCCCTGCCCGCGGGCAGAACCTCGCCGGCGTGCTCGAGCAGGTCGGCGTGCCCGTCGCGCACGGGCCCGACGGCGCCACCGTCGGCCAGACCGGCCCGGCGCCGCTGGAACCGGCCAACTTCGCCACACCGCAGATCACGCCGTCGGAGGGCGCCGTGGTGGGCGTCGCGCAGCCGATCATCATCAACTTCCCCGCGCCGGTGGGCGACCGCGCCGCAGCGGAGCGGGCGATGCGCGTGACCACCGACAACGGCGTGACCGGCGCGTTCCACTGGTTCGGCGACTCGCAGGTGCGCTGGCGTCCCGAGAACCTGTGGCCCGCGCACACACAGGTCACCGTGGAGGCGGGCGACGCGGTCCGGCACTTCACCATCGGCGACGCCCTCATCGCCACCGCCGACGACGCGACGAAGACGATCACCGTCACCCGCGACGGCCAGGTGGTGCGCACCATGCCCACGTCCATGGGCAAGCCCGGCCACGAGACCCCCAACGGCATCTACACCGTGGGTGAGAGCTTCCGGACGATGATCATGGACTCGTCCACCTACGGTGTGCCGATCGACTCGCCGGAGGGTTACCGGCTCGAGGTCGAGTACGCCACGCGGATGTCCAACAGCGGCATCTTCCTGCACGCGGCACCGTGGTCGGTAGGCGCCCAGGGCAACACGAACGTGAGCCACGGCTGCCTCAATGTGAGCACCGCCGACGCCAAGTGGTTCTTCGAGAACGCCAAGCCCGGCGACCCGGTGATCGTCGTCAACACGCAGGGCGGCCAGCTGAACGGGCACGACGGCTTGACCGACTTCTCGATGCCGTGGGGGACCTGGGCGGGCTGACCCGCCAGGGCGCCGCCGAGCGCCGATCCTGCCGTTGCGCGCCGGCCACCCGGGATCTCCGGGTGGCCGGCGCGCTTGTTCGTAGCGGGCCCGCCGAGCAAGCGTTTCTGGCACGTTCTGGCCCGCTGGTGTGCATATTCCGCTTGGTCGGCGGAGCGGTCGGCAACGGAGGTTCAGAGCCTCTTCGCCGGGGCGGCGCTGTCCGATTCGATGATCTCGACGGGCCGGATGCCGGTGGCGCGGCGGCCCCGCAGACGGCGCCAGCGGGCGGTACGGGCGTCGTCCCCGACGTCGACGGGGGTGGGCCCGGACCCGGAGCTGCGGGTTCCGAGGCGCCGCGGCTCGAAGGCCACCACCGCCACCGCCGCGATCACGACGACGCAGCCGAGCAGCTGGGCGGACGTGGGCCGCTCGCCCAGGATGATCATGGCGAACACGACGGCGAGGGCGGGCTGGAGCAGCAGCATCGACGCGCCCACTTGCGACGGCAGCTTGGGCAACGACGCGCCCAGCAGCACCCAGCCGAGCACCTGGCCGACCAGGGCCAGCGCGGCGAGCCAGCCGATGGCGCCCCAGCCGGGCGTGAAATCGATGCCGCCCCACGCGGTGCCGAACGCGGTGCCGACCATGCCGGCGGTGATCGTGGCGACGAGCACCTGCGAGTTGGCCCCGCCGCCGCTCGCCTTGCCCGTGCGGCCGATGATGATGATGTACCCGGCGAACGCGACGCCGGAGAGCAGGCCCAGCGCGGTGCCGGCGAGCGGATCGGAGCCCGCGGCGGATTCGCCGCCGAGCACCCCGCCTGCCAGTGCGATGCCGAGGAACATCACCGGAACCGAGATGACGAACCGCATCGGGATCTTGTCCCGGAAGAACGCCCAGGCCAGCAGCGGCACGACGAGCACCTGCACGTTGTTGAGGATGGTCGCGATGCCTGCGCCGATCATCGCGATCGACTGCGTCCACAGCGCGAAATCGAGACCGAGGAACACTCCGCCGAGGGCATGCAAGGCGACGGTGCGGCGCGACGGCGTGCCGTTCCGGCGGATCTCGGCGTAGGCGAGGAACGCGAGTGGCAGCACCGCGAGCAGGCAACGGTAGAACACGACCGTGGCCGTGGAGGCGTCCACGAGCTTGGTGAACACCGCGGTGAGTGAGATCGAGGCCGCACCGGCGGCGGCGATGAGACGCGGGTCGAGCCCGGGGCGGACGGTGGGTGCCCCCGTCGCGGAGGTCGGGGTTGCCGGGGTGTGCGGGGCGAGCGTGCGCGACGGGGAACGGAAGGCCATGCGTCAATGATGTCGCCGTGAACAATCCAGCACAAGTGACGTGTTTTCACCGATTTGCATCAATAACTGTCATGTATCATCGATCACATGCTGAACGTGGAACGGTTGCGGGCGTTGTGCAGCGTGGCAGACCTGGGATCGCTGGCGGCGGCGGCCGATGCGCTGCACGTCTCGGCGTCGGGGGTCTCCCAGCAGCTCGGGCGGCTGGAGAAGGAACTGGGCGTGGCGGTGGTCGAGCGGCAGGGGCGCGGGGTGCGGCTCACCGACGCCGGCGCACTGCTGGCACGCCGAGGGCACCGGATCCTGTCGCTGCTGGAGCGGGCGGAATCCGAGGTGGCCTCGATGCACGGCGACGTGGTGGGCGCGCTGCGGTTGGGGGCGTTCGTCTCCGCCAGCCGCACCGTGCTCCCGCGAGCCGTCGCGTCGCTCCAGGCGCACCACCCGCACCTGGAGGTCACGCTCGCGGAGGGGGAGGCGGAGTGGCTGATACCGCACGTGCTGCGCAGGCAGCTGGACCTCGCCGTGGTGGACAGCTGGTCCACGCTTCCGCTGGAGATCCCGCAGGACGTCTCCATCCACTTCCTGCACCGCGATGTGGCGGACCTGGCGCTGCCCGCCGACCATCCACTGGCGGAGCGGACGGTGGTGCGCCTGGCCGACCTTTCCGGGGTGCCATGGGCCGCCTGGAGTGAGGGGACGGGATTCCACGATTGGCTGGTGCAATCGTTGCGCGGCCAGGGCGTCGAGCCGCGGATCGACTTCCGGGTGGCCGAGTTCGCGACGCACCTGGAGTTCGTGGCGCGCGGGCTGGCGGCGGCGCTCATCCCCCGCCTGGCACACCTGCCGACCCCCGAGGGCGTCCGCGTGGTGCATACGGAGCCGGAGCTCTACCGCGAGGTGTTCGCGCTGTCGCGACGCGACAACGACCGGCCGACCGTGCGGGCAGGGATCGCCGCACTGCAGGACGCCTTCGTCGAGACGTGATCCATCCCGCGCGACCCGGATGGGAGCGGGTGCGGGCCGGGGCCGGGACACGCGGGGCGGCGAGGCCGATGCGCGTTAGCAGTCAGTATGCTAATCTGTTAACCATGCGGCGGAGGGCCGCGCTACCGCGCGCGACCTACCGCGTCACCTGAGCTGAGGAGCACCCATGGCAGACACCGGCAAGAACACCACCGTCATCGACGGCTCCGTCGACTCCGATGCGAACGTCGCCGGCCGCATCGTGTCCGTCGTCAAGCAGGCGGGGCTCTACGGCGTGGAGACCTACGAGAAGTCGCTCGAGCGCAGCTTCGGGTTCCAGAAGAAGATCGCGGGCATCACCGGCGTCAAGCCGTACGGCACGCTCGTCGAGACGCAGGAGAAGGTGGTCATGGGCGTGAGCGGCGCTGCCACCAACCTGCTGCGCGGGGTCCTTTCCTGACGCACCCCTGAGCTGGCGCTGCACCGGCGCGGGGCCCGCGATCATCGCGGGTGCCGCGCCGGTTCAGTCGTCTCCGGATGCGGCACCGTCGCGTGCGGTGGCGGCCTTCGCGGGGAAGCCGACGTCGCCGGCGTCCCGTCCGGTGCCGCGGCCGCGGCGGCGATTCTCGACGGTGACGTGCCGGAACGTCGAGTACATCTCCTCGAGCGTGGCGCGCTGGGCGTGCGTGAGGTCGGGGTCGCGCCGGATCGCCGCCACCACCTCGGGCTGGCCCTCGGGGTCGGAGGGGCGGGCCGTGCTGAACAGCAGCTCCGAGGACAACTTGAGGTTCTCGGCGATGGCCTCGAGCACCTTGTCGCTGGGCGCGCGCAGGTTCCGCTCGATCTGCGAAAGATACGGGTTGGAAATGCCCACCATCTCCGCCAGGCGGCGCATGGGAAGCGAGGCCATCTCGCGCTGGGTGCGGATGAGCTCGCCCAGGGTAGGGCGTCGTTTGTCCCCTTCTGCCATGCCCCGATGATAATCGGCCGGGGCGCCGCGCGGCCCGATGCGGCCGCTCGGCGGCGCGGCCCGTTCGATCGGTGCGAGCCGAGCGGGCGGTGCGGATCAGTTGGGCGGGGCCGTCTCGTCCAACACCAGGACGGCGACGCGGCCGGCGACCATGCGCACCGGCCGCGGCAGGTCACTGCCGGCGCCGTCGGTGACGATGCGGGGGTGCGTCAGCTCGACGATCTTGCCGCGGCGCCGCATCCGGCAGCCCTGTGCCGCGACGACGTTGCGCACCCAGTCCGCCCGCGCACCGTACGGGAGGGCCACGCTGACCGACCCGTGGTGGCGAAACGCCAGCACCGGCGTCTCGTAGGACCGCCCGCTGCGGCGGCCGACATGCAGGATCACCGCCCATGGTGGCAGATACGGCGCCCACGCGCCCTGGATCCGGTTGGTGAACCGCCGGTTCACCCGGGGCAGCCAGTGCGGGGCGACGACGGGGGTGGCGGGCGGCGTCGGACGCGCGGCCGCCCCGCCATGTTCGGCGCCGGTGCCGTCCTGCTTGCCGCGGTCCGTGTCGCTGCCGTCCTGCTCATCGTCGCGCGGCGTGTCGACCATTGCCCGCTCCTTTCACGCCGGTCCGCTCGGCGTCCGCCTGCAGGAGCGAGCCCGTCGCACGGTGCACCGCCAGGATCACGTGCGGCGCGAGTACTCCCGCGCGCGGCGTACCTGCTCGTCGCCTGGGCGGATGCCCGTGTACAGCCGGAACTGCTCGGCCGCCTGCAGCGCCATCACCGCGTCGCCTGTGACCGTTTCCGCGCCGCACCGCTCGGCCAGCGCGATCAGCGGGGTGCGCGGCGGCGACGCCACCACGTCCACCACGGTATGCGCGGCCGACACCGCGGCGCGTGGGAATGCCGGATCCTGCGCAGCCCCGTCCGCCGCGGCCATGCCGATGGGCGTGGCGTTGACGAGCACGTCCGCCCGGTGCTCGTCGCTGTCGGGGATCCATCGGGCGGAAAAGCGCGCGGCCAGCGCCCGGCCCGTCCCCTCGTTGCGAGCGGCGATGACGACGTCGTCGAACCCGGCGCGGCGCAGCGCCGCCACCACGGCCGCCGCCATGCCCCCGCTGCCCGCGACGAGCGCGCTGCGTCCGGCGCCGTCGGGCAGCAGCGCCTGCACGGCGAGCACGTCGGTGTTGTAGCCGGTGAGCCTGCCGTCGTCGTTGACGATGGTGTTCACCGCACCGATCGCCCCGGCCGACGCGTGCACCTGGTCGAGCATCGGCAGGACGTCCTGCTTGTAGGGCATCGACACCCCGCACCCGCGGATGCCGAGCGCGCGGATCCCCGTCACGGCGCCGGCGAGGTCGCCCGTCGTGAACGCTTTGTAGACGAAGTTCAGCCCCAGCTCCGCATAGAGGAAGTTGTGGAACCGGGTGCCGACGTCGCTGGGCCGCGCCGCCAGCGAGATGCACAGACGCGTGTGGCGGTCGAGCCTGTGCACGCCCGGATCGGCGGGCGGCGGCGGGGCGTGCCCGCCGGGCATGCCGTCCGGGCCGCTCACCAGATGCCGACCCGCTCGTCCGGCGGCAGGTACAGCGCGTCGTCCTCGGACACCCCGAACGCCTCGTAGAACGCGTCGATGTTGCGGATCACGCCGTTGCAGCGCAGGTCCGGCGGCGAGTGCGGGTCGATGGTCAGGCGGCGGATCGCCTCGGAATCGCGGACCTTGGTGCGCCACACCTGCGCCCAGCCGAAGAACACGCGCTGCACTCCGGTGAGCCCGTCGATCTCCGGGGCCGCGCCGCCCGTGCGCTCGAGGGCGATCCGGTAGGCGGCCAGCGCGATGGACAGCCCGCCGAGGTCGCCGATGTTCTCGCCGATCGTCAGCTCGCCGTTGACTTTGTGCTCGGGCAGGCCGCGCGGCGACAGTTTGCCGTACTGCTCGATCAGCGCCCGGGTGCGCACGCCGAACTCGGCGCGGTCGTCGTCGGTCCACCAGTCGACCAGGTTGCCGTCGCCGTCGTACTTCGCGCCCTGGTCGTCGAAGCCGTGGCCGATCTCGTGCCCGATCACCGCGCCGATGCCACCGTAGTTGGCGGCGTCGTCGGCGTCCGGGTCGAAGAACGGCGGCTGGAGGATGGCTGCGGGGAAGACGATCTCATTCATGCCCGGGTTGTAGTAGGCGTTGACCGTCTGCGGCGTCATGAACCACTCGTCCCGGTCCACCGGCCCGCCCAGCTTGTCCAGCTCGCGGCGCGACTCGGCCAGGTTGCCGCTGCGCACGTTGCCGAGCAGGTCGTCGGCCGTCACCGTCACCGCGGAGTAGTCGCGCCACCGGGCCGGATACCCGATCTTGGGCGTGAACTTCTCCAGCTTGGCCAGCGCCTTACCGCGTGTAGCCGGTGTCATCCACTCCAGCTCGGCGATGTTGCGGCGGTAGGCCTCCAGCAGGTCCTCGACGAGAACCTGCATGCGCTCCTTGGCCCGCGGGGGGAAGTGGCGCTCCACGTACAGCCGCCCCACGGCCTCGCCCATCAGCTCCTCGACCAGGGATACCGCGCGCTTCCACCGGTCGCGCAGTTCCTCGGCGCCGGTGAGGGTGCGGCCGTAGAAGTCGAAGTTCTCGTCGACGACCTCGTCGGTCAGATATGGCGCCCGCGCGTGGGCCAGCTGCCAGAGCGCCCACTCGCGCCACTGTTCCAGCGGGCGCTGCGACCACAGCTCGGCCAGCCCTGCGAGGAAGCTCGGCTGCCGGACGATGAGCTGCTCGGGATGCGCCGCGGCGTCCGCCCCGGCGGCCTCGACGGTCGCGGCCAGCCACTGCTGCCAGGGGAAGCCCGGGTGCTGCGCGGCCAGCTCGGCGACGGAGGACGCGTTGTAGGTGAGGTCGGCATCCCGGTTGCGCACGCGGTCCCAATGTGCGGCCGCGATCGCCGTTTCGAGGTCGACGATGCGCGCGGCGGCGGCCGCCGCGTCGGTGCCGGCGGCGAGACCCGTCAACTCCAGCATCCGGCCGACGTGCGCGGTGTACGCGGCACGGGTCTCGGCATGCTCGTCGCCCCGGTAGTACGACTCGTCCGGCAGGCCGAGCCCCGACTGGTTGAGGTGCAGCAGGTACCGGCTCGAATCCTTGGCGTCGGTGTCGACGAAGAGGCCGACGACGCCGCGCACGCCGCCGGCCTGCAGGCGCGCGACGGCCACGGCCAACTCGGTGGGGGTGGCCGCGGAGCGGATCCCGGCGGCCTCCTGCGCCAGCGGGGCCGTTCCGGCGCGCGCGACGGCGTCGGAATCCATGAAGCTGCGGTAGATGTCGCCGATCTTGCGCTGGTCCGAGTCCTCGGCGCCGGCGCGCGCCGCCGCCACGGCCTCCTCGATGATGACGCGCACGTCCTTCTCGGCCTGGTCGTAGAGGGTGCGGAACGCCCCGTCCACGGCGCGGTCTGCCGGGATCGTGTGCTCGTCCAGCCACGTGCCGTTGACGTGGGCGAACAAGTCGTCCTGGGGGCGCACGTCCGGGTTCCGGAACGACAGGTCGATGCCCGACGGGCGGTCTGCGGGGCGCTGCGAATCGCTCATGGGACCCATACTTCCATCGGGGCGGCGGATCGCGCACGGGCGGCGCGCGTGACGCCGGCTCAGGTGTCGATGCCGAGGTTCAGCGCCGTGAGCATGGTGCCGTCGGACCGCCTGCTCACGGACAGCCCGGTGGGGTCGTAGATCGCGTCCGTGCCGTTGCGGGTGTCGCGCTCACCGCGCAGCGAGTACGGCGCGGTGTCGCTGTAGACGGCGTCGGTGAGGCCGTCGTCGAAGTACAGCTGCGTGGTGAGCACGGTCTTCCTGTCGATGTGCACCTTGATGTGCACGTGCACGGCCCGCCCGCTGTACCAGCCGGGGAAGATCGAGGTGAACCGGACGACGCCGTCCGCGTCCGTCACCTGGGCGCCGCGCAGAAACGTGGCGGTGCCCGACGGCGTCGACTCCACATCGCCTGCGCTGTAGCTCCCGTCCGAGGTCTCGCCCGAGGTGGGCGCGCCGCTGGAGTCGAAGGCGGGCGGGCCGGGCGGCGCTCCGGACGGCCCGGGGCCCGCACCCTCGCCTCCCGTGGCGGTCCCGGGGGAGCGCCGGAGCCCGGCGCGCCGAACCCGTTGCGAAACCCCGAGTACACGCCCATAGCGTCGCAGTGCCAGACCTCGACCACGGCGTTCGCGACCCCGCCGGACGCCGGGTCGGCGGTGCACTGGGCGAGGTCCTGCACCCGCAGCGCGAGCTCCATCGGCATCCCGGTGCGGTCCTCGCGGATGTCGCTGCGGATCGCGTCGACGTCGAACCAGTACGGCCCCTGCGTCTCCTCGGTGGTCATCACGCACTGCGGCGCGGAGGCGAGCATCGCCGTCAGCTGTTCATCGATGCCGCCTGTGGCCGCGCCGGACGGTGCGGGGGCCGTGGCATCGGCCTGGGGCGCAGTCTGCGAGCCGCACGCCGCGAGCAGGCCCGTCGCCCCGAGCAGCCGCTGAGCCCGAGCGCGCGGGCCGGGTGAACCGCGCACCCGGCGCGGTTGAGCGGGGGTCCACCCCGCGGCGGTGATGGCCGGGCTTCGGCATCGGCACTCCTTCCGGTCCGTCGCCGCGCGCCGACTCCGGGACCGGGGGCGGCGATGTTCCCCGTGAAACATCGAGGCGGGCGCTCTGTGCACGCGAGTCGCCGAGCCCGGTCCTGCGGCGTATGCGGCCGATGCCGGAACGATAACGCGGGGAATTCGCAACCGACTGTGCGCAGGCTGTGAGCAACCTGTGAGAAAAGCGGTTCCGGCAGACTTCTGACAGACTGCAGCGATGATCGTCCCCGCGGTGTTCGACGCCGTGCAGTACTCGTACTCGCTGCCCCCGGCCGTGGGTGAGCGCGTGTGCTGGGAACTGGTCTGGAATGAGTCGATGGGACGGTGGTGGAGCGCGCTGCAGCCGGGGTGGCGCATCACCACGGCATTGCGGCCCGCGGACGAGGATCCGGTGATGATGCTGGGTGGCCGCGACATGCAGGAGCGCGTCGCGGTGCAACCGTCGATCGCGTCCAGCGGCGGCCTGCGGGTCCGGTATGAGACGGCGGCCCCCGTCCCCCTGTCGTTGACGATGCACGGCGCGGTGCGGGTGCTGGCCACGACGAACCCCCGGCCGGGCAGGCGTGACGCACTCCCACCGACCCCCGGGTTCGCGACGTTCGGCGAGGTGACGCGGCTGCGCCTCGTGTCGATGCTCATCGACTGGGAGCTCAAGCGCGAGGGCTGGATCCGGATGGAGCCGGCGCCGGGCGCGGAATGGATCTATGAGCTCGCGGAGCCGCCGCCGACACTGCATCACTATCGGCCCCCCGGCGAAGACACCTCGGCCGTGCGGAACGAGGTGCTGCTGGTCGACCTTGCGGTGCCCGACTGACGGCAACGGCCCCGGGAACCGAGGTCCCCGGGGCCGCCGCTATGCGGACGCCGCTACTGCTCGCCGGCCCGCTTCATGCCGCGTTCGACGGCCGCGATGAGTTGCGGCCGCAGCTGCTCGGCGGTGACGATGGTGTGCACCGAGCCCACCTCGCGGGCCCGCTCGATGTTGTGCACGGCCTCGAACTCGGAGGCCACCTCGCCGAGCTTGGCGGAGCGCACCTCGGCCCAGGCGGCGGACAGCTCGACGCCGATCCGTGCCTGCTCGGCCTCGGTGGTGGCCGATTCCAGCTCGGCCTCCAGCCGGCGCACGGTCTCGTCGGCCTTGGTGCGCTTGTTGACCTCGCGGGTGAACACCACGGCCGCGGCGGGGGCGCCGCCGAGCACCGAAGCGTAGGAGCCCTCGACGGCGAGCACCTCCATGTTGTCGTTCAGCGCGCCGGAGAACACGACGAAGGCACCGCCGTGGTACCGGGAGACCACGCAGAACACGATGGGCCCGTCGAAGTTGACGATGGCCCGGCCGATCTCGGCGCCGTACTGCAGCTGCAGGTTGCGCAGCGACTCGGGCGAGCCGTCGAATCCGGACAGGTTGGCCAGCACGACGATGGGCCGCACGCCCGACGCCGCGTTGATGGCGCGCGCCGTCTTCCACGAAGAGGCGGGGAACAGGGTGCCGGCGGTCCAGGTGTCGGGCCCGTCGGCGGGGAACCAGCCCTTGCGGGGGATGGCCCGCGACTCGATGCCGATCACGCTCACCGGGTTGCCGTCGAGGTGTGCGTCGAACACGACGGACGTGTCGGCGTCCTTCATGTCGGCCCAGCGTTCGAGCGGCGCGTGGTCCTGGTCGACGACGGCGCGCATGACCGTGCGGATGTCGAACGGCTTCTTGCGCTCGAGGTTCTTCTCTGCGGAGAAGATCTCGCCGACGGTGGCGAAGTCGCTGCCCGGGTGCACGTGCGGATAGCTGCGCACGTCGCGGTCCGCCGGGTCGGTGCTGGCGGCGCGCCGGGGGAAGCGTTCGCCGGGCGCGGTGTAGGAGTGCGCGTAGTGGGCGGCGAGCACCTCGCAGGCCGCGCTGAGGTTGGGCGCCCAGTACTGGGCCTGGCCGTTGGGCCCCATCACGCGGTCGTAGCCGCCGATGCCGAAGTTGTCCTCGGCGGACACGCCGCCGGAGTAGTCCAGCGACTGCTTGCCGGTGAGCACCATGGCGCTGTCCGGGGTCATCACCAGGATGCCCTTGGTGTGCATGAGCATCGTGGCCTCGGCGTTCCAGTACGGCTGGGCGCCCACGTTGATGCCGGCGACGACGACGTTGATCTCGCCGCCGTTCTGGGTGAAGGTGACGATCTTGCGCAGCGCCCGCGACACCCAGTCCATGTTCTCGGTGCCCGAGTCCATGGCGATCGTGGCGCCGGAGGACAGGGTGAACCACTCGACGGGGGCGCCCAGTTCCTCGGCGAGTGTCAGCGCCGCGACCACGCGGGCGCATTCGGCCTCCGCGACGGTGCCGAGTGCCCGGGTGGGGTCGCCGAACAGGGCGACACGCCGGACGCCCTCCGGGTACCGCGCGGTGGGGGTGGTGACGACGCCGGTGATGACGCCGGCCTTGTTCTCGCCGTACGGGCGGTCCACGGGCACCAGCGTGAGCGTGCCGTCGTCGGCCAGGTCGTGTTCGACGAAGCTGCCGTCGGGGCCGGTGAGCAGCGGGATCAGCTCGTACGGGTACACCGTGCCGCGCGCCCGGGAGCGCTGCACCTTCTGGGTGTAGGAGGACACCGGCTGCATGGGCGCGGCGGGCGGCTCGGTGATGGACATGACCACGCCCGCGCCGGAACGGTAGGAGAACCGGACGGCGACGTCGCGCGTTCCGGCCTGCCCGGCGCCGGCGTCGGTGGCGTCGCTGATCGACGCCATGAGGATGATCTGCTCGATGCCCGCGCCCTGGGTGATGGGCGCGATGTTGCGGGCGATCTTCTCGATGCGGTCGGGGGCCAGGGTGATGGTGGGCCAGATGTAGAGGACCACGCGGTTGGCGTCGAGCCGGCGCTTGCCGGCCCGCGCGCCCTGAGCCCGGCGGATGCCGTCCAGGCACGCGGTGAGCGTGCGCTCGATCTCCGGCATGCCGACGACCTCGCCGGCGGCGTCGAGCTCGGGCGTGGCGTCGCGGACCTCGGCGAGGGCGATGAGCCGCTCGTCGCTGGGGTTCTCGCGCCCCTCCAGGTGGTACAGGTAGGTCCCGGGGGCGGCGGCCATGCGAGTGCCCACGAAGTTCTTCAGCCGCCACAGGTCCAGCCGCTGCGCCGTGAGCGGGTGCAGGTCGCGGATGACGGCCTCCTCCTGCGGGGCGCCGTCGGCGTCGGGGCGGAACGTGTACTGGTGGTTGGGGCCCGCGTCGGAGCACACGGTGAAGGTGACGCGCCGGCAGTCGCCGGTGGTCCGCCGCGACGCCAGCAGGCCGCGGAGCTCCTCGCCCACGGCGTCCGGATCGGTGATGGGCTCCGGCCAGGTGAGGTAGAGGTCGGTGACGAGGGTGTCCGTGCGGGCGCCGTCCTCGCCGTCCTGGTACATCCCGGCGGTGATCCCGTCGACCTCGTCGAGCAGCTCGGTGATCGTGTCGTGCGAGCCGAGCGCCGACACCAGACGCAGGGTGTCGCCCTGCAGCGTGTAGGAGCCGGTGACGAAGTGGTGGCTGCCGCGGCTGGTGAGCTCCACCCCGGTCAGGTGGCGGATGTCGTAGTAGCGCCGGGTGATGACGTCGAGCAGCGGGCCGGCCTCGGCGGCGTCGCGCGCCACGTGCGCGGCGAGCAGGTCCGTCAGCGGCTCGGGCGTGGAGATCAGGCGCGCGATGCGGCGGGTGTAGTCGGTGGCGCGCGGGTTCTCCGCGAGCCGGGCGAGCACGCCGCGGATGCGGTCGAACGAATCCTGCCGGGTCTGCGCGATGCGCGGCTGGTCGTACAGCCGGAACCGCAGGTTGCGCGCCGCGTCGCCGATGACGGGGTAGCGCAGCTGCGTGGCGACGATGAGGCGGTCGAGCACCTCGGCCAGCTGCTCGGGCGCGGTGGCGGCAGCGTCCGCGTCGGCCGGGGCCAGCGGGTCGGCGGCGTCGTGGGCGGCGCCCGAATCGGCCGGGCGGGCCGAACCCGCGGCGTCGCTGAGCCAGCGCTCGAGCAGCGCCGCGACCACCGGGATCTGGTTCTCGGTGCGCTGCAGCGAGAGGAACACGCGGTAGACGGCCTCTTCGAGGGTCTGCCCCTGGCGGTCGGACGCGTCGCTTTCGACCTCCTTGGGCGTCACGCCGTAGTGGCGCAGCGCGCGGGCCAGGTTGTCCTGGAACGACGGGGGCAGGCCCTCGCGCTCGGCGTCCAGCGAGTACAGGAACGTGTGGAAGTGCTCGCGGGGGCTGTGGACCGACTCGTCGCCGGACTCCTCCTCGTAGGTGGGCCGGTTGCGGGACAGTTCGCACACGTCGGCGAACGTGGTGAGCAGGTTGAGCTCCGCGTCGACGATGGCGGAGTCGTCGGCGGCCAGCCCCGCGCGCAGCCGCTGGTACTCGTCCAGCAGCGCCTGCGCGCGTTCGCCGGGCACGTCGTAGCCGGTGATCATCGAGGCCATGACATCGATGAGGTGCAGGGCGCGTTCGCGGGGGTCGTGCGCGGCGGAGTCGACGGCGGACGGGGTGAACGCGATGCGCGGGGCCGCGGCGGCCGCAGCGCCCTCCTCGCCTTCCGGTTCGATGCGGATCAGGGGCGCGCCGGCGTCGACCTGCGAGTTGACGGTGGCGACGACCTCGCCGACGCGACCGGCGATGGGCGCGCGCACGGAAGTCTCCATCTTCATCGCCTCGAGGACGACGAGCTGGTCGCCGGCCTCGACCAGGTCGCCCGCCGCGACGGGCACGGCGACGACGACGGCCGGCGCGGGCGCGCGGACGACGCCGGCTTCGTCCTGGCTGATCTGGTGGCTGACGCCGTCGACCTCCACGAGGTACTGGGCGGGCCCGGCCACGGTGACCACCTGGTGGCGGCGTCCGTGCACGTCCAGACGCGACTCGTAGAGCCCCAGCCGGTCCACACCCACCTCGACCTCGCCGTGTTCGCCCTCGATCAGGTAGGTGCGCGGGCTGATCTGGCCGACGGTGAGCTTGTAGCCGGCCCCCAGGTAGCTCAGCTCCACGGTGCGGCCGATGGTGTGCGAGGCGCGGGGGCGGCCGCCGCGGGCCGACGACAGGAAGTTGGTGCGCTCGACGGACTCCTCGACGTCGTAGGCGTGCACGGCGGCGGCGAGCAGCGCCACCTCGGCGGTCGCGCCGGGCTCGCCGCCCACGCCGGCGCCTGTCTTGTCCAGCCAGCCGGTGTCGGCCGCGCCGCTGAGCAGGTCGGGCTCGTCGAGCAGGGCCAGCAGGAACGACTTGGTGGTGGTGCCGCCGTCGAGGACCACCGTGGTCTCGCGCAGCGCGGTGCGCAGGCGTGCGAGGGCCTCGTCGCGGTCGTGTCCCCAGGCGATGATCTTGGCGACCATCGAATCGTAGTCGGGCGGGATGACGTCGCCCTGGGCGATGCCGGTGTCCACGCGCAGGCCGGATCCCAGCGGGAACTTGCACAGCTTGACCGTGCCGGGTGCGGGGGCGAAGCCGTTCTCCGCGTCCTCCGCGTTGAGCCGGGCCTCGACGGCGTGCCCGAACTCGGGCGGGCAGTCGCCTTCGAGCGGCTCGCCCGCGGCGGTGAGGATCTGCATCTTGACCAGGTCGAGGCCGGTGGTGATCTCGGTGATCGGGTGCTCCACCTGCAGGCGGGTGTTCACCTCGAGGAACGTGAAGATCTGCTGGCTGGGCTGGTAGAGGTACTCGACGGTGGCCGCGCCGTGGTAGCCGGCGGCGTGGACGAGGTCGGCGGACACCGTGCGCAGGTGGTCCTTCTGCTCCTCGGTCATGAGCACCGAGCTGGATTCCTCGATGACCTTCTGGTTGCGGCGCTGGATGGAAGCAGTCGCGCACGCCCGGCGCCCACACGGACCCGTGCTTGTCCGCGATCACCTGCACCTCGACGTGGCGGGCGTCGGTGACCAGGCGCTCGATGAACACGACCGGGTCGCCGAAGGACCGCTCTGCCTCGCCCTGGGTGCGCTCGAGGGCCAGCTCCAGCTCGTCCTCGGCGTAGACCTTGCGGATGCCGCGGCCGCCGCCGCCGCTGCGCGCCTTGATGATCAGCGGGTAGCCGATGGCCTGGGCGTGACGGCGGGCGTCCGCGCGCGTGTCGACGGGGCCGCCGCTCCACGGGGCGACGGGGACGCCGACCTTCTCGGCGAGCAGCTTGGCCTCGACCTTGTCGCCGAGGAGCTTCATCGCCTCCGGCGAAGGGCCGATGAACGTGATGCCCATGGACCGGACCAGCTCGGCGAAGGCCGGGTCCTCGGCGACGAAGCCCCAGCCCACCCAGACGGCGTCGGCCCCGCAGCGGCGCAGCGCGTCGGCGAGGGCCTCGTGGTCCAGGTAGGCGTTGCCGGTGCCGGTGGGGCGGATGCAGACGGCGTCGTCCGCCTGGCGGACGAACATCGCGCGGCGCTCGGCGTCGGTGTGCATGGCGATCGACTGGATGCCGTAACCGTGCTCGGCGTTGAGCTCGCGCACGGCGCGGATGAGGCGTACTGCAGACTCGCCTCGGTTCACTACCGCAATCCGCTTGAACATCGTCGTCATCTGAACCATCGCTCTCGTCGTCGCCCTGTCCTGGTCCCGCATGGCGGGTGTGCTGTGCCCGTCCCCGTCGGCGTCCCCCGCCGTGTTCCGCAGGATCGCCTGCGGGCCCGCCGGTGGCCGCACCCCCGGCGGTCCGCGCGCTCCCGCCATTGTCGGGGATCCGCCCGCCGTCGACGGCGTATCGGCCCCCGCAGGGGCCCCGGGCGGGCCAGAGAGCCGGTGCGCCCGGGCACCGCGATGCGGCCGGACCGGGCCGCCGGCGCGGGAGACCACATCAATAATGCACATTCCCGTGGCGCGTGTCATATCTGAGTCCGATTGCGCAATCGGCGCCGCAACACGTTCGATATGGGCGCGGGGCGGGCGCCTCAGGCTGTGTCAAGAATGTCTGTGAACTGCCGTTTCAGCTGGGTCCGACGTGTTTCGAAATCGCCTACCAATGGGTAGTGGAATTGTTACCGGTAGGTACGGGAATCGCTACCGACGGGTATCCGGCGGCGTACCCGCCGGTAGCGATTCGGGTTCTGTAATAGACGACACATCGCGCGCCCGCCCGCAGGGCCGGCGGACCCGGACTTGGACGTCCGCCATGTCCGCCGCGGCCCCCGGGCCCGCACGTCCGCACGGCGGCCGGGCATAGATTGGTCGCGTGAACGCCGACGACCCTGACACGCATGCATCCGCCGCCCCCGATACCGCTGCCGGCTCCGGCCCCGATTCTCCCGCCGCGGCGCGGTGCTACGGATCCGGGACGATGCCGCCGGGCGCGCAGGCCGGGCCGATGACCACGGCCGTGCACGTGGGCAACGAGATCGACGGCGGCACGGGCGCGGTGCGCACCCCGCTGGTGCTGGCCAACTCGTACGCCCTGCCCTACGACCCGTCGCAGATGAGCTGGTCGGGCACCGACGTGCCGTTCTACACCCGCAACAGCGGTGTCAACCAGCTGGCGCTGCAGCGCAAGCTGGCCGCACTCGAGGGGGCGGAGGACGCGGTGGTGCTCGCCAGCGGCGTCGCCGCGCTGCACGGGATCTTCTTCACGCACCTGCAGGCAGGCGACCACGTGGTGGTGGCGGACGTGAGCTACGAGGCGATCTTCCGGCTGTTCTCCGACCTGCTGCCGCGCAAGTACGGCATCGAGGCCGACTTCGTCGACATCGCAGACCCGGAGGCGGTGCGGTCGGCGATCCGGCCGAACACGCGGCTCGTGCACCTGGAGACGCCCGCCAACCCCACCACCAAGATCACCGACGTCGCGGCGGTGTCGGCCATCGCGCACGAGGCCGGCGCGCTCGTCTCCGTCGATTCCACGTTCGCCACGCCGCTGCTGCTGCGGCCGCTGGAACTGGGCGCCGACTTCGCGGTGCACTCGCTCACCAAGTACATCAACGGGCACGGCGACGCGATGGGCGGCGCGGTGCTGGGGTCGCGTGAGCTGATCGAACCGATCAAGGCGGACGCGATGGTCGACGTCGGCGGCGTGATCAGCCCGTTCAACGCGTGGCTGATCGGACGCGGGGCGACCACCCTGCCGCTGCGCATGCGGCAGCACTGCGCCAACGCGCAGGCGGTGGCGGAGCTGCTCGAGGCGGACGAGCGGGTCGCCTACGTGTACTACCCGGGGCTGGCGTCGCACCCGCAGCACGAGTTGGCCGCGCGGCAGATGCGCGGCGGATTCGGCGGCATGCTGGCCTTCGCGGTCGACGGCGACTCCGACGCGCAGAACCGGTTCGTCTCCCACCTGCGTATCGTCACCTCGGCGGTGTCGCTGGGCCACGACGAGTCGCTGATCGTGCACGTCTCCGGCGACGGGCCGCGCACGGCGCCGTACCCGGAGGAGTTTCGGAAGTACGGTCACCTGCGGTTTTCCGCCGGGATCGAGGACACCGAGGACCTGGTGGAGGACATCCGCCACGCGCTGGACGCCACCTTCGGGGCCTGAACCGGACGCGCATACCGCGAAACACGCCGCGCCACGCCGTCGGGCGGGGGAACATGCAGGTGACGATGGTGTTCTGCACACCGCCCGGGCACCCTGCACCTGCAGAAGGGCACGGGCATAGGACAATCGTGGCGTGAGGAGGACATCGACGGTGGGAACCCGGGGGAGCAGGCGCCGCGCACTCGCGGTACTGGCGGTGGCGGCGGCGCTGGTGGCGGGCCTCGTCGCGTGTGCGGACACCCCGTCGTCGGCGGAGAACATCGTCCGGCAGTTCACTGCGTCGATGAACAGCCGCAATGCGGCGTCGGCCGCCAATCTCACCGACAACCCCGCGGCCGCGCGCCCGGTGATCGAGCAGATGCTCGCCGACCTTCCGGCCGAGGACATCGACTATTCGATCGAACAGGTGGCGACCACCGGCGGCCGGTCCGGCAACGTCAGCCTCGAGGCCAAGTGGGACTTCGGCGACGGCCGGACCTGGCGGTACACCACCGACGGGCAGCTCACCCAGCTCTCGATCGGCTGGCGGATCGTGTGGTCGCCGAGCCTGATGGTGCCCAATCTGGGTGTGGGCCAGACGGTGCACCTGAACCGCACCGACGCCGCGCCGCCCACGGTGCTCGACGCCGCGGGTGCGCCCTACATGCAGGAACAGAACGTGCACGAGGTGCGCCTCGACCCGGCGCAGGTGCGCGATCCGGCGGAGACCGCCCGGCGGCTCGCCGCGGCGCTCGCCCCGGTGGCGCCGCTGGTCACCGACGCCTCGCTCACCTCCAAGCTCGCGGACGCGCAGGGCAAGACGGTGGACGTGGTGGCGCTGCGCGACGGCGACTACGCGGTGCTCAAGAGCACCCTGGACTCGATCCCGGGCGTCGTGGTGGCGGAGGAACCGCAGCTGGTGCTGGTCAACAGGCTGGCCTCCTCGCCGGTCACCTCGGCGATCGCCGCGCGGTGGCAGGCCAGCCGCGACGCCACCGCGGGGTGGGAAGTCACCATCAACGACCCGGACGGCACCCGCCACCGCGTCGCCGGGGAGCAGGGGCCCCCGCCGCCGGACCTGGCCACCTCCGTGGACCCGCACGTGCAGATCGCCGCGCGCAACGGGGTGGTGGGGGTGGCCCCGCCCGCGGCGCTCGTGGCGTTCCGGCCGTCCACCGGACAGTTGGTGGCCGTGGCGCAGAACAACCAGGCGCAGCAGGAGGAGGGCATCGTCGCGCTCGAACAGGCCGATGAGCCGGGCGTGATCTTCCAGGCGTTCCTCGACGCCGCGGGGGTGGACCAGAACGACGAGGACGCGGTCACGAAGGCGGCGCGCCAGCTCGGCATCGGCGTCGACATTCCGGTGCCCGGGCTCGAGGTGAGCACCGGGAACGCGGGCGACGACGGCGTCACCGCCACCACGTACGGCATGGCGGTGGCGGCCGCGACCATCTCGGTGGGCGCGCTGCCGCACCCGGTGCTGTTCGCCGGCGACGCGGGCGCCCCGCAGGGCGACCCGCCGGCGCTGCCCGGCGAACTGCGCGACAAGTACCGCACCTTGATGCACGAATCGGTGCAGACGGGCGCGCTGACCTCGCTCCGGCGCCATGAGGGGCTCGACGCGCTGACCGGTCAGGTCGTCAGCACCAAGCCCAACCCGCCCAGCTGGCTCATCGGCATCAAGGGCGACCTGGCGTTCGCCGTCTACGTGGCGTCCACCGACGGCGCCTCCAACGCGGTGATCGTGGCCGACCAGTTCCTTCGGTGGTTGGAGCGGCCGCCGTCGGAGTAGGCCGCGCCGGGTCGCCCGCGCTCAGTGTTCGGGCAGGTAGTGCGGCAGCCGTGACCGCCGGGCCTGATTGACCAAGTCGCCGGCGGGGCCGCCCAGGGTGCGCGGCGCGCGCCACACCGCGCGCAACGTCCTGCGCAGATCCAGGTCCTGCACCTGGACCTCGTGCAGCATGCCGCTGGCGATCCACGGCGCAGTGGCCAGGGTCGACAGGACCGCGGGGCCCACGCCCGCGAGCACGCTGGTGCGCACGGCCGCGCTGCTGCCCAGCTCGAGCAGCGGGGCCGGCCGCGGGAAGTCCGCGAGGGCGACGTCCAGCGTGGTGCGCGTGCCCGAACCGGCCTCGCGCACCACCAGCGGGGCCGCGGCCAGCTCGGTGACCGTGAGCGGGCGGCGCAGCCGGGCCCACGGGTGATCCGGGTGCACGATCACGGTGAGCCGGTCCTGGCCGACCACCGTCGCGTGCAGGCCCTTGGCGACGTGCGGGGACTCGATGAAGCCCACGTCGTGCCCGCCCGCGAGGACCGCGGCCGCCACCTCCGTGGAGTTCTGCACGCGCAGGTGTACGCGCACGTCGGGGTGCTGCTCGCGGAACGCGCCCAGCCACGACGGGACGAGGTGTTCGGCGACGGTCATCGACGCGCCGATGCCCAACTCCGATTCGCGCTCGCCGCGCAGCGCGGATGCGGCGTCGAGCAGACGCTCCGCGTCGGCCAGCAGCTCCCGGGCCCAGTGCGCGATCACTGTGCCCTGCGGCGTGAGGCGGGAACCGCGGGGTTGCCGGTCCAGCAGGGGCAGCCCCAGCCTGCGCTCGAGCCCGCGGAGCCGGCGGGTGGCATTGGGCTGGGCCATCCCGATGCGACGGGCCGAGGCGCCCAGGCTGCCGAGGTCGTCGATGCCGACGAGCAGCTCGAGCACCGTGAGGTCGGGCCACTCCTTCGTCATGCGTCGATCGTATGCCTCCGGGATGAGACATGCCGTGTTGATATGCGTCCATCCGGTTTCGGGGGCTACTGGACGGGGCGGATCCGCAGCAACCTGGAGGCATGACGCAAGCAGATGTGGACACCGGGGCCCGCGAGCCGGCGGGCGCCACGCGTGGCGCGGGCACGAACACCGACCGGAAAGGTGCGGGCAGGCCGTCCGTGCCGCAGCGCCTCGCGGCGTGGGGTCGCGACGCGCTGCCCGGGCTCGCCGTCGTGGCGGTGTGCACCGGCCTGGCGATGCTCATCGGTCAGTTCACCCCCACAGTGAGCCCCCTGCTCATCGCCATCGTGCTGGGGGCGGTGCTCGCCAACGTCGTCCCGCTGCCGCAACGCATCGAGCCGGGGCTGACCTTCTCGGCCAAGCGGCTGCTGCGCGTCGGCGTCGCCCTGCTGGGGCTGCAACTGGTGGTCGGCGACATCCTCGACCTGGGCTGGGGAGTCATCGGGCTCATCGTGGCGGTCGTCGGCCTGGGCATCGTCTTCGGCATGTGGGCGGGAAAGCTGCTGGGCCTCACTTGGACCCAGCGCCTGCTCATCGCCTGCGGGTTCTCGATCTGCGGTGCCGCCGCGGTGGCCGCCGCCGACGGCGTGGTGGATGCGGAGGAAGAGGAGACGATCACCGCCATCGCGCTCGTCGTCATCTTCGGCACACTCATGATCCTGGCGATCCCGCTGCTCACCGACCTGACCGGGATCACCGACGAGCAGGGCGGCCTGTGGGCGGGCGCGTCGATCCACGAGGTGGCCCAGGTGGTGGCGGCCGGTGGGGCGATCGGCGGCGGCGCGCTGGCCGTGGCGGTCGTCGTCAAGCTGGGGCGCGTGCTCATGCTGGCCCCGGTGCTCACCGCCATCGGGCTCATGCGCCGACGGGCCGACAGGGCGCAGGCCGCCTCCGTGGATACGGGCACAGGTGCCGGCGCGGAGGCCGGGGACGGGGCTGCCGAGGGTGCGCCCGCCGCGGTGAAGCGTCCGCCGCTGGTGCCGCTGTTCGTCGTCATGTTCATCGTGTTCGTGGCGATCAGCTCGACGGGGATCCTGCCCGACCCGGTGCTCTCGGTGGGCAAGACCGTCGAGACAGCGCTGCTCACGGCCGCGATGTTCGCGCTGGGCACCGGCGTGCGGGTGGCGACGATGAAGAAGGTGGGGCCCAAGCCGTTCGTCCTCGCCCTGGTGCAGACGGTGTTCGTCGCGGCCCTGGCGCTCGGCGGGGTGCTCATCCTGACGTGACGCCCCCTACTTCACCCCGCTCATGAGCTTTTTGATCCACGGCGAAGCGACCGCCAGCACCACGCCGACGGCCACAGCGACGAGCCCCAGCGTGGCGAAGTACGGCGCCTCGTTGTCCTCGTCGTAGTAGCGGGCCAGAGTGCCGGACAGTGCGGTGCCGAGCGCCACCGAGAGGAAGAACAGCGCCACCATCTGCGTGTGGAATGCCCGGGGTGCGAGCTTGGTCGCCAACGACAGGCCGACGGGGGAGAGCATGAGCTCGGAGGCCGCGAAGATGCCGAGGATGAGCACGAGCCCCCACACCGGCGCGGTGTTCTGTCCCGCCGGCATGAGCAGGAACAGCAGGAACGCGACGCCCATGCCGCCGGTGCCCATCGCGAACTTGATGGGTGTGGCGGGCTGCCGGTCGCCCATCTTCGTCCACATCGCGGCGAAGGCGCCGGCGCCGACGACCACCCACACCGGTTCGATGGACTGCACCCATGACACGGGGAACTCCCAGCCGAACAGGTTGCGGTCGAGCCGCTTGTCGCTGTAGATCGTCAGCACCGTGAAGATCTGCTGGAACAGCGACCAGAACACGACCGAGGCGAGGAACATCGGCATGAACGCGATCACGCGCCGGCGCTCTACACGGGTGACCTGGCGGCTGGCGAGGATGACGAGGAAGTACAGGAGCGTGGCCGCGGTGGCGATGCCGACGACGATGTCCGAGAGCCTGTCGGCGGTGATGACTCCGGTGAGGGACAGGACGGCGACGATCACGATGACGGCGACGGTGCCGCCCGCATAGGCGAGGCGCTGATTGCGGCTGAGCGGGTCGCTGGGCCGGGCACCGACGCCGTGCAGGTTGCGTCGGAACACCGTGTACTGGATCAGTCCCAGCGCCATGCCGATGGCCGCGAGCCCGAAGCCCCAGTGGAAGCCGGCATTGTCGCGCAGCAGCCCGGTGAGCAGCGGGCCGACGAGTCCGCCGATGTTGATGCCCATGTAGAACAGCGAGAACCCGGCGTCGCGTCGCTCGTCGTGCTCGTCGTAGAGGTCGCCGACGAGGGAGGTGGCCGTGGCCTTGACGCCGCCGCTGCCGAACGCCACCAGCACCAGGCCGACGCCCACCCCGAGCAGGCCCGGCAGCACCGACAGGGCGATGTGCCCGCCCATGACCAGGATGGCGCTGTAGAACAGCGTGCGCTCGGAGCCCAGCACCCGGTCCGCGATCCATCCGCCGACGATCGTGGAGATGTAGACCATGCCGCCGTAGGCGCCGACGATGCCGGTGGCCGTGTGCTCCGAGATCCCCAGCCCGCCGTCGGTGGTCTGGTAGTACAGGTAGATCAGCAGGATCCCCTGCATGCCGTAGAAGGAGAACCGTTCCCACATCTCGACGCCGAACAGGTTGGTCAGCGCCAGCGGCTGTCCGAAGAAGGCGCGGTCGGAGCGGTCGGCCTCCGGGGGCGGGGGCGAGGGCGCGGTACTCATGGGGACAAGCGTGGCACTGGTGGCCGCGCGGCGGGGGCCTTGCCGGCAAGTTCGCGCGGGGCGTGCACCGTTATGAAAGTGTTACCCGCGTTCCATCGAGAAGCGCACCGCGCACCGGAGTACGCCTCGGATGTCCGCGACATGTGGACCCGTGCGGCGGCGATTCCCGGCTTGCGCGGGTGCTTGGCGCTGCGTGCGCTGCGTGCGGTGAGCGGGCGTGCCGGTCGAGCGTATGCGCTTACCGCCGGTTCCCCGCCGGATCCGGCGGGGCGCGCATGCGCTCGCCGGGGGCACCGCGGGCTCACCGTCGGCGCGCCGCGACGAGCTGCGCCAGCAGCCGCCAGCCCACCAGTGTGAGCAGGTTGAACAGGGTCGCCACGATGACGAAGGCGAACGCGGTGCCCTCTCCGGTGACCGCGCGCAGCAGCATTCCGCACAGGACCGTCGCGACCCACACGGTGACGCCGGCGGGCCAGGCGCGCTGGGGGCGCACGGTGCGTCCGCCGCGGCGGGACAGGGCGTACACCACAACCCAGCCGACGGCGAGGCCGACGAGGAACGGCCACGCGGTGGACAGCGCGCCGACGACGCCGTTCGCCTCGTCGTGCGACTGCCGCCCGATCGCGGCGAACAGGATCACGAGCCACGCGTCGGTCACGGCGGCGACTGCGACGACCGCGGGGGTGACGACGGCGCCCCACGGGGCCTTGCCGTCGGGCGTCGCAGTACCGGTGCGTGCTCCGTTATCGCTCACGGGCACCACCGTAGTCGGCGACGGCGGGGTGCTCGTCAGACGCCTGCGCGCGGCCGCCGGGGTGCCGGGGCCGCGCGCAGGCGGGGTCGGGGGCCGAGGGGATGGGAGCCCCCGACGGTCGGGGCCGGTCAGGCGGCCAGCCGGGCCTGGGCGTCGATGCTGATGGTGATCTTGTCGCCCACGGCCGCGCCGCCGCCGTCGAGCGGCATGTCGAGCGTGATGCCGAAGTCCTTGCGGTTGAGGACGGTCGACGCCTCGAAACCTGCGATGGGGCCGTCGCCGGTGCCCGGGTTGACGCCGGTGAGCTCCAGGTCCATCTCGATGGGCTTGGTGACGCCACGGAGCGTGAACTCGCCGGTGAGCACGTGCGCGTCGCCCTTGGCGCGGATGCCGGTGGAGCGGAAGGTGGCGACGGGGTGGGTCTCGACCTCGAAGTAGTCGGCCGAGCGCACGTGCGCGTCGCGCTGGTCGTTGCCGGTGTTGATGGAGCCGACGTTGATGTCGGCCACCACGGTGGCCTCGCCCTCGTCGCTGATGGTGATCTGGCCGGTGAACTCGTCGAAGTTCCCGCGCACCTTGCTTACCATCATGTGCCGCACACTGAATCCGATGCTGGAGTGGACGGGGTCGAGGTTCCAGGTGCCGGCGGTCAGTCCCGCGTCGCGAACGGATGTCGTCATGGTTTGTTTCCTCCGCAATGATTGACGTTTCAACAAGGCTAACCGGAGAGGACGGCGATGTAATCCCGTAGTGACGAACGCCACTGCGGACGCACGGTGCGATGCGATGCGGGCGGTACGGTGACGGAGTCTGCGACGGTTGAGGGGGACGGTTGAGAAAGGGGCGAGGGCAGTGGTGATGGGCGGCGGGCCCAAGTGGGCCCCGGGGCACAGCAAGGAGACGCAGCACGCGATGCTTGCGGAGGAGCAGATGATCGCCGAGCGCAACCGTCGGCAGACCGAGGCGATACAGCGCTTCCTCCGCCGCATGGTCCGCGGCGTGCGTGGGCTGTTCACGCGCGGTGGCTGACTCGGCGGCTACCGCACCTGCAGCCCGACGAGGTCCGGCGGGTACGACGAGCGCCGCGGCGTCGCCAGCCGGGTGCGGGCCCCGCGCCCGCGCAGGAGCACCCGTTCGCGCAGGCGCCAGTGCGACTGTTCCGACGGGCCCGCGGCGTCGATGGTGCGCTGCGACGCGAGCACCCGGCCCGGGCGCTTCTTCGCCAGGTCGGTGAGCCGGGCCGCTTCGTTGACCGGGTCGCCGATCACCGTGTACTCGTAGCGGTTCGACGCCCCCACGTACCCGGCCACGACGGGGCCGGAGGACACGCCGATGCCCGCGTCGGCGATGCCGAGCCGCATGATCTCGGTGCGCAGCTCGCGGGCGGCGCGCAGGGCCGCCCCGGCCGGGTCGCCCAGGTGCTCGGGGGTGCCGAAGATCGCGAGCGCCGCGTCGCCCTCGAACTTGTTGATGAACCCGCCGTTGCGGTCCACCACGTCGACGGCCACGCGGAAGAACTCGTTGAGCATGCCGACGACCTCGTCGGGGTGGTGGACGGTGGCCAGCCCGGTGGAGCCGATGATGTCGGTGAACAACACGGCCACGTCGTCGATCTCGCCGCCCAGTGCGGTGCCCTGCTCCACGGCGTGCCGTGCGACGTCCTCGCCGACATGCTTGTTCAGCAGGTCGCGCACCAGTTCGCGCTCGGCCAGCCCGGCCACCATGCGGTTGAAGCCGGCCTGCAGCTTGCCGATCTCCGAGCCGTCGTACACGCTCACCCGCGCATGGGTGGACCCGTTCTCGACCTCGCGCATCGCATCGCTGACCTGCCGGACCGGATCGGCGATGGAGCGCACGACGTAGAGCATGCCCACGCCGCCGACCGCGATGGCGAGGACCCCCAACGCGAACACCGCCGAGCCGATGGAGCCCGTCTGCCGGTCGCTCAGGCCGACGGCATCGGGGAATGCGAGCAGTACGATGCCGAACACCGGCATCGCGGAGCTGAGAGCCCAGATCACCATCACGCGGGTCTTGACGCCGGACGTCCGCCAGGTCGCGCCCGGGTCGGATGCAGCGGCCAGGGCGACCAGCCCGCGCAGTTCCCGCTCGCCCATCACGTAGGCGATGGCGCACGCCGTGGTGGCGCCCATCGTGATCGTGACGGTCACCAGTGTGACCAGCTGCGTGCCGCCCTGGAGGTTGGTGGCCAGGAAGACGACGAGGCCGACGGCCCAGGTGGCCACCTGCACGGCCAGTTGGCGCATCGGCTGTCGCAGGGTGGCGCGCCGTTCGCGCGGCGTGGGCGGCCCGCCGCGGGCCGTCCACGCCAGGATGGGCCGGCCCGCGATGAGCCCGCCACCGAGGAGCATCACCGCCGCGATGGGCATGAAGATGAAGAAGACGACGGCGTTGGCGCGGTCGAGGCGCAGTGGGGTGACACCGGTGGGCAGCGGCAGCACCTCCAGCACCAGGAGGAACACCACGACGCCGCCGATGAGGTGTGCAAGCATGAGCTTGGCCGCGTAGGCCAGGACCGGCCGGCGCACCAGCTCGCGGACCTGCAATGCTTGCATTTGCATACACCCAAGCTAACGGTTGCGTGCGTCGGCCGCCACGCCGTGACCGGTGGGATCGTTCACGTCGGCCCCACCGGGCGGGGGATCAGCCGCACCGGGCGATGACCTTGTCGGAGAACTTCCGTAGCGCGGTGATCTTCTCCTCCAGCGGCTGGGTGTCCTGCTCCATCTGGTACGGCATGCGGAACCCGACCGTCACATCGGTCACGCCCTTGTCTTCGAGACGCTTGACCCCGTCCACGGAGAACGCGTCGATGGACGCCACGTGGATCTCGAACGGATCGTCCTCCTTGCCCTCCGCCTTGCGCACCGCGGCCAGGCGGGTGAGGATCTCGTCGAGCTCGTCGGTCTTGCCGCCGGCGTGCATCCATCCGTCACCCAGGCGGACGGCCCGGCGCAGCGCGGCGTCGCTGTGGCCGCCGACCAGCATGGGGACCGGCTTGGTGGGCACCGGGTTGATCTTGATCGACTGCAGGTCGTAGATCTCGCCGTGGTGCTCGAAGTACCCGCCGGAGGTCAGCCCGCGGATGATCTGCATGGCCTCGTTCATCCGCTTGCCGCGCTTGGGGAACGGCACCCCCATCACGTCGAAGTCCTCCGGCCAGGGGCTCAGACCCACGCCCAGGCTCAAGCGGTTGTCGTAGAGCGCGGCGATGGACGCGGCCTGCTTGGCGACGAGCACGGGCGGACGCACCGGCAGCTTGAGCACGAACGGGACGAAGCGGATCCGCTCGGTGGCCTGCGCCATCGCCGTGATGAGGATGAACGCCTCGATGAACGGCTTGTTCTCCAGGAACTCGCGGCTGCCGTCCGGGGTGTACGGGTAGGTGGAGTCGGAGACCTCGGGGTAGCAGATGCTGTCCGCCACGGCGAACGAGTGGTAGCCCGCGTCCTCGGCGGCCTGCGCCAAGGGCACGTAGTACTGAGGGTCCGTCATGGCATCGGCAAAGGTGAATCGCACGCGCTGCTCCCGGGGTCGTGGGGGGTCATCGGATATCCGGTCCGTCGCGCCATGCTAGGCCGGACTGGTGTCCAGTGGGTGCGCGGTATGTGATCAGTGGGACAAATGCCCGCCGCGGAATCGCCGGAACCCGCATGACGGCGCCGTTGCGCGCGCATAATCGGAGCCGACGTCGCCGGACGGCACCTTTCGAGGAGAGACGATGACCGCATTCGACGAGTTGCCCGCCCCGGTGGACCCGGCCACGAACCCGCACCTGCGGGGGGTTTTCGAGCCGCAGCGCGCCGAGATCGACGCCGTGGAGCTCGAGGTGCAGGGCGAGCTGCCCACCACGCTGCGCGGCAGCTACCTGCGCAACGGCCCCAACATGCGCTTCGACCCCATCGGGTCGTACTTGTACCCGATCGACGGCGACGCCATGGTGCACCGCATCGAGCTCGACGGCGGACGCGCGCGGTACCGCAACGCCTTCGTCCGCACCCCGGCGCTGGTCGCGGAGGAGGCGGCGGGGCGTGCACTGTGGCCGGGGATCATGACGCCCTACCGGCCGGGCCCGGAGCTGGTCGGCGACGACCTGGCCTACAGCGACCGCGACCTGCCGGACATCAACGTCGTCCGGCACGGCGGGCGGCTGCTGGCTCTCGCCGAATCGGCCCCGCCGTTCCGCCTCGACCCGGCAGACCTGCGCACGGTGTGCAAGGAGACCTTCGACGGCGCCGTGCCGGCCGGGCTCACCGCGCACCCCAAGGTGGATCCGGCGACGGGGGAGATGTTCTCGTTCTGCTACTCGCTCGAGGCGCCGTACCTCACGTGGACGGCCATCGGACGGGACGGCGTGCCCACGCGACCGGTGACGACGGTGGACGGCCTCGACGCACCCGTGATGATCCACGACATGGCGCTCACCGCGACGTATCTGGTGGTGCCGGTATGCCCGCTGGTGTTCGACATCTCCGCGGCCATGGCGGGCGGGTCGGTGCTGCAGTGGCATCCGGAGGCGGGGGCGCGGATCGCGCTCATCCCCCGCGACGGCTCGCCGGTGCGCTGGTGCGCCGACGAGGCGTTCTGGATGTGGCACACCGCGAACGCCTACGACGCCGGTGACGGCACGGTGGTGCTTGACTACGTCCAGTGGGACCACCCGGGGATCGTGGTCGGAGCGCAGGAACCGGCCGCCAGCGCCCTGGTGCGGGCGGTGCTGGACCCGGCGACGGGGCGGATGACGCGCACCGAGGTGGCCGGCGGGACCATGGAGTTCCCGCGCATCGACGACCGCCTCATCGGGCGTCCCCACCGTCAGGTGGCGACGGTGGGCGAGAGCGACGGATCGGACCTCGTCGGCGGCGACGCGGACCTGCTCCGGTGGTACGACCTCGACACGGGTGCGGGCGTCACGTGGGGCGACGCTGCGCTGTCGTTCGGCGAACCCGTGCACCTGCCCGCCGACGATGGGGCGCACTACTGGGGCTGCATCGTCACCGATCGCAGTGACCGGACCAGCTGGTTCCACGTGTTCGACGGCGAGGAGCCGGCCGCGGGCCCGCGCGCCCGGGTGCGGCTGCCGCACCGGGTGCCGGCGGGGCTGCACGGGGCCTGGCTGCCAGGGGAGTGAGGGCCCCGCCCGTTTCCGCGCCTACTCAGCAGTACGGGTACGGATCCGCGGCGCGGCCGTACCCCTACTGCTGAGTAGCCGCCGCTGTGGTCGGCGTTCAGGCGGATTCCTCGGCGCGTTCGGCCGCTATCCCAAGTCGCGCGCCAGCGCCCGCCCCGCGGCCCGGCCGGAGAAGATGCACCCGCCCAGGAACGTCCCCTCCAGCGCGTTGTACCCGTGCATCCCGCCGCCGCCGAACCCGGCGACCTCCCCGGCCGCGTAGAGCCCGTCGAAAGCTGTGCCGTCGGACCGCATGACCTGCGAATCCAGGTTGGTCTCGAGGCCGCCCAACGTCTTGCGGGTGAGCAGGTGCAGCCGCACCGCGATCAGCGGGCCGTGCGCCGGGTCGAGCAGCTTGTGCGGCCGGGCCACCCGCGTGACCTTGTCCGCCAGGTAACTTCGTGCGTTGCGCACGGCCATGAGCTGCAGGTCCTTGGAGTAGGTGTTGTCGAGCTCGCGGTCGCGGGCCAGCACCTCGCGCTCCACCTGTGCGTAGTCGAGCGTGGGGCCCGAGCCGATGGCGTTCATGCCGTCGACGAGCGCGCGCAGGTCGTCACGCACCACGAAGTCCTCGCCGTAACGCATGAAGCTGTCCACCGGGCCCGGGGCGCCCTTGCCCACGCGCCCCAGCAGCAGCTTGAGGTCCTTGCCGGTCATGTCGGGGTTCTGCTCGGAGCCCGAGAGCGCGAATTCCTTCTCGATGATCGACTGCGTGAGGATGAACCACGTGTGGTCGTGCCCCGTGCCCAGGATGTGCTTGAGAGTGCCGAGCGTGTCGAACCCGGGGAACAGCGGCGTCGGCAGGCGTTTGCCCTCGGCGTCGAGCCACAGTGACGACGGCCCGGGGATGATGCGGATGCCGTGGTCCGGCCAGACGGGGTCCCAGTTGACGATGCCCTCGGTGTAGTGCCACATGCGGTCGCGGTTGACGATGTGGCCGCCCGCGTTCTCGGTGATCTCCAGCATGCGGCCGTCGACGTGCGCGGGGACCCCGCAGATCATGTTCTGCGGCATGCGCCCAAGCCGGTCGACGGGCCAGTTCTTGCGCACCAGCTCCTGGTTGCCGCCGATGCCGCCGGAGGTCACCACCACCGCCTGCGCCCGCAGTTCGAACTCCCCGGCCCGGTCCCGGTTGGACTTGACGCCCCGCGATTCGGTGGACGGGGCCAGGACGGTGCCGCGCACGCCCACCGCGGCGCCGTCCGAGGTGATCACCTCGTCCACCTGGTGCCGGTGCCGGAAGGAGACCAGCCCCCGCTTGGCCGCCGCCATCACGGGCTCGGCGAAGATGCGCACCACCTCGGGGCCGGTGCCCCACGAGATGTGGAAGCGGGGCACCGAGTTGCCGTGGTCCAGGGCGGTGCCGCGCCCACGCTCCGCCCAACCGACCGTGGGCATGAACCGCATGCCCAGGTCGTGCATGTAGGCGCGTTTCTCTCCCGCCGCGAACTGCACGTAGGCCTGGGCCCACTGCCGCGGCCAGCGGTCCTGGTCGTCGCGGTCGAACCCGGCCGAGCCGCTCCAGTCCTGCAGCGCCAGGTCGTAGGAGTCCTTGATGCCCATGCGCCGCTGCTCGGGACTGTTGACCAGGAAGATCCCGCCGAGCGACCAGAACGCCTGGCCGCCCAGGTTCGCCTCGTTCTCCTGGTCCACGACCAGCACCCGCTTGCCCGCGCGGGTGAGCTCGTAGGTGGCGACCAGGCCGGCCAACCCGGCCCCCACCACGATCACGTCGGCGTCTTGGGTCATCTGCGCTCCTCGGGGTCGGGCGGGCCCTGCATGCGGTGAATTGGGCGGGTGTCCGCCCGGCCATTGAAACGTATCGAGTTCGCCTGTGGAGCGGAAGAGGCGACACCCGGGCGCGGCCAGTTCAGCATCGTGCGGTGCGTTTTTCGGTGATCCGGGGCGCGCGGGCACCGAAGAACGTACCGCGCGGCGATAGCCTCGGTGCATGGATGCCGATTACCGGATGCCGGTCGACGAGGTGCGCCGTCAGGTGACCATTCCGCGCGGCGGGGGCGGGACGGCGTCGACGCGCGTATGCTGCACCGCCGTCAACCCCGCGGGGAGCCCGGATCCGAGGAATACGGCCAAGACGAGGCTTTGCCGGCGAGCGGCGCTGATCGTGACCAGCCCGGAGAACCCTTGTGCGTGCAGTTTTTCACCGACGCGCTGAAACCGCCGCCACTCCTTCCGGTCTGGGGACGGCGGCGGGAGGTCGACCCCGTCGAGACGTTCCTCTGTGGACAGGTCGGCGACAGTGAGCGTGGCGACGTTGTACTCCCATACGTCCCTCGGCAGCGTCTCGGCCGGCGGTATTCCGAGCTCGGCGAGGTGCCGATACCACTCGGCCCACATGCCATCCCGGTCACCCGAAAGATAGAGCGCGTCGACCACGGTGCCGCGCTGCCACCGGTTGTCCGACGGCGGCTGCGGACGGTAAGAGGGGCGTCCGCAGCCGGGGATGTGGCGCCACCATGCGCCGGAGACGGTGGTGGCTTCAACGTCGAAGCGCACCGGCAGTTATGCGGCGCCGGGCGATTCGAGGCTGCTGATCAGCCGCAGCACTTCCCGGGATTCGCCTGCCGCGATGGCTTCCACCGGAGTCTGCTCGTCAAGTGCTGCATTCGGCTTGATCAACCATACGGGGATGTAGTCCTCGTTGAGGACACGGCCGATGCGTTCGTTGACAGCGCTGAGCTCAGCCAGGCGCCGCGCACGCACACCCGTCGGCGTCGTGCCGCCCGTGACCCAGGCGTGCACCGTGCGTGTACTGACCCCCACCGCATCGGCGATGACGTCTGCCGGCAGGACTGCCGCAATTCGCTGAGCCTCGCCGCGAAGACCAGAGCGGCCTTTCTTCGCGCGGGATGGCGACGCCGACGTGATCTTGAACTTGCCCCCGGTGGCCTGCCCCGGCTTCATTCTGGTCTTGGCCGCGCCATCGGGGGCTGCCGCGCGACGCTTCCGCGTCGTCGCCGTGCCCCTTTCGTATGCGGTTTCCATATCTCCCAGGCTACGCGAGACTGCAGTGATTCTGCGGCGAAACTGCGCAGATTACGCGGCACGGCTTCACGATGACGGCGGTTCCGCGGAAGACGCGCCGCCCGGCGATAGCCTCGGTGCATGGGCGACGACTTCGACGAACTGGTCGACGAGGTGCGCGCGTCGGGGGAGCGGCTGCGGGCCACACTCGCCGGCATGACCGAGCAGCAGGCGCGGGAGGCGTCGCGGCTTCCGGGGTGGACGCGGGGGCACGTGGTGACGCACCTGGCGCGCAATGCGGACGCGATGTGGCGGTTCGCGCGCGGCGTCATCGACGGCGCACCGGCGCCGGAGATGTACCCGGGCGGGCCGGAGGCGCGGGCGGCGGCGATCGAGGAGGGCGCAGACCGGCCGGTGGAGCTGCTGCGGGCGGACCTGCAATTCTCCGGTGTGCGGGCGGCCCGGGCGATGGGGAGCATCGACGCCGCATCGCTGGACACGGACATCCGCTGGAAGCACACGGTGCCAGCGCGGATGATCCCGGTGCTGCGGTGGCGTGAGCTGGAGATCCACCATGTGGACCTGGGCCTGGGGTACGCCCCCGCGGACTGGCCGGCCGCGTTCGTCACGCGCACCCTGGCCACCGAGCTGCCCGCGCTGCGCGGCACCGGATGGGACGGCGAGGCGCCCGACCTGCCGGAGGCGGAACTGCTCGCCTGGCTGATCGGGCGCCCCACCAGCGAGGGTCTGCCCGCGGTGCCGAGCTGGCCGTACTGAGCGACCCTGCCGAAAATCCCGGCTCAGGCCCCCGGCTTGTAGACCATGAGGAACACCGTCGCCAGGAACAGCAGCGCGATCGCTCCGCCGGATCCGGCGACCTTGCCGATCAGCGCCGACGCGGATTCGCCGGCCTTGAGCTTCTCGACCGCCGAGTCGAGCGCGGGCACCACCACGATGAGCGCGACGACGATGGCGACGAACCACAGGATCAGCGAGATCCAGATCCACGGCTCGGAGAACGACGCCACCGTCTGATCGTTCCAGGGGTACTTCGACGACATGAGCCCGAAACCGAAGATCACCGCCAGGAACGACGCGTACGAGTAGATCCGCGTGGACTTGGACGACGTGGCGACGGCGCCGGCGTCGCCGGTGCGCAGCCCGCGCGAGGCGGTCGTGGTCGCGTGGATCAGCGGGCCGATGGCGAAGATGGCGAACACCAGGTGCAGCGCCAGCATGATCTTGTACATGCGATCTACAGTAGCGAAGGGTGTGGTTGTCGACCTTTACGCTTCCCCACGGCCCGGTGGGGGAGTGCGGAAGTGTCGCGTCAGCTTCGGGGCAGGTCTCCCAGCGCATCGCTGAGGCTGCCGACCCCGGGCATCCCACCGTCGTTCCCGCCCGACAGTTCCGGCGGCACGCTCAACGTCGGGCCGATCTGCGCCGAACTGTTGAGACCCCACCCGGCCACGGCGCCGTCGGCGGTGAGTGCCAACGAATCGCATCTGCCGACGGAGATTGCCGTGACGGTCTCGTCGGTGTGAAGTCAACCGTTCCGTGTTGCTCCAGCACAATGCCCCGACTTCCCGGAACCGCTCCGAACGGCGCTCCGCCGGAGCACAATCGTCTCTGTGGGTTCGGTAGCGACGGGCATCCTGGCGACGTTCGAGGACGTGCTCAAGGCGCCGCTGCCGCTGCGGCTGGCGGCCTGGGACGGCTCCGAAGCGGGACCGGCGGACGCCCCGGTCCGCGTGGTGTTCCGAAATCGCCGCGCGCTGCGCCGCATCCTCTACTCGCCGGACGAGCTGGGCCTGGCGCGCGCCTATGTCTCCGGAGACCTGCAGGTGCAGGGCAGCGTCTTCGACCTGCTGGACATGCCGCAGATCATCGAGAGGGTCTCCAGCCACGGAGTGCGCGGCGTCGACGCGCGCTCGATCCGCAGGGGCGTCGCGCGCATGATCCGCCACGGCGTCATCGGGCCGCCGCCGCGGCCGCCCGCGACGGAGCTGCGCAGGCGCACGGGCGGCCGGCACAGTGCGCATCGCGACGCCGTCACCGTCTCCTCGCACTACGACATCGGCAATGAGTTCTATCGGCTGCTCCTGGGGCCGACCATGGTGTATTCGTGCGGGTACTGGGCCGAAGGGTGCGGCTCCGTCGACGACGCCCAGTGGGCCAAGTGCGAGCACATCAGCCGCAAGCTGGGGCTGCGGCCCGGGATGCGGCTGCTCGACGTGGGCTGCGGCTGGGGCACCATGGCCATCCACGCCGCGCGCGAGCATGGCGCGCGGGCGGTGGGTGTGACAGTGAGCCGCGAGCAGGTGGACCTGGCGCGCCGGCGGGTCGCCGAGGCCGGCGTCGAGGACCTGGTGGAGATCCGCCTGCAGGATTACCGCGAGGTCCGCGACGGGCCGTTCGACGCGATCTGCTCCATCGGGATGGCCGAGCACGTGGGGCTCGAGCACCTGCGGGTGTATGCGGACGACCTGTACGGACTGCTGTGCGACGGCGGCCGGCTGCTCAACCATCAGATCTCCTCGGTGCGGCCGCTGCCGCCGGGCCACTCGGCGCGGGCGCGCGTGCAGGGCGGGGCGCGGGTGATGTCCTCGGGGCACAGGGCCGCGCGCACCTTCATCGACCGCTACGTGTTCCCCGACGGCGAGATCCTGCCGCTCAGCGCCACCGTCGACGCGCTGGAGCGGGGCGGTTTCGAGGTGCGCGACGTGGAATCGCTGCGCGAGCACTACGCGCTGACGCTGCGCGCCTGGGTGGCGAACCTGACCGCGCAGTGGGATCGGGCGGTGGCGCTGGTCGGGGCCGAGCGCGCGCGCACCTGGCTGATGTACCTTGCGGCCAGCGCCATCGGCTTCGAGTATCCGCACCGGCTGGGGCTCAACCAGACTCTGGCGGTGCGTCCGGGCCCGGGCGGCGAGAGCGGCATGCCGCGCACGCGCGGGTGGATGTACGGCTGACCGGGTACCTCGGCGCGTGACTTCCTGTGAGGTTACTCAGCAGTACGGGTACATCCGGGGGCTCCGAATGTGCCCGTACTGCTGAGTAGCTGCGGAGAATGGGGAGCTCGGGGCAAGAGTCTCCCTACGCCGTGCCCTGATACACCCACGCGCCGTCGATCCGGACGAACCGGCTGTCCTCGTGCTGCCGTCCGCGGTGGAGGGACCCGTCGGGCCCGCGGGTGCGGTACTGGGCCACGAAT
Source organism: Tomitella gaofuii (assembly GCF_014126825.1). Classification (NCBI taxonomy): domain Bacteria; kingdom Bacillati; phylum Actinomycetota; class Actinomycetes; order Mycobacteriales; genus Tomitella; species Tomitella gaofuii. The sequence goes on along the minus strand of NZ_CP059900.1, from coordinate 3,911,585 downwards.
TCCACGGTGCCCGTCTGCTCCAGCAGCCCGCCGCCGGTGGTGGCGACGATGGTCAGCCGAGTCCACTGCACGTCCGGGTCGAGCGTGAGCGACCGCGGCCGGGTGTCCGGATGCCAGGTGCGCAGCAGGTAGGCGGCGTCACCGGCGGCGAACGCCGTGTACCGCGACCGCATGAGGGCCTCGGCGGTGGGGGCGGCGGCCCCTTCCGCTGCGTGGAACCGTCCGCAGCACTCGGGGTAGGCGGGGCCGAATCCGCAGGGGCAGGGCGCGTCCGGGCGGAGTGCGCCGTCGGGCCGGAAATCGCTCATCGGGCCATTATCCTGCGGGGCATGACAGTCGCATCCTCCGAGCCCGCATCCCCCGCACCAGCATCCCCCGAGCCCGGCCCGGGCCGGGCGCGCCAGAACCGCATCTACCGGGACGGGGTGCTGGGCCGGCGCCCCGCGATCCCCACCGACTTCGCCGCCCTGGAGAAGGCGGCCCGGCGCAGGATGTCGCGCCGGGCCTGGGCATACGTGGCGGGCGGCGCGGGTGCGGGCACCACCATGGACGCCAACCGTGCGGCGTTCGACCGGCATCGGATCGTGCCGCGCATGCTGCGGGACGTCTCGCGCCGCGACCTCTCGGTGGAGCTGTTCGGGCGCCGCATCCCGGCCCCGGTGCTGTTCGCCCCGGTGGGCGCCGCCGAGCTGGTGCACCCTGAGGCGGACGTGGCGATCGCGGAGGCGGCGGCCGAGCTGGGCGTGCCCTACATCTTCTCCAACCAGGGCTGCGCGCCGATGGAGGACGCGGCCGCGGCGATGGACCGGGCGGCGGGCCCCGGGGGCGCCCCGCACTGGTTCCAGCTGTACTGGAGCACCGACGAGCAGCTGGTGGACAGCCTCATCGGCCGGGCCGAGCGCAGCGGCGCCGACGCGCTCGTGGTCACCCTGGATACGACGATGCTGGGCTGGCGGCCGCAGGACCTCAACATCGGGTCGCTGCCGTTCGCGCGTGGTGAGGGCATCGCGCAGTACACCTCGGACCCGCGGTTCGTGCGCATCGTCAAGGACCGGGTGCGCGCGGCGGCCGGGAACAAGCCCGACGTCGAGGTGACGTGGGGCGCCGTGCGGTCGCTGATCGCGATGAGCCGCCGCTACCCGGGCGCGCTGGCGGCCAACCTGCGCTCACCGGAGCCGCGGGCCGCGGTGGAGACGTTCCTCGACATCTACTCGCGACCGTCGTTGAGCTGGGAGGACATCGCCACGCTGCGCGGCCGCACCCGGCTTCCGGTGCTGCTCAAGGGCGTCCTGCATCCGGACGACGCGCGCCGGGCGGTGGACGAGGGTCTCGACGGCATCATCGTGTCCAACCACGGGGGCCGTCAGGTGGACGGGGCGATCGGGTCGCTCGACGCGCTCGAGGCGATCGCCCCGGTGGTCGACGGTCGGGCGGCCGTGCTGCTGGACAGCGGGGTGCGCGGCGGCGCCGACGTGTTCAAGGCGCTCGCCCTGGGCGCCGACGCGGTGACCGTCGGCCGCCCGCACCTGTACGGTCTGGCGCTCGGCGGCCGCGACGGCGCGCGCGACGCGGTGGCGAACATCATCGCCGAGTTCGACCTGACCTTGGGGTTGGCCGGGCTCACGTCGGTGGGGGAGATCGCGCGCGATAGCCTTTCCTGAGACCCGGACCACAGCGAAGCGAGGGCGGCGATAGTGACGAAGGCGAGCGAGAGCGCGGCGGCGATGCTCTGGGAACCGGACGCGGACACGGTGGCGGTCAGCGCGATGGTCGAGTTCGCGGATCTGGTCCGGCAGGCGAATCCGGACAGCCCCGGCGTGCCCACCGACGCCTCCGACTACGACCGGCTGTGGCAGTGGTCCACGGAGAACCTGGGCGCGTTCTGGCAGGCCGTGTGGGACTACTTCGACGTCGTCTCCGACACCGACCCGGGGCCCGCGCTGGCCGAGGACCGCATGCCGGGGGCGGTGTGGTTCCCGGATGCGCGCATCAATTACGTCGACCAGGTGTTCCGGCACGGTGCCGCGCAGGACGCCGCGGGCCGTCCCGCGATCGTCGACCTGGGGGAGGGGCGCGCCGCACGCGCGGTCACCTGGGCGGAGCTGCGGTCGCGGACGGCCGCGCTGGCGCACACGCTCCGCGAGGTCGGTGTGCGCCCCGGCGACCGCGTCGTCGGGTACCTGCCGAACATCTCCGAGACGGTGATCGCGTTCCTCGCCGCCGCGAGCGTCGGCGCAGTCTGGGGCGCGTGCGGCCAGGACTATTCGGCGCCCGCAGCGGTGGACCGGCTGGGCCAGCTGGAGCCGACGGTGCTCATCACCGCCGACGGCTACGACTACGGCGGCAAGCCGCGTGACCAGCGCGCCGCAGTGGACGAGCTGCGTGCGGGCCTGCCCGGCCTGACGCTGACGGTGCTGGTGGCGCGTTCCGGCGGCGACGAGCAGGACGCGGTGTCCTCGCTGGCCCCCGGCGGAGACAGGGTCGTGGGCTGGGCCGCCGCCACCGCGGGTGAGCACGCGCTGGTCACCGAGCGGGTGGCGTTCGACCATCCGCTGTGGGTCGTGTTCTCCTCGGGCACCACCGGACTGCCCAAGGGGATCGTGCACGGGCACGGCGGGGTGGTGCTCGAGCACCTCAAGGCGGGCGTGCTGCACTCGGACCTGGGACCCGGCGAGACGTTCTTCTGGTTCACCTCGCCCAGCTGGATGATGTGGAACTTCCAGGTGGCGGGCTTGCTCGCGGGCGCCACCATCGTCACCTACGACGGCAGCCCGGCGCATCCCGGTCCGGACGGGCTGTGGCGGATGGCGGCCGAGAACGCGGTGACCTTCCTGGGCACCAGCCCCGGTTACGTGCTCGCGTGCATCAAGGCGGGCGCGCGCCCCGCCGCCGAGCACGACCTGTCCGCGCTGCGCATGGTGGGCGTGACGGGGGCGACGCTGCCCGCATCCTCCGCGGAGTGGCTGCGCGACGAGGTGGGCGCGCGGGTGCAGATCAACTCGATCAGCGGCGGCACGGACGTCGTCACCGCCTTCGTCGGCGCCGCGCCGAACGTGCCGGTGTGGGCAGGCGAGTTGTCCTGCCGCCTGCTCGGCGTCGCGCTCGCCGCGTTCGACCCGGCGGGCGAGCCGGTGGTCGGCGAGGTCGGCGAGCTGGTGGTGACCCGCCCGATGCCGTCGATGCCCGTGCGGTTCTGGAACGACCCGGACGGCGCGCGTTACCACGATGCGTACTTCGACACCTACCCCGGCGTGTGGCGGCACGGCGACTGGGTGACCGTCACCGACCGGGGCAGCGTGGAGATCCACGGGCGCTCCGATTCCACGCTGAACCGCAACGGCATCCGCATGGGCAGCGCCGACATCTACCAGGCCGTCGAGTCGATCCCCGAGGTGGCCGAGGCGATGGTTCTGGGCGTGGAGCAGCCGGGCGGCGGATACTGGATGCCGCTGTTCGTGGTGCTGCGCGACGGCGCCGAACTCGACGACGCCCTCGCCGGCCGGATCAAGGCGGCGGTGCGCGACAAGGCGTCGCCGCGGCACGTGCCCGACGAGGTCATCGCGGCCCCCGGCGTGCCGCACACGCGCACTGGCAAGAAGCTCGAGGTGCCGGTGAAGCGGCTGCTGCTGGGAGCCGATCCGTCCACCGCCGTCGACCGCACCGCGGTGGACGAGCCGGATCTCATCGACTGGTACGCGGCGCACAAGAAGGGGTGACGCGCGCCGCCCACGACCAGCAGAGTCAGTCGCGCAACCGCGCGCTGGGATGGTGGCGGTCGTACGGCGGGCGCTCGGCCGGTGGCGGCGCGGGCCTGGGGCGCTCGGGCGGCATCTGAGCGTCAGGGTCTGCGCGCGCGGCGGTGTCACGGGCGGGGTGTCACGGGGCGGGGAGTCACGGCGCGGTGGGTCACACGGCGGGGCGTCGCGGGGCGGGTCGTCGGCGTCCTGCGCGGCCGCGGCAGCGCCGTGGGGGCCGGATCGTTCGTCTTCGAGCGCGGCCAGTTCGCGTTCGCGCAGGTCACGGTCGGCGGCGAGGTCCTCGTGGTCCTGGCTGCGGAACAGGACGAGGAAGATGATCCATCCGACGATCGCGACCAGGATGAAGCTGACGATGCGGTAGACGAGTACGGAGGCCACCGCCTCGCCGCCCGTGAGCCCGCCGGCGGTGAGCGCGGCGATCAGGGTGCCCTCGACGAACACCAGCCCGCCGGGCATGCCGGGGATCGCCCCCACGGCCTTGGCGGCCGCGTACGCGATGGCCAGCGACGAGATGCTGGGATCCGCACCCACCGCCCAGCACGCGAACCCCAGGCAGGCGATGTCTGCGACCCAGTTGTAGAACGACCAGCCGAAGGCGACCGCGCCGTCCTTGGCGCCCAGCTGGACGTACTTGAGCTGCTCGATGATGCCGCGCCAGCGGTCGATCCCGGTCTCGCGGGGTTTGCTGCGCGCCCAGTTGAACCAGCGCAGCGCCCACCGGCCGAGGTCTTCGAGCGAATCCGGGTGGTTGGCCACATACCGGCCCGCGTAGGCCAGCGCGAACAGGCCGACCACGCTGAACACGGCGGTGAACGGGTTGACCGCCGTGCCGACGAACAGCGCACCGCCCACCCCCAGAACGGTGAGGCCGGCGGCGGCGAGCACGCCGGACATCGCCACCTGCCACGACGCCACCACCGGGCTGGCGCCCCAGCGGCGGGTGCGTCGGTACGTGAACGCGGTGGAGAACACCTGGCCGGCGGGCAGGGTGAGGCTCATCGCGGTGCTCGCGTAGATCACGGCCAGCGACTTGAGCTGGCTGATCTTCACGCCCGCGGCGCCCAGCAGCACCTTCTGCACGCGCCCGAAGCTGCTCATCGACGCGGCCTGGGCCAGGATGCATGCGGCCACCCAGCCCCAGTGGATCTCGCTGAGCGCGTGCCAGGAATTGTTCAGCGACGGCCACAGGTAGAAGCCCTCCGCGGTGAGCAACGCGACGAGCCCGACGCCGAGCACCCACCGTACCCACCAGAACCGGGGGCGCTGCCGGGGTGCGGGCGCAGCAGAGTCGCGGGCGGGCATCATCCCAGCCTATCTGCCCACCGTGCAATGTCCGTGTCGCAGGTGGCACCGGCGTGGCCTCGGCCCCTGCCCCGCACCGGGCGGGTGGGGGTCGTGTCCAGGTCCGCCACCGGCGCCGTCGCGGCTCAACCGGTTTCGCCCGGGCGCGGCCGGTATTGGGGCGCGGTGGCGGGCCCCTGGTCGTCGGTGTCTGCGGATCGGCCGGCGGCCGCGGCGGATCCGCACGCGTCGGCGGCTCCGCCCGCGGCCGCGCCCGAGTCCGCCGGGTATGCGATCTCGGTCGGCATCCTGCGGCCACGCAGCACCAGGCTGCGGCCCGCAGTCCAGTGCGCCCGTTCCTCGGCGCAGGCCGCGGTGACGGTGCGCTGCGAGGCGAATACCCGTGACGGGTGGATCTTCGCCAGTTCGGTGAGCCGCGCCGCCTCGTTGACGGCGTCGCCGATCACCGTGTATTCGAGCCGTTCGGCGGCGCCCACGTTGCCGGCCACGCACACGCCCGCAGAGACGCCGATGCCCGCGTCGACGCCGGTGCGTTCCACCAGCTCGGCGCGCATCCGGCGCGCCGCCCGCAGCGTCGCCGTGCACGGGTCGGGCATCTCCAGCGGCGCACCGAACACGGCGAACACCTCGTCGCCGATGAACTTGTTGATGAAGCCGCCCTGCCGGTGCACCACCTCCACGATGACCTCGAAGAAGCGGTTGAGCACGTCGACGACCTCGGTGGGCGGGCGGGCCGCCGCCATGCGGGTGGAGGCGATCATGTCGACGAACAGCACGGCCACGAAGCGGGTCTCCCCGCCGAGCTCGGTGCCGTTCTCCAGCGCGAGCCGCGCGACGTCGTCGCCGACGTGCTTGCCGAACAGCGTGCGCAGCCTGCGCCGTTCGTCCACTGCGGTCACCATCCGGTTGAAGCCGACCTGCAGCATGCCCAGCTCACTGCCGTCGTAGACGTTGACGCGGGCGTCGCGCACGTCGTTGCGCACGTCGAGCAGCGCGGCCCGCAGTTGCCGCACCGGATCGGACAGGTGCGCACTGGCGAGCAGCGTGAGCACCAGCGAGGTGAGTCCCGTGAGGATGCACATCGCGATGACGGCGCCGGCGAAGGTGGTGCTGCTCGCGTCCACCCAGCCGGTGAGCTGGCCGATGGCGAGCGTGAGCAGCCCGATGGTGGGAACCAGCGTGCCCAGTCCCCACGTGAGCAGCAGGCGCATGCTGATCGGCGGCGCGTACAGCGGGGCGTACTCGGCGTCGGACAGGGCGCGCGCCGCGACGGGGCGCAGAATGCGCTCGCCGAGCATGTAGCTGGCGCCGAACGTGCCCACCGAGACCAGAGCCAGCACGATGCCGCCGGTGATGGCGAGGTTCGGCGTGTCCGAGTAGTTGTAGGCGATGAAGGCGACGGCTCCGATCAGCCACACGACCGTGTGCACCAGGGCCTGGCGCAGCGGTAGAAGCATGACGGCGGACTGCTCAGCGGTGGTGGGCGGGCCTCCGCGCTTGCGCCATCGCGTCACCGGGCCCAGCAGCACCACGGCGGTGCCGATGCTGATCACGGCGCCGGCCACGAGGTAGGTGAGGGCGGTGTAGAAGATCACGTCGCCACGATTGAGATTGAGCACGTCCCGCGGGATCGGCAGCACCCAGAGCAACAGCACCGCGGCGACCACACCCGCGAAAACGTTCGCTGCGGCCATGCTCGCGATGTAGAGCATCCAACGGTTCTTGACACCGCGGGCGAGGATGTCGCGGAAGGAGGCCACGGACCCACCGTATCGCCCGGGGGTGCCGCCGGTGGCGGCCACCACCGGCGGCCGGTCCTGCGACGTGTGCCACGGTAGGGACCGGCGTACTCCGGCCGCGGCTACTTCCGGTGGCGCCGCAGCAGTTCCTCCACGGTGACCTGGCCGGAAGCGTCGGGACGCAGGTGCCGGCCGCCGGTGGCCTCGTCGGATTCATCCTGCCCGTGCCGCACGGATTCCGCTTCCTGTGCAGCGTCTTCGGGTGCCGAATGCGCGCCGGGCCGCTCACGGGGCGTTCCAGTGCCGGACCCGCCTCCGCCCGCACGCATGCGCGGCGCGGTGGGGCGCTCCTCCCACGGGTACCGGGGGCGGGGGGCGTCCGAACCCACCGCGGGTTCCGGCGTGCTGCGCCGGGGCGGCTCGGCGCCGGACCGGTGCGCGGGAGGCGCGGCCGGCGCGGAATCCGGGGTCCGTGCAGGGGCCGCCGGTGCCGGGGGGGTCCGCGGGGGGGCTGTGCTCGGCGGCTGGGCCGGGGCGGGGCGCCGGGCGGTCCTCTTCCGGGCCGGGAAGGCGTGTCGCCGGAGCCGGACGGGCCTCGAGCGGGCCGACGCGCGGGCGGCTTGTCGGGCGCGTCGCCTGGGGGGTCCGGGACTCCGCGGACGGGGCGGAACGGCGCGGCTCCGGTCGCCGGGCGCCGTATCGCCCGCCGTTCGTGCCCCTGCCCGTGGTGCCTCTGTCCGTGGTGCCCCTGTCCGTGGTGCGCCTGCCTGTGGTGCCTCTGCCCGCGGGGGCGCTGCGGGCGACGCGGGGCGCGCCTGCGGCCGCTGCACGGTCGGCGCCTCGTCCTGTTCGGCGGCGAACGCGGGCGTCTGTTCCGTGGTGATCCGTGGAATCACCGTGGTCGCGTCGGGCGGCGTGTCCGCCAGGGCTGCGCCCACCGTCGTGGCGGCGCCTGCATGGTGCTGTGCACCGGCGCCGACCCGGACGGGGACGGCACGGGCCGCGCCGGCCGCGGAACCGGCGCCCGCGGCGGCCACCCCCGTGGCGATGTGCGTGGGGCGCTCGTCGGGCAGGTGGATCTCGCCGAGGCCGATGCGCTGCTGGATGCGCTTCATCCACTGCGGGGCCCACCAGCAGTCGTCGCCCAGCATCGTCATCACCGCGGGGACCAGCAGCATGCGGATCACAGTGGCGTCGAGGATGAGCGCCGAGATCATGCCGTACGCGATGTACTTCATCATCACGATCTCGGAGAAGCCGAAGGCGCCGGTGACGACGATGAGGATCAGCGCGGCCGCGGTGATGATGCGGCCGGTGTGGGCGGTGCCGATCCGGATGGCCTCTCTGGTGGTGGCGCCCCGCTCCCGCGCCTCGACCATCCGCGATATCAGGAACACCTCGTAGTCGGTGGACAGGCCGAAGATGATCGCCAACAGCAGCACCACTACCGCCGGCATGAGCGGGCCGGGCGTGAAGTTGAGCAGCGACGCGCCGTTGCCGTCGATGAAGATCCACGTGAGGATGCCTAGCGTAGAGCCCAGGCCGAGCGCGCTCATGAGGACGGCCTTGATCGGCAACACCAGCGAGCCGAAGGCGAGGAACATCAATATCGTCGTCGTGACGACGAGGAACAGGATCATCCACGGCAGCATGTCGACGAGGGCGTCGATGGTGTCCACCGTCATGGCGGGCACGCCGCCCACGAGCACGTCGACGCCCGGGGGCTCGGGGATCTCGCGGAGCTCGGTGATGGTGTTGCCCGGCCGGTCCGGGTCCACCAGGCCGGCGGAGAGCACCGTGACGCCGTCGGCGGACTTGTCCACCTTGAACGGCCCGGTGAACCCGTCGATCTGGTTGGCGGCGGTGGCGATGTCGACGACCTGCGAATCGGACGCGCCGGTGATCACCACGTCGACCGGGTTGGTGCGGAAGGTGGGGAACAGCTCGTCGAAGTGCTCCTGCGCCACCCGGGTGGGATTGTCCGGGGGCAGGTACTTCTCGCTGAGGCCGCCGAACGCGACGTTCTTGAACGGCACGATCAGCAGCAGCATCACGATGACGATGGGGGTGGCCACCCAGCCGGGGTGCTTGCCGACCCAGTCGGTGAGTTTGCCCCAGAACCCGGCCTCGATCTGCTCGTTGGTCTTCGGCTTGTTGAGGAACGGCAGGCTGAGCGAATCGATGCGCCGGCCGAGGAGGCCCAGCAGTGCGGGCAGCACCGTCAGCGAGGTGAACGCGGCGATGGCGATGGCGAACAGCCCGCCGAAGGCCACCGACTTGAGGAATCCCTGCGGGAACATGAGCAGGCCGGTGAACGCCACCACGAGCATCGTCGCCGAGAACACCACGGTGCGCCCCGCCGTGGCGACGCTGCGCCGCACCGCGGCGCCCACGTCGTACCCCTCGGCCAGTTCCTCGCGGAATCTGCTGACGATGAACAATGCGTAGTCGATCGCCAGCCCCAGCCCGATGAGCGTGACGACGGGTTGGGCGAACGTGTTGACGTCCATGAAATGCGTGAGCACCCACAGCGCCCCGGTGGCACCGGCGATGGTGAGCACGCCGACGATGACGGGCAGCAGCGCGGCGACGACGCCGCCGAACACGAAGAACAGCAGCACGGCGACCGCGGGCAGCGCGATCAGCTCGGCACGCTTGGTGTCGTTGTTGGTGCCGACGCCGATGGCGTCGCCGATGGGCTGCAGCCCCGAGACCTCCACCTTGATGCCGGGCAGCGCGAAACTGCCCTTGATGTCGTGGTATTGCTCGAGCGTCTGGGTGTCGGTGGAACCGGTCAGCTGCACGCTGGCGAACGCGTGCCGCTTGTCCTTGGTGGACAGCAGTGCCTTGCCGAACGACTCCGTCCAGTAACTGGTGATCCCGCCGATCTGGTCGGGGAACTCGGCCTTGATCCGGTTGAGGCTGTCCTCGACCTTGGCGGCGAACGCAGGATCGTCGACGGTGAGGCCGTCGGGCGCGGTGTACAGCACGATCACGTCGGACATGTGGTCGCGGCCGAAGGTCTCGTCCGACAGCAGCGCGGCCTGCGTCGACTCCGAGCCAGGGTCGTCGTATCCGCTCTGGCTGAGCTGCCCGGTGAGCCCCAGCCCGAAGACGCCGCCGACGAGCAACAGGATCGTCGTCGCCACCAGCACGAGACGACGATGGCGGTAGGCCAACCGCCCCCAACTGCTGAACAACGCTAGCTCCTCCGGAAGATCTCGGAAATCGGTACGGATGCCTGCGGCATCGGTCCGCCGGTGCTCACCTGCCCTCGAGCAGCGAGGTGAGGGGCCGGAACGGCTGCAGCCACGCACCGCCGGCCGGCAGGTTCTCCAGGCTGATGCGCGGCAGCGGCTCGCGGAAGACTCCGGGGATCTCTTCGAGGTCGACGAACTCGAGCTTGGGGGACGCGACCGCCCAGCTGGCGTGCTCGTGGAACCCGATCACCTGCACCGGAACGCCGGCGTCGACCAGCAGTTCCATCGGCTCGCGGAAGGCCTGCCCGTCCGCGGAGGCGACGACGACACCGGCCAGGCCCATGGTGGAGCGGCGCAGCGCGATGTGGTCGAGCATGTCGGAATCGACGTCGCTGTGCTCCGAGGTCTTGGGCTTGGCGAACACGGCGAAGCCCACGTTGCGCAGCGCTTCCACCCACGGGCGCACGACGTCCGCCGAACCGGCCGCGATGTTGGTGAACACGGTGGCCTCGGCGACGATCGGATCGTCCTCCGCCGGGGGAGCGGCGCCGGACTCCTCGACGGCTTCGGCCTCCAGTTCGGCGATCTCCTCGGCGCGACCCAGCAGCCACCTGCCCAGCGCGTCGAAGCGCGGACGGTGCGCGGAGGTGGGACGTCCGCCGAGGATCGCGCCGAGCCCCATGTCGAGGTTGGGCGCGTCCCACACCAGCAGGAGCCGCCGGCCCGGAATGGTTGCGTGGTGGTCGGTCATGAGTCGACTCGTCTCCAGATCATTTCGGTAATAGTGCTGCCCGCACGGAGACCCTTGCCCTCGAATTTTGTGACGGGGCGCTCCAGGCTGATAGGGGCAGTCGAGTCGAGAGTACGCAGCATCGGCTCGGTGGCGCCCGCTTCCGTGATCCATTCGGCGTAATCGGCGTGGTCGGTGGCCACGTGCAGCACGCCGCCGGGACGCAGACGGGAGGCGATCAGCGAGAACGTGGCGGGCTGCAGCAGCCTGCGCTTGTGGTGTCGCTTCTTGGGCCACGGATCCGGAAAGAACACCCGCACCCCGGTGAGGGAGGCGGGAGCGATCATGTTCTCCATCACATCGACGCCGTCGCCGCGCAGCAGCCGGACGTTGGTGATCCCCTCGCGTTTGATCCGGTGCAGCAGCTGTGCGAGACCCGGCCGGTAGACCTCGACGGCCAGCACGTCCACCTCGGGTTCGGCCAGCGCCATCTCCGCGGTGGAGGTGCCCGTGCCGCAGCCGATCTCCAGGACGACGGGCGCCGAGCGGCCGAACCATTCCCCGGTGTCGATGATCTCGTCGCGGACGTCGCGTCCCAGCGTCGACCACGTCTCATCCCACGTGCGCAGCTGCGCGTCGGTGAGCGTGCCGCGGCGCGTGCGGAAGCTCGTCACCCGCGGGTGCAGGCGCGAGCGGCCGAACTGGTCGCGTTCCACGCCGACGGCGCCGTCGGTGTCCTCGCCCGTGGGCTGCCACAGCGGCGCGACGGGGGCGCCGGTGCGGTCGGCCTCGGTGCCGGGGTCGTCGGCATGATCGGCGCCGGGGACGGCGCTGTGCGTCGGGTCCTGGGGGGTTTCCACCGCACCATGGTCCCGTATCCGCCGCAGCCGCTGCATCCCGGCCCGGCCGCCGGGACGGTGGAGGGTATCCTGCGCCGCAGGTCGTGTCGGGGGACACGCCGCTGCACCGAAGCCGGGTCCGGGGCCCGGCCGGAACGGGGGACGGGGGATCACAGTGGGGGACGGATCTGCGGGTGCGGGGCGGGAGGCGCCCCCACCGGTGTGCATCGGTGTGGGCGGCCGGGCGGGCGTCGGTCGGAGCACGCTGGTCGACGCGCTGGCGCAACGGATGGCAGGGCGCGGCCCGCTCACCATCGGCGAGCTTCCGGCCTGCAACGATCCCTGGGAGGCCGAATCTGCGGAGCAGCAGGGGGAGGTCGCAGTCGGCCGCGCGGTCGAACCCTCGGGCGGGTCTGCCGTGCCCGTCGACATCGCGGTGCACATGGTGTTGGGCGCGCCCGCGCCGGCCGACCTGCGCGCGGTCGGGATTCAGCACAGCCGTGGCGTCCCCGTGGTGCTCGTGCGGGCGCGCGCCGACCAAGAGGGTGACTCCCGGGCAGGCGGTGACCGGGCAGGCGGTGACTCCCGGGCAAGCGGTGACACCCCGTCGGAGGCCGATGGCCTGGCATGCGGTGCTGCCGGGGCGCAAGCCGTGCTGGCCGTCTCGCTGCCGCCGGGAGCGACGCCGACGGGAATCGACGAACTGGCCGACTGCTTGTCCGCCGGCGTCGGCCGGATTCTCGTGTCGCGCGCGGACGCCCACCGCTCGCGTTTCCTGCGTGCCGCGATCGAGGGGCCGGATCGCGAGGCGGCCGAACGCTACCTGCGTTCGGCCGCCGCCCGGAGCATGCGGGCGGCGGGTGCGGGCGATTGGGCCCGGGGGGTCGACGGCCCACGGGCGGCGTTGCGGGAGGCCGCGCAGTGGCGCGCTGTGGCGGCCGTGTCCACGGAGCCCGGCGAGCGTGCCCGGGCCGCGGAGTGGTGCCGCCGGTTCACCGACCGTGCCGTGGCGCTCGGCGCCTGCGTCGAGGACCTCGCCGATGGGTGAGCAGAACTCCCCGGTGTGCGGAGTACACGTCGTCGCGGTGCCGGGCACGCCCGTGCCGGAGTGGGTGTCCGCCGTCGCCCGCGGGATGGCCCCGGTCGGCGGCGGAGGCGGGGCGGTGGCGATCGTGCTGCCCGGACGGGTGCCCCTCGGCGTCGACGAACTGGATCTGGTGGACCGGGCGGCGGCGTCCCACTCTGCGGTGGTGTTCGTGCTGGCGGGCCCGCCGACCGGTGTGGGAGCGGGCGCGGACCCGGACGAGGCCGTGCGCCGGCACCGCGCGCTGCTGGCCGAGTTCGCCCCCGGATACGCACAGTGCCCGATCGTCTCCGCGGCCGCGTCGGACGATGAGGTGCGCGCGGTGCTGGCAGGGGCGCAGCGCGCGGCGGCGGCCGGCGACGCGGGCGCCGAGCTCAGCGCCGACCGGGCCGCGGCGGAGCGCGCACGCCGCCACCGCATCGCGGAGCGCGCCGGGGCGGCGGCGCGCCGGGAATCGTCGGTGCTGCGCGGGCACCGGCGTGTGTGGGCCGCGCGCAGGGCGGAGCTGCGGACGACGGAGGGTCTTCCCGCACGGATGGCGGCCCTGCGCACGGGGCTCTCGCGTGCGCGGGTGGAGCTCGGGCACGAGATCGCCGCCCGCAGCCGCAAGGCCGCCGCGGACGTGCGCGAAGAATTGGACCTGGCGGATCGGGGACAGGTGGGCCGTTACCCGTCGGTGCTGGAGCGCCGGCTGGCGGCGATGGGCGACGAGTTCGCGGGCCTGGTCGAGCAGCGCATCGCCGCCGCCGTTCCCGGCTCCGCCGCCGCCCTCCCGGGGTCTGCGGCGGCGCCCCTGCCGGCGCTGCCCGCGCCGCCCGGGCATCGCCGCCGTGCCACGGAGGACCGGCTGATGATCCTCATGGGCGCGTCGGGCGGGCTGGGTGTCGGTCGGCTCGTGACGGCGGGTCCACTGACGGGCGGACTGGTGGCCGACGGGCCGTGGGCGGCGCTCGCCTGGCCGGTGACGCTGGTGCTGGGCGGGCTCGTCGCCTGGTGGATCGTGCGTGCCCGCGCGCACCTGGGCGCGCGGGCACGGGCGCGGCAGTGGGCCAACGAGGCGATCGCGGAGTTCCGGGCGGGCTGGGAACAGCACATCGCGCACCGGGTCCTGGACGCCGAGTCGGCGGCGGCGCGCACGGCGGGCGAGGCGCACGCGCGCGAGACGCGCGAGGTGGACGAGCGGCTGGCGGACATCGACGGCCGCCTGGCCCGGGTGCGCGGCCGGCTCCCGGCGCCTGTGGATGAACCCGCGCAGGGCGCGGGCCGGGGCAGTACCGTGGCAGCCGGGCAAACGAGGGGCACGGCGCGCCGGGGGAGCCGGTGAAGCCAGGGGATCCGGGGAAACCGAGGGATCCAGGGGAGAGGAGCACGGGATGTGGCTGGGCAATGATCTGCCCGAGGACGGAATGGACGGCGGCGGGGAGTTCCCGGCCGCGCATTCCGACGCCGACGGGATCTCGACGTGGCCCGCGGCGCAGGGCGGGCCGGAAGGGGACGTGCTGGAGCACGAGCCCCTGCCGTTCGACACCATCACCGCGGTGGACATGGACGGCGACGGCGTGCTGGAGACGATGATCGTCCACGACGGCGAGCAGATCACCGTCTCCTACGACCTGGACGGTGACGGCCACACCGACTACGAGACCGTTTTCGACGGCGAGGGGCACGCCGTGTCGTGGCAGGACCGGCAGGATCCGGACGGGACGTGGCATTGGCGGCGCGTCTCGGGGTGAGCGGGCGTCCCGGAACAGGGATGGGCTCCGGCGGCGGGCGGCCGCCCGCGGCGGCGGGTCCCGGGCTGCGTGGGCATACACGCGCGCGGCATCATGTATGCATGACGGATATCACCAGCCCCCGGATCGAGGGCAAAGTCCTTGTGGGGCCGGAGCGCGACCGCGTGCTGAGCTTCTCGGAGTTCGGCGTGCCCCATGCGCCGCCCGTGGTGTGGCTGCACGGCACGCCGGGCAGCCGCCGGCAGGTTCCCGTGGAGGCGCGCGAGTTCGCGGAGCGGGAGAACATCCGCATCATCGGCATCGACCGCCCGGGCATCGGCTCGTCCACGGCGCACGTGTACAAGTCGTTCCACGAGTTCACCGATGACCTGGCCGTCGTCGCCGACAACCTGGGCCTGGAAGAGATGTCCGTGGTGGGCCTGTCCGGGGGCGGGCCGTACACGCTGGCCGCGGCGCGGTACCTGCCGGACCGGGTCCGCTCGTGCGCGGTGCTCGGCGGCGTGGCGCCCACGCGCGGCGAGGACGCGGTGGACGGCGGGCTCGTCGGGTTCGGCGCGATGGTGGCGCCGCTGGTCTCGCTGGGCCGCGTGCCCATCGGCATGGCGCTGACCTCGCTGGTGCGCGTGGTCAAGCCGTTCGCCTCGCAGATCATCGACGCCTACGGGTTCCTCTCGCCGGAGGGCGACCGCAACCTGCTGGCGCGCCCGGAGTTCAAGGCGATGTTCATCGACGACCTGCTCAACGGCAGCCGCAAGCAGTTCTCGGCGCCGTTCTCGGACATCATGCTGTTCTCCAAGGAATGGGACTTCCGCCTGGCCGACGTGGACAAGCCGGTGCACTGGTACCACGGCGACGCCGACCACATCGTGCCGGAGACCCACGGCGAGCACTGCGTGCGGATGCTGCCGCAGGCGGACATGACCGTGCTGCACGGCGAGAGCCACCTGGGTGGGATGGGCGTCGCGGAGGAGATCCTCACCCGCGTGCTCGCCGACTGGGACCGCCCGTAGCCGCAGTGCGGAGGCGGGGCGGCCGACCTGCGGCGACGCGCGCCGCCGGCGGCCGGTTCCGCCCGGCCGGGGTTCGGTGCGGGACCCGATTCGGAGAATATTTGCGAACGGCGTTAACCTCGTGTCAGGACTCCCGGCGCCCGTGTCCCTCGGGCCACGTGCCGGCGGCCCCTGGGGAGGGGGCGGTGGCACGCGGCAGACGAGCATTCGGGTAGCACCCCAACCGACGGGGCGCAGCCGAGTTCGCGCCACCTGAATTGCACCGACCGGCCGGGACTCCCGGCCTCGGCGTACCCGGCGGGCGCGGGCGAAGCTCCGGCCCCACTCCAGGAGAGGCTGATGACCGCAGCGACGATTCCAGGTTTGAACTCAGCGGACGACAACCCGCCCACCCGGCACGCCGAGATGCTCGCCTGGGTGACCGAGGTTGCCGAGCTCACGCAGCCGGACCGGGTCGTCTTCGCCGACGGCTCCGACGAGGAGTGGGAGCGCCTCACCGCGCAGCTGGTCGACGCCGGGACGTTCACCAAGCTGAATGACGAGAAGAAGCCCAACTCCTTCCTCGCGCTGTCGGACCCCGCCGACGTCGCCCGGGTGGAGTCCCGCACCTTCATCTGCACGCAGACGGAGGAGGGCGCCGGCCCCACGAACAACTGGATGGATCCGGAGGAGATGCGCACGTTGATGCGCGGCCTCTACGCGGGCAGCATGCGCGGGCGCACCATGTACGTCGTGCCGTTCTGCATGGGCCCGCTCGGCGCGGACAAGCCGAAGCTGGGCATCGAGATCACGGACTCGCCGTACGTGGTGGTGTCCATGCGCATCATGACCCGCATGGGCACGGCCGCGCTGGAGAAGATCGGCACCGACGGCGAGTACGTCAAGGGCCTGCACTCGGTGGGTGCGCCGCTGGAGTCCGGCCAGGCCGACGTGCCCTGGCCGTGCAACGAGACCAAGTACATCACGCACTTCCCGGAGTCCCGTGAGATCTGGAGCTACGGCTCCGGCTACGGCGGCAACGCGCTGCTGGGCAAGAAGTGCTACGCGCTGCGCATCGCCTCGGCCATGGCCCACGACGAGGGCTGGCTGGCCGAGCACATGCTCATCCTCAAGCTCATCTCCCCGGAGAACAAGGCCTACTACGTGGTGGCCGCGTTCCCCAGCGCCTGCGGCAAGACCAACCTGGCGATGATCGAGCCCACCATCCCCGGCTGGCGCGCGGAGACCCTGGGCGACGACATCGCCTGGCTGCGCTTCGGCGAGGACGGGCGGCTGTACGCGGTCAACCCGGAGGCCGGGTTCTTCGGCGTCGCGCCGGGCACCAGCATGGCGTCCAACCCCAACGCCATGAAGACGGTCGAGGGCGGCAACACCATCTACACCAACGTCGCGCGCACGGATGACGGCGACATCTGGTGGGAGGGCATCGGCGGCGACAAGCCCGCGCACCTCACCGACTGGCACGGCAACGACTGGACGCCGGAGTCGGGCGAGAAGGCGGCCCACCCGAACTCGCGGTACTGCACGCCCATGTCGCAGTGCCCGATCCTCGCGCCCGAGTGGGACGACCCGCAGGGCGTGCCGATCTCCGCGATCCTGTTCGGCGGCCGCCGCAAGGACACCGTGCCGCTGGTGACGCAGTCGTTCGACTGGCAGCACGGCACCTTCATGGGCGCCACGCTCTCGTCCGAGCAGACCGCCGCCGCCGAGGGCAAGGTCGGCAACGTGCGTCGCGACCCGATGGCGATGCTGCCGTTCATCGGCTACAGCGCCAACGACTACCTGGCGCACTGGGTGAACGTGGGCAAGCAGGCCGACGCGGCCAAGCTGCCGGAGATCTTCTACGTCAACTGGTTCCGCCGCGGCGACGACAAGCGGTTCCTGTGGCCCGGGTTCGGCGAGAACTCGCGCGTGCTCAAGTGGATCATCGAGCGCATCGAGGGCAAGGCCGACGCCGAGAAGACCGCCATCGGCTACGTGCCCACCGCCGAGCAGCTCCACCTGGACGGGCTCGATGCGGACATGGGCGACGTCGACGCGTCGCTCAAGGTGGACGTGGACGAGTGGAAGAGCGAGATCCCGCTGATCGAGGAGTGGTTCGACAAGCTCGGCGACGTGCCCTCGTCGGTGCGTGACGAGCTGGAGGCGCTCAAGCAGCGGCTGGGCTGAGCCCCGCAGACCACGAGGGCCGGCCCCGGACGGAATCGCATCCGCCCGGGGCCGGCCTTCGTCGTATGGGCCGCGCCGGTCAGCGCCGCTCGTAGGAGGCGGGGATCGAGCCGAGCCGGCCGGCCTGGAAGTCCTCGAACGCCTCGAGCACCTCGGCCTTGGTGTTCATGACGAACGGCCCGTACACCGCGATGGGCTCCCGGATGGGCGCGCCGCCCAGGATGAACACCTCGAGCGCCTCGGTGCGCGAATCCTGCGTGTCGTCGGCGCGCAGCGTGAGGTGGTCGCCCTCGCCGAACACTGCGAGCTGCCCGGTGGTGACGGGATGGCTGCCGCCGCCCGCTCGGTCCGAGCCCGCCGAGCCGTCGCCGGCCAGCACGTAGGCCAGCGCGTTGAAGCGCTTGTCCCACGGCAGCCGCACCTCGGCGCCCGGCGCGACGGTCGCGTGGATGAGCGTGATGGGCGTGTAGGTGCTGCCGGGGCCCGCGTGTCCGTCCAGGTCGCCGGCGATCACGCGCAGCAGCGCGCCGCCGTCGGGCGTGGACAGGAGCGTGACGTGCTCGGAGCCGATGTCCTGGTAGCGCGGGTGCGCGCGCTTGTTGTCGCGCGGAAGGTTCACCCACAGCTGCACGCCGTGGAACAGGCCGCCGGAGAGCACCAGGTGCTCCGGCGGGCGCTCGATGTGCAGGATGCCGCCGCCCGCGGTCATCCACTGGGTGTCGCCGTTGGTGATCGTGCCGCCCCCGCCGTTGGAATCCTGGTGCTCGAAGACGCCGTCGATCATGTAGGTGACGGTCTCGAAGCCGCGGTGCGGATGCCAGTCGGTGCCCTTGGGCTCGCCGGGCGCGTAGTTGACCTCGCCCATCTGGTCCATGTGGATGAACGGGTCCAGGAAGCGCTGGTCCACGCCGGCGAACGCGCGCCTCACGGGGAACCCTTCCCCCTCGTGGCCCTGGGGCGCGGTGGCCACGCCCAGTACCGGGCGCGGGGTGTTGCCGGGGCCGGGCGCGCCGTCGGGGATCTCGCGGATGCGGGGCAGGGTCAACGGGTCGTCGACGGTGATGGCGGGCATGGGGGTCTCCTCGGGTCGCGGTCCGGCGCGTGCGCCTGACTCCAATGTAGTTGATTACGCAACTACCTGCTGTCCGGTGCAACATGTGAGCGACGGCGCTATTCCCGGCCGGGATGGCGGTTCGCCGTCAGGGGGATGAAATGCTGCACTGGGGACGACGGCATCCCGCGGCGCGCGTCGCGGCGAGTACGGACAGTCCCGACACCCGAGTGAAAGGCCGCAGACGATGGCAGACAGCACCGACACCGCCGACCGGTCCGAGGCGCCGACCCCCGCGCCGCCTGTGCTGGTCGAGCGCGAAGGGCGAGTCCTCGCCATCACCCTCAACCGGCCCGGCAACGGCAACGCCATCGACTTCCCGCTGGCCGACGCGCTGGCCGAGGCGGTGCGCCAGGTGGACGACGAGACCGGCGCCGTGCTGCTCCTCGGGGCGGGCAAGCACTTCTGCGTCGGCGGCGACCTCGAGGAGTTCGGGGCGGCCGAGGAGCCGGGGCCGTTCCTCGACGCGCTCGCCACCCGGCTGCACGAGTCGGTGGCCGTGCTCGCAGAGCTCGACGTGCCGGTCGTCATCGGCCTGCACGGAGGCGTCGGCGGCGCGGGCATGAGCCTGGCGGGCATAGGCGACGTGGTGGTGTGCGGCCGTTCCGCCAAGCTCCGCCCCGCCTACCTGGCCGTGGGGCTCACCCCGGACGGCGGTATGAGCTGGACGCTGCCGCGCACCATGGGCCGCGTCCGCTTCATGGACCTGGCGATGACCGGATCCGTCCTGCGCGCCACCGACGCGCTGTCGATGGGCGTGGTCAGCCGGGTCGTGGACGACGACGAGGTGGTCGGTGAGGCGTCGCGCCTCGCCGCCCAGCTGGCAGGCGGGCCGACGGCGTCGTTCGGCCGGCTCAAAAAGCTGGTGCGCGACGGCGAGCAGCGTGACCTGCGCTCCCAGCTGTTCGCCGAGGCGACCGCCATCGGCGTCAGCGCCGGTTCCCCCGAGGGGCGCGAAGGCGTCGCCGCGTTCCTCGAGAAGCGCTCGCCCAAGTTCCAGGGCTGACCCGCGTCGTTCGGGGCGCCCGACCCGGTTGCCGAAACGGATTTCATGGGCGATGATATCCGCGAAGAAGTAACTGGGATCACTGCAACGCGGCCGGTCGGGGGCTCGGGGCAGTCCGACGGCAAGGGGACGGCATGGGGTTCGGAAGGGTCAAGAAGCTCGGGATCGGCGTGGTCGCGGCCGCGACGATGGCGGGAGGGGCCGCGCTGGCCGCGCCCGCGGTGGCGATGGCGGACGCGCCGACGATCGCCGTCGAGCAGGACGGCAACGACGTCACGGTGACGACGACGGATGAGAATGCGGGTCTGGCGGTGTGCCTGCCGGTGCTCGTCAGCGGTGAGACGGCTCTGAAGGCCCTCGTCGCGTATCAGGCCGGTGACTACGGGGCCATCGCGGACATGCTCGTCAACGGCGGTCAGGACGTGCAGTACGGCGAGATCGCATCGCACAACGCGGTCGACATCCCCGTGGTCGGCGAGTACAGGGCGTTTCCCAACCCGTCGACCACGAACTGGACCGACGTGAACGACGGCGTCTACATCCTGGTCGGCGCGTGCGCGAATCCGACGCTGGCCCAGATCGGCGACATCTTCGGGGCGGTATTCAGCGGGCAAAGTGTTCTCGGAACTGTCCTCGGCCTCGTTACCGACGACATCACCGTCCGCCCGCTGATCGTGCCCAACGGAATCGGCAGCATCTCCCCGGCGCTCGACTTCGGCAGCCTGCTGCTCAAGTCCGGTGACGCCCTCTCCGCCCTGAGCTCCGACGGCCTGCTCACCGGGCTGCTGGGCGCCGGCACCGGCAGCTGACCGGGTCGCTCAGCCGCAACTCTGCCCCGCGACCGCAAGGTGCGGGGCAGAGTTTTCTGCGTAGGACCGGACTACTGTGCGGATCCGTATGCGGAAAACTCCGGATCCGGCCCGATCCCGGCGGTTTCCGCATACGGTGGCGGAGTCGGGATGCCAAAGGGCGGGGCGGCCGCGGGCGGCGGACGGACGGTCCGGCAGCATGGGGCGAGTGGGGGAGAGCAGGGGGAGGGTCCGCACGCGGGCCGGGAGCGGGTTGAGCGATCGGCGGCTGCGTGAGCACCAGGTTCGGTTGCTCCGCGGGGTGTACGCCGAGCCGGGCACGCAGAAGACAGCGCGCATCATGGCCGAGGCCGCATGGCTGTACGGCCGAGGCCGGAGCGTGCTCGGCGGGCGGTCGGCCGCCGCGGTGCTCGGTGCCAAGTACCTCGACGATCGCCGGCGACGGGAGCGCCCGGCGCCGACCGCGGGGCCCTACCGCTATCGCGAGCACGAGTGGGAAGACTACGAGTACTTCGATCCGGAGCCGCCGGTCCTCATCCGGCCGCGTTCCGGCAGCACTCGCCGCACACCGGGGGTCACGGTGTGGACCGCCGATCTGCCCGAGCGTGAGGTCGCTGTTGTGCGGGGCATGCGCGTGACGACGCCGGCGCGCACCGGGTTCGACCTGGCGCGGCACCCGGCTTCGGCGACCGGACGCTGGGATCCGGGCTCCGACGAGGACTTCACGCGTCGGCTGATCATGCTCGACGCCTTGTGCAACGCCACCCGCATCGACCCCGCCGCGATCCTGGACGTGGCAGGGGCCCATCCACGGGCGGCGGGCGGCGACAGGCTGCGCGCGGTCCTGCCCCTGGTCGATAGCGGTGCGGCCTCGCCACCCGAGACGCGCCTGCGGCTGCTGCTCCACAGGCGCGGATACCCCCGGCCGTGCACGCAGTTTCCGGTCCTCAACGAGTACGGCCAGCTGCACGCCCACATCGATCTCGCCTGGCCGCAGTGGAAGGCGGGCATCGAGTACGACGGCGACTGGCACCGGCGCTCTGAGGACAAGCACTCATCGGATATCGCGCGGTATGCGGAGTACCGCGACATCGGGTGGGATGTGCTGCGCGTGGACAAGCATCTGCTGGCCATGCAGGCGACGCTGCTGGGCTACGTCGACAGCATGTTCGCGCGGGCCGGTGCCGCCTGGTGACCCGCCGGCGCCCTCGCGCTCGCCGGCCGGGCGTACGTATGCGGAAACCGCCGGATCATGCAGAACTCCGGCGGTTTCCGCATACGGTCGGCGTGCGAGCGGCGTGTAGAGCGCCGCTCGCACGGATCAGGAGCTGGTGTACCCGGCGGGCATGAGCACCGACTTGATCTCGCAGAACGCGTCGATGCCCTCGGGCCCGCACTCGCGGCCGATGCCGGAGCTCTTGTACCCGCCGAACGGCGAGCCCGGGTCGAAGGCGTACCAGTTGATGCCGTAGGTGCCGGTGCGGATCTTGCGCGCCACCTGCAGGCCGTGCTCTACGTCGGCGGTCCACACCGAGCCGGCCAGGCCGTAGTCGGAGTCGTTGGCGATGGCCACGGCGTCGTCCTCGGTGTCGTAGGGGATCACCGACAGGACGGGCCCGAAGATCTCCTCGCGGGCGATCGTCATCGTGTTGTCGACGTCGGCGAAGATCGTGGGCGCCACGTAGTACCCGTCGCCGAGGCCCTCTGGGCGCTCCCCGCCGAGCACCACGCGGGCGCCCTCCTCCTTGCCCTTGGCGATGTAGCCCTCGATCTTGTCGCGCTGGGCCTCATTGATCACGGGCCCGATCTGCGTGGCCGGGTCGGTGGGGTCGCCCACCTTCATCATCGCCTCGACGATCCCCTTGAGCGCTTCGACCACCTCGTCGTACCGCGAGCGCGGGGCCAGGATGCGGGTCTGCGCCACACACGCCTGCCCGGAGTTCATCAGCCCGCTCATCGCCAGCATGGGCGCCGACGCGGCCAGGTCGGCGTCCTCGAGGACGATCGCGGCCGACTTGCCGCCGAGCTCCAGCGAGCAGCGCTTGAGCTGGTCGGCGGCGGACTGCCCGATCTTGCGTCCCACGGCGGTGGAGCCGGTGAAGGTCACCTTGTCCACGTCCGGGTGGTTGACCAGGTACTCGCCGGTCGTGGCGCCGCCCTGCACGACGGAGAGCACGCCCTCGGGCAGGCCGGCGTCGGCGAAGATCTCGGCGATGGCGTTGGTGGACAGCGGCGCGTCCGGCGCCGGCTTGAGCACCACCGCGCAGCCGGCCATGATCGCGGGCGCCAACTTGTTGACGGCGAGGAAGATCGGCACGTTCCACGCGGTGACGGCGGCGACGACGCCGACCGGCTCGCGGATCACGCGGGACTCGCCGAACATCCCGTGGCGCGTTTCCTCCCAGGGGAACGACTCCGCCAGCGCCGCATACGCACTGAGCGTGGCCAGCGACGGGGTGATATGCATCATGTCGACGCCGGCATGCGTGGCGCCCATTTCCGACGACGTGAGAGCGATCAGTGCGTCCTTGCGCTCGGTGATCAGCTCGGCGGCCTTGGTGAGGATCGCGGCGCGCTCGGTGGGCGAGGTGCGGCCCCACGTGCCGTTGTCGACCACGGCGCGGGCCGCGGCGACAGCGGCGTCGATGTCGGCGTTGCCGGCGACGGGCACGCTGCCCACGTGCTCGAGCGTGGCGGGCGAGGTGACGTCGATGCGCTCCGGGCCGCGCGGTGCCACCCACTTTCCGCCGATGAACAGGGTGTCGTAGTCGGTCATCCGATCTCCTTGTGTCTGCAGTGCGATGCGGCCCCGGACTCGCGGGTCGGGGAGAGCCCTGTCACACAGGGTAGAACGTGTTACAGACTCTGGCTAGAGGCGCGTGCTGAACAGGGACTTCTCCATCTGTGAGCGCTCTGTGAGCGCCGATTCCTACGGTGCGCGTCACATGCTCGCGCCGCCTGCCGCGCGAATCGGGGACTGTCCCGCACCGGTGCGCGCGGGTGGCCGGAGAGGAGTGGAGAACGATGACCACGAGAAGGACCACCAGGGCGGCGGCAGTGGCCGCGGTCGGTGCCGCGGCATGGGCGGTGGCGGTGCCGGCGGCGGCATCGGCGGCGCCCAGAAGCGTGAACACGGTGCTGAATGGGCCTGCGCTCACCGCGGCCCCGGCGGGCGCGGTCACGGCCGTCGCCTTCCACGCCCCGCCTGGCGGCCCAGCACGGTCTGCATGGGACCGGTCGTGTTCACCGGCGAGGTGCACCATGCCAGGGTGCAGCAGTACCTGGAGTCCGGCGGGACGGACCTGACGCAGCTCGGCGTAGTGGTATCTCCCGACGGCGGGCCCATTCCGGCGCACCTGTACGTGTTGCGCCCTGGCACCACGCACGACGCCCCCTACGCGTTGGGCGGCGGGCAGTACACGGCGGTCGGGGCGTGCTGGTCGGACGCGGCGTCGGGCGTCGGCACTGCGACCGGCTGGGTGCGCGTGATCGACGATCCGGGTGCCGGCGCGCAGACGATCGGCATCGGGTCGCTCTACGACTTCGCCGATGCGCTCAACCTGTATGCCGTCGTCGACGTCGCGGCGCTCCTCGCCCCGGTGGAGCAGGCGGTCGCCGACTTCAACGCCGTCGTCGGCGGGCTGTGACGGCCCGTCCCGGGGCGGTTCCGCGCAACCGCCCCGGGACGGCGCCATGCGGATCCGGTCAGTGCTTTCGTAGTACCAGTACGAGGTTGCTCACGAGCAGTTCGCGCAGAATCGGTACGTGTACGAGCCGCCAGGCCCAGCGGGGGTGGTAGCGGGGGAATGCGGCGAGCAGTTAGCCCTACGGCGCGGAGCGGGCCCACGCGAGCCCGTCGCGGCAGTGCACGGCGAACAGTGAGGTGCCGAAGCGGTTCTTGGGTTCGTGCCTATGGATCCGGCGGTAGCGCCGCGCCGCGCCGTTGCGTGCCGGTATGGCAGTGCCCGAGCCGTGGATCGCCACCCCGGCCAGGTCGATGTCCGGCGCGTGCATCTCCGGCGGGTCCGGCTCGACGGGCACGTATCAGGCCCCGACCGTGCCGAAGACGTCGGCGAACGGCGGCGGCCCGGTATGTGGATCCGGGCCGCCACCGTGGGTGTTCAGCTGCCGGTGATTCCGAGGCTACCGAAGACATCCAGTGACGCGAACGGGCCGGGCGACGCAGGTGGGGCCGATTCGGCGTCGGCTATTCCGTCGATCGCGCCTGAGGTGTTCGTGCCCTCGGGGTCCACTGCGAACTCGATCGAGGCGGCTTCGGTGCCGTCGAGTTCGTCGACGGTGAAATGGTGGATTCCGGGCTCGAGATCCTCAGGGAGCGTGCACGAGAAGCTGAGGGTTCCGGTGCTGTCCGATGTCGCGGTGCTCTCGCAGAACACGGTGGAGTGCCCGGCCACCGAGTATTCCCGGTCGGGCTTCAGGCCGGACACTGTCACGACGACCTGTGTGCCGGGGACGTAGGCTGCGGACAGGTCGACGACGTCGAACGTTCGCGTATACGCCGTGGCTGTGTAGTCTCCGGGGGCAGTTCTGTCCTCGATGCAGAAGACTGCAGCGGTGTAGGTCCCGGAGGGCAGCATGCCCAGGTTGGCATTCTGAGAATACGATATCAACCGTCCGAGATCGGGAGTGATACGGGACGGATACGCCAGTTCATCGGCATTGTCCAGTAATGTATCGGCGGGGTTTCTGGTCTGACCGAAATAAGCGTTCGCCACCCGCATCGCATCGTCCGCATCAATCGTGGGTAGGCCGGAGTACACCTGAGGCGTGAAGCAGAATGGGCCGAGGTTGTCCGTCGGATCGCTGTCGATCGGTGCGCCGACGTGGACCCGCGTAATGGTCCCTGTGGTCTCCACCGTCAGCATCGCCGAGTCCGCCACTGCCGCAAAGGTGAGGTTGCTCAGTATTTCCTCGATGTTGGTACCGGGCTCGGACGGCTCCTCAACTCCGTCCCCGCCGGAAGCGGGGCCACCGCCCTCGACGCCTCCGGGTGCCGCTGCGGCTGTGGCGGGCAGTGCGATCGCGAGGCCGCACATTGTAGCGGCGGCGAGCGGCAGAGCCCGCTCGGCAACGCGGGTCAAACGCATTCCGATCTCCATCCGTTGAGTGAATCCAGGAGGAGACTAATGCGTTCGATCGGATTGGGCCAGCCGCAATGAGTACTGTCGATCAATTGATTGACATACTGCGGACCCGGTCAGTGCTTTCGTAGTACCAGTACGAGGTTGCTCACGAGCAGTTCGCGCAGAATCGGTACACGTACGAGCCACCAGGCCCAGCGGGGGTGGTAGCGGGGGAATGCGGCGAGCAGTTCGCCCGACGGCGCGGAGCGGGCCCACGCGAGACCGTCGCGGCAGTGCACGGCGAACAGCGAGGCGCCGAAGCGGTTCTTGGGCTCGTGCCCGTGGCGCCGGCGGTAGCGCCGTGCCGCGCCCTCTCCGCCGAGCACGTAGTGCCACATCCCCGTTTCGTGGCCGCCGAACGGCCCCCACCAGAGGGTGTAGGACAGCACGACGATGCCTCCGGGCTTGGTCACGCGGAGCATCTCGTCGGCCATCCGCCAGGGCTGCGCCACGTGTTCGGCGACGTTGGAGGAGAAGCAGACGTCGACGGCGCCGTCGCGTAGCGGCAGGGCGGTGCCCGAGCCGCGGATGGCCACCCCTGTCAGGTCGATGTCGCGCGCGTGCATCTCCGACGGGTCGGGTTCGACGGGCACATAGCGGGCGCCGGCTGCGCGGAAGGCGTCGGCGAAGTACCCGGGCCCGCCGCCGACGTCGACGACCGTATGGCCGTCGATGCCGCGTCCGGTGGCGCCGCGGTACAGGTCGTCGATCATCTCGACGGAGTCCTGCGCGAGGGGGACGTAGAAGCTGTCGGGGTCGGACTGCTCGAAGCGGAACGCGCCGAGCAGGCGTACAGAGCGCCGCAACGTGGCACGGCGGGCGAAAAGTGTGGTGGCGGCGGAAGCGCGTGTGCGCAGGGGGAAGCGGGGCACGGGTCGAGGGTAGTGGGCGGCGACGCGAGATGGAGGAGCCAATGGCCGGAGGTCTCAGAAGCGCTGTCATTCGCATGGCTGACGGGTGAATGCAGGATATGCAATGCCCATCAATTGCCGTAGCTTCGGATGATCTGCCGCACCGCGCTGTGGGACCGGATCGATCGAGGAGGAACCGGGATGAGGATCATCACGAGGGCCGGAGTGACGGCGACCGTCGGCGCGATGGCCATGGCACTTGCCGTGCCTGGGATTGCCGCAGCAGACGACGCGCCTGCAAGCGGTGGTGATGCAGGGGCCGGCGGGTTTGCGGTGCAGGTCAATGCCCCCGAGCTGACTGCGACACAGGCGGACGGCATCACTACCGTCACATTCGCCCCCGACAACGTCGGCGGCGACCGGCACTGCACGGGGCCGCAGGTGTCCGATGCGACCGTGGCTCAGGCGGCGGGTGAAGGCGGTCTGCCTGACTCCGTCGTCGGGCAGATCGAGTGGGGGCTGGACAACGCGGACATGTTCGCTATCCCGAAGGGGTTCGTCGCAGCCAACCAGGCCTTGATCGATCAGTACGTGGATGCGGCGTATCGGGAGGACTTCGGCCCTTCGAGGGAGGAGCTCGCACAGTTCGGCGCGGCGGCGATGCTGGGGCCTCTCCTCTCGGTGGGCGAGGTGCTCGGCCAGGACAGCGGAAATCCTTTCGGCGAGGCTGAGGCGTCGAGCTTTATGGAGCGCACCTCGGACCACAATGCCTTCGGGTACGAGCTGAATCCCGACCATACGTATCTGGCGATGGCATCGTGCGCGACCGGCGACCTGGAGAGCCCCGACTCCTTCACCGATCAGAAGGCCTACTGGACGTACATCAACGCGCCGGCCTTCGATTCCGGTGCGGCCAATCAGGTGACGGAATTCAAGCCCGGCGCGACTGTGATGGTCCAATTCACAGGGTTGGTGCCCGGTGGTCCATACAACGGGGGAAGCGGCTCTACGCCGTTCTGCACGCTCGACGATGTGCATGCCGACGCTGACGGCGAACTGACCTTCGTGTGCACGCTTCCGTCGGCGCTGGAGGCCGGTGTGCATCACTTCTACGTGAAGGACGGGACCGGAACGGTGGCCTCGATCGAGTACACGGTGGCAGCGGGCGGGGCGGATCAGGGTGCCCTCAGTGCCGCTGCGGACACGGGCGACGGCGATGACGGCACTGGACCCGGTGGTGGCGGCGGCGACACCACCGGCGGTGGGAGTCTCGGAACCGTGTTCGGGAGCCTCAGCGGCAGCTAGTGACGGCGCGATTGCGCCCGAGGCGGCCCGGCCGAGATCATCGGCCGGGCCGCCGCCATGTCGTGACCGCTGAACTCCGAACAGGTGAACTGTCACAGTCGGGCTTGTCGTCCTATCGGCCCGGTTCATAGCGTTCGACAGGTCGATGAAGCTGTGGTGCGGGCGGACGCCCGCGGTGAGGAGTCCGAACGGATGAGGTTGCGACGTGCTGCCAGTGTCGGTGCTGTGGGAGCGGCGGTGGCGACGGTGCTTGCGGCGGGCCCGGGCATCGCGTCCGCGTCGATCGCGGAGAAGCTCCCGGATGTGCAGATGCGTCTGGACACCGCGGAGCTGACGGCGGCCGCGTCCGGTGCGGACACCGCCGTGACGTTCGCACCACCGGCCGGCCCGGTGAACACCACCTGCTACGGCCCGTACGTGTACGTGGGCGAGCTGGACTCGAAGGTCAAGGAGATCGTCCAGGGGTTCATCGAGCGCAAGCAGCAGGCCGAGGGCGATACCGGCGCGGGCGATACCGGCGCGGGCGACGCGGGCGCGGGCGACGGCGCCGCACCCGCTGCGGCGCTCGCAAACACGCAGGCGGCAGAGGACGACCCGCTCGCCGACGACGACACAGCCAGCAAGGTGTCCCCGGTCGATCCCGATGCGGCGACACGTGTGGATCCGGGCGCGCAGAACACGGTCGAGTACGCGCTCGGCGACGGCGCCTACACGGCCCTGGGCACCTGCATCAGCGGCGGCACAGTGCCGGGAAGCGGCACGGGGGCTGACGACGGCGAGAACGGGGCCGGCACCACGGATCCGAGCGTGCACGCGACCGTCTACCTGCGGGCCGTCAACTACGAGTTCGGCGTGGTCGGCCAGCTGCTCGGCAGCCTCGACACCGGCAGCGTCGGCAGCCTGGCCGAACTCTTCGGGTGACAGGCTGTCCCGGCGGCAGCGCCCGCGCCTCGTGGCCCGGCGCCGGGACAGCCGTTATCCTGCATGCGTGTCCGTGCGAGAGACCGGTGGAAACCCTGCGCCAGGGGCGGCGGCCGTTGGTGCCGTGACCGGCGCCGACGGCCCGACTGCGCGGCCCGAGGGGCCCGGCCGGGTCCGCGAGGTCCTGCTGTTGTGCTGGCGTGATTCCGGACACCCGCAGGGCGGCGGCAGCGAGCGGTATCTCGAACAAATCGGCGAGCAGCTCGCGCGGCGCGGAGTGCGCGTGACACTGCGCACCGCCGGGTACGCGGGGGCGCCCGCGCGGGGCCGGCTGGGCAGTGTCGGCGTCAGCCGCGGCGGCGGCCGGATCACGGTGTATCCGCGGGCGCTCGCGGCGATCGCGCTGGGGCGCATCGGGGTCGGCCCGCTGCGCGGACTGCGGCCCGACGTCGTCGTGGACACCCAGAACGGGATCCCCTTCTTCGCCGCGCTCGTGGCGGGCGCACCGGTGGCGGTGCTCGTCCACCATTGCCACCGTGAGCAGTGGCCGGTGGCCGGACGCGCCCTGGGCCGCCTGGGCTGGTGGCTCGAGTCGGTGGTCTCGCCGCGGCTGTATCGGCGCAGCCAGTACCTGACGGTGTCACTGCCGTCCGCGGAGGAGCTGGAGTCCCTCGGCGTCGACGGCGACAGAGTGGCCGTGGTGCGGGCGGGCCTCGACCAGGTGCCCGCCGCAGTGGCCCCGGGCGGCTCCGCGACCCGCACGGCGCACCCCGGCCTGGTCGTGTTGTCACGTCTGGTGCCGCACAAGCAGATCGAGGACGCGATGTACGCGGTGGCGCGTCTGCGGCCTCTGATGCCGGACGTGCGGCTCGACGTGATCGGCGACGGCTGGTGGTCGGAGCCGCTGCACCGGCACGCCCGCGAGCTGGGTGTGGCCGACGCCGTCACCTTCCACGGACACGTCTCCGAGGAGCACAAGCATCGGCTGCTGGCGCAGTCATGGGTGCACGTGATGCCGTCCCGTAAGGAGGGCTGGGGGCTGGCCGTCGTGGAGGCGGCCCAGCACGCGGTCCCCACAGTGGGTTACCGCGGATCGCGCGGGCTCACCGATTCGGTGCTCGACGGTGCGACAGGGCTGCTCGTCGACGACCGCGAGGAGCTCGTCGTCGCGGTGTCCGAGCTGCTGAGGGACGCCAACCTGCGCGTCGACCTGGGTGAGAAGGCGCGCATCCGGGTGCAGGAGTTCGCCTGGGAACGGTCGGGCGCGGCGTTTCTGAAGGTCCTCGAGGAGGCGGCGGGCGGAGGCCGGGTCAGCGGACTCGTGGGAGCGGCGGCCGAACAGTAGGACGCGTTCGTGCGCTGATGAGTCGGCAGCGTCACGGGGCGATCAAACTCGTCGTCGGGATCGCCGCCCGCGCCCGCGCCTCCGCAGTTCAGCACCCCACAGCAACGCGGCCCCCGTGGCCGCGGCGGCCAACCACAGCGCGTGCCCGGCCCACGCCCATCCGCGCTGCGCGGCGGTGGCACCCCGATCCGGCACGGGCCCCGGGATCCGGTAGAGGCTCACGTCCGGGTCCGCGTAGACGAGCTCGGCGCGGATGAGGGTGGCGGCGCTGTCCCCCGACTCGCCGGGTGTGCCGTGCTGCACCAGCACCCACCGCACGCCCTCCTCGGCGAGCGCCGCGGGGGCCGCGCCGCCGAGCAGGGCCTGCTCGGCGGCGCGTGCCCGGGCTCCCTCGCCGCCCACCGTGGTGTCACCGACGAGCAGGTCGCCCGTGACGAGCACGTCGGTCCGGAAGTAGCGGGGTGCCGGGTCCAGCACGGGGCCGTGGGTCCACGGGAACGCGCGGAAGGACCCGGCGGGGAGGGTCATCATCGCGCCGTCGTCGGGCGGCGCGTCGACGATCGTCCGCACCGCGTCCCAGCCTGGCGGATAGTGCACGGGCCGCAGCGCGCCGCCGACCCCCCACGCCAGCGACGGCAGCGCCGCGATGAGCACCGCGCTCGAGACGGCTGCGGCGCCCGCACACGCTCCCGCAGATCCGAGCGCCGACAGCACGTCCGCGCGCCGGCTCCCGCGCCGATTCTGTGCGACGCGTGCGCGGAGTCCCGGCAGGCGCCGCGGCAGCCGCGCGAGCGCGCGCACACCCAATGCTGCGGTGAGCGCGTAGCCGGGCATGGCGAGCGCCACCCACTTTTGCGCGTCGCGGAACAGGCCCGCGCCCGGCACGGTGTCCACCGCCCAGCGTGCGACTGCGAGCCCGGCGCGGTCGCCGAGAGCGCCGGCAGCGCCACCGCCAGCACCGCCAGCACTGCGACCGCCGCGATCACCGGGTGCGCGCGCCGCCGCCACACTCCGCGCACGCCGCATGCGACCAGCGCGAGGAGCGCCAGCGTGCCGAGCAACGCGCCCGCGCCGGTGCGCGACGGCGGCACTGCTTGTGCGTTCCAGATGCCGCCGAGCCCGGCGAGGCTGCCGATCGTGGCCAGGTACGGCTCGGCGCGTGCCGCGAATGCGCCGACTCCGGCCGGATCGGACGTGGTGCCGGGCCCGGCCACCGCCGCCGTGATGAGCCACGGTGCCGCCACCGCGGCGAAGCCGGCGACGGCGACGGCGACGCGGGCGGCCCGCCGCCACCCGCCGGGCATGCCCGCGACGACCACGGCGACGATGACGCCCAGCACCGCGCCGGTGGGGGTGAGGCCCGCGAGCGCCAGGGCGAGCAGCGTGGCGCCGATCCCCACCGCCGGGGCGCGGCGCATCCGCACCCCCGCCCACACCAGCCACGGCAGCGCGGCGTAGCCGGTGAGCAGGCTCCAGTGCCCCTGCAGGAGGCGCTCGGCCACGTACGGGTTCCACACGGCCAGGGTGGACGCGGTGCATTGTCCGGCCAGGCCGGCCGCGCGCAGGCCGGGCCCGCGCGCGGGCACCAGGGCGCCGACCATCGCCGACGCCCCCGTGCCGGCGGCCCACAACGCCAGCACCAATACGGCCTTGACGACGATGCCGCCGTCGACGACCGACGACAGGGCGGCCACGACGACGTCCTGCGGCACTGCACGAGGTGCCGCGTCGGACACGCCCAGCGCGGCGTCGGTGAGGAACGAGCGGGGGGTGCTCACGGCGTCGCGCAGCAGGAGGTATCCGCGGCCCAGCAGCGGCCCGGCGACGAGCACCGCCAGCGCGAGCGGCCAGAGGGCCAGCGCGGTCGGCCACAGCGCCGCCCGCGCAGCGCGACGCGGGCGGCGGGCGGCGCCCGTGCTGGGGCCGGTCTTCGGAGCCTGCGCGCGCATGACCGAGAGACTACTGGCGGACGCCGCGGGGCCCGCCTGGGAGCATGGGAGCGTGACGGCGAACCGGCGGACCCTGGTGGACGGGTGGTTGTCCCCTCTCCGCGCCAGGCGGCCGCGGGGGGAGGGCGCCGCGGGCCACGGCGCGATCGCCGGCATGACGTGGGTGACCGCGGGCGCCATGGCCGCCAACGGATTGACCTACGTGCTCTATCTGGTGGCGGGGCGCCTGCTGATGCCCGCGGGCTACGGGATGTTCGCCAGCCTGGTGACGGCGCAGGTGGTGCTCGCGGTTCCGGCACTGGCGTTGCAGGCGGTCATCGCGCGCCAGATAGCGCAGCGGGGCACAGGGCAGCGGGGCACAGGGCAGCGGGGCACAGCACGGGCGGGCACGGCGGCAGGGCGCGCGCTGACCTATCGCACCGCCGCGGTCGTCACGGTGCTCGCGGCGGTGGCGACGCCACTGCCCGCCGCGCTGCTCGACACGCCGGTGCCGGCGGCCGCCGCGGCGATGGCGATGGCCCCGATGCTGGTGCTGCTCGCCGGCGAGCAGGGCACGCTCCAGGGGCACGAGCGTTTCCCGGCGCTGGGTGTGGTGCTCGGCGCCGCGGGCGTGGGCAAGGTGCTGCCGGCGGCCGTCGTGCTGCTCGCGGGCGCGGGGGCCACGGCGGCGCTGGCGGCCGGCACTGCGGGGACGGCCGCGGCGGTGGTCCTGGCACGCGCGGTCGTCGCCCGCGACGGCCCGGCCCGCAACGGGCGGCCAGCGTCGGACGCCGGGGCGGACGGTGTGGAGAACGCTTCCCCGACGGTCGGGGCGACGGCGTCGGTGCTGCGCGCGTCGCAGGTGCAGCTGGTGCTCATGCTGCTCACGTCCATCGACTTGATGATGGCCCGCGTGGTGCTGTCCGAGACCGACGCGGGCGTGTACGCGATGGGGGCGGTGGCCACCAAGGCCGCGTTCTGGCTGCCCGCCGCGGTGGGGGTGGTGCTCTACCCGCGGATGGCGCGCCCCGAGCATTCGCTGCGGGCGGTGCGCGTCACGCTGGCCGTGCTCGCAGGCCTGGGAGTGGCGGTGGTGGCTTGCGCTGCCGCGGCGGCACCGTTGGTTCCGGTGCTGGTGGGGGAGCAGTACCGGCCGGTGGTGGGGCTGGTGTGGCTGTTCGCGCTCGTTGGCGCCGCGTTCGCGGTGCTGCAGGGGGCGTTGCTGTCGGCGATCGCCCGTGACGCGACGCGTCTGGCGGTGCTCGCCTGGGCGGGGCTGGCGGTGGAGGGCGCGGCGCTGGCGGCCGCGTCGTCGGTGACGCGGATGGCCGTGACTGCCGCGGCGTGTGCGCTGGGCACGACCGCGGCGGTCACGGTGGCGGTGCTGTTGTCGCTGCGGCCCCCGGAGGGCGAGGCCCGCACCGTCAGTAGGTCGGGATCTGCTCGGTGGGCGGCTCGTGCCGGTCGTCGTCGCGTCGGCCGGACCGGCCCGTCTTGAGGAATCCCAGAATCAGGCCGGCCAGCAGGACGAGCGCGCCGACGATGCCGGCGATCAGCGGGATCGTGAAGGTCACGAGCTCGATCTTGTCCTGACCGTCACGTGCCTGCTGCAGCTGGTAGTCGATGGTGTTCTGGTCGAAGGTCAGCCCGGTCTGGGGGCTGATCGACAGCGCCGTGATGCGGGCGTCGTCGTCGGCGCTGCGGGCGAAGTACTGGTTGATCACCTCGCGGCCCTTGACGATGACGCCGGTCACCGGGTCCACCCACAGGTCGCGCTGGTTGGTGTAGAAGCGGTGCACCTCGACGTCGCCCTCGCCGGTGACGCCCAGCGCCTCCGCCGGGATCGTCAGCTTGTCCGAGGTGCCGCCCACGGTCTTGCTGAGGTCGACCGGTGCGATGTCCTGGGTGAAGTGGTAGACCGTCATCCCGTCGATCTCCTCCTCGCCGGCGAAGTCGATCGGGTGCGTGGTGCGCGAGGTCAGGTCGAAGTACGGGTACGACTTCTTCTCCACGTCGAACGGGAACTTGTACTGCAGTCCCTCGCGGGGGACCGGGTCCATCTGCCCGCCCGCGTCCGTCCAGACGCCGTTGGGGCTCTCCGGGTTGTTGATGGGCATGGAGGTGACGCGGTCCAGCGTGACCTTGTCGACGGTCGCGTTGATCAGGCGCGGGTCCCGGGCGGTGGGCGCGTCGGACTTGGGGGCCGGCTTGTCCGTGCGCAGCAGCCGCTGGCCCGCCTGCACGGTGATGATGTCCGCGTTGGACGGGTCCTGCACGGTGACGTTGCGGACGGCCTTGAGCGGTACGTCGTGCGCCACCTCGGGCGCGCCCGCCACCAGGGACGACGCGTCGAGCACCGCGCCCTTGCCGGTGGCGACCGTCTCCACGTGCAGGTCGAGCGGCGTCTTGAGCGCCTTGCTCTTGGTGTAGGTGGGCAGCATGATGGCCACCACCACCAGGAACACGCCGAGGCCGATCAGAATGCAGGCGACGATCCCCGCACTGCCGAGCCTTTTCTTCGCCATCCCCGCTCCTCGTGTCCCGCCCGGCCCGGGCGGGTTGTCGTCGTTGGGCCTGGTGCCGCGCGGGCCCGGTGTCGTGTCCTCACGCTCTGGCCCCGCACCTTGCGGCCCCTCACATTGTGTCTCCTGGCACCGGGCGCGGCGCGCAACCCGACACGGCGCGCCGCGCACGCGCTGCGCGGGATGAGTACACGTTGGACGTGAGACTAACAGCACGGCGGCGTCCGCCGGTCCGTCCGGTGAAGTCCCCGGGTCGCCGGACCGGCCCGGGGAACCGCGGAGCGGCATACTGGAGCGCGATGACTGCGAGGGCGGGCGCCGGGACGGGCGCGGCGGGAACGGCGGCGCGCGGCGGGGCCGCCCGCGGCGGGTTCATCCCCGCGCTGGAGGGGATGCGCGCGCTCGCCGCGGTCGGTGTCATGACCACCCACGTCGCATTCCAGACGGGCAACGCGGTGGATTCGGTGGCGGGCCGTGTCTTCGGGCGGCTCGACCTGGCGGTGGCGCTGTTCTTCGCGCTCTCCGGCTTCCTCCTGTGGCGCCCGCACGCCCAGGCCGCACGCGGATTGCGTCCGCGGCCCCCGACGGCCCGCTACTACCGGTCGCGGCTGGTGCGCATCATGCCCGCCTACCTGGTGCTCGTCGTCGCGGTGCTGTGGCTGTTGCCTGTCGGCGGCGGGACGGGTTCCGCCACGGCGTCCGTCTCCACCTGGTTCGCCAACCTCACGCTCACGCAGGTGTACGTGCCGTACGCGTTGACGGCGGGGCTCACGCAGCTGTGGAGCCTGTCGGTGGAGATGACGTTCTACCTGGTGCTGCCGCTGGTGGCCTGGCTGATGGTCCGCCTGCGGGGCGGGCGGACCCGGCTGCGCGTGCCCCTTCTCGCCGCGGTGGGCGTGGCGGGGCTGTTCTGGGGGTACGTCGATCTTCCGGTCCCGGACGGGGTCAACACGGACACGTGGCTGCAGGGGCATGCCGCCTGGTTCGCTGCGGGGATGGTGCTGGCGGAACTGGCCGCGGCGGCGATGATGCCGGCATCGGCCGCGCAGCGACCCGGGCGGCTGCGCCGGCTCCTCGCGCGGCCCGTGCCGATGCTGGGCGTGGCCCTCGCCGCCTACGCGCTGGCGTGCACCGACCTGGCGGGGCCGCCGGGCCTGGTGGAGCCCGCGCCCTGGCAGTACGCGTGCAAGATCGGGCTCGGCGCGGTCATCGGATTCGCGCTGCTGGCGCCGTTGACGCTCGCGGCGCCCGGCGGCGGGCGCGACCGCGGCGCGCACCGGTGGCTGTCGAGCCCCGTGGCGCTGGCCCTGGGACGCTGGTCGTACGCGCTGTTCCTGTGGCACGTCGCCGTCCTGGCCATGGTGTTCCCCGCCTTCGGCCTGCCGATGTTCGGTGGGCACATGCTGTTCGTGTGGGTCGCGACGCTGGTGCTCAGCATCCTCGTCTCGGCGGCGTCCTACGCCTTGGTGGAGGAGCCGGCGCGCCGCGCCCTGGTGCGCTGGGAGGCGCGCCGGGACACCATGCGCCGGGCCCCTGCGCGCACCCGCCCGGAGACGGGCACCGCGGACACCCCGGCCGCCGCCACGCCGATCAGCGCGAAGACCTGAGCCCACGGCGAGTGCCCCTGATAGGGCATCCCCGAGAGCCACGGCCCCGTCGCCAGCACGCCGACGGAGAGCATGAGGCCCGCTCCGGCGACCACCGGCCACGCGCGCCCCGTCGCGAACACCCGGGCGCACCGGGCCGCGACACCACCGCGCCCGCCGCCGGCCCGGATCCGCCGTGCCCACAGGGGTCCCGCGGCGGAGGCCGCGAGGCCCGCCGCCGTCACCGCCACCCCGGCCGCCCCGGACACGGCGAACCCCGCCGCCAGCACGCCCGCCGCCCCGGCGGTGGTAGACGACCATGTGCGGGTCGCCGCGCCGAACGCCGTGCGTTCACGGCGCCGGGCCGGGACCGCGGCGGCGAGGAAGAGCAGCGGCAGCAGCGCGAGCCCGCCGAACAGACCCAGCCGGTACCAGTGGTCGCTGGGAAAGGTCAGCGTGACGCTGGTCGCGGCGCCCGCGGGCACGATCCACCCCTGCTGCCATCCGTCGACGACGATCGGCTGCAGCTCCGTGCCGGACGCGTCCTCGGCCACCCAGCCCGGGTTGGTCGATTCCGGCACCACCAGCAGTCGGTCCTCGTCGGACGCGGGCACGCGCATCACACGGTGATCGTCGCCCCAGGTTGCGACGTGTGCGGGCTGCGGGGCCGATGCCGCGGCCCCGCCGGAGGCCGTCGGTCCTCCCGTGGGCTGCGGCGTGAGCGTCACGGTGGACACCGTGAACGCCCCGCCGGGCTGCACCGTCAGCCGGTCCGGGCCCACGGCGGGCTGCAGGGTCGCGCCGCCGCACACGGTCGCGGTGACCGGCGCGCCGTCCCGCAGCGCCCTCGTCGTCGCGGTGACGGACGTGCGGATCGCGTGCCCGTTCAGCGTGACGACGGGGCCGTCGCCGCAGCCGACGGTGACGGGCGCGTCAGGGTCGGGAACAGTGCCGATGCGGTCGGTGCCGTGCGGGCCGGCGAAGACGGCGAGCTCGGCGATGCCGGGGGCCTGGTCCTTCCGGCGCCCGAACGCCCCGTCCACGGGGACCTCCTGCCAGTCGGTCACCGACACCGTCACGGTGTCGGTGCGGGCGGGCGTGAGCGCGATGATCCCGTCGGCGGGCACCGTCCGCTGCTGGGGGCCGGTGCCCAGGTCGACGGTGACGGTGGTGGGCCGGGCCGGTATCGACTGCCCGTCCCGTCCGCCGGGCGCGGGCGCCGGCGGGGTCACGCGCAGGCTCGCCACCTCGCTTTCGCGGGGAAGGCGCAGGGTGATGGTGGGCGACGAGGTGGCGTGGCGGGCGGCGGAGTCCGCGGCGTACCAGCTGGTGGCGGGGTCGCCGTCGACGGCGGCGTGCGCGTTTCCGCGCGGGTCGACGATGTCCGAATCGGCCTCGGCGCGCACGCCGCCGGGCGGGGTGAGCAGCGCGTCGAGGTCCTGCCCTGGCCGTCCCCGCACGGTGAGCTCCGCACCCAGCGGGGTGTCCGCCGGGGCGTCGATGGTGCGGGTGAACACGCCCGGCGATTCGGCCGCGCCGCCGAGGGTGGTGTCGCAGAGCACCCGCCCGCCGGCGGCGGCGCATTGGCGGCGCCCCGGGAACTCCTGGCCCAGGCTCCACTGCGTCACCCGGGCGCGGGGCGGCGGTGGCGGCAGCACCACCTCGCGGTGCACGTCGAGGGGGCCGTCGGGCGTGGTCAGAGACACCTCGGACAGGCCGAACTGGCGACCGGCCGTACCGTCCGCGGTGCGCACCGCCTCGATCCGGATCCACCGCGTGGTGCCCGGCGGGATCGGCACCGTCACCTCGGCGCCCGGCTCCGGCACCGCCGCGCCCATGGTGCCGCGGGCCGTCTGCACCTCGATCCCCGTGACGGGCGGGCCCACCGCCATCCGGTCGGTGCGCACGGTGAGGGTCCCCGAGCGGATCGGGGCGTCCAGGTCCAGCCGCAGCCACTGCCCCACGGCGCTGTCCGCCCCGCCGCTGACCCAACTCGTCGTCGGGTCGCCGTCGAACGCGGCCGCCGTGCCGCTCGACGGGTTCACCCCGCCCAGCTGCGTGGCGTCGGCCGCCGAGCCGGACGCGGTGACGGTGGCGCCCACCCAGCGGCCCTCGACCAGCCCGGCGCCGGGGACGGGATAGTCGGGCGCCGCGTTGGGGGTGCGGCGCGGGTCGGTGGCGGCGCGGATGCCCGACGTGCCGCCGGTGACCCGCCCGTAGTCCTGCTCGCGCGCGGTGGGCGTGTCGGTGACGGCCACGGCGGACGGGTCGAGACCGGCGGCACGCGCGTCGGCGTAGAGCACGACGGGGACGGGGCGTGTGTCCGCAGCATCAGTGGGAGCCGGGCCCGTGGGGACGGTGCCCGCCGGAAAGGCGCGTGGGCGCGCCAGCACCTCCGGCCCCCCGGCCACCACCGGGACCTCGTCGAGCCCCACGGTGTACGGCGCGACGGTGACCGGGTCGGCGCCGACCCGGTAGATCTCGATGGCGGGATAGTCCTGGCGCAGGCCCGCATCCTGGAACTCGGTGACCTCGTCGTCCGCCGGTACCGCGCCGTCCCCGCGTCCCGCGTCCAGGCCACCGGGGTCCGTCCGGGCCGGGACCTGCCGCGTCGACGGCAGCGGCGGCTCGCCGAAGGCCGCGACCCGGGTCAACCCGGGCGAGCCGTCGATCGCGGCGTGCACGACGAGCGGCCGCGGCGCCCGCGCCAGCTCGGGGTCCAGGTCGTTGCGCACCACGAGGTATCCGATGCCCATGCGCCGTAGCGTGGGGGCGAGTGTGTCGGACGGCCGTCCGTCGGCGAGTTGACGCTGGATCGCGTCGAGCGCGCGGATCGCGCCCGGCGGGGTGAGCGGGATGGCGTCGCGCACCGCCCACGGCGTCTCCGCCAGCGGCTGCAGCGGCTCGTCGCGCGTCATGCCCCACTCCTGGATGGCGAACGGCGCGCCCGGCACCACCAGTGCGCGGTGCATGCCCGCGGCGGTGGCGTCGGTGGAATCCGCGTGGTCGGTGAGCCAGTCGGCCGCCTGCTGCCAGTGGTCGGGGATCGCGGAGTAGCCGCCCGGCGGTGCCAGGTCGCCCAGCCAGGCCGGGCTGGAGGCCAGCATCAGTGCGGCCGCCACCAGTGCGGTCACCGCCGTCATCGGCTCGTGTTCGGGGTGCGCCAGCGCGCTGCGGGCCCGGCGCCACGGCACCGCCCCGGGCAGTGGCACCCGACCCAGCAGATGCGCCAGCCCCAGCACCAGCGGCAGGCGCAGCAGCGGTTCGAGCTTGTGCACGTTGCGCAGCGGCGCGCCGGCGCCGTCGAGGAACGCGCGCACCTGGTCCGCCACCGCGGAGCCCAGCGCCCCGTCGTAGCCGATGGTCATCCCCGCCAGGCCCACCAGCAGGATCAGCAGCAGGCGCCCGCGCGCGGGCATGCGCCGCATCGCCAGCCCCGCGAGTCCGGCGGCGGCGAGCAGGCCGGTGGCCAGCACGAGTATCGGCTCGCTGACCAGCGGCACCCCGGTGGCGGTGGACGGGGAGATGAAGGGGGTCCACGAGCTGGTGCCGCGGAGCACCTCGGGCAGTGACGCGAACCGGGTGGTGGTGGAGGAGGATTCGATGAAGTCGAGGAACGGCGGGCTCACCTGTCCCAGCAGCCACAGCGGCACGAGCCACCACAGGCAGGCGAGCGCCAGCATGGGCACCCACCAGGCGGTGAAGCGGCGCCAACGGGCGTCGGGCCGGTGCGCGGCCCACCACAGCCCGGCGATGAGGCAGGCGAAGCCCGTGGCCACGGCGTTGACGGCGCCCATCAGCGCCACCGCCGCCGCCGACCGGGCGGCGAGCATGCGCATCGACGCGGGCCGCGCCCCGGCAGCGCCGAGGCCGCCCCTGTCGCCCGTCCCGCCCGGATCCCCGCCGTCGAGCGCCCGGATCACCGGCAGCAGCACCCAGGGCGCCAGCATCACCGGCAGCGTTTCCGAGGAGATCGGGCCGATGGTGGTGAGCACGCGGGGTGCGAACACGAACGCCGCGGCCGCGACCATGCGGGACGTCCGGCTGCCGATGCCCAGCGCCTCGGCGACCCGGACCACGCCCCAGAAGCCCACGGCGAGCAGCAGCCCCCACCACAGGCGCTGCGTCACCCACGGGGGGATGTGCGCCAGGTCGCCGAGCGCGAAGAACGCGCCGTGCGGGAAGAAATAGCCGTAGGCCTGGTTCTGCACCTGGCCGAGCGGGGCGATCGACGACCACTGGTGTGCCGCGCGCGCCAGGAAACCGAGCGGATTCGCGGTGAGGTCCAGCTTGGTGTCCGCGACGATGCGGCCCGGAGACTGGCACAGCGCCGCCACCAGGAGAACCGCCGATACGATCAGCAGCCACCGGCGGGGGACCGGGGCGACGACGACGCCGTCCTCCGTGCACGGTGGATCCTCGGCAGGGGACGGGGGACCGGGGCGCGGGCGGCGCCCGCGCGGGAAGGTGATGCTCAGGACGCCCGGGTCAGCGGGTGCCGTACTGGACCTGGGCGTCCGACGGGTTGGCCGATGCGGCGGTGTCGGGACGCGAAGTGCCCTCGATGGCCGAGGTCACGGGGATGACCACCGCGAGAGCGACCGCCACGCCGATGACCGCGCTGACGACTGCGGGCACAGTGAACTTCATGAAGGCTCCTCGGGATCGTTGGTCCCAAAGTTATCACCCGGACGGGCGTCACGCTCCCAACGCCCGGCGGAGCGTGCGCAGCTTGGCGTCGGTCTCGGCCAGTTCGTCGTCGGCCCGCGACCCGGTCACGATCCCGCCGCCCGCGTGCGCCAGCGCGCTGCGCCGGTCCGGCGCGAGTTCGGCGCAGCGGATCGCCACCACCCATTCACCGTCGCCGTCGGAGTCGCACCAGCCCGCCGCCCCCGCGTAGAAGCCGCGGGGTTCCTCGGTCTCGCGGATCGCGGCCAGCGCGCGGTCGGTGGGCGTCCCGCACACCGCGGGGGTGGGATGCAGAGCCAGCGCCAGGTCCAGGGCGCTGGTGGACGGGTCGGCGAGGGTGCCGGAGATCTCGGTGCCCAGGTGCCACAGGTGCGGCGTCGAGTGCAGCGTCGGCGTGGGCGGCACGGTGAGCTCGCTGCACAGCGGCGCCAGGGCGCCGCGGATCCAGTCGACGACGAAGGCGTGCTCGCGCAGGTTCTTCCCGGAGTCCAGCAGCGCGCGTGCGGCCGGGTCGCCGTCGGGGCCGCAGGCTTGCGGCGCACCGTCTGCCAGCGCTGTTCCGCGCGTCCGCGCGGCCGTGCCCGCCAGCGGGCGGCACTCGACACGCCGCCCGCGCCGCCGCACGAGGGTCTCCGGGCTGGCGCCGACCAGCGCCCGCCCGGCGTAGCGTCCTCCGGCGGGGGTCAGGTCGACGGTGAACCCGTTGCCCGCGGGGTCGCCGGCCACCAGGCGGGCGAGCAGCGCGGTGCGCGAGATGGGGCCGTCGGCCTCCAGCAGCACTGCGCGGGCGGCGACGACCTTGTCCAGCTCGCCGTTATCGACGCGGTGCAGCAGGCGTCCGATGCGTGCCAGGTGCTCCTCGGCGCTGGGCACGTACCCGGTCACGCGCACGCCGAGGGCGTCGGGGATCAGCCGCGGCGCGTCGGGATGCGGCACCCACGTGCCGGACGACCGGGTGATGGACTCGGGGACGGTGAGCGCGGCGGGGGTCTCGGGGTCGAACGGCAGCGCGCCCACCACCATGGCGGCGGCGCCCGAACGGAGCGCCGCCGCAGCGGCGCGGGCGTCGTCGAACGCGCGGGCGCGGCCGGCGGCCGACACCGTCCCGCCCGGGCCGGAGAGCAGGAAGCCCGCCGCGATGCCGGAGCGGCCGGAGTCCACCCCGCCGCCGGGGCTATCGCCGGCGCTGCGCAAGCCCGCTCACTTGCCCGGGGGGACGATCATCACCGGCCGGTGGCTGTGGCGCAGCACCTGGTCGGCCGTGCTGGAGTGGATGAGCGAGCGCAGGCCAGTGGTGCCGCGGGTGCCGGTGACGATGACGTCCGCGTCGAGCTCGTCGGCGATCTCCACGATGGTGGTCCACACGGTGGTGCCGGATTCGATGCACCGGGCCTCCGCTGTGAGGCCGGCCTCGGCGGCCAATTGCAGCCCCTCCTCGGCCACCTCCCGCGCCTCGACGTGCGCGATGTCCTCGGTGTCGTCGTCGGGCAGCCAGTCCGGCTGCATCATCCCGGACAGCCCCGACATCCGCGCCGCCTGCCGCACCATCGGCTCCCACACCGTCACCAGGATCGCGCGTTCGGCGGCGAGGAACCGGCCCGCGTACCGGATGGCGCGCCGGGCGTTCTCGGTGCCGTCGTACGCGATTACGATGAGATCGGCCGGTTCGGTGGACATTTGCTGTCACCTGCGCTTTCGGTCGAAATGGTTGCGGTGTGTTCATCGACGAACCTACTACCGGCGCCGCGGACGACGGGGGGTTTCTCCGGTTCGCGGTACGGTGCTCGGAGCCGTGGGGCACGACGGTACGTGGCGGTACGTGAAGGAGACACGGTAATGGTGTTCGGTGACAGGCGCGGGGGAGTGCGGCGATCTGGCATCGCCGCGCTCGTCGCGGTGTTCGCGGTGACCGCGGCGGCCTGCGGCTCCGGTGGTGCGGGCGACGGGGCCGCCGTCTCTGCGGCGACCGGCACGTCGCAGACCGGCCCGTCCGCGCAGCCGCAGAGCGCCACCACCGCCGCCGGGGGCGCCGCGACGCCGGCCGCCGGCGCCCCGTACGCGTGCGACGGTTCCGACCTTCTCGCCTCGCTGAGCACCCGGCAGAAGCTGGCGCAGATGCTGGTGGTGGGCGTCACCGGCACGCAGGACGCGCTCGACGTCGTCACCTCCGAGCAGGTGGGCGGCGTGTTCGTGGGCAGCTGGACCGACCCGTCGATGCTCACCGGCGGGGGCGTCGCCGCCGTGCACGACGCGGACATCGCCGCGCCGCCGCCGATGATCACGATCGACGAGGAGGGCGGACGCGTCTCGCGGGTCGCCGACCTCATCGGGCCCGCGCCCTCGGCGCGCGAGGTGGCGCGCACGATGAGCGTCGACGAAGCGTACCGGATGGCGCTCGAGCGGGGCAGGAAGCTGCGCGCGCTCGGCATCACCGTCGACTTCGCGCCCGACGCGGACGTCAGCGCCCAGCCTGACGACGCCGTCATCGGCGACCGCTCCTACAGCGACGACCCGCAGACCGTCGCCGTCTACGCGGGCGCGGTGGCGCGCGGGCTGCGCGACGCCGGGGTGCACCCGGTGATCAAGCACTTCCCCGGGCACGGGTCGTCCAGCGGCGACTCGCACAACGGCGCCGTGTCGGTGCCCCCGCTGGCGCAGCTTCAGAACAGTGACCTGGAGCCGTTCCGGCAGCTCATCGCCGAGCAGCCCGACGTGGGCGTCATGGTGGGACACCTGGACGTGCCCGGGCTCACCGACGGCGTCCCCGCCAGCCTCAGCCCCGCGGCGATGGCGCTGCTGCGCGACGGCACCGGATACGGTGCGCCGCCGTTCGACGGGGTGATCTTCACCGACGACCTGTCCGGTATGGGCGCCATCAGCGACACGTACTCGGTGCCGGACGCCGTGGCCGCCGCGCTGGGGGCCGGCGCCGACGTCGCCCTGTGGCTCACCACGGACCAGGTGCCCGCGGTGCTCGACAGGCTGGAGCAGGAGGTGGATTCGGGCGCGCTGCCGATCGACCGCGTGGACGACTCGGTGGTGCGCATTGCGAAGATGAAGGGGATTCTCGCGTGCGGGTGACGGCGGCCGCGGGTTCCCGATGGCCGGGAAAGCGCCGTGCCGATTCCTACCGTGAAGTAAGTTGAATCGGGGCCTTTGTGACGGATGTGGTGAGGAGCGGGATGGGCACGCGAGCGAAACGACTGCCGCGGGCCGTGCGTGAGCAGCAGATGCTGGACTCGGCCATCGCGGTGCTGGCGGAGCACGGCTACTACGGCACGTCCATGGACGCGATCGCCAAGGACGCGCAGATCTCCAAGCCGATGCTGTACCTGTACTACGGCTCCAAGGAGGAGCTGTTCGAAGCGTGCCTGGACCGCGAGAGCAAGCGGTTCATCGCCGCCATCGCCGAGCGGGCCGAGCCCGCGGAGGGC
The DNA here is from genome assembly GCF_014126825.1 of Tomitella gaofuii. Taxonomy (NCBI): domain Bacteria; kingdom Bacillati; phylum Actinomycetota; class Actinomycetes; order Mycobacteriales; genus Tomitella; species Tomitella gaofuii. The sequence goes on along the minus strand of NZ_CP059900.1, from coordinate 3,867,370 downwards.
CCGCGCGAGACGCTCGAGTTCACGCTGCGCGCGGTGCTGGAGTTCGTCGGCGAGCACCGCAACGCCTGGCGGGTGATGGTGCGCGAGGCGGCGTCGTCGGGGACCTTCGCCGACGAGATCAACGCGAACCGCGCCAAGCTGGTGGAGCTGACGGCGGGCCTGCTCAAGGCCGGTACCACCGAGGAGCACGACGACGCCGAGTTCGAGCTCATGGCCGTGGCCCTCGTCGGCGCGGGCGAGGCGGTGGCCAACCGCCTGGTCGAGTCGGACATCGACGTGGAGAATGCGATCGCGATCGTCACCGGGCTGGCATGGCGCGGCCTGGCGGGCAGGAAGAAGGAGTAGGACGCCGCTACGCAGAGCGCCCCGCCCCCGTGCAGTGCACGGCGGCGGGGCGCTCTGCGTAGCGGGCCGGCCGTGCCTCGTCAGCCTTCGCCGAGGGGGGCGGTGAGGAACGGGTACTGCTTCTTCGGGTGACGCAGCGCCAGCTCCCAGCCCTCACCGGTCCGCTGCACGTACTCCGCGGCCCGGGCCGGCAACACCATCGGCTTGCCGAAGCGCACGTCGTACACCGCGTGCTCCGGAATGCGGCCCTCCAGCGCGCCGAGGGCCGCGGCCGCGCTCCACATGCCGTGCGCGATGGTGCGCGGGAACCCGAAGGCCTTGGCTCCCAGCGACGAGACGTGGATGGGGTTGCGGTCGCCGGACACGGCGGCGTAGCGGCTGATGGTCTTCTGGTCCGCGTGCAGCGTGGTGGTGGGCGTGCCCGGGGCCTCCGGCTCGGCGTCATGCTGCGCGGGGCGCCGGGACGAGTCGCCGCCGGACCCTGCGCCGGAGCCGCCGCCGACCTTGAGGAACGTGCTGGTCTGCCGCCACGCCGGGGCGCCGCCCGCGCTAATCTCGCTGACCAGCTGCACCTGGGTGCCCTTGCGGTGCGGGCCCAGTCCCTCGGCGTGGACGCGCAGGTCCAGCGGCTCGGACACCGACACCGGGCGCAGCTGCTCGATTCTGTTGCCCACATGCACCATGCCGACCGCCGGCAGCGGGAAGTCCCGCGCCGTCATCAGCTTCATCACCGAGGGGAACGTGAGCACGAACCCGTAGGTGAGCGGCAGGGTGTCGGTCAGCCGCAGTCCGCACACCCGCGCGTAGGCGGCCAGGTGGTCGGGGTCCACGCGGTAGCCGGCCAGCTCGTAGGTGCGCTGGGGCAGCGCGCCGTGCCCGCCGCCGGGCAACGGCAGCATGCCCAGCGCCGCCTTGCCGTACGAGGCCAGCATGCCGGGCTGCCCGCCCAGACGCTCAGTGGTGGCCACGGCTCACGCCCCCAGCAGGCTCTGGCCGCACACGCGCACCACGTTGCCGGTCACCGCGGCGGAGGCGGGGCTGGCGAAGTAGGCGACGGCCTCGGCGACGTCGACGGTCTGCCCGCCCTGCTGCATGGCGTTCATCCGGCGGCCCACCTCGCGGGTGGCGAACGGGATGGCCGCGGTCATGTCGGTTTCGATGAAGCCGGGGGCCACGGCGTTGATGGTGATGCCCTGCCCGGCGTATGCGTCGGAGTGCGTGTCGACCAGGCCGATGACGCCGGCCTTGGAGGTGCCGTAGTTGGTCTGGCCGCGGTTGCCCGCGATGCCCGCGATGGACGAGACGTCCACGACGCGGCCGCCGGTGCCCAGCACGCCGAGGTCCACGAGCTTCTCGGTGAGCTTCTGCGGGGCGAGCAGGTTGACGTTCAGCACCGCGTTCCAGCGGGCGGCGTCCATGTTGGCCAGCAGCTTGTCGCGGGTGATCCCGGCATTGTTGACGAGGATGTCGAGCTTTCCGCCCTGCTTCGTGACGGCCTCGGCGATCGTGTCGGCGGCGTCGTCCGCGGTGACGTCGACCGCGAGGGCCGTGCCGCCGACCTTGTTGGCGGTCGTGGACAGGCCCTCGCCCGCGGCGGGGATGTCCGCGCAGATCACGTGTGCGCCGTCGCGCGCGAGCACCTCGGCGATGGTGGCCCCGATGCCGCGCGCCGCGCCGGTGACCACGGCGACGGTGCCCGCCAGGGGAGCGTCCCAGTCGGCCGGGGCGGCGGCGTCGGTGTCGTTGACGCGGATGACCTGGCCGTCGACGTACGCGGACTTGCCGGACAGCAGGAAGCGCAGGGTGGACTCGAGCCCGGAGTGCGCGGCCTTGGCCTGGGGGGAGGTGTAGACGAGCTGGCAGGTGGCGCCGCGGCGCAGCTCCTTGGCCACCGACCGGGTGAAGCCCTCGAGGGCGCGCTGCGCGATGTGCTCGTCACCCGAGGTGAGCTCCGGCGTGGTGCCGACGACGACGACGCGGGCGCACGGCAGCAGGCGACGCATCTCCGGCTGGAAGAACTCGAACAGCTGGGACAGCTCGGTGACGGAAGTGATACCCGTGGCGTCGAAGACGAGGGCGCCGTACTTCTGCGCGTCCTGCGCCAGGTCGTAGTCGCCGAGCAGCGCGCGCAGCGGGTCCGCGAGGCGCCCGGCCCCGCCGATCTTCACCGGCCCGGGCAGCGCGGGCTTACCCTTCTGGTAGCGGCGGAGGGCCTCCGGCTGCGGGAGCCCCACCTTGTCCGCCAGGAATGATCCGGGACCGGAGTTCACCAGAGTGGAGTACAGGTCAGTGTTTGCCACGAGTCACCTTCTATGTCGGCCGGCCGCCCGGACGGTGCGCCGCGGGCCCGGTGGTCCTGTGTTCATGTACGCCGTGCAGGGCATGCCCGCCCCGGCGGTGAGGCGCGCCGCTCGGCCCCGTTCCCGGACCCGGCGGGCAGAGCCTCGGTGTCGACAGCATCTTACTCTTGGGTAAGAATACGTCATAGAGAACGACAACATCTTTCCGACCGCTGGGAGAACCGCGTGCCTACGAATCCCGACTCCACCCCCGCCCAGTCTGCCCCCGGCAAGGGCGGCCCGTCCACGGGCAGGAAGCCCGGTCCCGCCAGGCCCGCAGCGGCCAAGCCTGCGCCAGCCAAGGCCAAGCCCGCCGCCAAGGCCGCCGCCAAAGCCGCTGCCGCGCCGGCCGGCGCGAAGCCTGCCGCCGGGGCGGCCCCGAAGCATCAGGCATCCGGAACCTCCGCGAAGGCCGAGTCCGCGGCGAAGTCCGGACCGGGCCGTTCCGGCGGAGGCGCGCCGCGCCGGGTGGCGGTCCTGGGCGGCAACCGCATCCCGTTCGCCCGCTCGGACCGCAAGTATGCGCACGCGTCCAACCAGGACATGTTCACCGCGGCGCTCGAGGGGCTGGTCAGCCGCTACAACCTGCAGGGCGAGCGCCTGGGCATGGTCGCGGGCGGCGCGGTGCTCAAGCACAGCCGCGACTTCAACCTGATCCGCGAATCCGTGCTGGGCAGCCACCTGAGCCCCTACACCCCGGCGTTCGACCTGCAGCAGGCGTGCGGCACCGGCCTCCAGGCGCTCATCGCGGTGGGCGACGCCATTGCGGCCGGCCGCATCGAGGCCGGCGTCGGCGGCGGCACGGACACCACCTCCGACGCGCCCATCGGCGTGGGCGACGACCTGCGCGAGTTCCTGCTGGAGCTCAACAGGGCCAAGTCCATGACCGACCGCATCAAGCTGCTGGGCAGCGCGCGTCCCGGGATGCTGAGCCTGGAGATCCCGCGCAACGGCGAGCCGCGCACCGGCCTGTCGATGGGCGACCACCAGGCCATCACCGCCCGCGAGTTCGGCATCACCCGCGAGGCGCAGGACGAGCTGGCAGCGCAGAGCCACCAGCGCATGGCGGCGGCCTACGACCGCGGATTCTTCGACGACCTGGTCACCCCGTTCCTGGGATTGACCCGCGACGACAACCTGCGGCCCGACTCGAGCGTGGAGAAGCTGGCCAAGCTCACGCCGGTCTTCGGTGCCAAGGGCCCGCACGCCGACGAAGCGACGATGACCGCCGGCAACTCGACGCCCCTGACCGACGGCGCGTCCACCGCCCTGCTGGCCAGCGAGGACTGGGCCGCGGAGCGGGGGCTCGAGCCGCTGGCCTACATCGTCGACTCCGAGACCGCCGCGGTCGATTTCGTGCACGGCCACGACGGCCGCACGCCCGACGGACTGCTCATGGCGCCCACCTACGCGGTGCCGCGGCTGCTCGAGCGCAACGGGCTCACCCTCGACGACTTCGACTTCTTCGAGATCCACGAGGCGTTCGCGTCGCAGGTGCTGTGCACCCTCGCCGCCTGGGAGTCCGAGGAGTACTGCACGCAGCGGCTGGGGCTGGCGGGAGCGTTCGGCGCACTCGACCGGTCGAAGCTCAACGTCAACGGCTCGTCGCTGGCGGCGGGGCACCCGTTCGCGGCCACCGGTGCGCGCATCGTCGCGACGCTGGCGAAGATGCTCGCCGAGAAGTCCCGGCAGGACGAGCGGCCCGCCCGCGGCCTCATCTCCATCTGCGCGGCCGGCGGCCAGGGCGTGACGATGATCCTGGAGGGCTGACCCCGCCCGTCTGCGAGGGCTCTCCGCCCGCGGCGCGCCGATCCCCCGCCCGCCGCGCGCCGACCCGGCGTGTCGTGCCGATCGGCGCGCGGCGGGCGGGGGCGCTCCGACAGTCGGTGGGGGCCGGCACGACGACGAAACCTGGCACCGGCGGCGTCGGCCGCCCCCACCGTGCCATTGCGCATTGGTAGAACTCCTGGTTACAGTAACGACACTGCAACACCATCGTCACCCATGACGGAGCGGGAGGCACCACCATGACCATCACGGCAGATTCGCGCACCGACGCCGCGGCCGAGCACGCACTTCTCGAGCACGCCGCCGGCGATGCGGTGGCCGCCCAGGACGCCGCCTACGATGAGCGCCTGCGTCTGCTCTCGGAGGGATCGGTCAACAAGAACTTCCAGCCGTATCGGGACATCGACTGGGATTCGCCGGAGTTCGCCGTCGTCCCGGGCGACGAGCGCTGGATCCTGCAGCGCGAGACGGACCCGATCGGCAGCCACCCGTGGTACCTGGCGCAGCCGAAGGAGAAGCAGATCGCCATCGGCATGTGGCGGCAGGCGAACGTGGCCAAGGTGGGCCTGCAGTTCGAGAACATCCTCATCCGCGGCATGGTCCAGTACGTTTTCGTGCAGCCCAACGGCTCGGCGGAGGCGCGGTACTGCACCCACGAATGCATCGAGGAGTGCAATCACACGCTGATGTTCCAGGAGATGGTCAACCGCATCGGGATGGACGTCCCGGGCATGAACCGACTGCTCCGCGGCGTCGGCCAGCTGCTGCCGCTGGCGGGCTCGGCGCTGCCGCTGATCTTCTTCATGGGCGTGCTCGCCGGCGAGGAGCCCATCGACCACCTGCAGAAGCGGATCCTGCGCGAGGACGGCGACATCCACCCGGTGATGAAGTCCGTGATGTCGATCCACGTGGCCGAGGAGGCCCGGCACATCTCCTTCGCGCACGAGTTCATCGAGCGCCGCGCGCCGCGCCTGTCCCGCGCCCGCAGGTTCGCCGCGTCGCTGGCCATGCCGGTGATCATGCGGATCCTGTGCGATGCGATCGTGGTGCCGCCCAAGGAGTTCTGGGATACCTTCGACGTGCCGAAGTCGGTGCGCAAGGAGCTGTTCTGGGACAGCGATGCGGCGCGCGCCGAGTTGTCCGGCTACTTCGGCGATGTGCGCATGCTCGCCCGCAACGCGGGTCTGATGAACCCGGCGTCGAAGCTGCTGTGGAAGGCCTGCCGGATCGATGGCCGCGCTTCCCGTTTCCGCAGCGAGCCGCACCGCTGAGCGGGCCCGCCCACCCTCATCCCATGGCCGGAGCAGCGTAGCGACCCTGGCCGGAACGGAACGATCGCCGTGCCTCATGTGATCACGCAGCCCTGTTGCAGCGACGCGTCGTGCGTGTACGCCTGCCCGGTCAACTGCATCCACCCGACTCCCGACGAGCCGGACTTCCTCACAGCGGAGATGCTGCACATCGACCCGCAGGCGTGCGTCGACTGCGGGGCCTGCGTCAGCGCCTGCCCCGTGGACGCGATCGTTCCGGAGTCGAAGCTGGGCGACGACGAGCGGATGTTCACGCAGATCAACGCCGACTTCTACCGGGAGCAGCGGGAGCGGCCGGTGCTGGCGCCGGTGATGCCCGCCGCGTCGGCAGTGCAGCGGGGCGACGGCCCGCTGCGGGTGGCGATCGTCGGCTCCGGCCCGTCGGCGATGTACGCGGCCGACGAGCTGCTCACCCAGCCGGGCGTCCAGGTGGACGTGTTCGACCGGCTGCCGGTGCCGCACGGCCTGGTGCGCCGCGGCGTCGCCCCCGACCACCAGAACACCAAGCGGGTGACGGGCCTGTTCGACGCGATCTCCGCGCAGGACGGGTTCCGCTACTACCTGGGGGTGTCGGTCGGCGAGGACGTGACCCACGACGAGCTGCTGCAGTCGCACCACGCGGTGATCTACGCGGTGGGGGCGTCGTCGGATCGACGGTTGGGCGTGCCGGGAGAGGACCTGCCCGGCGTCGCATCCGCCACCGACTTCGTCGCCTGGTACAACGGCGACCCCGATCACGCCGACGACGCCTACGACCTCAGCGGGCGACGCGCGGTCATCATCGGCAACGGCAACGTGGCCCTCGACGTGGCACGCATCCTCACCGCGGACCCCGACGCGCTCGCGGCCACCGACATCTCGGATGCAGCGCTGGAGGCCTTGCGCGGCAGCGGGATCGAAGAGGTCGTGATCGTGGGCCGACGCGGTGCGGGACAGTCGGCGTTCACCGTGCCGGAGTTCGCCGGCCTCATCCGCACGCCGGGCGTCGACGTGGCCGTGGGCCCGGCCGAGCCCGACGGCCACGACGACCGTGCGCTCGACGCCGCCACCAGGTCCGGGTTGGACGACGACACGCTGTCGCACGCGGTACGGCACAAACTGGCACTGCTGGACAATCTGGGGTTGGCGGCGGCCGGTGCGCGCCGGCGCATCTCGATGCGGTATCTGCTCTCGCCGGACCGCATCCTCGCGGGCGACGGCGGGCGCGTCTGTGGAATCGAGTTCGCGCGCAACAGATTCCGGGACGACACCGACCGCGTGGAGCCGACAGGCGAGTCGACCACGTTGGCGGCGGGGCTGGTGCTGACGTCCATCGGCTACCGCGGCACTCCGGTGCCCGGCGTGCCGTTCGACGACGCCACCGGGACGATCCCCAACGACGAGGGGCGGGTGCTCACCTCCCCGCCGGGCGACGTGCCCGCCGGCGGCACCGCGGGCGCCGGCCCCGGCGCGCGGCCGGACGCGGTTCCCGGCACCTACGTGACGGGGTGGGCGAAGCGCGGGCCCAGCGGGTTCATCGGCACCAACAAGTCGTGCGCCCGTGAAACCGTGGGGCGCCTCGTGGACGACTACAACGCCGGGCGGTTGCCCCGGCCGCGGATGGACGCGGCGCGGTTCGACGCCGTGGTGCGCAGCCGCCGACCCGACGTCATCGACCGCGACGGCTGGCAGGCCATCGACGCCGCCGAGCGGACCCGTGGGGCCGGCGAAGGCCGCGTGCGCAGCAAGATCGTCGATCCGGCGGAAGCCTCCGCGGTGGCGTCGCTCTCGGCCGCGGTGCCGGGCAGGGAAGGCCGGCGGCACGGGCTCGGGCGGGCTGGCTTCCGGCGGCTCCTCCGGCGGTGAGGCGGCGGCGCGGGCCGGCCACCGGCTTCAGCGCCGCTCGCTGGAGATGAGCGCGGCGATCTCGGCGCGGGTACTGAGCCCCAGCTTGGTGAGCACATGCGAGATGTGCGTCTGGACGGTGCGCGGTGAGATGCCGAGCCGTTCGGCGATCTGGGGGCTGGTCATGCCCTGCGCCACCAGCCGGGAGACGCGGTTCTCGGCGCGGGTGAGGCTGCCGGTCCCCGGTGCTGCGGGCGCTCCCGCGGCACGCCCAGGATCGTCCGTTCCCGGCCGCCCCGCCCAGGAGCCGCCGGCCCCTTCGAACTCCACGCCGTGCTTCCGCAGACGCATGTGGAGCCTGTGCCCGGTGGCGACGGACCCGATCCGGACGGCCAGCGCCGCGGCCCGCTCGGTGCGGGCGAGGGTGGCGGCGTCGTCGTGCGTGGCGGCGAGGCACGCGGCCTCCTCGAGCGCTGCGAGCTCGCCCAGCTGGTCGCCCGTCGACTGGAACTCGGCGGCCGCCCGCTCGGCGCCGACCGGATCGCGTGCCGCAACGGCGGCGACGAGCGTGCCGGGCCCGCGCAGGGCGGGCGCGTCGAATCCGGGCATGAGCGCGGCGGTGCCGGCCGCGATGACGTCGACCAGGTCGTCGTCTCCGGCGAGCCGGGCCTGCCGGATCAGCAGCGGGGCCTGGCGCACCATCCATGCACCGTGGCCGTCGGCCTGCGCCGCGGCCCAGGTCCGCCGGGCCAGGTCGGCGGCGACGGCACGCTCGCCCAGGGCCAGGCGCGCCTCGGCGTCGGCGACGTCGACGTCGCGCAGCCCGAACCGGTCGGGAAATCCGCCCTCGCGCCACCGGGCGAGGAGGGCGAGGGCCGCGGGGGCGGCGCCGCGGTGCACGTCGATCAGGGCCCTGTCGGCCACGGCCGTCGACATCCACCCGGACTCGATGCGTTGGGCTTCGGCCAGGGCGTCGTCGAGGAGCATCGAGGCGATGTCGAGCTCGCCGCACGCCATGTGCGCCTCGGCGATGACGCTCTGGCGGAACGGGCCCAGCCACCGATTGACCAGGCGGTTGTCGCGGACACTGTCCACCGGCGCGCGGGTGAGCGTGTAGGACGGCCCGTAGGCGAAGCGCGTCACCCACAGCGGCCATGCGGCGGATTCGGGGCTGTCCGCGCCCAGCCAGCTCTGATTGGAGGCGTTCGAGTCGAGTACCGCGTCGAGCAGCTCCAACGCGCCCACGCAGTCGCCGGCCAGGGTGAGCCCGATGGCGCGGGCGGTGCGGTAGCCGGTGAGCCCCGGCGGGGCGTCGTCGATCTCCGCGAGCGCCGTGAGCGTGCCGCCCCGTGGCGGGGAGCCGGTCATGGCGCCCAGCCACGTCTCGATCTCGGCCAGCCAGATCGCCGACTCCCGGGGCAGCGGCTCCTCGTGCATCGCGCGCAGCACGGTGCGGGCCCTTTCGACGCGGGCGCCGAGCGTCGCGAAGGACAGCATCGAGAACAGCAGCGTCAACCGTTCCGTCGGTTCGGTATGCGCCGGAAGGGCCCGTTCGGCCAGCTCGTAGGCCTCGTACAGCCGCCCGGAGTCCGAGAGCATGGTGACTCTGGCCAGCACCGTGGGAAGGTCGGTCGGCGTGGTGACGGTGCCGGGCTGCGGGCGCGGGGGCCGCGGCAGCTGGGCGCCGATCTGCAGACTCGTCTGGACCTGCAGGATCGGGGAAGCCTCGTCCGCGGCGGGGCGGCTGTCGCCGGCCGCGCCCACCGCGGCGAGCATGAGCGCGCGGATGGGCGGTTCCAGCCCCGCCCGCACGGCCTCCGCGGCGATCCGCGATCCGAATCGGATGTGTTCGCCCTCCCACACGAGGATCCCGGCGCCCACGGCCGCGTCGATGCCGCCGACGAACTCGCTGGGGTGCTGGCGGCGGGCCCGGCCGATCTCCGCGGCGGTGACCGCCTTGTTCCACACCGCGACCAGGCGGACGGTCTGCAATGCGTCCGGGTCCAACAGGCTGAGCTGGGTTTCGACGCTGCGTGAGAGGATCTCGACCATCTCGCCGTGGTCCAGCCGCGCGTCGACGGCGTCGCTGCCGGGCACGGGGTGCAGGCGCTCACGGAACCGCGCCCAGTCGAGGATCCGGTGTGCGTGCGCGGGGTTGCCGCCGGTCTGCAGCAGCGCGGCGGCGAGCGTGGGGCCGGGCGGCGCGCCGAGGCGGCCCCGCGCGAGCCCGAGGACCTCGTCGTCCGTGAGCGGCGCCAGGGTGATCTCGCGGACGCTCGGCGCCCCGGCCAGCATGGTCAATGCTCCGCGCGTGGGGATGCCGCGCCGGGCGATCACCATGGCCGGGCGCACGTCGGCGTAGGCGCCCGCGAGCCTGTTGAGCACGGACAGCGAGAGGCTGTCGGCCAGGTGCGCGTCGTCCAGCAGCACGGCCAGCGGACGCTCGCGTGCGAGCGCGGCGACCAGTGCGAGGGCGTGCCGGATCGGTCCTGGCGGTGCGCCCGAGTGCGCGGCCTGGCCGCCGTAGGCGCGGTCGTCGGGCGCCTCCAGCTCGGGGAACAACTGCGCGAGCACCGACCCCGGGCGGCCGGTGGAGGCCGGTTCGCCGGATGCGAAGCGCAGGTCCACCTCCGGCTGCTCGGCGAGCCCTGCCAGAACGTGGAGCAGGTGCGTCTTGCCGGAACCGCCGCTGCCGGTGACGAGGAATGCGGAGGGGCCGCGGCCCGCTTCCGTTCCGCCTGAGAGAACGTCCGTCATGCCGCTCAGGATCGCGTCGAGGATGGCTGCGCGGCTGTCCTCCTCGATCCCCATGCGCACATGATACTGGGACGATCGACCTCCTATGCGGACTTGGCCCGATCGGCGCACCCGCATCGCGCGGGCGTGTAACGCGGTACGCCCCATGGCCGACACACAGGACGGCCGCGTGATCCCGTCAACCCCGACCGACGGGCTCACGCGGCCTACTCGCGCACCCGGGCCGTGCCTCCCCGTTACCCTGGGCGCAGGCGCCGCGGACGGCCGCGGCCAGGCCCGGCGTCCCGATCGTGACGGGCTCCGCACGCGGGGCCGGTTGAAGCATCCGTATTCACCTTCGATCATGATGAGGGGCGTCCCCGGCCGGAAACCCCCATCCGTGCCGACGACCGACTGAAGGAGCACGATGACCGGCGAGCAGGATCCGGCTACCGGGCCCCTCGCGGGCGACTCCGATACCTCCGGCGGCGGGCCTGCCGGCAGCGGACGGAGTCGCCTGCGCATCGCCCTCGCCGCGGTCGGCGGCCTTGTCGCCCTCGCCGCGGTCGCCTTCGGGATCGACGTGGCGATGACCTCCGGCGAGGTGCCGCGCGGCGTGCGGATCGCCGGGGTGGAGGTGGGCGGGCTCGCGCCGGACGAGGCCGCCGAGCGCGTGCGCGCCCGCGCTGAGGCGGGCGGCTCCCACCCGGTGACCGTGCAGGCGGGCGACGCCACCATCGAGCTCGTCCCCGCCGACGCGGGGCTCGGCATCGACGCGGAGGCCAGCGTCGCCGCCGCGGGCACCGGATCGCTGAATCCGTGGACCCGCTTGACGTCGCTGTTCACCACCCGCGACGTGCCCGTCGTCGGCCAGGTGGACCAGGACGCGCTCGCGGCGGCGGTCGCCGGGATCGCAGAGCAGGTCGACCGCCCCGTCGTCGAGGGCACCGTGGCCTTCGAGGGTGGCGAGGCGGTGCCGACGTGGCCGCAGACGGGGCAGCGGCTCGACGCCCCGGCGGCGGCCGACACGCTCGTCGAGCAGTGGGCGGACGGCGGCGCGGTGGTGCTCCCTGTGCAGGTGGAGCAGCCGCAAACCGGCCGGTCCGACGTGCAGGCCGTGCTCGACGGCTTCGCCCGCTCGGCCGTGGCCGGACCCGTCACGGTGACCGGGGAGGGTGCCGAGGCGGTGTTGCCGCCCGAGCGGATCGGCGAGATCGTCCGCATCGAGCTGGACGACGAGGGCGCACTGGTGCCCCGGTTCGACGCGGAGGCGGCGCAGCGGGTGTTCGGCGAGCAGCTCGCCGGCACGGTCACCCCCGCACAAGACGCCACCGTGCGCCTGGGCTCGTCCGGGCCGGAGGTGGTGCCCTCGCAGGACGGACGCGACATCGACTGGGGCGCCACGCTGCACGACTGGCGCGGGCTGTTCGACGACGATCGTGCACTGGCCGCCGTCTACGTGGACGATCATCCGGACCTGACCACCGAGGAGGCCGAGGGGCTGGGCATCGACGAGGTGATCGCCGAGTTCACGACCAGCGGCTTCAGCTATGCCTCGGGGGTGAACATCCGGCGCGTGGCCCAGGAGGTCGACGGCGCCGTGGTGCTGCCGGGCGAGACCTTCTCCCTCAACGGCTACACCGGCACGCGCGGCACCGCCCAGGGGTACGTCGAGTCGGGCATCATCCTCAACGGGCACGCCGATCAGGCCGTGGGCGGCGGCATCAGCCAGTTCGCCACCACGCTGTTCAACGCGGCCTACTTCGCGGGCATGCAGGACGCCGGCCACCAGGAGCACAGCTACTACATCTCGCGCTACCCCGCGGGCCGCGAGGCCACGGTGTACGAGGGGGCCATCGACCTCAAGTTCACCAACCCGTCGTCCACCGGCGTGCTCATCCAGGCATCCGGCGACTCGGACTCGGTGACCGTGCGCATCTGGGGCACCAAGACGGTGGAGGTCGAATCGGTCAACGGCGGGCGCTGGAACTACACCGACCCCGAGCGCATCACGCTCAGCGGGGAGGACTGCTCCCCGTCGTCCGGTGCTCCCGGCTTCACCACCTCCGACACCCGCATCATCCGCAGCGCGGCAACGGGCGCGGAGATCTCGCGCAGCACGGAGACGACGGTGTACGACCCGTCGCCCATCGTCACCTGCACATAGTCGGCGGAGCCGGCAGAAGCGGTCAGCGGAGGCCGGCGAGCAGTTCGCCGGCCACCCGGCGCCCTGCGGCCCGCCGCTCGTCGGCGGTGCCGCCGAGCTCGAAGGCCTCGTCGTCCGACGGCCCCGTCGCGGCGAGCACCACCGCGCCGAAGGCGAGGATCGAACGCAGCCGCCCCTCCACTCCCGGGGCGTCGCGGGTGAGCGTGCCGATCAGTCGGGACATCAGCTCCAGGTGCCGGGCGCCGAAGCTCTCCCGGAACATCACCGCACGGTTCACCTGACCGAACCGCATGACCAGTCCCGATTCGCCGGAGAAGAGCGCGTCGATCCGGTCGAGGAGTTCCGCATCGCGGTCGGCGGACGGGCCGGTCGTCTCCAGCCAGCGCATCAGCTCGTCGAGGCGGTGCTCGTGCGCACCGAAGGCCTCCTCGACGATCTCCTCCTTGGTGCGGAAATGGTAGTAGAGCGCGGCCTTGGTGACCTCGAGGGCCTCGGCGATCTCCCGTAGCGACGTCCCGTCGTAGCCCTGCTCGACGAACATCCGCATGGATGTGTCGACGATCCGTTGCCGCGTTCCCGTGCGTCTGCCTGGCACCTCGGCCTCCGTTCCCGTCCCGTTGCACTCCGTGCGTGCCTGCGTGGCCCTCGATCTTACTTGACGACCGGCTAGCGGTGTGCTTACCTGTCGGCAGGTAATCACTAGCCGGTCGGCAAGTAAGGGAGTATGTGATGGGACAGGCACAGGAACTCACAGAACGGCGCCCCGCCGCGCCGCCGGTGCGGGTCGTCCCCGTCATGGCGGCGTTGTTGTGCGCGCTCGTCCCGGTGCAACTCGACGCGCTGGTGACCGCCACCGCACTGCCGACCATCGCGGGCGACCTCGGCGGGTTCGGCCGGCTCGCCTGGATCGCCACCCTCTACCTGCTGACGATGGCGGTCGGCACCGCGGTGGGCGGGCGGTTCGGCGACCAGTACGGGCGCAGGGCCGTCCTGCTCGCCGCCCAAGCGGTGTTCGTGGCAGGCTCGCTGTGGGCGGCGCTCGCTGGCGGGATGACGGGGTTGCTGCTGGCGCGCGCGGTGCAGGGCCTCGGTGCGGGGATCACCCTCACCAGCCTCATGGCCACCGTCGCGGACATCGCGCCTCCCGAGAAGCGGGCTCGGTATCAGAGCATGTTCGGCGCGGTCGCCCCGCTGTCGATGATCATCGGGCCGTGGATCGGCGGCATCATCACCGACCACCTGGGCTGGCGCTGGATCTTCGCGCTCAACATCCCCGTCGTCGCGCTTGCGATGGTGGGCGTGGCGCTGCTCCTGCGGACACCGCGAGAGCGCACCGGCGGCAGGATCGACAGCCTGGGGCTGGCCGCCATCACCGTCACCGGCACCGGGTGGGTGCTCGCCGGCAGCTGGGTGGGGCGGTACGGGTGGACTTCGCCGCACGTGCTGATCGCCGGTGGGATCGGGGCCGTCGGCATCGCCGCCACCTGGGCCGTCGAACATCGTGCCGCACAGCCGTTTCTGCCACGCGCGCTGTTCCGGGATCGATCCGTTCTCATGAGCGCCGCGGTCCTGGCACTGAGCATGGGCGCGGTGATGATGGCGGCGATCAACTTCCTGCCGGTGTTCCTGCAGCTCGTGCAGGGCCGCTCGGCGGCGAACAGCGGACTGCTCCTGCTGCCGATGCTGCTGCCGGCGATCGTCGTCTCCCTGCTCGTGGGTCGCTGGACCGATGCGCCGTCCCGCTTCCGTCCTGCGATGCTCACCGGAACCGGGATCCTCACCGCCGGCTGCGCGCTGATCGCGACGATGGGGCCGGGCACCGCGATGTGGCAGACGATGCTCTACATGATCGTGCTGGGCGCCGGCATCGGCATGCTCTTCCAGACGCCGGTGGTGCTGGTGCAGAACGCGGCACCGCCGCGCGAGGTGGGCGCGGCCACCGGAGCGGTGTCGTTCCTGCGCATGCTCGTCGGCGCGGTGGGCGTGGGCACGCTCGGATCGATCTTCACCGGACGTCTGGCCGACGGGATCGTCGACTCTGGCGCGCCCGGCACGGAGATGCTCGATCCGTCGTCGGTCGACCCCGCGACGCTCGGCACGCTGCCGGACGCTGCAGTGCACGCCGTCGCCGACGCCGCGGCCTCGGCGAACACGCTGCTGTTCGTCATCGCGACGGGGATCGCAGCCGTGGCCCTCGCCGCTGCCGCGGCGGTCCCGCGGCGGCGGAGCGAATGCGACACGGCGTAGGAAGCACGGGCTGCGCGGTGCCCGGCGGTCAGCTCCGGTTCAGCGCCTCGGCGATCGGGGTGGGGCCCGTGTTGAACTCGACGGTGCGCCGGATGGTGTCGTCGCGGTGCAGCGCCTCGGTGATCACCGCGGCCACGTCGGCGCGGGGGACCTCGCCCTTGGGCATCCGCGACTGCGGCCCCTCGTCCGCCTCGATCCGGCCCGAGCCGGGCTCGAGGGTGAGACGGCTGGGTCCCAGGATCGTCCAGTCCAGGTCGGTGCTCCGCAGGTGGGCGTCGGCGGCGGCCTTGGCCTCGGCGTAGGGGAAGAAGCCGTTGTCCGACGGGACGCCGTGCCCCGGGCCCGCACCGAAGTAGGAGACCATCACATAGCGGCGCAGCCCGGCACGGACCGCCGCGTCCATCGAGCGGACGGCCGCATCCCGGTCCACGGCGTAGGTGCGTTCCGGGTTGCCGCCGCCCGCGCCCGCGGACCACACCACGGCGTCGAACGCGCCGATCTCCTCCGCGATCGCGTCGGCATCGAGCTGCTCCACGTCGGCCACCAGGGGCTGGGCGCCCGCCGCCATCACCTCCTCCGCGTGGTTGGGGTTGCGCACGACGGCGGTGACCTCGTCGCCGCGCTCGACCAGCAGCGGATGCAGCAGCATCGCCACCTTGCCGTGGCCACCGAAGACGACGACGCGCGCCATGTCGATCACACCCTTCTGCTCGGCTGCGGTGCACTCGGCGCCGACCCTACCCGCGGCGGGCCCCTCACACCTCGATCGGCGGGTGCAGGCGCTCGACGGTCCAGCGCCGGTCGCGCCGCGCCGCCAGGGCGCTCAGGGCCAGCGAGCCGACGAACACCCCGGCGAGGACCGCCAGCGAGATCCACAGCCGGCTGTCGACGTGGCCCAGAGTCACCTGGCGCAGGCCGTCGACGGTGTAGGTCATCGGATCGAAGGGATGCAGCCATTGGAACGGCCTCGAGGTGGTCTCCACCGGGTAGACCCCGCCCGAGGACACGAGCTGGAGCATGAGGAACGCGAGCGTGACCACCCTGCCCACCGAGGTGCCCAGCACCACGTTGAACATCTGGATCAGGGCCAGGAACGTCGCCCCGATCAGCAACAGCATCCCGAAGGTCGCCGCGGGGTAGGCGGGGTTCAGGTCCAGGGCGAAGCGCACCACCAGGTACATCACCACCGCCTGCGCGACGACGATCCACAGCGCCGGCCAGAACGATGCGAACACCACCCGCAGCGCGCCGAGCCTGCCCGCGAGTGGGCGCTGCTGGATGGGCCGCAGCAGCATCCAGACGATGATGCCGCCCACATACAGCGCCAACGACAGGAAGAACGGCGCGAACCCGATGCCGAACGTGGGCGCATGGGTGACGCTGTCCTCGTCCACGCCGACGGGAGCCCCGATGGTGGACGAGACGTCCTTGCGCTGCTGCTCGTTCCAGTCCGGCACCTGCTCGGCGCCCTCGCCCAGCCGCTGCGCGAGTTCGGCCGACCCGCTGCGCAGCTGCTCGGTGCCCTCGGCGAGCGTGGTGGTCCCGTCGGTGAGCCGGTGCCCGCCGGCGGAGAGCTCGCCGAGCCCGCTGTGCAGTGCGGCCGCGCCGCTGTCGAGCTCATGCCCGCCGGCGGAGAGCTGCTGCAGGCCGGAGCGCAGCGCACCGCCGCCGTCGACCAGCGCGGTGATCCCGCTGCGGTACTGCGACGACGGGTCGTTGAGCTCGGTGGACAGCCGTGCCGCGCCGTCCCGAAGCTGATGCAGCCGGTCCAGGGCGGCGGGGGCCAGCCCCTGGGTGGCAAGGGTGTGCTGCAGCCCGTCCAACGCGGCGACGGCCTGCTGCGAGAGCGGGTCGGGGTTGCCGCGCAGCAGGTCGGCCACCTGCGCCACCTGCCGGGCGGCGTCGGACTGGACCTGCCCGACGGGGTCGAGCAGCCCCACCACCTGAGCGACGCCGCCGCTGATCTGCGCGGCGCCGGCCCCCAGCTGGTCGGTGCCCGCGCTGAGGCGCCCCAGCCCGTCGGTGAGCGCCAGCACGCCGCCGGTGGCCGTGTCGATGCCGTCCGAGAGCCGCGACGCGCCGTCGGCGAGTTCGCCGGATCCCGCTTGCGCCGCGTCGATGCCCTCGGACAGCGTGTGCGCGCCCGCGTCGAGCTCGCCTGCGCCGTCGTCGAGGGTCGCGGCGCCGTCGGCGAGCCGCCCCGCGCCGTCGGCGGCCTGCTGCAGGCCGTCGCCGGCCGATTGCAGCCCGATCAGCACCTTGTCCACGGCCTGGCTGCTGATGGTCTGACTCACCGCCAGCTGCAGCTGGTTCATGGCGTTCTGCCCGATCACCGTGCTCAGGTAGTTGTTGGTGTCGTTGTAGAGCACGTCGATCGTCGCCTGCCGCGGGTCGTCGGACATCGGCGATCCCACGGCGGCGCTGAAGTTCTCCGGCAGCGTCACGGAGAAGTAGTAGTCGCCGTCCTCCACGCCCTGCCGGGCCTCCTGCGGCGAGACCAGGTGCCAGTCCAGGTCGTTGCGGCTCAGCAGCTCGTCGGCCACCTGCTTGCCCGCGTGGAGCGGCTGCCCTTCGACGACGGCCCCGCGGTCGCTGTCGACCAGGGCCACCGGCAGCCGATCCACCTCGTTGAACGGGTTCCAGAAGGCCCACAGGTACAGCGCGCCGTAGAGCAGCGGCATGAAGACGATGGCCAGCAGCGCGATCTTGGGCATGCGGCCCTTGCCGAATCGCTTGAGCTCGGAGCCGATCGAGAATCCGGCGAGCATGGGTCAGGCGCCTTTCAGGGGGTCGGGGGAGTCCGGCTCCGTCGACTGCAGCGGGTAGAGGCTGTGCGGCGGCGCGGTATCGGGAAGGGGGTTGATGGCCGAGGCGACCACGGTGGCGCGGCGGCCGAGATCGGCGAGCCGGCGGACGAGAAGCTCCTGCTCGTCCCGGGCCCGCACCTGTTCGATGTCGTCGACGAACAGCACCTGCGGCGCGGAGTGCTCGTCGTGTCCCGCCGGCGCCATGGCCAGCGCGATCCGCAGCAGCATCCGGTCCAGCTCGCCCAGGTCCTCGACGCGGGTGGCGGACGGCGGCAGCGGCAGGTCGCCGAAGACGGGGCGCAGCGTGCCCGCGTAAGCCTCGTCGTCCATCCGGGGCGTGCGCCGGTACCACGGGGTGTTCCAGGCGAGCTGTTCGTGCACGACGGTGCGCACCCGCACGGAACCGTCGAGCTCGTCGATCCCCCGGAAGCCAGCGATGGCGCAGAGTCCGCGGACGGCGGCCGGCCGGGTGCGGCCGAGCACGTCGACCGCGCCGCCGTCCACCGTGAACCGGCCCGCGAGGGCCAGCAGCAGTGTGGTGCGGCCGGACCCGGAGGGGCCCTGGAGGATGTGCAACCCGCCCCGCGTGATGCGCAGGTCCAGCGGACCGAACACCGGCCCGTCGGGGCCGGCCGCGTGCAGCCCCGTCGCGGTGACGGCCGCGGGGGACGGCGGGGCGGGGTCGTCCGTGGTGCCAGGGTCGGCCCCGACCTGCGGGTCATCCGGCGCTGAGGGGGAGTCCGGCTGCTGCTGGGGCACGGCGAAGTCCTTTCGTCGACTGCGTCCGGCGGACCGTGCGACCGGGAAACCGGCCGGCCGGATTCGCATGCCGATGGCAGACCTTACTGCGGCCCGGCGACGATGTCGCCGGGCCGCAGTACGGAGGGGGTCAGCGGGTCAGAACGCCGCCTCGTCGAGCTCCATGATCTCGCCGTCGATGTTCTCGACGATCTTGCGGTTGGCCGTGAGCTCCGGCAGCACGTTGCGGGCGAAGAACTGGGCGACGCCCACCTTGCCCTCGTAGAACGCGCGGTCCTTGTCGGCGGCGTCGCCGTCGAGGGCGGCGAGGGCGATCTCCGCCTGGTGCAGCAGCCGCCAGCCCACGAGCAGGTCGCCGAACGACATGAGGAACCGCACCGACGCCAGGCCCACCTTGTAGAGCTCGGCGGGCTGCTCCTGGGCGCCCATGAGCCAGCCGGTCATGGTGGTGACCATGCCCTGCACGTCCTCCATGGCGGTGGCCAGGTGCACGCGCTCGCCCTTGAGGCGCCCGTCCGCGTCCGGGGAGTCGACGAAGGCCTTGATCTGGCCGGCCACGTGCCCGAGGGCCGTGCCGCGGTCGCGGGCGATCTTGCGGAAGAAGAAGTCCTGCGCCTGGATCGCGGTGGTGCCCTCGTAGAGCGAGTCGATCTTGGCGTCGCGGATGTACTGCTCGATGGGGTAATCCTGCAGGAACCCGGACCCGCCGAGCGTCTGCAGGCTGTCGGTCAGGTACTGGTAGGCACGCTCGGAGCCGACACCCTTGACGATGGGCAGCAGCAGGTCGTTCACGCGGTGCGCGGTCTCGAGGTCGGCGCCGGAGGTGAACTCGGCCATCGCCTGGTCCTGGTGGGCGGCGGTGTACAGGTACACGGCGCGCATGCCCTCGGCGTAGGCCTTCTGCATCATCAGCGCCCGGCGCACGTCCGGGTGATGCGTGATGGTCACGCGCGGCGCGGTCTTGTCGGTCATCTGCGTGAGGTCGGCGCCCTGGACGCGCTCCTTGGCGTACTCGAGCGCGTTGAGGTACCCGGTGGAGAGGGTGCCGATGGCCTTGGTGCCCACCATCATGCGGGCGTGCTCGATCACGTCGAACATCTGCGCGATGCCGTTGTGGACCTCGCCGACGAGCCAGCCCACGGCCGGGACGCCGTTCCCGCCGAAGGTGACCTCGCAGGTGGCGGACGCCTTCAGGCCCATCTTGTGCTCGACGCCGGTGACGAAGACGCCGTTGCGCTCGCCCATCTCATTGCTGTCGAAGTCGAAGTGGAACTTGGGCACGAAGAACAGGCTCAGGCCCTTGGTCCCGGGCCCGGCGCCCTCGGGGCGGGCGAGAACCAGGTGGAAGATGTTCTCGAACAGGTCGTCGGAGTCGGCGGAGGTGATGAACCGCTTGACGCCCTCGATGTGCCAGGTGCCGTCGTCCTGCTGGACGGCCTTGGTGCGGCCGGCGCCCACGTCGGAGCCGGCGTCCGGCTCGGTGAGCACCATGGTGGCGCCCCAGCCGCGCTCGACGCAGGTCTCCGCCCACTTCTTCTGCTCGTCGGTGCCGTTCTGGAACAGCACGCCGGCGAACGACGGGCCCGCGGCGTACATGAAGGCGGCGGGCTGTGCGCCGAGCATCATCTCGTTGAGGCTCCACCCGAGCACGCGCGGGGCGGGGACGCCGCCGATCTCCTCCGGCAGGCCCATGCGGTAGTACTCCGCGTCCCACATGGTGCGGAAGGACTTCTTGAAGCCCTCGGGCAGCGTGACCTCGTGGGTTTCGGGGTCGAAGGTGGGCGGGTTGCGGTCGGCGTCCGCGTACGCCTCGCCCAGCGGCCCCTCGGCCAGCTTGGCGACCTCGGAGATCATCGTGCGCGCGGTGTCCTCGTCGAAATCGCCCCAGGCGCCCTGGGACATCGGCTCTTGGACTTTGAGGTCCTCGAAGAGGTTGAACTCGATATCGCGGGTGTTGCTCTTGAAATGGCCCATGTCTTCGCTTCCTCGTGACAAGCCTTGACTCGGCTGGCAGGCGTCCCGGCCGTCGGGTGGTGGTCCATCCGATGGTGCCCGGTGGCGAGGCGTCCTGCGTGGTGTTCGTCGTTGTCGAGTTGTGGACTTCTGCTGTGCAGGCCGCGGCCTGCGGTCCGCGGGTGTCGGTGCTACGCGTCGACGTCGAGCCGGAGGTTCGGCGCCGTAGACGGCACTGCCCGGCGTGCGCGGCGCAGTGCCGCGTGCGCGCAGAGCCACTCTACCGACGAGTAACTTACTGATCAGGTTACGCCCTTTTGCCCGGTGCGCAAACATGAGGGATTGCTCGGATTGAAGATCTGGTGTATAAGGTCCGGAATCTCTACGAAACTGCAGGTGGGTCAGGGTGTCGCAGCGTTGCTAGGGCACCGGCCGGGCGGTTCGGTGACGGAAGGAACACCGCTGGGTGCCCGCGGTGGGACCGATTCCGGGGCCGGTGGGGTGCCGCTACGCGGCCGGGTCCTCGGCGGGCCGCCGGCACTGCGGCCGAGGTGCCGGGAGCGCAGCGCGGGGCGGCGGCATCGCACCACGCTGCGGACCGTGCGCGCGCCCCTCGGCGGGGGCGGCCTGCGGCGCAGGACGGGTGCGTTTTCGTCGTCGCGCGCCGGCGACCGCGTCGGAGATCGCGCCGCACACATGCACGGCGACGGGCACGAGCGCGGGGCTGAGCATGAACACGTACAGGCCGATCAACTGGGACATGGGGACACCTCTCCCTCGGGGTGCTGGGGAACAGTGGGATGAATGCGCCCGGCCGCGACCGGCGTCCCGGGCATGAAGAACCGGCCCGCCGATCGGACGGGAGCGTGATGAGTGCGGAGCCGACCGGTCCGACAGCGCAGCGCGGTGAAGGTGGAGAGTGGTCAGGGGCGAGTGCGGGGGGCGCGTGCGCGGGAAGGCGGGGGCGCGGGCCGGGGCCTACCGCGCAGCGTCGTCGGCGAGGGCCTGCACGGCCGGGGCGAGCAGCAGGCTCATGTCGGCGGCCGGGTCCTCCTCGGTGCCGGGGGCGATCGTGACGTAGCTCAGCGCATGGCGCACCAGGTGCCGGCCCAGCCGGTGGGCGTCGTCGGGCGACAACCGCGCCCACGAGTCGGCGAAGATCCGGGCCAGCCGCTCGCTCGCCGAGGCCAGCAGCGTGCCCGCCTCGCTGGTCATCAGCCGCAGGACGTCGTCGGACGCCGTGCCCTCGATGGCAGAGCGCACCATCGGGTCCGCCGCCGCCATCGTCAAGAACGAGCGGAACGCCGTCTCGAGCGCCGCCCGTGCGTCGCCGGGATGCTCTGCGATGTCGGTCTCCACCTGGTCCAGGTAGCCGTCGACGAGCCTGAGGATGTACTGCTGCGCCACGTCGTGCCGCGATCCGAACTCGTTGTAGAGGGTTTGGCGGCTCACGCCGGCGGTGCGGGCGATGTCGGTCATGGTGATCGCCGACCAGGCCTTGTCCGCCTGGAGCTCGAGGACCGAGTCGAAGACGGACTGCCGCAGGAGGCGACGGGTCGCCTGGTGGTAGGGGATGCGTGCGCTCCGGCCGGCTGCCATGTCTGCATTGTCGCCGAGCCCGTCCGCGTCCTGCCCGGGCGGGTGCCGCGGGGCGTGACCGGCGGGACGCGGCGCAGCGCGGCGGCGGGCGGGACTCATCGGGCGGCCGCCGGCGCGCCGGCCCGGGTGAGGTGCTCGCCGATGCGCGCCCGCGCCGCCCGCAGCTCCGTGGGCCGGCCGGCCGCCACGGCCGCCACCTCCCGACCGTCCGCGAACCCGGTGGACAGGAAGTCACGCGCGCCGAGGTCCCCCTGCACGCGCCACTCCTGGGCGGCGTGCGGTG
This sequence comes from Tomitella gaofuii, assembly GCF_014126825.1. Lineage (NCBI taxonomy): Bacteria > Bacillati > Actinomycetota > Actinomycetes > Mycobacteriales > Tomitella > Tomitella gaofuii. The sequence continues at coordinate 3,845,213 of NZ_CP059900.1, read as the reverse complement.
TTCCCGCGATCTGCAGGTTCACGCCGTACTGGTGGGTCCAGCACCAGGGCACCTCGCGGTAGGGCCGTCCGGCGCCGAGGATCGCCCGTGCGGCGGCGGCGCCGTGCGCCTGCCCGTGGTTCCAGTGCTCGATCCGGCGGGTGCCGCCAGTGAGCGGGTCGGGGAAGCGGGCCGCGTCGCCGGCCGCGTGGACGCCCGGCGCGGAGGTGGCGCAGTACTCGTCGACGAGGATCCCGTCGGCGACGGCGAGCCCGGCGGACTGCGCAAGCTCCGTCGCCGGGCTCATGCCGACCGCGCCGACGACGATGCCCGCGGTCCACCGCCGGCCGTCCGCGGCGTGGACGACGGACACGCCCCGTCCCGGAGTGTCGGAGTCGGGATCCCCGACGACGCCGACGACCTGCACGCCGGTCTCGATCGTCACGCCGTGCCCGGTGTGCAGGTCCGCGAGCATCGTCGACACCGCGTCCGGGACGGTGCCCGCCAGCGGCCGCGGTCCGGCCTCGAGGAGGGTCACCGCGACTCCCGCCGCCGCGGCCACGGCGGCGACCTCGCACCCGATCAGGCCTGCGCCGACGATCACGAGACGCCCGCGAGGACCCGGCGCGCCGGCGGCCTCGCCGATGCGGCTGCGCAGTGCCAGCGCGTCCTCGGCGTCCCGCACGTGCAGCACGCCCGGCCAGGCGGGCCCGCCGGGCGGGCCGAGCCGCCGTGCACGGCCGCCGGTGGCCAGCAGGAGCGCGTCGTAGCCGAGCGTCGCCCGGGCGCCGGTGCCGACGTCCTCCGTGGTGATGCTGCGGCCGACGGGGTCGAGGTGTGCGGCGCGTGTGCCTGTGCGGATCTCCACCGGCATCGTCTGCCAGGCGTCGGCGGAGCGGAGCGCGATGCGGTCGGCGTCCACGCGGCCGGAGAGCAGGTCCTTCGTCAGCATCGTGCGCCGGTAGGGCGGCCGTCGGTCCGCGCCGATCATGACGACCTCGCCGTCGAACCCGTCCTTGCGCAGTGTCTGTGCGGCGGCCGCCCCGGCGATCCCGGTGCCGACGATGACCACCCGGCCCGGCCTCACCGCTCGACCTCCACCATCTCGAAATCGGCCTTCGCGGCGCCGCAGTCGGGGCAGGACCAGTCGTCGGGGATGTCGTCCCAGCGCGTGCCGGGCTCGATGCCGTCCTCCGGCCAGCCTTCGGCTTCGTCGTACTCGAATCCGCACTGCAGGCAGCGGTACAGCTTGTAGGTGGTCGCGGTGGCGTTCATGGCATGCTCCTTCGAAGTCGGGGATGCGGGGATGCGGGATCGCCGGGCTCAGGCCGGGAGGAAGTCGACCTTCTCGCGGACGCCGCAATCGGGGCAGGGCCAGTCTTCGGGGACCTCGGCCCAGGCGGTGCCGGCGGGGAAGCCCTCGCGGGGGTCGCCGGCCGCCTCGTCGAACCGGTAGTCGCAGCCGGGGCAGCTGTAGACGCTCATGCCGCACGCTCCCCGTAGGCCTCCGCGGCGGGCGCATCATCGGTGATGCCGTACGCGGCGAGCACCCTGGCGCGCTTGCCCGGCTGGATGTTGGCCAGGCGCATGTCACCGTCGTAGTGCCGGGCCACCTTGGGGTCCATGAGCCGGTACCACAGCGGCGGGACCACCGCGAGCAGGATCATCGTCGAATAGCCGGCGGGCAGCTGCGGGGCCTCGTCCATGGTGCGCAGGGTCTGGTACCGGCGGGTGGGGTTGGCGTGGTGGTCGCTGTGGCGCTGCAGGTGGTAGAGGAACACGTTGGTGCAGATGTGGTTGCTGTTCCAGCTGTGCGACGGCCTGCACCGCTCGTACCGCCCGCGTGGGGTGCGCTGGCGCAGCAGTCCATAGTGCTCCAGATAGTTGACAGCTTCCAGCAGCGAGAACCCGAACACCGCCTGGATCAGCAGGTAGGGCCAGATGGACAGCCCGAAGATCGCCAGCGACGCGCCGAACAGCGCCACCGTCATCAGCCACGCGGTGAGCACGTCGTTCTTGGGGCCCCACACCGGGGAGCCGACGCGCTGCAGGCGCTTGCTCTCGATCTGCCACGCCGACCGGACGCCGCCGGCCACCGAGCGCGGCCAGAACCGGTAGAAACTCTCCCCGATGCGGGAGCTGGCCGGGTCCTCCGGGGTGGCGACGCGGACGTGGTGGCCGCGGTTGTGCTCGATGTAGAAGTGCCCGTACGCGGACTGGGCCAGCACCAGGCGCGAGAGCCGGCGCTCCAGGTTCTCCTTCTTATGGCCCAGCTCGTGGGCGGTGTTGATGCCGATCCCGGCGGTGACGCCCACGGTGATGGCGAGGCCGATGTTCGACAGCACGCTCAGATCCCAGGCCGACCAGATGTAGCAGGCCAGGAAGAACGAGCTGTACTGCAGCGGGATGTACGCGTAGGTGGTGTAGCGGTAGAACCGGTCGTTCTCCAGCGCGTCGATCACCTCGTCGGGCGGGTTCTTCCCGTCCTCGCCGGCCAGCACGTCGAGCAGCGGCAGCAGCCCGAACGCGATCATCGGCCCGGCCCACCAGAAGGCGTTCCAGCCGGTGGCGGCGACGAGCCCGACGGCGATGAACGTGGCCGACGACGGGATCAGCGCCAGGATCCACAGCAGCCGCTTGCGGTCGCGCCACGTGGCGACGGTGCCGTCCTCACGCGTGTAGGTGAGTGTCTTCATCGTGATCACCCTTCATCGGTGTGGGTCGTCAACGCTGCGGGGCCGGTTGACGTTGATGTGGTCGTGGTCACCAAGTTAGACAGATGATGGGTGTATGTCAATGAGCGAGACTGTATGAAGTGGTCTGTACACAGAATGAGCCTGTGCGGGGTGCGGACGCGCGAACGGGCCCCGGCCATCCGGCCGGGGCCCGCTCGGGGGTGCGGTGCGGGTGATCTGTCAGGCGGGCCTTCCTTCTCGCGGGCCTTCCTTCTTGCGGGTCTACCGCTTGCGCGCGAACACGAGCGCGTCGATGGCGGTGCCGTCGGCGGTCTCGCGGCCCAGATCCCGGGCGAGATCCACCGTCATCGACGGATCAAGCTCCGCCTCGATATCCTTCGGGGAGAACAGGATCGACGGATCCTGCGGGCCGCCCACCCCTTCGGCGATGTTGCGGCTGTGGTGGCCGAGCATGAGCAGCGCGCCGCCCGGCGCCAGCGCGTCCTGGGCCCGCCGCAGAAGCCCCCGGCGCTGCTCCGGCGGCAAGTGGATGTAGACGATCAGCGCCAGGTCCAGCCCGGAGCCGAAATCTGCGGTGGCCAGGTCCGCGCACGTCCACGTCAGCCGTTCGATCACGGACTGTGGCGAAGGCCGCGCCAGCTCCGCGGCCTTGTCCAGCGCCACCTGCGAGAAGTCGATGCCCTCCACGAGCCAGCCGCGCGTCGCCAGGAACACCGCATTGCGGCCCTCCCCGCAGCCGATGTCCACCGCACGCCCCGCCGGCAGGGACGTGGTCAGCTCCACGACCACCTCGTTCGCCGCAGCTCCCCAGACATATCCGGCGTCGGTGTACCGCTCATCCCACTCTCGCGCGTCCATGCAGCCGAATCTACTGCTGTCTGCGCCGCGGTGGGCTGGTGAGGCGGCGGACACTCCGGCGCGATTCGCATAGCCTGGGGGACAGGGCCGGGGCGCGGTTCCCGCGCGGGCGGCATACGAGGAAGGGAGTGCCGATGGCGCAGGAGCAGGGCGGCGAACAGGGCTCGTACGTGGAGCCCGGCGCGGCGTTCAACCGCGACGAGAACTACATTTCCGACCGCATCACCGCGGACGGCGCTTCCGGGTGGCCCGTCGAGGCCGGCCGGTACCGCCTCGTCGCCGCGCGCGCCTGCCCGTGGGCCAACCGGACTTTGATCGTCCGCCGGCTGCTGGGGCTCGAGGACGCGCTGTCGCTCGGGCTCTGCGGCCCCACCCACGACCAGCGCAGCTGGACCTTCGACCTGGATCCGGGCGGCGTCGACCCGGTGCTGAAGATCCCGCGGCTGCAGGACGCGTACTTCGCCCGCTACCCGGACTATCCGCGCGGCATCACGGTGCCGGCGATCGTCGAGGAGTCCAGCGGCAAGGTGGTCACCAACGACTTCAAGCAGATGACGCTGGACTTCTCCACCGAGTGGACGGCGCTGCACCGCGACGGCGCGCCGGAGCTGTACCCCGAGAGCATGCGCGACGAGATGGACGAGCTCATGCAGGTCATCCACGTGGACGTCAACAACGGGGTGTACAAGGCCGGCTTCGCGGGATCCCAGGAGGCGTACGACGAGGCGTTCCAGGCGTTGTTCGCGCGGCTCGACGCGCTGTCCGAGCGGCTGTCGACGCGCCGGTTCCTGATGGGCGACACCATCACCGAGGCGGACGTGCGCCTGTTCACCACGCTCGCCCGGTTCGACGCCGTCTACCACGGGCACTTCAAGTGCAACCGCACGAAGCTCACCGAGATGCCGGTGCTGTGGGCGTATGCGCGCGACCTTTTCCAGACGCCCGGCTTCGGCGACACCACCGACTTCCGGCAGATCAAGCAGCACTACTACATCGTCCACCGCGACGTGAACCCCACCGGGATCGTGCCGCTGGGGCCCGACACCACCGTCTGGCTCACCCCGCACGGCCGCGAGGAGCTGGGCGGCCGGCCGTTCGGCGACGGCACCCCGCCGCCGCCGGTGCGCGACACCGAGGCGGTGGACCCGGCCGGTCGCGCGTAGCGGACCCGGCGCGAGGGGGGTCCGGGGAACAGTCGACGGCGGCACGCCGCCGCGCCTTAGGCTGCACCCATGACGGGGACCTCGCGCGAGGCGGCACCGACGGGGAGGCGCGCCGTACTGGCGTGGTCGTCGTGGGACGCGGGCGCGGCGGCCTTCAACGCGGTGGTGTTCACCTTCGTGTTCTCGGTGTACCTCACCGACCAGGTGGGGGAAGGCTCGCCGGGCGGCATCTCGTCGAGTACCTGGCTGGGGTGGGGGCTGGGCGTCGCCGGGTTCGTCCTGGCGGTGACGGCGCCGATCATGGGCGGGCGCGCCGACGCCCGCGGGCGGCGCAAACGTTCGCTCGCCGTTCTCACTGCGTGCACGATCGCGCTGATGGTGGCGATGTTCTTCGTCCGCGATTCCGAGCCGTACTTCTTCCTGGGGCTGGTGCTGCTCGCGTCGGCGTCGGTGCTGTCGGAGCTGGCCAACGTGCCCTACTACGCGATGCTGCGGCAGGTCTCCACACTCGAGACGCAGGGGCGGGTATCCGGGATCGGCTGGTCGGCGGGCTACGTGGGCGGCGTCGTGCTGTTGCTGCTCGTGTATGCCGGATTCATCGCGGGCGACGGGGACACCCGCGGGCTGCTGAGCCTGCCGAGCGCCGACGGCATGAACATCCGCCTCGTGGTGCTGTTCGCCGCGGTGTGGTTCGTCGCCTTCGCGGTGCCGCTGTTCGTCGTGGTCCCGGAGGTGCCCGCGACGGAGTCGACGCCTCCTGCACGCGGCCTCCGGGAGCGGCTCACCGACGTGGCCCACGCCTACCGGGCGCTGTTCGCCGACCTGCGCGGGCTGTGGCGCACGGACCGGCGCACCCTCGGGTTCCTCGCCGCGTCGGCGCTGTTCCGCGACGGCCTGGCGGGAGTGTTCACCTTTGGGGCGGTGCTGGGGGTGGGCGTGTACGGGGTGTCGTCGTCGGACGTGCTCATGTTCGGCGTGGCCGCCAACGTCGTCGCCGCAGTGGGCGCGGTGGTGGGTGGGCAGTGCGAGGAACGGGTGGGCGCCAAGCCGGTGATCGTGTTCTCGCTGGTGTCGATGATGGTGGTGGGCGTGGGGCTGCTCGCGTCGTCGGGGCCGGTGGCTTTCTGGGCGTGCGGGCTGGTGCTGTGCCTGTTCATCGGCCCGGCGCAGGCGTCGGCGCGGTCGGCGATGGCGCGCCTGTCGCCGCCCGGCGGGGAGGGGCAGATGTTCGGGCTCTACGCCACCTCGGGCCGCGCCGTGTCGTTCCTGGCGCCGGCGCTGTTCGGGCTGTTCTCGTGGCTGTTCGGCGCCGACCGGGCCGGGATCGTCGGCCTGTTGATCGTGATCGGCGCGGGCCTGGCGGCGCTGCTGCCGCTGAGGCTGCCGGGGGCGGGGGAGCAGCCGGCGGGTGATGCTGGCGGTTCGTAGCTGCGAGCGCCCCGGCGTTGGGTGGACTTTTGGCTGTAAACGCTCGAAATTTCAGCCAAGAGTCCACCCAACGCGGGTACGCGAGGACCTGCCGCGATGCCCGAGGCGGGCGAGGGAAGCACAGGGTGTACCGCGCCGATCTCGCGTACAATATCCTGTACGTGAAGGTGCTCCAGTGCGGAGCGGCGACGGGCGAGGCGGTGGACAGTGCGGACGATCTCTTATTCGGAATCACGGGCGCGGTACGCGGAAACGCTCGATAGCGTCATCGACGATCGCGAGGAGGTCATCGTCACGCGTGCGGGACGCGACCCGGTGGTGATGGTGGCGCTCGACGAGTACGAGTCCCTCAAGGAGACGGCGTACCTGCTCAAGAGTCCCGAGAATGCGCGTCGCCTCCTCGCCTCCATCAAGCGACTCGAATCGGGGGAAGGGGTCGAGCGGGATCTCGCCGAATGAGGCTGGTCTGGGACGAGGCGGCGTGGGACGACTACCTGTGGTGGCAGGCGCAGGACCGCAAGACGCTCAAGCGCATCAACGCGCTGATCCGCGATATCCAGCGCAACGGCAATGAGGGCATCGGGAAGCCCGAGCAGCTCAGACACGGATTCCAGGGCTACTGGTCGCGGCGGATCACCCTGGAGCATCGGTTGGTGTACAAAATCATCGGCGACGAGATCCGGTTCGCCGCATGCCGATACCACTACGGGGAGTGAGGATTCGAGTGAGCGTGAGGCCGAGTCGCACCATGGCCGTCATGGTGGGGCGCACCCTGATCGAGGACGGCGACGTGCTGCCTCCGGCCGTCGGGGATGTGGCGACGCTGCCGTTGAGGTTCATCGAATCCGACGCGACAGTCGATTCCGGCAGCACTATCGAATCCGACACCGGCGATGAGCGCACGGCCAAGATCAATGCGTTGCTCCTGCCGCGGTCGGGCGACCCGGTGTGGCAGTACACCGGGTCGGTGGGAGGGCGTCGGTGGGAGTGGTCCGGAGTCCTGCAAGGCGACGGGTGGACCGCGGTGTGGAGCGGGCGGCGGCCCCGCACAGGGCAGGTGGAGCTCACCGGGCGATTCTCGTCGAATCTGGACGGTGACGTCGGCGGCAGCGTGCGTGGCCGTGTCACCCGCGTGCAGGTCGTCAGCGAGCGGCTATCCCGAGGTCGAGGCGGATCGTGGATAGTGAAGCCAGGCCACAGGCGATACCGTGATGTCGAATCGGCGCCCAGGTTCTTCGAACAGCCCTGGCGCGACGCGGCCATCGACGCCGAGATCGCCGCGGAGAAGGCGGCAGGCCGTCCACCGCCGGTATTCGTCACGGGTGCGCGGTTCATGCCCGATGAGGTCGATGACGACCTGGGAGTGCTGGTCGACCTGGACCTGGACGATGTCCCCCCGATTCCACCGCGGCCGCGCTTCGTTCCTGGTGACGCGTCCGCCGCCGGAGACCGGTGGTGGGTGAGCGATGCGGATCTGCCACTGGTCGCGGCCGTCGACGGGGCAGGGGCGGCAACCGAGTACGTTCTGCCGGGGCCTGCGGTGGGGAGGCGACGGGTTTCCGCGACGCCGACGGGCTGCTGGGTGACCGGGAGTGACGGTGTATACCGGCTCGAGCCGGGCACGAAGGCTCAGAGAATCGACGACAGCGAGGTCATCGCGGCTGCGGCGGACGGCGAGACGCTGCTGACGTGCGGCAAAGAAGGCCGGTGGTCCCTGCGTCGTCCCGATACGGAACCGGTGTCCGTCGACGGCCCGGAAGGACCGGTCATCGACGTGATCGTGGATGACGACGCGTTCGTCGTTCTCTGTGATCCCGATCCCGGAGTGCCGCGCCTCGTCCGGGTCGACTCGGCGGGTGCGGCGACGACGGGCCCGCGACTGCGGGGAGTCGGCGGCGTAGGCCATTCCACACTGATCGGCGATCCGCTCCGCGTGGTCTCCGGAGCCGCCGTGTTCTCGGTGCAACCCGACCTGACGCTCCGTGAGGTCGCTCGGCTGCCGGAGAAGCCGATCGACGTCGGCTGGGCCGCCGGCGACGTCTGGATCACCGCGCACCCTCCGGGCGGAACGGGGCTCAGGGGATGGTGGCCGCTGCCGGGCCCGACGCGGTTCGACCGCAGCGGCAAGCAGTATTGGTTGCTCACGCGGCTCGACGGTCAGTCGCTGGAGCCGGTTCTCAGCGTGCCGATCCACGGCTTACGCGCGCGCGTGGAAGCGGACGACGACGGCAATGTGCGGGTCCTGGCCGGCGGGCTGAAAGCAGTGCCGACGCGCACCCTGGAGTGGCCGAACGGGATCGATGTCTCGGCGATGCTCGACGCAAGCGAGGGATAGTCCCTTCAGTTCACGCCGCCTGCTCGTCGATTTCTTCCTACTCCGCGATCAGCCGACGGCACCGCTGCTCCAGGTAGGCCACGATCTGCCAGAAGTCCCGGAACACCGGGTTGGTCGTCTGCCCGTGGTGGTAGCGGTAGTAGATCTGCTGCGCGATCACGGCCAGCCGGAACAACCCGTACACCTCGTAGAACCGCCAATTGCCGGTGTGCAGCCCGGTGGCGTCGAGGTAGCGCTGCACGATTTGCTCGCGGGTGAGCATCCCGGGCAGGTCGGAGGGCTGGCGCTTGGTCAGGCGCATCATCGGCTCGTCGTCGGACTGCACCCAGTAGGCGAGCGTGGCGCCCAGGTCCATCAGCGGGTCGCCCACCGTGGCCAACTCCCAATCGAGAACGGCCACCGGGCGGAGCGGCGTGGGATCGCCATCCGACTCGGGTCCCAGCAGCAGGTTGTCCAACCGGAAGTCGCCGTGGATGACGGCGTGCCGCACGTCCGGCTGTTGGTGGGCGTCGAGCCAGCCGGTGACCGCGGCGAAGTCGGGGACGTTGTCGGTGCGGGCCTTGGCGAACCGCCGGGTCCAGCCCGACACCTGGCGGGACACGTACCCGGGGCCGCGGCTGAACTCGTCGATACCGGTGGCGACCGGGTCGACGGAGTGCAGCTCCACCAGCAGGTCCACCATCCGGGTGCACAGGGCGCCGGTCTGCGCGGGCGTGAGCGCGACGTCGGCGTCTCCCCGCAGGATCGTGCCGTGCACGCGCTCCATCACGTAGAAGTCGCTGCCCAGCACCGCCGGGTCGGTGCACAGCCCCACCATCTCCGGCACGTGCGGAAACGCGGGCGCGAGCAGCTGCTGGGTCCGGAACTCGCGGTGCATGTCATGGCCCGACGCCGGCTTCGCCCCCGCCGGCGGGCGGCGCAGTACCAGGGTCACGGTCCGGATAGCGCAGCAGGTAGGTGAGGTTGGATGCGCCGCCCGCGAACTGGCGCACCTCGGGAGTGCCGACGATTCCGGCGGTGGCATGCAGCCACCGCGCGACCGCCCCGACGTCGAACGCGTCCTCCGCACGCACGTGCTTCGCGTTCGCGGGCATGTCCGCCGCGGTCTGCTCGTCGGCCACCGGGTTCTCCTCGTCTGCGGGCGCTGCGTCCGTGCTGATGGGGTCCGTGCTGATGCTCCCAGTCTGCGGGCCGGCGCGGCGTCGCGCCTGAACTTCGAACGTCACCGCGTTTCAGCGCCGGTCACGCCCGCGCCGGTCCCTGCGGCGTCCGGACTCACGTCCGTCGGCGCCCGCCGCGCCCGCCACGCGCCGAGCCGCGCGTACACCTTGGGCCCGGTGCGGTCCCACCACCGGTCCACCGGCGGGCAGAGCCGCAGCACCGCCACTGCCAGCGCCCAGCCGATGAGGATGTCGAACACGTAGTGCTCGGCGGTGTAGACGAGGGCGAACGCCATGGTCAGCGCGTAGCCCGCCCACAGCGGCCGCCACCTTTTGCGCACGCGCGGCCACATGAACATGGCGATGAGCGCGGTGAGGCCCGCGTGCAGCGAGGGGATCGCCGCCACCATGTTGGAGTTCTTCTGCCCGGATTCGACCACTTTGCGGGCCGCCATCAGGTGCGTCGCGTCCCAGCCGCGGGTGGAGATGCGCTCGACGTACGGCTCGGCCCCGGGCTGGTGCGTGGTCATGGGGCCCAGCAGTCCGCCGTCGGGGGTGTCGGCCGGGTCGCTGAACATGCAGTCCGGGTTGGACGGGCCGTCCACCACCTGCTCGGCGGTGCACCGCGCCGCGGCCCACGGCGGTGCGGCGGGCACGAAAATGTAGCCGATCAGCGCGGCGAAGGAGATGGCGACGAACCGGATGACGTACTTGCGCCACGACGCCCTGTCGCGCACCCACAGGAACGCGGCCACCACGTAGGGGATGAGGAAGAACGACATGTAGACCGTGCTGGTGATGATCTCCCACCAGGGGATCTCGGCCGTCTTGAGCTGTTCCTGCAGCCACACCGTCGGGACGACGCCGCCGAACATCCACTTGTCCACGTCCACCGCGAGGTGCCAATGGGTGGGCAGCCCGATGATGATGGCCAGGTACCGGCTCAGGTCGTAGGCGGCCAGCAGCAGGGCGAACGGAAGCCAGTCGCGGATGACGCCCAGCAGGGGCCGGCGGCCGATGCTGACGGTGAGCAGCCCCAGGCAGATGAGGATCAGCAGGCGGTTGCGGTCGAAGGGGAACCCGAAGAACGTCAGCCACAGCACCACCACCACGGCCCACGCCGCGTAGCAGCTGCGGCGGATGCGGACCAGCTTGCGCCGGCGTTCGGAGCCCTCGTCGACAGCGACGTCGGGGGCGGAGCCGCCCATGGCAGCGTCGCCGGGCGCGGCGTCGCCGCGTGCTGCGGGGACCGGCGTGGTCGCGCCGGCCGTCTTCGCCCGTTCGACGTCCGGGTCGAGCTGAGTCACTCGACGCATCCTAAGCGACGCGCGGCCCGGACCCGCGTCCGACTCGCTGCCCGCACGTGCTTACGGCGCGCCGAGGTTCATCTCGTCCGGGTGCAGGCCCAGCCGGGTGCCGTCGTCGAGTGTGGCGATCCTCGTCAGGTCGTCGGCGGTGAGCGTGAAGCCGAACACGTCGAAGTTCTGGGCGATGCGCTCCGGGTGCACGGACTTGGGGATGACGATGAGGCCGTTGTCCAGGTGCCAGCGGATGAGCACCTGCGCGGGCGAGACGCCGTGTTCCTGCGCGATGGCGCCGATGGTGTCGTCGCCGAGCAGCGTGTTCGGTTTGGAATCGGGTCCCCACCCGGAGCGGGACGTGCCGCCCAGGGGGCTCCAGGATTCGACGGCGATCCCCAGTTTGGCGCATTCGGCGCGGATGTCCTTCTGCGTCAGGTGCGGGTTGAGCTCCACCTGGTCGACGGCGGGGAGCATGCCGCCGCGGTCGACGAGCAGCTGCAGGTGGTGCGGCTCGAAGTTGCACACGCCGACGGACTTGGCGCGGCCCGATTCGGCGATCTCCTCCATCGCGTCCCAGGTGCGCAGCAGCCGGTCGCGGTCCTGCAGCGGCCAGTGGATCAGGTAGAGGTCCACGTAGTCGACGCCCAGGCGCTGCAGGCTCGCATCGACGGCGGCGAGGGCCCGGTCGTGGCCGTGGTCGGCGTTCCACAGCTTGGTGGTGACGAAGACGTCCTCGCGCGGCACCGACGACGCGGCGAGCCCACGGCCCACCGCGTCCTCGTTGGCGTAGGCGGCCGCGGTGTCGATGTGCCGGTACCCGGCGTCCAGGGCGGCCCCCACGGCACGCTCGGCCTCCTCGTCGGACGCCTGCCAGACGCCCAGGCCCAGCTGCGGGATCGACGTTCCGGAATTGAGGGTGATCGCAGGAATGCTCATGGTCGCCAGCGTAGGCACGAACGGCGGGACGCGCCGCCGGTGCGGCGGACCCGCCGGTGCCGGCCCGGCGGGTCCGCAGCGGTCAGCTGCCGCGCACCTCGGTGGCGCGCTGCTTGCGCAGCAGGAACCGCTGGATCTTGCCGCTCGGCGTCTTCGGCAACTCGTCGACGAAGTGGATGACGCGCGGGTACGCGTGCGCGGCGAATCCCGTCTTGACGTGCTTCTGCAGCTCGTCGGTGAGCTCCTCGCCGCCGGCGATGCCCGCGCGGAGCACCACGTAGGCCTCGAGCACCTCGCCGCGCAGTTCGTCGGGGACGCCGATCACCGCCGATTCCGCGACGGCGGGATGTGTGGACAGCACGCTCTCCACGTCGAACGGGCCGATGCGGTATCCGGCCATGAGGATGACGTCGTCGTCGCGGGACGAGAAGTAGTAGTAGCCCTCGTCGTCGGTGCGGCCGGCGTCGCCGGTGAGGTACCAGCGGCCGTCGTCGGCGAAGCGCTCGGCGGTCTTCTCCGGCGCGTCGTGGTAGCTGCGGAACCACATCAGCGGGCTGGCGGGCACGTCGATGGCGACGCGGCCCACCTCGCCGGCGGGCAGCGCGTCGGTGGAATCCTCGGAGAGGACGGTCGCCGTCCACCCGGGGAGCGCGTGCCCCATGGAACCGTCGCGCAGTGGGCGCTGGATCGACTCGTGCCAGCCGTTGATGATCATCATGCCGTGCTCGGTCTGCCCGTAGTGGTCGCGCACGGGGACGCCGAAGATCTCCTGGGACCACTCGATGACCTCGGGGGTGAGCGGCTCGCCCGCCGACGACGCGCGCCGCAGCGGCAGGCTCGCGGGCAGCGCGTCGGCCTTGGCCCGCATGGACCGGTAGACGGTGGGCGCCGCGGCGAAGTTGGTGACCCCGAAGTGCTCGATGACCCTGGCGCTGAGCTCGGGGGAGAACCCCGACGACAGCAGCAGGCTGCGGCGTCCCAGTGTCAACGGCCCGAGGATCCCGTAGTAGAGGCCGTAGGCCCAGCCCGGGTCGGCGGCGTTCCAGAACACGTCCGACTCGCGGACGTCGAGTCCCAGCTGGACGTACTCGTGGAACGAGGCCAGCGAATACACCGGGACGGGCACGCCCTTGGGTTTGCCGGTGGTGCCGGAGGTGAAGATCATGACCAGCGGCGCGTCTGAGCCGGTGACGGCGGCGGGGCGGCCGGGCCGCTGCGCGTCGACGAGGGTGGACAGCGCCAGATCGCCGTCGCGGCCGACGGTGCCGGTGCCGCCGTCGGCGATGACGATCCGTGCACCGGCCGGGTCCTCGATCTTGGCGCGCTGCCCCGGGTCGGTGACGACGACCTTGGCGTCGCTGCCGCTCATGCGCAGCTCGATCGCGGGCCAGGCGAAGGCGGTGAACAACGGCACGTGGACGGCGCCGAGCCGCCAGATCGCCATCAGCGTGAACACGAGGTCGGCCGACTTGCCCATGAGCGTGGCGACCGCGTCGCCCGGCCCCACCCCCAGCTCGGCGAGAGCTGCGGCGCCCTGCTCGGACCGGGAGCGCAACTCGCCGAAGGTGATGTCCACGGAACCGAGCTCGGCGTCGATGACGGTGAAGGCCACGGAAGCGGGGTCGTGCCTGTCGCACAGCAGGTGCGCGGCGGAGACGTCCGGGCCGCTGTAACCGGCGATGAGGTCGTCGACGTAGGCGCCCAGGTCACTGCCGGGCTCCGGGACGCGGGTGTGCGGGGTGGCAGGGGTGTGCGGGGTGCCGGCGTCGGCCACGGGAAACCGCCTCTCTTCGCTATCGGATCACCCGTTTGGGTTAATCGCCGTTAACTGTAGTCCTCCGCGTTCGGTTTGTGTAGGGCGTCACGCTACGCGCGGACGCCGACAGAACCGGCGCCCGCGCGCGACGGCGTGGTCAGGACGTCATACGGCGCGGTCAGGCCGTGATCACGACACCGAGAGCGGCGGAAGGTCGGGCAGCACGGACCCGGGCGGCATCTCCGGCAGCGGCGGCACCGCAGGCATCCCGGCGGGCGTCGTGCCCTTCTCCGCCATGACGGCGACCAGCCTGGCGAGCATCTCGACGAACATGTCCGGCCGGAACTGGGCGGGGGCGAACGGGTCCGCCAGGTTCTTGAGCTCCAGCGGGTCGGCCGCCATGTCGTACATCTCGAACACCGGCGGCTCCTGCCATGCCGGGTCGAAGTACATCGAGAACTTGCGCGTCTGCTCGCGGATGGTGCGCAGGTGGTTCGGCTGCTGCACCGCCGTCTGGCCGTCGGGCTGGCCGATGTTGTCGTCGTCGAACGTGTAGTGGAGCACGTCCTGCACCGACGCGGTGGGCGACGCGGGGTTGGCCGCCGCGTCGTCGATGATCGGCGAGAGGTCGACGCCGTGGAAGTCGAAACCGCTGCGCGCCTCGGCGGGGACGTCGGCGATGGTCGCGAGCGTGGGCATGACGTCGATCAGGCTCGACAGCGCGCCGGTCGTCACCGCGGACGGGAACAGCCGCGGGTTGCTGACGACCAGCGGCACCAGCATCGTCTCCTCGTAGGCGTTGAACACCTTCTGCCGCATGCCGCCGTGCGACATGCCCATCTCGCCGTGGTCGGCCAGGCGGATGATGATGGTGTCGTCGCGCAGGCCGTTGGCCTCGACCGCGTCGATGACCGCCCCGATGTGCGCGTCCACCACCTTCTGCACGTACGCGTAGAAGTTGGCGTAGTTCAGCGCCCGGTCGTCGCCGATGAGCGGGCCCAGCCCGATCTGCGACGCCAGGTTGACCTGCGTCTGGGCGCGCGGCTTGTGGTTGAGCGCGAGGACCTCGCGGAAGGTCGGCGGCAGCTCGATGCCCATCTCGAAGCAGCCGGGCGCGGCATCGCGGTAGTTGGTGCCGCCGTCCGGCATCTCCTGGTCCCACGTCTGCGGGTAGGCGAGGATGTCGTGCGGGTTGGCGAAGCTGGCGATGAGGGCGAAGGGGCGGTCGGCGTCGTTCTGCACCGTGTTGAGGAACTCGACGGCCTCGTCCGCGTACTGCTGGTCGATGTTGGCGGTGCCGCCGCCGAAGTGCTCGGGCGCGATGTCCTGGCCGGCCTCGGGCGGCTGCCACCCGTGGAAACCGAAACCCTCGATGTCCTCGGTGGAGGGGTCGTAGCCGTCGGCGCCCTTGCTCATGTGCCACTTGCCCCGGTAGTGCACGTTGTATCCGGCGGCGGACAACAGGCGGGCCATGTTGGGGGTGTCCGGGGAGAGCACCGGTTCCTCCGGCGACAGCGTGCCGCCCGAGGTCAGCGTGCGGAACACCCCGTGCTGGGCGGGGAAGAGGCCGGTGAACAACGTGCTGCGGCTGGGTGAACACATCGTCGAGTTGCACGCGTTGTGGATGAATGACAGGCCGGTGTCGACGAGCCGCTGGCGTTGCGGGAGGTTCCTCGCCGCCCAGCCCTCGGGCCAGTAGATGGGCTGGCGTTCCTGGTCGGTCATGATGATGACGATGTTGGGGCGCTTACGCACCGCGCCGCCGCCGACTGCGGCGCCGGCGCTCGGCGTGGTCCCGGGGACCAGCGACGAGCCCAGGGTGGCCCCGGCGCCGGCGGCGAGCAGGAGCCCCGCGCCGCCGAGGAAGCTGCGACGTGGGAAGTCCGAACCGGAATGGGGTTCGTCGGCCTGAGAATGATCGGCCTGAGAGTGGTCGGGGTGGGGGAGATCGGGCGCCATCGAGGGCCTGCCTTCTGTGGGATGCGGCGCCGTGGCAAGGCCGGAGTCCAGCGGTGAATATCAGCCGGGGCGGCGGTCGGCCAGGGCATTGCCGCTGAGAATAGAGGGCGGACGACCTATTCGTATGCGGATTCGCAATAAGTTGAACGGAGTGCGTCGCGCGGTACCGCCACCGGCCCGGCCCTCGCATGCCGCGGTGCGCTTCGGCGCTGCGGAGAGCGCCCGGACCGTGCCCGGGGTCGGTGCCTTTCGCGGGCGGATGTTCCGTATCGTTCTATCCAGTCGCCGTGTCGGTGCTGTGAGGAGATGATGAGTGTGAACGCGGAAGAGCTGAAGGCCGAGCTGAACCCCTACGATCCGCCGTCGAAGACGCAGGCGTTCGTGTGGACCGGGATCATCGGCGTGCTGGTGGTCCTCGCGATCGTGCTGAGCGTGCTGTACGGCTGGGGGACGTTCGACTAGGACGTCGATGCTGCGGGGCGATCGGCCGGCGAGCCCGCGGCCGGTCGCCCGCGCGGGCCGGCCTGCCCGCCGCGGAGGCTCGCTGGGTGCCCCGCGGTTTCCGGGCTACGCCTCGCCCCGGTTCGCCGTCGCCCGATTCCGGCAGAAGATCCAGGCGACCGCACCCGCGAACGGTAGCGCCCACACGACGATCACGAACAGGATTCGCCGGGCGGTCCCGTCGACATGACCAACGGTGTGTGCAGGAAGGTCGGTCGCATGACGGAGGCGGGTCCGTGGGGTGACGACCGATTCGTGTGGCGCATTCCGCTGTCCGGTACGGCTTTCGGCCCGATGGACGGTCCCGGCGTCGATCCGCCTGTGACGTGGCGGTGCGCTCTCGACGCAGTGGCCCGCGACCTGCGCTGTCTGCGGTACGGGCGCGAACTGGATGTCGATGGGCTGATCTGGGAGCTCGCGGTCGACGGCGATTTCCGTGTGTGGGCCGGTTGGCGGGGCGGCCGGGGCGTGAGCGGGTTCAGCAATGGCTCGAACCTCACTGTCGACGCCGCATACGGGGAAGCCGCCGCCTGGATAGCCGAGGTCGTGCAGGACGACCTGGCGGGGTATGAGTTCGTGCAGTGGCCCAGCCGAGGGCGTCACCTGCTGACTCCCGGCGTGCGCGCGGGGGAACCGTTCTGGGTGGACCCGCACGGTGACGTCGCTGTCGCTCCCATCGGTGAACTCTGTAAGCATGCCGGTCGGCGACCCGGTGCAGAAGCGTCCACGTGAGCATCGCGCGGGTGGCGGATCTGACGCCGGCGCAGTGGATAGCGGACCGCGCCGAGGAGTGGGATCGGTTGGTCTCCCGAGGTCCGTTCTGCTTCGACAGGTACGCGCGCCTGCGGCTCATCCCGGACCCGAGTCGGGACGGGCAGCGCGAGAGCGAATCTCCGGTGAGTCCCGGTGCTCTGAGCGACGATGAGCAGATCGGTGTCGTGCTGTCGGAGCTGGCCAGCTTCACCTGCACGCCGGCCGACTGCTGTTTCCTCGTCTGGGAGGGTTGGCCCTGCTTCCATGCGGACGATCAGATGCCGAGGCTGGCGATTCCGAACCGGGACTACTTCCTCTTCCACGGCGCTGTCGCGGATGCGGAGACCTGGGACGGCCGGTTGAAGGCGTTGCTGGGCACCGTGGAGGCGCCGACGCCGGCGTTCGTCTGGCCGGCCGACCGCGCTTGGTGCGTCACGTGCGACATCGACTCGCACTTCGCCACGATAGGCGGATCAGCGGACGCGGTCGACGCGGTTCTGGCGCTCACGGAGGTGGACGTGGTCGACGACTTCCCAGGTGTGGAGCCGCCGCGGTACTGCTGACTTGTGAATGCTTTTCGGGCACGTCCGGGGCATGAAGGTCGGGTTCCGACCGCAGAGGGGGAGATCAGGCCGGGCGAAAACATGCCCTGACCAGTGAGAGCCGATGACGGGAATCGAACCCGCGTATTCAGCTTGGGAAGCTGATGTTCTACCATTGAACTACATCGGCATTGCGGCGAACTTGGCTGTGTGACCAGCGAAAACGTGTGAATCGCACTGCTGCGTTGCCTGCAGGGACAGACTCTAGCAGATTCCCCGCGGAGCCCGCCCATGCCGCCCCCCGGGACCCCGTTAGGCTGTGCTGGTGCTGCTCTCCGACCGCGACATACGCGCCGCACTCGACTCCGGCCGCCTCGGCATCGAGCCCTACGATGATGCGCTGGTGCAGCCGTCGAGTGTGGACGTGCGGCTGGACAAGTTCTTCCGGGTCTTCAACAACACCCGGTACACCCATATCGATCCGGCGCAGCAGCAAGACGAGTTGACCACGCTGGTGGCCCCGGGCGACGGCGAGCCGTTCGTCCTGCATCCGGGCGAGTTCGTGCTGGGCGCCACCATGGAGTGCTGCACCCTTCCCGACGACCTGGCCGGGCGCCTCGAGGGCAAGTCGAGCCTGGGCCGGCTGGGACTGCTGACGCATTCGACGGCCGGTTTCATCGACCCGGGCTTCTCCGGGCACATCACGCTGGAGCTCTCCAACGTCGCGAACCTGCCCATCACGCTGTGGCCGGGCATGAAGATCGGCCAGCTGTGCCTGCTGCGGCTGACCAGCCCGTCCGAAAGCCCCTACGGCAGTGCGTCCGTCGGCTCCAAGTACCAGGGTCAGCGGGGGCCCACGCCGTCGCGCGCGTACCTGAACTTCCGCCGCTGACAGTCCAGTGCCATGCCGCGGCCGCGCCCGGGCGACACGCCGACCAGTGTGAAGCCGGGGTTTTTCGCAACATCGACACGCCATATCATTGCAGCGCAAGTATGGTGGCGGTGGAATGGTTCGCGGCGTCGGAACTTCCGTGACCCGGACGTATCGGCAACCGGGTCCGGCCGTCGCGCGTGAACGCCCGCTTTGGACGGAAGGTCCGGGTTCGAGGAGGGCCCGGCGCGGAGGGAGGGCACAGTGAATCGCGCGGATCGTGAGTCCAACGGCCAGGCGCGCGCACCGGGTGAGGCGCGCATGAGCGCGATCCTCGGCGTCTGCATCAACGGCGACGACGTCCGCATGGCCCTCGCGGACGCCCCCATGTCCGGCGACCCGGCGGTGTACGGCGGGCGCGGCGTACGCAGGCGTTCGGTGGAGATGCTCGACGCGGCGCGGTTGCTCAAAGACGTCCCCTCCTACGGCACGCCGGAGGAGCAGGTGGCCTACGCCTTGCGGCCGCTGCTCGCCGGCCGTACGGGGCAGGGCGCGACGGCACCGCGTATCGACCGCACCATCCGGTCGGTCGTGTTCGCCTACCACGACGCGGACCAGGCCAAGCGCATCACGATGGGCACCGATGCCGCCGGACTCACCCACTGCAGCCTGATGCCCACACCCGTTGCGGCCCTGGCCGAGTTGATGGCGACCCGGCAGGTGGGCTTCGCCCGGCACGTCGCGGTGTGCAACGTGGACTCGTGGCGCTACAGCTGCGGCATCGTCGACGCCGACGGCGCGATGGTGGGGGAGATCCAGCGCATTTCCACCGACAAGCTCGCGGCAGCGGACGTGGACGTG
The DNA here is from genome assembly GCF_014126825.1 of Tomitella gaofuii. Classification (NCBI taxonomy): domain Bacteria; kingdom Bacillati; phylum Actinomycetota; class Actinomycetes; order Mycobacteriales; genus Tomitella; species Tomitella gaofuii. The sequence goes on along the minus strand of NZ_CP059900.1, from coordinate 3,826,114 downwards.
CTCGAAGGCGTCGCGATGGTCGTCGACGCCGCGCAACAGCTCAGCGGCGTCATGGCGGACCTGGTGGTGCTAGTGGGCGAGCGCATCCACGAGCAGTTCGACGCCGAGGTGGTCGAACGCGAGCTGGGCCTGCCGGTGATCGTGCCCGGGGAGCCGGAATCGGTTGTGGCGCGCGGTGCTTCGCTACTGCCCAGCCGGGAGGTCGTCGGCGCGTCGGGGGCGGCCTCGGACGGGGACTGGGCGCCGGTGGCGGAGCGTTCGCGGCGGGGCCCGGACTGGACGTCGTCTGCCGCGGCCGCCGCGGGCATCGTGGGCCTGCTGTTGCTGGCGGGTCTCGCGGTCGGGGCCGTCGCGGCCAGCGGGGTGCTGGCCGGGGACGACACCGCGTCCGGCCCGGAATCGACCACACTGCCCACCTCGCCCGCCGCGCCCTCGCCCGCGTCGACGACGAAAGCGCCCGAGGTGCCTCCGCTGCCCCCGCCCGAGCCGGTGACCACCGAGGCGCCTGCGCCCCCGCCGCCGGTGACGCAGCAGGCGCCCGCACCTCCGCCGCCTCCCCCGGCCCCGGAGCCGCCCCCACCTCCGGTCACCGAGGAACAGCCTGCGGCGCCCCCTCCGCAGCAGCAGGCCCCTCAGCCGCCCGTGCAGCAGGCGCCCGCGCCGCCCCCGCCATTGGAGATCAACATTCCGGGGCTGCCGCCCATCGAGATACCGCTGCCCGGCGCCTGATCGGTTGCCGGACGGCAGCGGCGGGCGCGGCGCGCCGCCTACTGCGAGTAGCCCGCCAGGAAGTTGCCCAGCCGCTCGATGGCCACGGACAGGTCGCGGGCCCACGGCAGCGTGACGATCCGCAGGTGGTCCGGGTGCGGCCAGTTGAAGCCGGTGCCCTGGGTGACCAGGATCTTCTCGCTGGTGAGCAGGTCGTGCACCAGCTGCTCGTCGTCGTGGATCTCGTGCACCTCCGGGTCCAACCGGGGAAACACGTACAGCGCGCCCTTGGGCGCCACGCACGAGACGCCGGGGATGGCGTTGAGGCCGCTGACGGCCGCATCACGCTGTTCCAACAGCCGCCCGCCGGGCAGGATCAGGTCGTTGACGCTCTGATAGCCGCCCAGCGCCACCTGGATGGCGTGCTGCGCGGGCACGTTGGGGCACAGGCGCGTGGATGCCAGCAGGTTGATGCCCTCGAGGAACCCCGTCGCGTGCCCCTTGGGGCCGGTGACCGCCAGCCAGCCGGCACGGTACCCGGCCACGCGGTACGTCTTCGACAGGCCGTTGAACGTGAGGCACAGCATGTCCGGGGCCAGCGACGCCAGCGACGTGTGCTGGGCGCCGTCGTAGAGGATGCGGTCGTAGATCTCGTCCGCCAGCAGCAGCAGCCGGTGCTTGCGGGCCAGCTCGACGAGCTGCTCGAGCACCTCGCGCGAGTAGACGGCGCCGGTGGGGTTGTTGGGGTTGATCACCAGCAGCGCCTTGGTGCGCGGGGTGATCTTCGATTCCAGGTCCTCGATGTCCGGCTGCCAGCCGTTGTCCTCGTCGCACAGGTAGTGCACCGGGGTGCCCCCGGCCAGCGAGGTCATCGCCGTCCACAGCGGGTAGTCGGGGGCGGGGATCAGCACCTCGTCGCCGTCGTTGAGCAGCGCCTGCATCGTGATGGTGATGAGCTCCGAGACTCCGTTGCCCAGGAAGATGTCCTCCACGTCCAGGTGGGGGAAGCCGGGCTCCAGCTCGTAGCGGGTGACGATGGCCCGGCGGGCCGACAGGATGCCCTTGGACTCCGAATAACCCTGCGCGTAGGGGAGCGCGGCGATCATGTCGCGCATGATCACGTCCGGCGCGTCGAATCCGAACGTGGCCGGGTTGCCGATGTTGAGCTTGAGGATCCGGTGGCCCTCGGCCTCCATGCGCGCGGCGTGGGCGTGCACCGGTCCGCGGATCTCGTAGAGGACGTTCTGGAGCTTCTGCGACTGCTCCAGGGCGCGGTGTGCCGGGTAGTCCAGGGGTGCAGGCGTGGACTCGGGGCGCACATTGTCTGAGATGCTCACGCGACCATCGTGCCACTGCGGCGCGTCCGGGGTGCGGCGCGGGCGGGCAGTGTGGCGGGTGCCTCGCCGGCGGGGGACGCGGCTCCCGCTGACAGGGACCGCCCGCCCCGTTGTCGGCCGTGCGTCCAATCCCGCGTGCGAGGCTGTATTCTCACAGGTCGGAATTCTCCTACGCCGCGCACGCACCCGGCCTGCCACGGCGGGAGAGCGATGGCGCCTCCACGCCCGGGGGCGGCGGACGATCGGCGGGCGGCCACCATGACCGAGGTATTCGAGCAGCTGTTGACGCTGAACGGTGCCGTGGTCTACGCCATCGTCGGGGCCCTGGTGTTCGCCGAGGTCGCGCTGCTCGTCGGTTTCGTCGTGCCCGGGGAGACCGCGGCGATCGTGGGCGGAGTGCTCGCCAGCCTCGGGCACGCGGAACTGTGGCCGATGGCGGCCGTGGTCATCGGGTCGGCGGTGCTGGGCGACCTCACCGGCTTCGGGGTGGGCCACCTGCTGGGCGACCGCATGGCGGGCCGGCCGATGTCGCCGCGCCGGCGTCGCAGGCGGGAGCAGACCCAGGCGCTGATCGCCCGGCGCGGGCCGCTCGCGGTGTTCGTCGGCCGCTACATCGCCTTCGTGCGCACACTGATGCCCACGCTGGCCGGCGCATCGGGGATGCGCTTGCGCCCCTTCCTGCTCGCCGACGTCGCCGCCGCGCTCACCTGGGGCGCGGCCAACGTGGCCATCGGCTACGTGGTGGGCCGCTCCTACAAGGAGGTGGTGCGGTGGCTGGGCGCCGGATCGGCGGTGGTGCTGACGGTGGTGGTGATCGCGGCCGCGGCGGTGTGGCTCCTCCGGCGCCGGCGGCGCGCGGCGGGTGCCGGTACCGCCCGTGCCCCGGTGGACAGTCCAGAATCATCATGTGACCACTGAGCAGAGCACCGCATCGCACGACGCGCCGGACTCGCCCGACGACACCGCACCGCGGTCGGCCGGGATGTTCGCGCGCGCCCCCTACCTGGGCCTCGTCGGCGCGCTGCTGTTCTTCTGGGCGTCCCTCACCCCGACCCTCCTCCCGCGTGGGCCGGTGTTCCAGGGCGCCGTGTCCGGCGGCTCGGCGGTCATCGGCTACGGCATCGGCATCCTCGTCGCCCTGTTCCTGCGGTGGCTGCTGGAGTGGGAGCCGCCGCGGCTGGTGCAGCGGGTGGCGCGCTGGGTGCTCACGGTGGTCGCCGTGGCGGGGACCGTGGCGATGCTCGTGTGGTTCGCGCACTGGCAGTCGCAGCTGCGCACCATCATGTCCGCGGACCCGCTGCGCTGGTGGGCGTACCCGTTGACGCTCGTGATCGCGGTGATCGTGTGGGCGGTGATCATCGCGGTGTGCCGCGGATTCCGGTGGCTCGCGCGCCTGCTCACCCGTCTGGGCCGCGGGTTCCTGCCCCGCCGCGTCGCCGCCGTGGCGGGCGTCGTGCTGGCCGGCTGGCTGGTGGTGACCCTGGCCAACGGTGTGCTGGCGAACTGGCTCATGTCCGGGCTCAACTCCAGCTTCAGCGCCATCAACGACGAGACCGAGGCGGACAGCGCCCCGCCGGACACGCCGTTGCGCTCCGGCAGCGCCGCGTCGCTGGTCACCTGGGACTCGCTGGGCAGGCTGGGCCGGCGGTTCGTCTCCGACGGGCCGACGGTCGAACAGATCGCGCAGTTCACCGGCCGCCCCGCCATCGAACCGATCCGCGTCTACGCGGGGCTGGCATCCACGGACGGCGGCGTCGTCGAGCGCGCACAGCGCGTGGTGGACGAGCTCGAGCGCACCGGGGCGTTGGACCGGAAGGTGATCGCGGTCGCGAACACCACGGGCAGCGGCTGGATCAACGAAGCGTCTGCGACGTCGCTGGAGTACATGTTCGGCGGCGACACGGCCATCGCCAGCATGCAGTATTCGTACCTGCCGAGCTGGCTGTCGTTCATCGCCGACCAGAGCCGCGCCCGGCAGGCCGGCCAGGCGCTGTTCCGCGCGGTCGCGGCCGAGGTGCAGTCGCTCCCCGAGGACCAGCGTCCGCGGCTGGTGACCTTCGGCGAGAGCCTCGGCTCGTTCTCCGGCGAGTCGGCGTTCTCCGGCGACCTCGACCTGGCCTCGCAGACCGACGGCGCGCTGTTCGTGGGGCCCACCAGCAACAACGAGCTGTGGCGCCGGTTCACCGCCCAGCGTGACGAGGGTTCGCCGGAATGGCTGCCGATCTATCGCGAGGGCATGACCGTCCGCTTCATCTCCGACGCGGAGGACCTGCAGCGCCCCGACACCCCATGGGAGGGGACGCGGGTGGTGTATCTGCAGCACGCCTCCGACCCCATCACCTGGTGGAACCCGGACACGCTGCTGTCCGAGCCGGACTGGCTCGACGAGCCGCGCGGCGACGCGGTCCTGCCGTCCACCCAGTGGTATCCGATCATCACGTTCCTGCAGCTCAGCGCAGACATGGCCGTGGGAACCAACGTGCCGGACGGTTTCGGTCACACGTTCGTCGCCGACTACGCGGACGCCTGGGCCGCCATCCTCCAGCTGCCGCAGTGGACCGACGACGACACCCGCCGGCTGCGGAAGGTGCTGGCGGAGTAGGGGGCGGTCCCGCAGCGCCTACTCAGCAGTACAGGTACGCCAGGGGGCCTGAAATGTGCTCGGACTGCTGAGTAGGTTCGCCCGGGACTGGAGGGGCGCGGTTCAGCCGATGTCGTAGACCACGTCCACCTTCACCGTCACATCCTGCGAGCCGGGTTCCACTGGGGTGGCGGCCGCGGCCCTGTCGGCCAGCCCGAGCGGCTGCGGCGGGCCGGACTGCGCGGCCACCTCGGCGATGGACCGGACGCCGCCCAGGTCCACGCCGGCCGCCTCGGCGATCTGCTTCGCCTGATCCTGCGCCTGGGTGACGGCTTCGGCGCGGGCCTGGGCGCGCAGATCGCTGTCGTCGGAGATCGAGAAGCTGGTCTGCCGCACGCGGATCGCGTCGCCCGCGGCGCCGGCCGCCGCGTCGATGAGCGGGCCCGCCTTGCTGATGTCGTGCACCGTGGCCGTGACCTCGTTGGTCACCTGGTATCCGGTGATCTGCTGGTCGGGGCCGTGCTGCGGGTGCAGGTTCAGGTTGCTGGTCTTGATGTCTTCCTCCGCGATGCCCTTGCCCTTGAGCAGGTCGATCACGGCGTTCGCCTTGTCCGCGTTGTCGGTGAGCGCGGCGTTGGCGGATGCGGCCTGCGTCTGCACGGCCAGTACCACCGTCACGGTGTCGGGGGTGCCGGAGACGGTGCCGGTGGCCTGGGTGCTGATGCCGGGGGCGGCGTCTGAAGCGGCAGATGGCGCGGTGTCGGGCGAGCTCGAGCAGCCGGCGGCGAGCAGTGCGGCGGCCGCGGCGAGGGCACAGGCGAGGGACCGGGAACGAGTACGCATTGCTCCATCGTGGCTGATGCTGCGCGGGTCCGCGCGGTATCCCGGGTGGGGCGGACTCGACTCTCCTGCCGATCAAGTAGAAAATGCACGCCCGCGGGCCCGATGGTGCAGTTTCTACTTGGTCGGCGGGGGCGAGATGCGTGCGGCGGCCGTCCCACCGGGGTAGGACGGCCGCCGCGTCAAATTCCCCCTGCGCTCCGACGCGCTCGCGGGGCACCGGCGACAAGGTGGAGTGCATACCGCCCGGCGACGTCCGCCGGGACCGAACGACGGAGGTGTGCGCGATGATCGCAGTGGAGGGGCTCTCCCGCCGGTACGGGGAGAACATGGCCGTGGACTCGCTGAGCTTCACCGCGGGGGACGGACTGGTCACCGGATTCGTCGGCCCCAACGGCGCGGGCAAGTCCACGACGCTGCGGATCCTCCTGGGGCTCGAGCGTCCCGACAGCGGCATCGCCCACATCGATTGCCGCCCCTACGGCGCGCTTGACAGGCCGATGAGCAGGGTCGGGGCGCTTCTCGACGCCGGGTGGGTGCATCCGGGCCGCAGCGCCCGCGCCCACCTGCGCTGGCTGTCGCAGGTGGGCCGGATCGATGCGGATCGGGCGGACGCGGTGCTGACCCGGGTGGGGCTCGACGAGGTCGCGGACCGGCGGGTGGGCGGCTTCTCGCTGGGAATGCGGCAACGGCTGGGTCTGGCGGGTGCGCTGCTCGGGGAACCCGCGCACCTGGTGCTCGACGAACCGCTCAACGGGCTCGACCCGGACGGCGTGCACTGGATGCGCCGTTTCATCCGCCACTACGCCGAGTGCGGGAACACGGTGCTCGTGTCCAGCCATCTGCTGTCCGAAATGTCCCTTACGGCGGATCGTCTCGTCGTCATAGGACGCGGCAGCCTCATCGGGCAGTACGACACCGACGAGTTCGTGCGGTCCATGAGCGCGACCTCGATCCGCGTCCGCGTGGACCGGCCGGAGGTGCTGCATGCCGCAGCCTGCACTCGGGGATGGGCGGTGGAGGCGACCGCGGCGGGGGCGCTCGCGCTGTCGGATCCGGCCGGCGGCCTGGAAGCGTCATCGGTGGGCCGGGTCTGCTTCGCGGCGGGGCTGCGGGTCGATGAGCTCACCGAGGTCCGCGGCTCGTTGGAGGACGCATTCCTCGCGGCCACCGGCGATGTTCTCGACTACCGCAGTCCGGAAGCCGGGAACGCGGTGGGCGCCCCGCCGGCCGGGGCGCGGACGGAGGCGGCAGGATGATCGCCAACGTGCACGGCGAATGGACGAAGACGATCACCACTCGCGCTCCGTTGGCGACCGCGCTGCTGGCGTTCGCCGCTCTCGCCGGCGTGGGTGTCGTGCGGACCCTCACCGCCGACGGAACGTTGACGGCGACACAGTTGTTGGAGGGCGCCAGCACCGGCCTGCTCGTCGTGCTGGCGTTGGGCACTGTCGCGGCGACAGCCGAACACACCCACGGGACGTATGCGATGACGCTTCTCGCCGATGCGGGCACGGTGCGCTTCTTCCTTGCAAAGTCCTGTGTGCTGGCCGGGATATGCGCTGGCGCAGCGGCACTGGGTGCGACGGTGCTGTCCCTCGTCGGGGCGGCGGCGCCGAACGTCGAGTTCGAATGGGCGGCGGCCGATATCCGGCCGGTCTGGGTCGTGGTGCCGCTGTGGGCGCTGTGCGGGGTGATCGGCGTCGCGGTCGGCACTCTGGTGCGGCGTACGGCCCCCGCCGTGGCGCTCGTCGTCCTGTGGCCGGCTGCGCTGGAACCGTTGGCGGCGGGGATTCCCGGCATCGGGGAGAGGATCGCTCCGTGGCTCCCGTTCCGCAATGCGGTCGAGCTTTATCAGCCGGGGTCGCTTCCTGCGGATCTCGCGCATGGGCCGTGGACCGCGTTCGCGGTGGTCGCCGTATTCACCGCCGTACTCGCCGCGGCCGCGGCGAGCGTGGATGCGCTGCGGAACGGGTGAGCACGCCGCAGCCCGGCGGAATGCGGTGCCAGGAGCGCGATGACGGCAACGCCTCGGCCTGGGGATTCCGCATTATCCTGAGGAAGCGATGACAGCGATGCCCCTGGACCCCGACACCGCGACCGGGCGCCGCCGCATGCTTGCGGTCGACGCAGTGCTCGCCGCGGTGCTGCTGATCGCCACGCTTTTCCTCACCGGGGCGCAACAGCCGAGCACCGGGGGAAACGTCGCGATGGTGCTGGCGTCGTGCGCGGTGGGCGCGTTGGCTCTGCGTCGTCTCCGGCCAGATGCGACGGCCGCCGTCATCGGCGTCTGCGGGGCCGCCGTGCTGGCGTTGTACCTGGCGGAGGCGGACGGATCGGCGACCAACGAGTACAGCGGCGCCGTGCAGGGGATGCTGCTGGCGACGTTCGCGGGACTGTATGCGGTCTCCGCGTACGGGAGCCCGCGCACGGCGCTCGCCGCGCTCGGCGTCGCATTGGTCGGCGGCCTGACCTTCACGGTGACATCCGTACAAGCCGACGAGGACCGGATCCGGCTCATCACGATGAACGTCGTGGTCGTCGCGGTCCTCCTCACCGGGGTCTGGTCGATGGGGCGCGTACGGCGCGGCAGGCTGCGGGAGATCCGGATCCTCGCCGAACGCAACCTGGCGTTGCAGGCGGAGAAGGACGTGTCGGAGGAACGCGCGGCGGCGGCGGAACGCAACCGGATCGCCCGCGAGATGCACGACATCATCGCGCACTCGTTGTCCGCGGTCATCGCCCAGGCGGACGGGGGACGTTATGCGGCCGTCGCGGATCCGGAGGCGGGCCGGCGAGCTCTGGAGGTCGTCGCAGCGACGTCCCGCGACGCACTGTCCGACATGCGCGGCCTCCTCGGCGTGCTGCGCGGTGACGGGTCGGACGACGGCCGCGCGCCGCTGGGGGTGCACGACATTCCGGCGCTCGTCGACGCCGAACGCGTTCACAGGGCCGACGTGGCGCTCACCGGGGTCGGGGATCTCGGGCACCTGCCGCCCTCGCTGGGACTGGCGGTGTATCGGATCGTGCAGGAGGCGCTCACGAATGCGCGACTGCACGGAGCACCCGGCAACAGGACCCGGGTCTCCGTGTCGAGGGAGGGCGGGCTCCTCACTGCGACCGTCGAGGACACGGCACCGGCGGGGTGGGCGCCGCGGACGTCGCCGATCCCGCACGGCGGGCGCGGCATCCTGGGCATGCGGGAGCGTGCCGCAATCCATGGCGGCACGCTCGAGGTGCGCAGGACGCCCGACGGTTTCCGGGTGACAGCGGTGATACCGATCCCGGAAGGGCATGTTGCGCGCCCGGGATCCGCCGCCGCTGTCGGTGTGGAAGGAGTCGGCGTGGAGGACACAGTGGATGGCGCGGGCGGCATCCGGGCCGAGACGCGAAGGCCGGAGGGGCGATGACGATCAGGGTGGCGGTGGTCGACGACCAGCAGCTGGTGCGCGCGGGCTTCGCGATGGTCATCGACTCCCAGCCGGACATGGCGGTGGGGTGGCAGGCGGGCGACGGGCAGGAAGCGCTGGGCCGGTTGTCCGCGGATCCCGTGGACATCGTGATCATGGACGTGCAAATGCCGGGGCTCGACGGCATCGAGGCCACGCGGCGGGCGCTCGCCGCGGATCCGGCGCCCCGCGTCATCGTCCTGACGACCTTCGACATCGACCGGTACGTGCTCGATGCGATCGCGGCCGGGGCGTCGGGGTTTCTCCTCAAGGACACCGATCCTGAGCAACTGCTGGCGTCGATCCGCACTGTTGCGGACGGTGATGCGACGCTGTCCGCGCGCTCCACACGCAGGCTCCTCGACCACGTACGACGGGGGCTCGGCACGGGTTCCGCACCGGAGCCGGCGCTGGTGGAGGGTCTGACCGCGAGGGAGGCCGAGTTCCTGCGCCACATGGCGTTGGGGCTCAACAACGGCGAGCTGGCGGAAAGGCTGTTCGTCTCCGAGGCCACCGTGAAGACGCACGTGGGCCGGATCCTCGCCAAGACCGGGAGCAGGGACCGGGTGCAGGCGGTGCTCACCGCGTTCCGTGCGGGGCTGGTGACGGCGGCGGACCTGCGGGGCTGAGGCCGCCGAAACGACGGATCCCCGCCGCGGACCTGTGCGGTCCGGCGACGGGGATCCGGTCGTGCTGCTGGATCAGCGCTTGCCTGGGGGCTTCGCACCGCCCTGCATGCCGAGGCCCTTCGGCTTGACGCTCAACGTCGGCTTGTCGTCGTCCGACGCTTTCTTCTCCGGCGCCTTCTTCTCTGGCGCCTTCTCCGCCGGGGCATCGTCCGCCGGAGCCTCGGAGGCAGCCCCTTGCGCGGGCGAGTCCTGCGGCGCCGATGCGTCCTGGGCCGGCTTCGGCGCGCCCGTTTTCGGAGCACCCGGCTTCTTCGCGCCCGGGGCCATCGCGCCCCCGGCCAGTCCGAGACCCTTGGGCTTGACGCTCAGTCCCGCAGGCTTGGCCGGTGCGTCGGTGGCCTCCTGCGCCGGCTCCGCGGCTTCGGGTGCCTTCGCAGCCTCGGGGGATTCCGCCTCGGGTGCCGTGGGTGCGCCGGGCTTCTTGGCGCCGGGTGCCTTGGCGCCGCCCGCCATGCCGAGGCCCTTCGCCGCGGGCTTGGGCGTCGCGGGGGCGTCAGTGCCCTCGTCTTCTGCCGCCGCTGCGGGTGCCGTAGGTGCGGCGGGCTTCGGTGCGCCGGGCTTCTTGGCGCCGGGTGCCTTGGCGCCGCCCGCCATGCCCAGGCCCTTCGCCGCGGGCTTGGGCGCTGCGGGCGCCTCGGCGGTGGTGGACTCCGGTGCCGACTCCTCGGCGGGCTTCGGCGCGCCGGGCTTCTTGGCGCCGGGCGCCTTCGCCGCGCCGGCCATGCCGAGGCCCTTCGCCGCGGGCTTGGGGGCCCCGCCGGGAGCGGGCGCCCCGCCGCCGGGCTTCTTGGCGCCGGGCGCCTTGCCGGCGCCGGCCATGCCCAGGCCCTTCACCGCCGGCTTGGGTGCGCCGCCGGACGCGCCGCTGCCCGAGGACCCGTTGCCGCCGGCGGACGGAGCGCTCTCCTTCTTCTCCGGGGCCTCGGCGGGGGCCTCCTTGAGCGCCGTGGCGGTACCGGCGCCGGCCGCGGCGGCCGGCTTCTCACGCACGGGGGAGGTGACGTTGACGGTGGCGCCGCTGCGGCGCACCCCGTCGAGCAGCACCTGCGCCACGTCGACCACCTCGACGCCCTGCGCCTTGTCCTCCTGCGCGGTGACGCCGTCGGCCATCATCACCTTGCAGAACGGGCAGGCCGTGACGACCTTCTTAGGCTGGGTGGTCAGCGCCTCCTCGACACGCTCGATGTTGATGCGCTTGCCGATGTTCTCTTCCATCCACATGCGCGCACCGCCCGCGCCGCAGCACAGGGAACGCTCGGCGTGCCGGGGCATCTCGCTGAGCTTGGCGCTGGAGCCGATGAGCTCGCGCGGCGCGTCGTAGACCTTGTTGTGGCGGCCCAGGAAGCACGGGTCGTGGTAGGTGGTGTTCTCCGGGGACGGATCGGCCACGGGGGTCAGGCGCTTGTCGCGCACCAGACGGTTGAGCAGCTGCGTGTGGTGCACCACCTCGTACTCGCCGCCCAGCTCCGGGTACTCGTTGGTGAGCGTGTTGAAGCAGTGCGCGCAGGTGGAGACGATCTTGCGCTTCTTCCGCGGCAGGCCGTCGAACACCTCGTTGAGCGTGTCGACGTTCTGCATGGCCAGCTGCTGGAAGATCAGCTCGTTGCCGGCGCGGCGGGCCGGATCGCCGGTGCAGGTCTCGCCGTCGCCGAGCACCATGAACTTCACCGCGGCGATGTTGAGCAGCTCGGCCACCGCCTTGGTGGTCTTCTTGGCGCGGTCCTCGTAGGCGCCGGCGCAGCCCACCCAGAACAGGTACTCGAAGTCGTCGAACGAGTCGACATCCTTGCCGTAGACGGGCACGTCGAACTCCAGCTCGGAGATCCAGCCCATCCGGTCCTTGGCGTTCTGGCCCCAGGGGTTGCCCTTGTTCTCGAGGTTCTTGAACAGCCCGGCCAGCTCGGACGGGAACTCCGACTCGATGAGCACCTGGTAGCGGCGCATGTCCACGATGTGGTCGACGTGCTCGATGTCCACGGGGCACTGCTCGACGCAGGCGCCGCAGTTCGTGCACGCCCACAGCGCTTCCATGTCGAAGACCGGCTGCGGCTCGCCCTCGGCGTAGGAGCCGACGAGGGGACGCTCGGCCTCGGCGCGGGCGGATTCCGGGATCTTCGCCAGCGCGGCGTCGTCGGCGTTGCCGTCCGCGTCCACCAGGCCGATCTCGTCGCCGCCCATGTCCTTGCTGCCGCCGGCGAGCAGGTACGGGGCCTTGGCGTACCCGTGGTCGCGCAGCGACATGACCATGAGCTTGGGGCTCAGCGGCTTGCCGGTGTTCCACGCGGGGCACTGGCTCTGGCAGCGGCCGCACTCGGTGCAGGTGGTGAAGTCCAGCCAGCCCTTCCACGAGAAGTCCTCGACCTTGCCGGCGCCGAACGCGTCGACCTCGGGGTCGGCCTCCTCGAGCTCGAGCACCTGGCCGCCGGACATCATCGGCTTGACGGCGCCCAGGGCGTTCCTGCCGTCGTCCTCGCGCTTGAAGTAGATGTTGAAGAACGCGGCGAACCGGTGCCAGGCGACGCCCCAGGTGACGAAGTACCCGACGACGGCCAGCCAGATCATGCCGGAGAGCAGCTTGACCACGGCCGCCCAGCTGACGGCGGTCTCGTCGATGCCGGTGAACAGCTGCGCGAAGTAGTGGGTGAAGAACGACGTCCAGATGGGCGGGTTCTCGCCGCCGCTGGCGATCTTGAACGTCTTGACGAAGATCATGCCCAGGCCCTCGATGAGCACGACCCACTCGACGAAGTAGGCGGCCTTGAAGTCCGAGCCGGTGAACCGGGACAGCCGTGAGGGCACCCGGGGGTGGTTGATCTGGCGGATCACCATGAGTACGAGTACGCCGATGACGGTGCCCAGGCCCAGGACCTCGCTCCACAGCTGCCAGATGTTCCAGGAGCCGAACACGGGCCAGTGGAAGTGCGGGTCGAAGGACTCGCCGTAGGCTTCGAACCACAGCAGCGCCCCGCCGAGGAAGCCGATCATCACGAACCAGTGGGCGATGCCGACGGTGCGGTTCTTGAGCATCTTGGTGTGCGCCAGGAACTCGACGATCACCGTCTTGATGCGCGGAACGACCGGCGTGTTGCGGGTGCGGTCCGGCTGGCCGAGCGCGATGGTCTTGACCATGCGCCACACGCCGGACGCGAACATCACCCAGCACGCGAGGCTGATCAGCGACGCGACGGTGCCCAGCGTGATGGTCAGGGCGTTCATACGGGTCCCTTCTTCGGGGCGGTCATGTGGGGCGGTGGGCTCGACGCGGCAGTCCCGGGTACCCGGCGTCCTGCCCGCGGTCGCCGCCCGCCGGCCTCGCGCAGGATGATACCTGCTGCGGGCACCGACTTGTTACCGGCTGGTAACCTTATGCGCCCCCTGTGCAGGGCAGGGGTCGCCCATGCTCGGAACCTACACCGGCCGTCCGTCGTCCGGCGGGGTCAGGGTAGGCAAATCCCCCGGGGCCGGGACTGTGCGCGGGGGCACTGGCGCGGCCGCGCGCAGTCGCGGTTGACTGCCGTATCGGTCCTGGCTGTCGTACGTTCGGTGCAATCCGCCGCGAGGATTTCATCGTGTTATGTGTATTGGGATACACTTATCCGGTACTTGTACGGGTCACTCTCGCTGGCATCGCGTCCGTGCGGGGTGGTGTGAGCAGTTCCGTCGTCGCAGTCGGGGTGCGGCCACGGACGATGAGGAGTCGTTGCATATGAAGATGATGCGATATGTCGCCGCTCCGGTGGCCGCCGTGACGATCGCCGTGTCCGGTGCGGGCGTGGCGTCGGCCGCGACGCCGGGCGATATCGCCCAGGGCATCAACCTGGGTCAGAGTGTGGCGCAGTACCCCGGGAGCGTGGCGAACATGCTCCTCGGCAAGCCATACGGGGGTGCCGCCGCGACGATCATCGGCCTGCTCGGCGGTTCCATCGGGCTGGGGCTCGCGCTGGCGCCGGGAGTGGAGTTGCCGACGATGCCGTTCTGACCGCTCGCGGTTGTGACGGTGGCGTGCCCGCTGGGTGCGCGATGACCGCTCCGCGGACGGCCCGTGGAATCGCGGCCGCAACGGCCGCGCAGTATTGCCGAATCGTTTGGGAGGAAGACCATGAACCGTAGTCGTTACCTGGTGGCGCCGCTGGCCGCTGCCGCCCTGGTGGCAGGAACCGGGGTCGGCGTGGCCGGCGTCGCGAACGCGGCCCCCGCGCCGGGCTCGATCGAGATGCCGGCGATGCCCGCCCCGCCGGCGGTGCCCGCGCCGCAGGACCTCAACATGGATGCGTTCCTGAAGCAGCTCGGCATCAACACCACGATCGGTGGGTTCGTCGGCACTGCACTGGGCGCGAGTTTGGGCTGTGCCGTCGGATCTGCAGGTGCAGGTCCGGTCGGTTGCGTTACTGGCGGCACTGCATTTGGCCTCGCCGCAGGCGCCGGCGCCGGCGGCGTGGTCGGCACCATCCTCGGCGGCTTGGGTGCCATCCCGGAGCTCTTCGCCCCGGAGGCCCCGGCCGAGGGCTGACGCAGCCGCGCATAATGCCCGCGGCCGGTGCGTCGATCGCGCAGCCGACCTGGGTCCCCGTATGGCCCGGCCCTGTTCGCAGGGCCGGGCCATACGCGTATCCGAGGCCGGGGCGAGCCCCTGCCGGGGGCGTGGGCATCAGTTCCGGCCGACTTGCGATGGCCAAGCAGTACGCACTGAAACCGACCTCGGGAGAAAACGCATGACACGCAATCGCTGGATCGCCTCGGTGGCTGCGGCCGCCGTGCTGACCGGCGGCATCGGGCTCGGTACGGCAGGAACCGCTGTCGCGGCGCCCGCCGGGCCGCCGGCCGCCGAAGCCCCGCCGACGTGGATCCTGATGCCCAGCACCGGCGACCCGAACCTGGACGCGCTCCTCGGCGAGTATGGCGTCGCCACCGACCCCGGCGCGGACCCCGTCGCCGCGGGGGCCACCTGGGGATGCGTCGTTGGCTCCGCCGCCACGCTCGTGACGACCTTCGGCCTCGCGTCGCTCGAGGGGTGTGCGATCGGCGCGGGAGTGGGCGCGGCCTCCGCCTCGTAGAGCGGCCTTCGCCCACCGCCGCCCTCGCCCAGGGAATGCGGCGCCTCCCGGCTGCCGCGCGGTGATGTGCGCCGCATAGGCTCATGGCGGGAATGATCCTCCGGGGGCGTCCGTTATGCCGGATGACAAACCTGAGCGAGTGAGACTCAATCGAACTTGACGTCACGTAGCGCCTGATGCAATCTTGAGTGCGAAGTGCTCAATCCAGGCCGGGCATGCGCAGGGTTTGATCACGACCACCGTCAACATCAGGAGGAACATCATGGCTCGTGCGGTCGGTATCGACCTCGGGACCACCAACTCGGTCGTCTCCGTTCTGGAGGGTGGCGAGCCCGTCGTCGTCGCCAACGCCGAGGGCTCGCGGACGACCCCGTCCGTCGTCGCCTTCGCCAAGAACGGTGAGGTGCTCGTCGGGCAGCCGGCGAAGAACCAGGCCGTCACCAACGTCGATCGCACCGTGCGTTCGGTCAAGCGCCACATCGGCACCGACTGGAACGTCGCCATCGACGACAAGAAGTACACCTCCCAGGAGATCAGCGCCCGCACGCTGATGAAGCTCAAGCGTGACGCGGAGGCCTACCTGGGCGAGGACATCACGGACGCGGTCATCACCGTGCCCGCCTACTTCGAGGACAGTCAGCGCCAGGCCACCAAGGAGGCCGGGCAGATCGCGGGCCTGAACGTCCTGCGCATCGTCAACGAGCCCACCGCGGCGGCCCTCGCCTACGGTCTCGACAAGGGCGAGAAGGAACAGACCATCCTGGTCTTCGACCTCGGCGGCGGCACCTTCGACGTCTCGCTGCTGGAGATCGGCGACGGCGTGGTCGAGGTGCGCGCCACCTCGGGCGACAACGAGCTCGGCGGCGACGACTGGGACCAGCGCATCGTCGACTGGCTCGTGGACAAGTTCAAGTCGGCCAACGGCATCGACCTGACCAAGGACAAGATGGCCCTGCAGCGCCTGCGTGAGGCGGCGGAGAAGGCCAAGATCGAGCTGTCCAGCTCGCAGACCACCTCCATCAACCTGCCCTACATCACTGTGGACGCGGACAAGAACCCGCTGTTCCTCGACGAGCAGCTCAGCCGTAGCGAGTTCCAGCGGATCACCTCCGACCTGCTCGACCGCACGCGCAAGCCGTTCCAGGCCGTCATCAAGGACGCCGGCATCGCCGTGGGCGACATCGACCACGTCGTGCTGGTGGGCGGTTCCACCCGCATGCCCGCGGTGACGGAGCTGGTCAAGGAGATGACCGGCGGCCAGGACCCCAACAAGGGCGTCAACCCGGACGAGGTCGTCGCCGTGGGTGCCGCGCTGCAGGCCGGCGTCCTCAAGGGCGAGGTCAAGGACGTCCTGCTGCTCGACGTGACCCCGCTGTCGCTGGGCATCGAGACCAAGGGCGGCGTGATGACCAAGCTCATCGAGCGCAACACCACGATCCCCACCAAGCGGTCGGAGACCTTCACGACGGCGGATGACAACCAGCCGTCGGTGCAGATCCAGGTGTTCCAGGGCGAGCGCGAGATCGCCACGCACAACAAGCTGCTCGGGTCGTTCGAGCTGACCGGCATCCCGCCGGCGCCGCGCGGCGTGCCGCAGATCGAGGTCACCTTCGACATCGACGCCAACGGCATCGTGCACGTCACGGCCAAGGACAAGGGCACCGGCAAGGAGAACACGATCAAGATCCAGGACGGTTCCGGCCTGTCCCAGGAGGAGATCGACCGGATGGTCAAGGACGCCGAGGCGCACGCGGAGGAGGACAAGCAGCGTCGCGAGGAGGCGGACGTCCGCAACCAGGCGGAGTCGCTGGTCTACCAGACCGAGAAGTTCATCAAGGACAACGAGGACAAGGTCCCGGCGGACGTCAAGGAGAAGGTGGAGGGGTCCATCCAGGGCGCCAAGGACGCGCTGGCGGGCACCGACATCGCCGCCGTCAAGTCCGCGATCGAGCAGCTCAACACCGATTCGCAGGCGCTCGGCCAGGCCATCTACGACGCGCAGGCCGCTGAGGACGGCGCGTCCGCCGAGGGCGGCTCCTCCGACGGTCAGGACGACGTCGTCGACGCCGAGGTCGTCGACGACGCCGGGAACGATCAGGAGAAGAAGTGACACAGGCGCCGCAGGGCGACGGCGGGCGCGCCACGTCCGACGAGCGCGAGGAGCCCGTCGTCGTGACCGACAACCGCAAGGTCGACCCTGAGACCGGGCAGGCCCGCACCCCCGACTCGGCCGCGCAGGCCGAGTCGGGGCCGGGGGCCGACGGCGAGGCCGTGGACCTCGATCCCGAGGCCGCAGTGGTGGACGGCGGGCTCGACGGTGCGGCGCTGCAGGTGGCAGAGCTGACCAACGACCTGCAGCGGCTGCACGCCGAGTACGCCAACTACCGCAAGCGTGAGCAGCGCGAGCGGCAGGCGGCCGTCGCCCAGGCGAAGGCCTCGGTGATCGGCGAGCTCCTGGACCTCCTCGACGACCTGGACCGGGCGCGCGACCACGGCGACCTCGATTCCGGCCCGCTGAAGGCGCTCGGCGACAAGCTCGTCGGCACGCTCACGGGGCTCGGCCTCGAGGGGTTCGGCGCCGTGGGCGACGCGTTCGATCCGGAAATGCACGAGGCGGTGCAGCACACGGGTGGCGACGACCACCCGGTGCTCGACACGGTGCTGCGCCGCGGATACCGCGTGGGCGACCGGGTGCTGCGCACGGCAATGGTCATCGTCGGCGACGCTCCCGCCGACGCGGCCGGCGGCGACGGCGGCCCGTCCGCCGGGCCGGCGGACACTGCACCGGGTGCACCGCCCGCGCAGTGAACGGAAAGCACGACATTCAGTAAGCGCAGTGACCACACTGAGAAGTGACCTGCGGTCACGTGAGCACGACAAGAAGGGAGGTGGCGCCCGGTGACGCAGCGCGAGTGGGTGGAGCGAGACTTCTATGCCGACCTGGGCGTCACGTCCACCGCGACGGCCGACGAGATCAAGAAGGCCTACCGTAAGCTGGCGCGTGAGCTGCACCCCGACGCCAACCCCGGCGACGAGGCGGCGGAGGAGCGCTTCAAACGGGTCAGCGAGGCCTACACGGTCCTCGCGGACGCGGACAAGCGCAAGGAGTACGACGAGGCCCGTCGTATCTTCAGTGCCGGCGGGGGTTTCAGCCCCGGCGGCGGATCCCGCACCGGCGGACGCACCGGCGGGTTCAGCCCCGGCGGTTTCTCGACGGCCGACTTCGACCTGGGCGACCTGTTCGGCCAGGCCACGGGCGGCGGCGATGCCGGCGACATCTTCGGCGGACTGTTCAACCGCGGCACCCGGCCCTCGCGCCCCAGCCGCGGCAACGACATCGAAACCGAGATGACGATCGACTTCCGCGAGGCCGCGCGGGGGTCGGTGCTGCCGATCCGGCTCACCAGCCCCAGCCCGTGCACCACCTGCCACGGCAGCGGTGCACGACCGGGCACCAGCCCCAAGGTGTGCGCGCGGTGCAACGGCTCGGGCGTGGTCAGCCGCAACCAGGGCCACTTCGGGTTCAGCGAGCCGTGCGTGGACTGCCGCGGCACGGGCTCGATCGTGGACAGCCCGTGCACCGACTGCAGCGGAACCGGCGTCACCACGCGGGAGCGCACCATCAGCGTGCGGGTGCCGTCGGGTGTCAAGGACGGGCAGCGGATCCGGCTGGCCGGCCAGGGGCAGGCGGGCATGCGGGGGGCGCCCTCGGGCGACCTCTACGTGACCGTGCACGTGCGGCCCGACCGCGTTTTCGGCCGCGACGGCGACAACCTCACCGTCACCGCGCCGGTGACGTTCGGCGAACTCGCGCTGGGCACCACGCTGCACGTGCCCACGCTGGACAGCAAGGTGGGCGTGAAGGTCCCGGCCGGCACCAAGGACGGTCGCACGCTGCGCGTGCGCGGCCGCGGGGTGCCCAAGCGGTCCGGCGGGGCGGGCGACCTGCTCGTCACCGTGCGCGTCGCGGTGCCGAACCAGCTCGACAGCGCCGCCAAGGACGCACTCGAGACCTACATCAAGGCCGAGAAGGAGAGCGGATTCGATCCGCGCGCGGACTGGGCCGGTGCGTGATGACGGGGCGTGACCCGGGCGGGCGCAGGCGCGGCAGGGTGGAGGCGGCGTTGTTCGGCATCTCGGTGGCAGCCGAGATGGCGGGCATGCACGCGCAGACCCTGCGCACCTACGACCGCCTGGGGCTGGTGACCCCCGCCCGCACCAGCGGCGGCGGGCGCCGGTACTCCGATCACGACGTGGAGCTGCTGCGCGAGGTGCAGCGCCTCTCGCAGGACGAGGGCGTCAACCTGGCCGGCATCAAGCGCATCATCGAGCTCACCGGCCAGGTGGCCGCGCTCGAGGCCCGCGTCGAGGAGCTCACGGCGGAGACGGCGCGGCTCCGGACGCGCACGGCCACGGCCGGGCGCGAGTTGGTGCCGTTCGAGCCGGGCAATGCGGTGGTCGTGTGGCGTCCGCGGACCGGACGGTGACGGCGGCTCAGGCGGCGGCCGAGGCGACGCCCGCCCGGATCTGACCGAACGCACGACGGATCCCCGTCACCCTGAGGGTGGCGGGGATCCGTCCTGTGCGCGTCAGCCGTTGTCGGTGACGTGGAAGCTGAACTCCGCGTTGGGGTAGCCGGCGTCGATCGTGTTCGCGGTGCCGACGCCCACGTGCGCCTGAGTGCCCACGGTGTTGAGGTTCCCCTGGTAGTCGTTGGCGTGCAGCGTGACGCCCCGGTGCGACACCCCGTTGGACAGGTCGTAGTCCAGGTTCACCGCCACGCCGTGGTTGCCGTTGCTCAACACGGTGATGTCCTCGGTGGAGTGCGGGCGGATCGCCTGCCACGGCGCGTCGCTGAACGTCCCGTCCTGCACGGTGCCGCCCTGGTAGTACAGGGTGTCGCCGGTCTCGTTGGTGATGTGCACCGTGATGGACGCGTCGTCGTCCGGGGTGGTGGGGCCGGCGAGCGAGCCGAGCGACCCCGTGACGGGGGCGGCGGAGGCGCCGGTGGCGAGGGCGGTGGCGATGACCCCGGCGCCGGTGACGAGGGCGCCTGCGGCGAGGACGGAGGCGACGACGGGGGTGGTGAAACGGACGCGCATGATCGATTCTCCGGACTGTGTCGGTGGTGGTCTGCCGGTGTGCTCCGGCGATGCATCCACTATCCGGCGCGCGGGCCGGGAAGTATGTCCCGCGCGGGGAGGGTGCGCGGGGGGAATACGCGTGTCCACCGACAGGGGGACACGCGAAAGCCCTGTGCGCGTCGGTGCAGGGTGGAACACTTCAAGGCGTGGAAGTGCGCGTAGTGGTGGGCGACGATCACCCGATGTTCCGCGAGGGCGTGGTGCGGGCGCTGACCGCCGCCGACGGCATCACGGTGGTGGCGGAGGCCGACGACGGCACCGCGGCCCTGGACGCGATCCGGGAGCACCGCCCGCAGGTGGCGCTGCTGGACTACCGGATGCCCGCGCTCGACGGCGCCGCCGTGGCGGCGGCCGTCACGGCGGAGAAGCTGCCGACGCGGGTGCTGATCCTCTCCGGCCACGACGAGTCCGCCATCGTCTACAGCGCGCTCGAGGACGGGGCGTCGGGTTTTCTGCCCAAGGAGTCGTCGCGCGCCGAGATCGTGCTGGCCGTCCGCCACTGCGCGAAGGGCCGCGACGTCCTGCCGCCGGAACTGGCCGCCGGACTGGTCTCCGAGGTGCGGCGCCGCAAGGAGGGGCCGGCGCTGAGCGACCGCGAGGCGGAGGTGCTCGACGGCATCGCGCAGGGCAAATCGGTGCCGACGATCGCCGGAGAGCTGTTCCTGGCGCCGTCCACGGTGAAGACGCACGTGCAGCGACTGTACGAGAAGCTCGGCGTCACCGACAGGGCCGCCGCGGTGGCCGAGGCGATGCGCAGGGGGATCCTGCGGTGACGCCGAGCGGGTGAGCATGTGAGCGTGCGCGACGACGCCGTCCGCGACCATTCGGTGGAGGTGCTGCGGGTCACGGCCCTGCTGCGGGTGCCGCTGCTGCTGATCATGGTCATGGTGGGCACCGCCGTGCCCGTGGAGCATTGGCTGCCGGGCCTGTACTGGTGGTTGCTGGCGTTCTGGGTGCTCGTCGCGGTCTGGTGGCTGTGGCTGGTGTGGCGGGGGCGCGTGGCGCGCTGGGCCGTCGGGGCGTCCACGGCGGTCGACATCGTGGGACTGGTGTCGCTGTGCGCGGCGTCCGGCGGGGCGACGTCGGTGCTGGTGCCGGTGTTCTTCGTGCTGCCGGTGGCGGCCGCGTTCCTGCACGGCCCGCGTATCACCGCGGCGCTCGGCGTGCTGACCGTGGTCGGATTCGTGCTGGTGTGGGTCTTCTACGCGGTGCGCGACGACACCGTCGACCTCCCGGACGTCGCCTTCCTCTACGCCGCGTTCCTGGCATGGCTGGCGGCGGCGATGACGGCGCTGTCCGCGGTGCTCGAGCGGCGCTCCGCGGCGGTGATGGAGCTGCTCACCGCACGGCGGCAGCTGGTGGCGGAGGCGCTGCGGGTGGAGGAGCGCGAACGGCAGCGGTTGGCGGAGCACCTGCACGACGGGCCCCTGCAGAACGTCCTGGCGGCGCGGATGGACGTGGAGGAGGCGGCCGAGCGTCATCCCGATCCCGCCCTCGACGGTGCCGAGTCGATCCTGCGCGACACCGCCGGCCAGCTGCGCGCCACCGTGACCACGCTGAACCCGCAGGTGCTCGAGCACCTGGGGCTGGCGGCCGCGCTGCGCGAGCTGGTGGACCAGAGCGCACGCCGCGGCGGGTTCGCGGCCCGGGTGGAGATCGACGGGGTGGGCAGGCCGGCCGAGCAGGCGCTGTTGTATTCGACTGCGCGGGAGCTGTTGGCGAACGTGGTCAAGCATGCGGCGGCGGATCGGGTGACGGTGTCGCTGGCGAAGTCGGGGCGGTTCATGGAGATGACGGTGGCCGACGACGGCGCGGGCTTCGATCGTGCCGTCCTGCCCGGGCGCATCGCCGAGGGGCACATCGGGCTGGCGTCGCATGCGCTGCGCATCGAGTCCGTCGGCGGCACCTGGGAGATGGACTCCGCGCCCGGCCGGGGCACGACGACGGTGGTGCGCGTGCCCCGCGCCGGGCGCGGAGTCATTGCGGGCTGATGCCGGCGGGGTCAGTCCTCGCTGCCCGATGAACAGCAAGCGCCGCTGAGCGCGGGGGAGTCGCCCATCGCGTCCGCGTCGCTCTTGACGACGTAGACCTCCCAGGGCTCGGCGCCGGGGCCATGGACCCAGACCTTGTCCTGCACCGCGTAGCAGCACGTGGTGTCGTTCTCCTCGAAGGTCGCCAGGCCGGCGTCGGTGAACCGTGTGGTGGCGGCGGTGACCGCGTCGGCGGATTCCACCTCGACGCCCAGGTGGTCCAGCCGCGTGGACTGGCCGGCCTCGCCCTCGATGAGGACGAGCTTGAGCGGCGGCTCCACGATCGCGAAGTTGGCGTAGCCGGGGCGTCGCTTGGCGGGCGCCACGCCGAACAGGGCGGAATAGAACGCGATCGAGCCTTCCAGGTCGGCGACGTTGAGCGCGAGCTGCACACGGGACATGGTGTCCTCCGATTCGTGATTCGATGGCTGTCGATGCAAGATTGCACCTTGAATCGAAACCTGTCAACATAGAGCTATGTCGAATCAAGTGGACGTGCGTGGGGACGCGGGCGGGTGCTGCGGCGGATTGCTCGTCGCGCCGGTGGGGGCCGACGAGGCCGTCGAACTGTCGCGGGTGTTCAAGGCGCTGGGCGACCCGGTACGCCTGCGCCTGCTGTCGATGATCGCCTCGCGTGACGGCGGCGAGGTGTGCGTATGCGACCTGACGCCGGCCTTCGACCTGACGCAGCCGACGATCTCGCACCACCTCAAGCAGCTGCGGCAGGCCGGGCTGATCGGCTCGGAGCGCCGGGGGACCTGGGTGTACTACTGGCTGCTTCCGGAAGCGACCGACCGGCTCGCCACCCTGTTCACCCGGCCCGTCGGGCCGGCGGACAGCGCCGAGCCGGCCGGTGCACAATCGCCCCGTGCACAGGCGGCCGACGCGACGGCGGTGCCGGCATGAGCGTGGACACCTCCGCGCCCGCACCGCAGCACGCGCAGAAGCTGTCGTTCCTCGACCGGTTCCTGCCGGTGTGGATCGGACTGGCCATGGCGGCCGGGCTGGGGCTCGGCGCCGTCTTCGAGGGGCTGGACACCACGCTCGACGCCGTGCAGGTCGACGGGGTGTCGGTGCCGATCGCCCTGGGCCTCCTGATCATGATGTACCCGGTGCTGGCGAAGGTGCGCTACGACCGCGTGGGCGCGATCGCCGGCGACCGCAGGCTCATGATCAGCTCCCTACTGCTCAACTGGGTCGTCGGGCCGGCGGTGATGTTCACCCTGGCGTGGACGCTGCTTCCGGACCTGCCCGAATACCGCACCGGCCTCATCATCGTCGGACTGGCGCGGTGCATCGCCATGGTGGTCGTCTGGAACGACCTGGCCTGCGGCGACCGGGAGGCCACGGCCGTGCTGGTGGCGATCAACTCGGTGTTCCAGGTGATCATGTTCGCCGTCCTCGGCTGGTTCTACCTGTCCGTGCTGCCGGGCTGGCTGGGGCTCGAGCAGACGAGCATCGACGCGTCGCCCTGGCAGATCGCCAAATCGGTGCTGATCTTCCTGGGAATCCCGCTGGTCGCCGGCTTCCTCACCCGCCGCCTGGGCGAGCGGGCCAAGGGGCGTCAGTGGTACGAGGAGACGTTCCTGCCGCGGATCGGCCCGTGGGCGCTGTACGGGCTGCTGTTCACGATCGTGATCCTGTTCGCGATGCAGGGCGAACAGATCACCTCCCGTCCGCTCGACGTGGTGCGCATCGCGCTGCCGCTGCTGCTGTACTTCGCGATCATGTGGGGCGCCGGCTTCGGCACCGGCGCGGCGCTGGGCCTGGGTTACAAGCGGACCGTCGCGATGGCGATGACCGCCGCGGGCAACAACTTCGAGCTGGCCATCGCCGTGGCGATCGGCACCTTCGGCGTGGCCTCCGGGCAGGCGCTGGCGGGCGTGGTCGGCCCGCTGATCGAGGTTCCGATCCTCGTCGGGCTGGCCTACCTGTCGTTGCGGCTGCGCAGGCGCTTCGCGTCGGAACGGGTGGCGGAGGAGTCGTCAGCGCCGCCGGCGTGACATCGCGTGCCGGACGCGCCGCGGTCCGCACTTCCATCGTGTCCTCGAAAGGAACCCCATGCCCTCCATGCCCAGCGTGCTGTTCGTGTGCGTGCACAACGCCGGACGGTCGCAGATGGCGGCCGCCTACCTCTCCGCGCTCGCCGGGGACCGGATCGAGGTCCGCTCGGCCGGCACCGCGCCCGCCGACGCGGTGAACCCGGCCGCGGTCGAGGCCATGGCGGAGGTGGGCATCGACATCGCGAGCCGCAGCCCGCGGATACTCACCGCGGACGCCGTCGAAACGTCGACCGTCGTCATCACCATGGGATGCGGGGACACGTGCCCGGTGTTCCCGGGGATCAGCTACCGCGACTGGGCGCTCGACGACCCGGCCGGCCGCGGAATCGAGGCCGTGCGGCCCATCCGCGACCGGATCCGGGAGAAGGTCGAGGCGCTGATCGACGAACTTGCACCGGGCACGCCCCGCGCGGCGCCCGCCGACGCCGGCTGAACGGCCGACGCCGGCCGGCCTGCGCACCCGGAATGGTCAGCTCACCGCGAAGATGTACCGCGCATCGGGCGAACCGTGCACGAAGTGCGGGTCCAGGCGCACGCCCGGGCTCGCGGCGGATCCGTCGGTGTTCGTCTGCGCGTGGTAGTTGTTCACCGCGATCGTCACATCGCCGACGTTCCCCCACCAGGCGGACAGGTGGTAGTCGAGGTACACGCCCACGCCGGGGCCGGCGTCGCTCGCCACGCGCACGGTCTGCGACGTGTGCGGGGCGATGGTGTGCGAGGGGCCGTCGACCCAGTGCCCGTCGGGGGCGTGGCCGCCGGTGAAGTACATCGTCGCGTCGGTGTTGTTGGTGACCACCGTGGTGATCGTCGCCTCGGCCGGCGCGGGCTGCACGCACAGCGAACCATCGGGCGTGATGCACAGCGACCCCACCGGGATCGCGGGCGGCGGCGTGGCGGAGGCCCCCGTGGCGGCCGAGACGCCGATGGCGGCGGCGGCAGTGACCGTGAGGATTCCTGCGGAGATCGCGCTGCGGATATTCATGATGACTCCTATTGCGGGACTGTGTGTTTCGTCTGCATCGCCGGTGTGATCCGGCGATGCACCCACAGTCCCTCGAAATCAGAGCCGGGTCTGTCCCGTGGCGGGAGGATCCGGCGGGGGAATGCGCGGTTCCACCGAATGGGGGATCACGCCACCTGAGGAACCAGTTCGGCGCTGTGCTCGGCGACGAGGGCGCGGATGGCCTGGAGAACCGGCGTCGCTGCGGGACGTCGCAGGCGTCGCGGCGCCAGGCACACCGAGAACGCGAGCGTGAACGACACCTGCGGCCATAGCACGCGGCGCAGCTCCGGTTCCTTCTCCGCCATGAACGCGGGCAGCAGTCCGATCCCCCCGCCGGCGAGCGTGGCGGCGAGCTGGGCGTGGACACTGGTGGATCCGACGCGGACGCGGTGCTTGTGCACCAGGTGTTCGAGCACGTCGAGGTCCTGGACCCGCAGCAGCGACTCGACGTAGTAGATCAGCGAATGGTCGGCGAGGTCGTCGACGTCGCCGGGCATGCCCCGCTCGGCCAGGTAGTCCACATGCGCGTACAGGCCCAGCGCGTAGTCGGTCAGCTTCTCCGCTCCGGGTCTGCTGGCGACGGGGTCGCCCACCCCGATCTCGATGTCCCACCCGGTGTTGTAGGGCGTCAGGCGGGTGGAGGTGACGATCTCCACGGTCAGCTCGGGATTCTCCCGGTGCAGGCGGGCCAGCAGCGGGGCGACGAAGTAGCTGCCGAACGCGTATGTGGTGGCGATGCGGACGAGCCCGGACAGCGCCCTGTCCTGTGGCCCGGCCGCGGCCAGGGCGGAGACCTCCGTCAGCGCGGACTCGATCTTCTCGCACGACTCGAGGAGCCGGTAGCCCAGTTCGGTCGGTTCGCAGCCCTTGACGTTCCGGACGAGAACGGGGGCGCGGAGTTCGGCCTCGAGCGCGGAGACGCGCCGCGACACCGTCGCGTGGTTGAGCTCCAGCGCCGAGGCCGCGCCCACGAGCGAACCACATCGTGCGATTTCGAGCAGGACGACGAGATCATCAGCACGCATAAGGAAACTCCTGCCAGGACCGCTGTGCATATGTGCACACCAACTCTACCGATCTGGCTATTTTCGCTGTGACGCAGGTCATGCACTCTGGAGGCATCGCCGGTACGGGACACGCCGGTCGGAGGCGAAGGAGACGCGCAATGAGAATCGGATGGATCGGGCTGGGGCACATGGGTGCACCGATGGCTCGGAACCTGCATGCCGCCGGATTCGACGTGATCGGGTTCGACCTGTCGGAATCGGCACGCGACGACGCCGGGATCCCCGTGGCCGCCTCGGCCGTGGACGCCGCACGCGACGCGGACGTCCTCGTCACGATGCTGCCGGCCGGAGCGCACGTCCGTGCGGTGCTGGCGGAGTCGGGCGCGCTGGAGGCGAGCCGCCCCGGCTCGCTGGTCGTCGACTCGTCCACGATCGCCGTCGCCGACACCCGCGCCGCCTCGGATATCGTCGCCGCCGCCGGCCGGACGTTCGTCGACGCCCCGGTGTCCGGCGGGACCGCCGGCGCCCGGAACGCGACGCTGACCTTCATGGTCGGCGGGGCCGACGACGCGGTCGCGGCCGCCGGCCCACTGTTCGGCGCGATGGGCGCGCGCACGTTCCACGCCGGCCCGGTGGGCGCGGGACAGTCGGTGAAGCTGCTCAACAACCTCATGCTCGCGGTCAACATGCAGAGCACCTGCGAGGCCGCGGTGCTCGCGGGCACGCTGGGGGTGGACCCCGCCGCGCTGGTGGAGATCGCCGCCACCTGCACCGGTGACAGCTGGGTGCTGCGCAACTACTATCCGGTCGACGGAGTGGTGGAGTCCGCACCGTCCAGTCGGGGCTTCCGCGACGGCTTCGCGGCGCAGCTCATGCACAAGGACCTCGGCCTCGCCCTCGACGCGGCCGACGAGGCGGGCCTGGAGCTGCCGGCGGTGCGCCTGGTCCGCAGCCGTCTCGACGAGCTCATGGCCGGAGGCGACGGCGGGCTCGACTTCTCCGCCGTGGTGGGGCTGCTCGGCGCACGGCCGGCGATGGCGACGGCGGGCGCGCTGTGAGCGCCCCGACGCTGCCGACGGACTCCGGCATGCCCGGCCCGGACGGCACAGCGCCACGCTCTTCGTTGCCGAAGGGCTTCCGCCGCGTCGTCGCCGCCTCGATGGCCGGCACCGTCGTCGAGTGGTACGAGTTCTTCCTGTACGGCATGGCGGCGGCGCTGGTGTTCGGCGACGTGTTCTTCCACTCGTCCGGCAACAAGCTCGACGGGGTCATCGCCGCGCTGCTCACCTATGCGATCGGATTCGTCGCGCGCCCCATCGGCGGGGTGATCTTCGGGCACTACGGCGACAAGCTGGGCCGCAAGCGTCTGCTGCAGATCTCGTTGCTGATGATCGGCGTCTCGACGTTCCTCATCGGCGCCATTCCGAGCTACGCGGCCATCGGTATCGCCGCACCGCTGCTCCTGGTGGTCATGCGCTTCATCCAGGGCATCGCCATCGGCGGCGAATGGGGCGGCGCGGTGCTGCTCGTCGCCGAGCACAGTCCGGACGACCGCCGCGGCTTCTGGTCCAGCTTCCCGCAGTTCGGAGCGCCCGTCGGCAACATCGTCGCCACCGTCGCCCTCCTGATCCTGTCCGCGTCGATGCCCGAGGACCAGTTCCTCTCGTGGGGCTGGCGCATCGCGTTCTTCCTGTCCGCGGTGATCGTGCTCATCGGCTGGTTCATCCGCACCCGGGTGGAGGAGTCGGACGTCTACAAGCAGGCCGCCCAGAACACCGAGCAGGTCGCCAGCACGTGGGCCGCCGTGCGCCGCGTGTGCAAGGCCTACCCGCGGCAGGTCGCCACCGCCATGGGCGCCCGGGTGGTGGAGAACATCCTCTACTACATCGTGGTGACGTTCTCGCTGACGTACCTGAGCGTGCGGCTGGGGCTCGAAACGTCGACGATCCTGCTGCTGATGCTCATCTCGCACGCCGTGCACGCGGTGATGATCCTCGTGTTCGGCTGGTTGTCCGACGTGGCCGGCCGCAAGACCGTCTACGGAGTGGGCGCGGCGCTGGCGACCGTGTACGCGTTCGTCGCCTTCCCGCTGATGGACACGCGCAGCGATGTGCTGATCCTCGGAGCCATCACCCTTGGGCTCATCATCCACGCCATCATGTACGCGCCGCAGCCGGCGCTGATGGCGGAGATGTTCCCCACCCACATGCGCTACATCGGCGTATCGCTGGGGGCGCAGGTCACGGCGATCTTCGCGGGGTCGTTGGCGCCGGTGATCGCCACCTGGCTGCTGCGCACCTACAACAGCTGGATCCCCGTCGCCGCCTACATGGCGCTCGCGGGCGTGATCTCGATGATCGCCGTGGCCTTCATGAAGGAGACGCGCGGATCGTCGCTGGCCGACCTCGACGCCGAGTACAACGCCCGCGCCGAAGCGCCGGCCTGACGCGCGGTCGCCCCGCGGAACACCCCTCAACCCACCGAACCCGCTGTACCCCGGCCGCGCGCACCGCGTGCGGTCCGGAACCCGACGAAAGGCAATGACCCATGCGCACCATCACCCACTGGATCAACGGCACAGCCGTGGACGGCACCGGCGCGGTCGAGGTGGAGAACCCGGCCACCGACAGCGCGGTCGCCACGGCTCCCATGGCGGACGCCGCCACGATCGACACGGCCGTCTCCTCCGGACTCAAGGCGTTCGAAGGCTGGTCGCAGACCCCGCAGTCGCGCCGGGTGCACGTGCTGTTCAAGGCGCGCGACCTGCTGCTGGAGCACCGCGACGAGCTCGCCGCGCTCATCTCCGAAGAGCACGGCAAGACCCTCGACGACGCCGCCGGCGAGGTGACCCGCGCCGTCGACTCGATCGAGCTGGCCTGCGGCGGACCGGCGCAGCTGCGGGGCGCCACGTCGCTGCAAACGGGCCCCAGCATCGACACCAAGTCCGTCCTGCACCCGCTCGGCGTGTGCGTGGGCATCACGCCGTTCAACTTCCCGGCGATGATGGGCCTGATGATGATGTCGGTGGCGCTGGCCGCGGGCAACACGTTCGTGTGGAAGCCCAGCGAGCAGGACCCGGGCGTGTGCGTGCGCATCGCCGAGCTGTTTTCGCAGGCCGGGCTCCCGGACGGCGTGCTCAACGTGGTGCACGGCGGCGTCGAGGCCTCGCAGCGGCTCATCGATTCGCCGGACACCGAGGCGGTGTCGTTCGTCGGCTCTTCCGACGTGGCCCAGGTCATCTACGAGCGGGCCGCCGCCGCGGGCAAGCGCGTGCAGGCCTTCGGCGGGGCGAAGAACCACCTTGTCGTCATGCCCGACGCCGACCTCGAGGTGACCGCCGACCAGCTCACCGCCGCGGCCTTCGGCGCGGCCGGGCAGCGGTGCATGGCCATCTCCGTCGCGGTCGTGGTGGGGCCGACGGCCGAGCCGCTGCTGGAACGTCTCGCCGAGCGTGCGCGGAACGTCGTCGTCGGCGCGGGATCGGAAACCGGAGTCGAGGTGGGGCCGGTGGTGAGCCGCCGCTCGCAGCAGCGGGTGCAGCAGGTGGTGCGCGACGCGGTGGCCGCCGGTGCGCGGGCCGTCGTCGACAGGTCGGCCGAGACGGTCCCCGGCTACGAGAGCGGGTACTTCGTGGGGCCGACGCTCCTGACCGACGTCGACGTGACCTCGCCGGTGTACACGCAGGAGCTGTTCGCCCCGGTGCTGGTGGTGCTGCGGGTGGACACGCTCGACGAGGCGCTGGAGCTGATCCGCAGCCACCGCTACGGCAACGGTGCGTCGATCTTCACGCAGAACGGGGCCGCGGCCAACGAGTTCGAGCGGCGCGTCACCGCGGGCATGGTCGGCGTCAACGTCGCGATCCCGGTGCCCGTCGCCGCCTACGCGGTGCAGGGCTGGAAGGCGTCGGCGTTCGGCGACACGGGGCTGAACAACGCGTCCTGGAGCTTCTACACGCGGCCCAAGTACGTCACGTCGCGCTGGGAGAGCGTGCGGGGCCAGGACTTCGGGTTCAACCCCAACTGACGGACGGCCGGTCGGGCCCTGTGCGCGGAACCTCCCGCGCGCGGGGCCCGATCGCGTGCGCACCGGGGGGTGCAGACCGGATCCGTCAGTACGGGTCGAAGGCGATGTTCTCGCGGGGCGTGCCCGCCGCCAGGAGCCGGCCCACGGTGGCCTCGACCATCTTCGGTGAACCGCACACCAGCACGCGCCGGTCCGACCACGCCCCGTACGACGTGACGACGTCGGCGAGCGTGCCCGTCTGCCGCGAGTGCATGCCCGGCTCGTATCGGCTGTCGGTGTCCGTCAACCACCAGGGGTCCTCGGTCTCCTCCGACACCGGCACCACCGTCAGCCACGGGTTCGTGATGGACAGCCGCCACAGCGTGGGCATCTCGGTGAGGTCCCCCGGATGCCGCGCACCGTAGAACAGGTGCACCCGCGGGTTGTCGCCGAAGCGGGCCATGTCCACGATCATCGACCGCATGGGGGCCACGCCGGAGCCGCCCGCGACCATGAGCACGTCGCAGCCCGCATCGCGGTCCACCTGCATCGCCCCGTGGGCCGCGCCGAGCCGCCACCGGTCGCCCACCCGCGTGCCCGCCACCACCGGGCCGCTCACGTCGCCGCCGGGGACGGTGCGGACGAGGAACTCCACCTGGCCGCCGGGGTTGGGCGGGATGGTGGGGGAGAAGTAGCGCCAGCCGCCCAGCGTGGTGCGCACGCTCAGGTACTGGCCGGCGCGGTAGGGGACGGGCGCGTCGGCCTGCAGGCGGATGACGGCCTGATCGCGCGTGGCCCGGATGTGCTCGACCACCGTCGCCTCGACGAAGGCCGGCCCCGGGGCCTGGGCGGCGCCCGCGTTCATCAGCTCGGTGGTGGCGCGCACCAGGAGCAGCAGGAGCTTGTCGATCTCGGGGGTGCGCCGGTGGCCGAGGCGCTGCGAGACGACCATCGCCATCGACTTGCGGAAGGCCGAGTAGTCCTCAGCGGTGGCCCCGAACTTGCGGTGATCCCGCCCCAACTGGCCGAGGAACGCCATCATGGCGGGCTCCGCGGCGGGGTCCTCGATCGAGCGCACCACATACACGAGGACATCCATGAACACGGCGCGGTGCCCGACCATGTTCGCCGGGAACATGGCGCGGGCGGCGGGCCGGTAGGCGAAGAAGCGCGCGAATATCTCCGCGCTGAGTGTATCGGAGTCTTCATGCAGGAACGCCAGGAATTGTTGTCGTGGGGACGGTTCCGCTGTGGACATGCGACCCCTTTCCCTGTCGGCACCGCGGCCGCGCCCATCCGGCCGGCACCCGCTGCTTCCGCTGCGGTTACAGCGTACTGAACCGGTGGAAGGTGCGGCGTCGCGGCGGGTGGCGGGCGTCATGCGGCGCCTGTCGGGGGTGCCCCCGGAACCGGCACTGGAACATGTGTCAATTATGGCGATAGTGTCGGGTGGATCACGACGAAAGTGGAGGGACGATGAGCGACACCCTGACGACGGACTCCGCGGGCGCCCCGGGGCCGGCCGGCGCGGCGGGGGCGGCGGACCCCGCTCTGCACCGCATGCAGTACATGCCCGACCTGCTGATCCGCGCCCTCGACCGCAACCAGGACAAGCCGGCGTTGTACCTGGGCGACGTGGTGCTCACCGCGGGCGAGGTGCGCGACCAGATCAGCTGCTTCATCCAGGCACTCGCATCGCTGGGCGTCGGCAAGGGCACGAAGGCGTCGATGCTGTCGAAGAACCGGCCCGAGGTCCTCATCTCGATGGGCTCGACCATCATCGCCGGGTGCCGCAACACCGCGCTGAGCCCCACCGTGGAACTCGACGCGCACCGCTACATCATCGACGACGCGCAGATCGAGATGCTCGTCTTCGACCCCCGCCACTACGAGGAGCGCGCGGCGCAACTCCGCGACGCGTGCCCCACTCTGACGACGCTGCTGTCGCTGGGGCCGTCCGAGGTGGGCACGGACATCCTGGCGCTGGCCGCCACGTTCGAACCGAAGCCGCTGGTGGCGGCGGATGTGGACGGCGAGGACGCGTCGTCGATGGTGTACACCGGCGGCACCACCGGCAAGCCGAAGGGCGTCGTCAACACCTTCCGGTCCGGCGTGACGCTGCCGCAGATCCAGATGTCGGAGTGGCAGTTGCCCGACGACATGCGCTTTCTGGTGTGCACGCCGCTCTCGCATGCCGGCGCCGCGTTCTTCCTGCCCACTCTCCTGCGCGGTGGTGCCCTGGTGGTGCTCGAGCAGTTCTCGCCGGGCGCGGTGCTGGAGGCGATCGAGAAGTACCGGATCACCTCCACCATGCTGGTGCCGACGATGATCTACATGCTGCTCGACCACCCCGACATCGACACCCGCGACCTGTCGAGCCTGCAGACCGTGTTCTACGGGGCCTCCGCGATGTCGCCGTCCCGGCTGCGGGAGGGCATGGCCAAGTTGGGGCCGGTGTTCTTCCAGTTCTACGGCCAGTCCGAGTGCGGCATGACGATCGCCGTGATGCGCCGGGAAGAACACCTGCCGGAGGACCCGGCGCGGCTCGCCTCCTGCGGGCGGCCGGTGCCGTGGCTGGACGTGCGCCTGCTCGACGACGACCTGAACGAGGTCGAGCGCGGGCAGCTGGGCGAGATCTGCGTGCGCGGCCCGCTGGTCATGCGCGGGTACTGGAACAAGCCGGAGCAGACCGAGGAGGCGTTGCGCGGCGGGTGGCTGCACACCGGCGACGTCGCGCGCATGGACCAGGCCGGATTCATGACCATCGTCGACCGCAAGAAGGACATGATCGTCACCGGCGGATTCAATGTGTTCCCGCGCGAGATCGAGGACGTCATCTCCGCGGACCCGGCGGTCGCCGGCGTCGCCGTGGTGGGCGTGCCCGACGAGAAGTGGGGCGAGGCGGTCAAGGCGTGCGTCGTCCCCCGGGAGGGGCGCACCGTCGACGCGGACGTGCTGATCGCGCGGGTCAAGGAGGCCCTGGGGTCGGTGCACTCGCCCAAGACGGTCGACGTCATCGACGCGATCCCGGTGACGGGGCTGGGCAAGCCGGACAAGAAGGCGCTGCGGGCGCGGTACTGGGAGGGCGCCGAGCGGATGGTGTGAGGGCGCGCCTCCGAAGCGGGGTTACTCAGCGGTATGGGTACGTCTGGGGGCGCGAATGTACCCGGAGTGCTGGAACCGTGCGCGGCGCGGCGGACCGGCGTGCGCGGGAATGCGCGCGGGGACGCCGCGCCGCTGCGGTAGCTTGGGGATCCGGACGGGGAGCGGGCCGGGCTGCGAGACGCGGCCGGAGATCGGGGCAGGAGGACCGGGTGGCGAGGCAGCCGCGGCATTCGACGCTGCACACCATTGCGGAGGAGACCGGCGTCTCGGCCTCGACGGTGTCGCGGGTCCTCAACGCGGAGAGCGCCTCCGCGGCGCGACGGTGGGCATCGCACCAGACGATCGAACGGGTGCGCAAGGCGGCGGACCGGCACGCGTACACCCCCAACCCGCAGGCGGTGGGTCTGCGCACCCAGCGCTCGAACTTCGTGGGCATGGTGGTCCCGCGGATGCAGGACTATGTTCTCGCGACCATCCACGAGGGCGTCGACGAGGCTGCGGTTGCGCATGGGTACACAACCCTGGCCGCGAACTCGCTCGACCAGCGTGAACGACAGCAGAAGGCTGTCGAGTTGCTGGCGGCGCGCCGGGTCGAGGGGCTGATCTTCGGCGACGCCTTCTTCGACGGCGAGTTCCTTCGCGAGGTGCATGCCCGGGGGCTCAAGTTCGTGCTGGTCTCGCGGCGTAGCCCGGGTTTCCCCTCCGTGACCTGCGACGACGAGCTGGGAGGGCGGCTGGCCGGTCGCCACCTGGCCAAGCTGGGCTGCCGCCGCGTCGCCGTGCTGGCCGGCCAGCCCTACGCCTCGACCGGCATCGACCGCACTGCCGGGCTCGTCGCCGCGCTGGCGGAAGCGGGAGTCGCGGTGCCGGATGAACGGATCATCCACGGACCGTTCGATGCCCGGGGCGGGCGCGCCGCGGCCGAAGAGCTGCTGGCGCAGGGGCCGCCGTATCCCGACGCCATCTTCGCGACCAACGATTTCGCCGCGATCGGCGCCATGGGAGCGCTGCGGGATCACGGGTTGCGCGCGCCGGACGACATCGTCCTCATCGGCTACAACGACACGACGCTGGCCGCAGAGTTGCCGGTGCCGCTCACCTCGGTGCACTCGCCGATGCACCGGATGGGGTCGGAGGGGTTCGCGATGCTGCTCGGGGTCCTCGACGGTGAGGACCCCGAGCCTGTCGAGCTGGAGCCGACGTTGATCGTGCGCGAGTCCTCCGCGGGTCGTGGAGCAGGAGCGCAGGGGTCGTCGGCCTGAGGCGCGGGCCCGGGGCTTCGGCGGCGGCGTGGTCCTCGGAGAGCGACCCCCGTTGACTTGTGACGGCACTCACCGCTACTCTCTCATCCATCGTTACCCAAACGTTTGTGTAAGATTCGTGCCGACGCCCGGAGCGCCCCCGACGCACCGTGCGTCGATGGCTTCCGCTTGAGGCGGTGCACGTGGAGACGTTTGCGTAACGCCATCCACACAAACCTTTGTGTGCCGAGCGGCGCCCCGCTGCCGCTGCCCGAGAACGAGGAGCCTCGCAGATGAACGCAACCCTGCGCGCGAAGACGGCGCGCCCGGCCCCGCCCGATGCGCAACCATGGGACCGGGAGATCACCCGCAAGGACATCGCAGCGGTCAGCATCATCGCCTTCCTCGCTTGGTCCGCCTCCGTGTACGACTACACGCTGTTCGGCACGCTCCTTCCCGAGATAGCCGACGAGTTCGGCTGGTCCACGGCGCAGTCCACGACCATCAACACCATCGCCACGGCCGGCGTGTTCCTCGTGTCGATCGCCGTCGGGCCGCTGCTCGACAAGCTCGGCCGCAAACAGGCGCTGATCATCCTGATGATCGGCGGCACCATCGCGTCGGGCCTGACAGGACTGGCCATGGGCGTGGTCAGCATCATCCTGATCCGCTCGATCACGGGTCTGTCGCTGTCCGAGGAGGTGGTCAACTCCGTCTACCTCAACGAGATGCTCCGCAAGGTCAAGAACCGGGGGTTCATCTTCAGCCTCGTGCAGTCGGGCTGGCCGGTGGGCGCCCTCGTTTCGGCCGGCATCACGGCGCTGCTGCTGCCGGTGATCGGCTGGCGCTGGTCCTTCGTGGTCGCGGGGGCCGTTTCCATCCCGGTGATCCTCGCGGCGATCAAGTTCCTGCCGAAGTCCCCGACCTTCCTGGCGATCAAGGAGGTCAAACGGCGCCAGTCCGTCGGCGACGACGCCGGAGCCCGCGAGCTCGCGGTGCGATTCGAGCTGACGGAGCTCACCGACTCCGAGCAGATGACCGGCGGCCTGCGCGACGTCCTCGCCCCGTCGATCCGTCGGCACACGCTGTGCCTGTCCGGCGCATGGTTGACCAACTGGATGGGGATCCAGGTGTTCTCGGTGCTCGGCACCACGGTGCTCGTCGGTGCCAAGGACGTCAGCTTCGAAAGCGCACTGGTGGTCCTGGTGCTCTCCAACGTGGCCGCGTTCATCGGCTACCTCGCGCACGGCTGGCTCGGCGACCGCTTCGGCCGCAAGCTCACCGTGACGGTCGGCTGGACGCTCGGCGGCATCGTTTCAGCACTGATGCTGATCCTGCCGACCGGTCAGGGCATGACCATCTTCATGTACGCCCTGACGTTGTTCTTCCTCAACGGGCCCTACGGCGCCATGCTGTTCTACATGGGCGAATCGTTCCCGGCGCACGTGCGCGGAACCGGCGCCAACGTGGCGCACGTGATGGCGCCGGTCGGAGGCATCATCGGTTCCGGCCTGCTCAGCCTGCTGCTCGCCACCGGGATGCCGATGTCGGCTGCGGCGATCGGCGCGGGCTCGGTGTTCATGCTCGTGTCCGGGCTGCTCATGCTCGGCACCCGCACAACCAACCGGATGGGCGATCACGCCCGCGAGACAGCGTAGGAGCAGCGATGACAGCACAAGACCTCGAGCCCGGCACGCAGGCCACGGCCCCCGCACGCGACGACGGGCTCGCCGGGAAGGTCGCCGCTATCTCCGGCGGCGCCAGCGGGATCGGGCGCGCCCTCGCGGTCGCCTACGCCCGGGCCGGCGCGGACTCGGTGGTCGGGTACTACCCCGGCGATCCGCATGACGCCGGCGAGACCGTCGAGGCCGTCGAACGGGCCGGCGGGCGGTGCCGGGCGGTGGAGCTCGACGTGCGTTCGGCCGAACGGACCGACCGGTTCACGGAAGCGGCGTTGGAGACCTTCGGCCGCCTCGATATCGCTGTGGCCGCGGCCGGCATCCTCCGGCGGCGTCCGCTCGGTGAGATGACCGACGAGGCCTGGGACGACATGATGGCGGTGGACCTGTCCGGGGTGGTCCGGCTGTTCCGGTCGGCCGCTGCTCGCATGGACTCCGGCGGCGCCCTCGTGGCGACGTCGTCGATCGCCGGCGGCGTATACGGCTGGGAGGATCACGCCCACTACGCGGCGGCGAAGTCCGGAGTGCTCGGCCTGTGCCGCTCCCTCGCGGTGGAACTCGCCCCACGCGGCATCCGGTGCAACGCGGTGATCCCCGGCCTGATCGAGAGCCCGCAGTCGCTCGACGAGCAGAACTCCCTGGGCCCGGACGGCCTGCGCGAAGCCGGGCGGATCATCCCGCGCGGCCGGGTCGGCACCGTCGACGAATGCGCGCGTGCGATCCGGTTCCTCACCAGCGAGGACGCGGCGTACATCACCGGACAGCAACTCATCGTCGACGGCGGTCTGACCGTGCGATGGCCGAGCTGAGAAGGAGGAACGACATGGGAGCACTCGAAGGGCAGGTCGCCGTGATCACCGGTGCCGCCAGTGGTATCGGATCGGCGGTGGCACGCCTGTTCAGCGCGGAAGGCGCCGCACTCGCCCTGTTCGACATCGCCGAACCCGCCCCGGAGTCGGCCGCACTGCCGGCGACCACCCGCCACAGGGTGGACGTGACCGACGCGGACTCGGTGTCCGCCGGGATCGACGCGGTGATCGCCGAGCACGGGCGCATCGACGTGCTCGTGTGCGCGGCCGGGATCCTCGAGGAGGTGCCGTTCCTGGAGATGGACCCGGCGCAGTGGGACCGGACGCTCGCGGTGGACCTGCGCGGGGTGTTCCTCGCCGCCCGGTACGCCGCCCCGCACATGGTGGCGGCCGGGCGTGGCCGGATCATTCCGATCGCGTCGCAATTGGGGATCAAGGGCGGGGTGAACCTGGCGCACTATGTCGCGGCCAAGGCGGGCGTGATCGGCATGACCAAGGCGCTGGCCCAGGAACTCGCGCCCCACGGCGTGCTCGTCAACGCCATCGCGCCGGGGCCCGTCGTCACCCCGCTGATCGACGGGCTCTCGGAAGACTGGAAGGCGCAGAAGGCCGCTGAACTTCCGCTGGGGCGTTTCGGGCGCCCCGAGGAGATCGCGCCCACCGCACTGCTGCTGGCCGGCTCGCCCGGCGGCGACATCTACGTCGGACAGACGCTCGGGCCCAACAGCGGCGATGTCATGCCGTAGCGCCGACATCCGGTACACCGCA
Organism: Tomitella gaofuii; assembly: GCF_014126825.1. Taxonomy (NCBI): domain Bacteria; kingdom Bacillati; phylum Actinomycetota; class Actinomycetes; order Mycobacteriales; genus Tomitella; species Tomitella gaofuii. The sequence continues at coordinate 3,788,605 of NZ_CP059900.1, read as the reverse complement.
CAGACACGACCCCCGCAATCGAGGAAGGACTCCATGGCGCGCATCGTCGTCCTCGCCACCGGCGGGACCATCGCCTCGGCCTACGTGCCCGGCGGCGGTTCCGCCGCCCAGCGCGGCGTCGCCGACCTGCTGGCAGGCGCGCCCGGCGGCCCGGCCATCGTCGAGGGCAAGGACGTGATGAACCTCGGGTCCTATCTGCTGACCCACCGGGACCTGCGGCGCATCGCCGAGGCGGCGGCCGCCGAACTCGCCCGCGACGACGTGGACGGAGTGGTGATCACCCACGGCACCGACACTATGGAGGAGACGGCGTACCTGCTCGACCTCGTGCACTCCGCGGACAAGCCGGTGGTGTTCACCGGTGCGCAGAGGGCGGCGGACGAGCCGGACACCGACGGGCCGCGCAACCTGCGGGACGCGATCGCGGTGGCGGCCTCCCCCCGGGCGCGCGGACGCGGAGTGCTGCTGGTGTTCGCGGGCAGAATCCTCCCGGCCGCGCGCACCCGCAAGACCGCGACCATTGCGCCGGACCCGTTCGCCGCGCTCGGCGCCGGTCCGGTGGGCAGCATCGTGGACGGGAACGTCGCGTTCACCGCGGCCCCGCTCCGCCCGTCGCCGCTGGCACTGCCGGACGCGCGCTTCGATGTGACGCGAGTCGACGTGGTGGTCGCCCACCCGGGGGCCGACGCGCGGCTGGCCTCGGCCGCAGTCGATGCGGGAGCGCGCGGAGTCATCCTCGCCGGCACAGGAGCAGGCAACGGCAACCATGCACTGCTGGAGTGGGTGCGCACGGCCACGGCCGACGGGATCACCGTGGGCCTGTCCACCCGGGTCCACGAAGGCCCCGTCGTGCCGATCTACGCCAACGGCGGTGGTGTCGACCTGGTCGCCGCGGGCGCACTCTGCACCGGTTCGCTCCCGCTGTTCCACGCGCGGATCCTGTTCGCGGCGCTGTTGGCCGGAGGGCGCCACGTGGACGGCGACGCCATCGCGGACCACGTTTGAGGACCACAGTACGAATACAGCACCCCGGTGCGCCGGGTCGAGAGGAAGGAAACACCGTGGCCAAGGAAATCTTCGTAGCATTGGGCATCGACGTCGACGCGGTCGGCGGATGGCTCGGCTCCTACGGGGGCGAGGACTCCCCCGACGACATCTCACGCGGAATGTTCGCCGGCGAGGTCGGCGTGCCGCGACTCCAGCGACTTCTGCAGAAGTACGAGCTCCCGGCCACGTGGTTCTGGCCAGGGCACTCCATCGAAACCTTCCCTCAGCAGTTCGACGACGTCGTCGCCGGCGGCTACGAGATCGGCGTGCACGGCTACAGCCACGAGAACCCGATCGCGATGGACCGGGCGCAGGAATCGTCCGTGCTCGACCACTGCATCGGCCTGATCGAAACGCGCACCGGAACCCGGCCCACCGGATACGTGGCCCCGTGGTGGGAGTTCTCTCCGGTCACCAATGAGCTGCTGCTCGAACGGGGCATCAAGTACGACCATTCGCTCATGCACCGCGATTTCGAGCCGTACTACGTGCGCGTCGGAGACAGCTGGACGAAGATCGACTACGACAAGCCGGCTGCCGAGTGGATGAAGCCGTTGGTGCGCGGCGAGGAAACAGACCTGGTCGAGATCCCCGCCAACTGGTACCTCGACGACCTGCCCCCGATGATGTTCGTGAAGACCAGCCCCAACAGCCACGGCTTCGTCAACCCGCGGGACATCGGCCAGATGTGGCAGGACCAGTTCGACTGGGTGTACCGGGAGATGGACTACGCGGTGTTCACGATGACCGTGCACCCGGACGTGTCCGGCCGTCCGCAGGTGCTTCTCATGCTCGAACGGCTCATCGAACACATCAACTCCCACGACGGTGTGCGCTGGTCGAACTTCAACGGCATCGCCGACGACTTCGTGGCCCGCTTTCCACGCAAGTAGCCCGGCCGGACCGTCGTAGAGGATCGGAGGACGCGGATGTGCGGCGCGTGCGGGGCGGTCGCCGGCGACTGGGCGACGCCGCTGGTGTCCGGCATGCGGCGGCGGCGCCGGATCGCGTCGTTGGCCACGGCGCTGACATCCGGACTGCGGATCGCCCCTGCCGCACAGGGGTGGACCGTCCAGCGATCGACCGGAGGAATGCTTGTCGCGTCGACGCTCGATGCGCTCGCCGCGGCCGCGGCTCCCCGGCTGCGGTACGACACCTGGGAATCGTTGACCGGTGCGATCACGGACTCCGGGAGCGATTGCTCCCGGACGGCGCCTGACTCCGGGCCGAGCAGCACGGCGACTACCGCCCGCCGCCGGCCCCGGTGCCGGTGGCGGCGCGCCGCCGCGGGTGGTGCTGACCGGCTGCGGGCCGCTGCACGTGAGGCTGACGGCGTTCGTGTTCGCCGTGCGCGGCTTCGAGCGTGGGTCGGTAGCGCTCGAAGCGGCGGACCGCGCGGCGCCGTTCCGTCTGCTCGCGGACGGGGGACTGGTGCTGGGCCGCGCACCGATGGTGTGAGGGGGCGCCTCCGATATGAGGTTACTCAGCAGTAGGGGGACGTCACGGGGGCGCTAACGTACCCGGAGTGCTGGAACCGTGCGCTGGGGCGCTGGCGGTTATGCACAGGCGTACACGTTGTCCACAGGGCGGCGCTCGGCGCGGCGCGGGCGGCCGACTGGGGTGACAGTCTCGCCCCGTGGAGTCGAATCGTCCCCGTGATGCCCGCCCCCGCCGCGGTGCGGCGCTCTCGTGTTGCTCGCACACGACCGGAGTGCCGTTCCGCCGTGCCGAGGCGCTGGCGTGCGGGTGCGTCACCCGCCGTCGGATGGATTCGCACCACCGGCTGATCCTGCCGGGGGTGTGCATCAGAAACAGCGTGTCGCTGACTCCGTACCTGCGCGCGCTCGCGGTCTGGGAGTGGTCGCGCGGGGCGGTCGTGCTGTCCGATGTCTCGGCCGCGGCGGTGCTGGGCGCGCGCTACCTGGGGGACCACCGCTACGCGAGCTGCGTCAGCCGGACGCCCCGCAGATGCCGCGCGTGGGTGCATGTGCATGAGGATCAACTCGATGACGGCGATGTGCGCCGGGTCCGCGGAGTCCGCGTCACTTCGCCGGTCCGCACCGCATTCGACGTGGCGCGCCGGATGCCGTATCCGCAGAGCGTCGAGGTGGTCGACGCGCTCTACCAGGCGACGAACCTCACCCGTGCCGCGCTCGCCGAGTATGCGCGCACCCATCGTGGGCTGCGCGGCGGTCCGCGCGTGCCCGCGGTGATCGACGCTTCGGATGAGGGCGCCGAGTCGGTGTGGGAGACGCGTGCGCGCCTGGCCGTCGTCGCCGCGGGATTGCCGACGCCCCGGACCCAGGTGGAGATCCGGCGTGCGGACGGGGCGTTCATCGCGCGTGTCGACATGTGCTGGCCGGAGTACCGCGTCGTGTTCGAGTACGACGGTGACGCCCCGCATGCGACGACGGCGCAGCGCGACCGCGACATCGTGCGCTGGAACGATCTGCATGAGGCCGGGTACGTGGTGATCAGAGTGCGCGCGCCGCACCTGCGGGACGGGGCGGCGAAGGCTCTCGGGCAGCTGCGGACCGCCCTGCGCGCAGCCGGCGCGCCGGTGTGAGCGCTTCCGGGCGCTCGGCCATGGGTTACTCAGCAGTACAGGCGCGTTCTCCGGCGCGGGGCGTGCCTGGGCTGCTGGAATCGTGGGGGAGATCACGATGGAAGCGGCCGGCGTCCATGCATGAGCGGAATAGACTCAAGTGCGACCAGGTTGAGTCTGGTGATATCAACTGACTCGGCGGGGCGCGCGGCTGTCGCGCGACCCGGCTCGACCCGGACGAAAGGGTGGAAGTGGAATCGTTCAACCCGACAACCAAGACCCAGGCGGCGCTGTCGGCCGCTCTGCAGTCGGCGTCGGCCGCGGGCAACCCGGAGATCCGGCCCGCGCACCTGCTGGTGGCGCTGATCGACCAGGCCGACGGGATCGCCGCGCCGCTGCTGCGCGCCGTGGGCGTCGACCCGCAGACGGTCCGCGCCGAGGCGCAGCGGCTGGTGGACGCGCTGCCGACGGCGTCGGGCGCCTCCGCGCAGCCGAACCTGTCGCGTGAGTCGCTTGCCGCGGTGACGGTGGCGCAGAAGCTGGCCGGCGAGATGTCGGACGAGTTCGTCTCCACCGAGCACCTTCTCGTGGGCCTGGCGACCGGCGACTCCGATGTGGCCACGCTGCTCTCCGGGCGCGGGGCGGGGCCGGACGCGCTGCGGGAGGCGTTCACCTCCGTGCGCGGCAACCGGCGGGTGACCAGCGAGGACCCGGAGTCCACCTACCAGTCGCTGGAGAAGTATTCGACGGACCTCACCGCCGCCGCGCGCGAAGGCAAGCTGGACCCGGTGATCGGCCGCGACACGGAGATCCGCCGCGTCGTCCAGGTGCTCAGCCGCCGCACCAAGAACAACCCGGTGCTCATCGGCGAGCCCGGCGTGGGCAAGACGGCCATCGTCGAGGGCCTGGCGCAGCGCGTGGTCGCGGGCGACGTGCCCGAATCGCTGCGCGGCAAGACGGTCATCTCCCTGGACCTCGGCTCGATGGTGGCGGGTGCCAAGTACCGCGGCGAGTTCGAGGAGCGGCTCAAGGCCGTGCTCGACGAGATCAAGGAGAGCGACGGCCAGATCGTCACCTTCATCGACGAGTTGCACACCATCGTGGGCGCCGGCGCCACCGGCGAGTCCGCGATGGACGCCGGCAACATGATCAAGCCGATGCTCGCCCGCGGTGAGCTGCGGCTGGTCGGCGCCACGACGCTCGAGGAGTACCGCCAGTACATCGAGAAGGACGCCGCCCTGGAGCGGCGCTTCCAGCAGGTTCTGGTGGGCGAGCCGAGTGTGGAGGACACCGTCGGCATCCTGCGCGGGCTCAAGGAGCGCTACGAGGTGCACCACGGCGTGCGCATCACCGACTCCGCGCTGGTGTCGGCCGCAACACTGTCGGACCGCTACATCACCTCGCGGTTCCTGCCGGACAAGGCCATCGACCTGGTGGACGAGGCGGCGTCGCGGCTGCGCATGGAGATCGACTCGCGCCCCGTGGAGGTCGACGAGGTGGAGCGCATCGTCCGTCGCCTCGAGATCGAGGAGGTGGCGCTGGCCAAGGAGGACGACGCCGCCTCGAAGGAGCGCCTGGACAAGCTGCGCGAGGAACTGGCCGACGAGCGCGAGAAGCTCAGCCAGCTCATGGCGCGGTGGCAGAACGAGAAGCAGTCCATCGACGCGGTGCGCGAGCTCAAGGAGCAGCTGGAGAACCTGCGCGGCGAGTCGGAGCGCGCCGAGCGCGACGGCGACCTGGGCAAGGCGGCCGAGCTGCGTTACGGGCGGATCCCGGAGCTGGAGAAGGAGCTCGCGGCCGCCACGGACGAGGCGGGCGGCGACGACGGGTCCGGCGATGTGATGCTCAAGGAGGAGGTGGGCCCCGACGACGTCGCCGAGGTCGTTTCCGCCTGGACCGGCATCCCCGCGGGCCGCATGCTCGAGGGCGAGACGGCCAAGCTGCTGCGCATGGAGCAGGAGCTGGGGCGCCGCGTGGTGGGCCAAACCGAGGCCGTCCAGGCCGTGTCGGACGCGGTCCGGCGGGCGCGCGCCGGCGTGGCCGACCCCGACCGGCCCACGGGTTCGTTCCTGTTCCTGGGGCCCACGGGCGTGGGCAAGACGGAGCTGGCCAAGTCGCTTGCCGAATTCCTCTTCGACGACGAGCACGCGATGGTGCGGATCGACATGTCGGAGTACTCGGAGAAGCACTCGGTGGCACGGCTGGTCGGTGCGCCCCCGGGGTACGTCGGCTATGAGTCCGGCGGGCAGCTCACCGAGGCGGTGCGCCGCCGCCCGTACACGGTGGTGCTGTTCGACGAGGTCGAGAAGGCGCACACGGACGTGTTCGACATCCTGCTGCAGGTGCTCGACGACGGCCGCCTCACCGACGGCCAGGGGCGGACGGTGGACTTCCGCAACACGATCCTGATCCTCACGTCCAACCTGGGCGCGGGCGGGAGCCACGACCAGATGATGGCGGCGGTGAAGGCCACCTTCAAGCCGGAGTTCATCAACCGGCTCGACGACGTGGTCATCTTCGACCCGCTGTCGGAGCAGCAGCTGGAGTCGATCGTCGACATCCAGCTGGGCCAGCTGGCCAGGCGGCTCGAGGCGCGCCGGCTCACGCTGGACGTCTCCGGGCCCGCGCGGGCCTGGCTGGCGGCGCGCGGTTACGACCCGGCCTACGGGGCGCGTCCGCTGCGCAGGCTGATCCAGCAGGCCATCGGCGACCAGCTGGCCAAGAAGCTGCTCGCCGGCGAGATCCGGGACGGGGACGCGGTGCCGGTCACCGTGGCGGAGGACGGCGAGAGCCTGGTCCTGTCGTCCGGGTCATAGCGGAGTGGGCCGTGGGTGAGATGCCGGTCTCGCCCACGGCCGCGCCATGACCAACGTCATAGGCGGTACCGGCCGTCATAGGTAGATTTGGTGTGTCCGGCATGCACAGAATGTTTACGGGGGCGCGCACTGCGCAACACCCAGGGCCCGGCCGGAACCGGACCCCGACGAAGGGACACGACATGCTTGCAGGACTCCTGATCGCAGCCGGCGCGGTACTCGCCATCGGGCTGGCCTCCGGGCGCGGACTCGACTTCGGCGCCCGTGAAGTGCGGGCCAAGACCGACAACCCGCGCTGACGGCGCAGAGCGGCGGAACTGCGATCGCGCGGTGCCGCCGCCGCACGTACAGTGTGCCCGGACCTCGACGGGGGTCCGGGCACACTGCTGTCCGGGCACGGAGCGCGTGTTCGCGCCCTCAGCGGAAACCACGCGGGTTCACAGCCTGCACTCAGGATCCGTGCCTAGCCTGAACAGCACGCAGCCGGTACGCGCCCGGCCCGGAGAATGCGCCGGGAACACACGCCGCGGTGACACCGCCCGTGCACGCCGAGGTTCCGATGGGAGGCCACATCGAGATGGATGACCCGGATCGTTCGTCGCGCGATGACGACTCTTCAGGTGCCGCGTGGTCCCGGCCTCACCCCGGCGCACCCCACCCCGGCGCGCCCGACTCCGGCCCGCCGCGCCCGTGGCACCCGGGCGACGAGGCGTACAGGCCGGACGCCGCGTATCCGCCGGGCCCGCCGTACCCGCCCGGGTCCGGCCAACAGCGGGACACGATGGCGTTTCCGACGGCGCCGGTGCAGCCCATCGCGTTCGGTTCGCCGGCGTACGTGGAGCCCGGTTACACCGACGCCGCGGAGAAAAAGCGCCGGCCCATCGGCGGCGTCGGCGCTCTCGTCGCGGTGGTGTGCGTCCTGCTGATCGGGCTGGGCGGCGGCTACCTCGTGTCCGTGGGGCTGGGTTCGTCCGACGAGGAGCCCGCGATGCCGGTGGGGATAGCGCAGCAGGCGCCCGCGCCCGGTGGGCAGGACGGCAGCGCGGCCGGGCCGCCGCAGGGTGGCTCCGGGGGCGAGGGGGCGCAGTCCCCGCCGGCGCCGCTCGGTTCGCTGGGCGGCGGCTCCTCGGCCGGTGCCGGCGGCCAGGCCGACCACGGCGGCACGAGCGCGGCGCTGGGCGTCGTCGCGTCCATCGACGGGTCCACGTTCTTCGTGCGCACCATCGACGGAAGCGAGAACCAGGTGGACACCGACGGCCACACCTACTTCGCGACGGTGCGGGGAATCGGCGGCATCTCCAAGCTTGCCGTCGGCGACCTGGTGTTCGTCGGAGGCGAGAACCAGTCCGACGGCACCATCAAGGCCGACATGGTCCTCGGCGGCGCGTTCCCCGAGCTGGGCGCGGGGACCAGATGATCGCCGGCCGTCAATATCAGACGCGGATCACGCCGCCATCGGCGATGCTTCCCCGCCGGCGTCGGATTGACGCTTAAGCTGTCCATCGATGTCTATCTTCTGGTTCGTCCTGGCCGCGCTGGCGTTGATCGGTGCCGTGGCGCTGATGTACCTGGACCGCAACAAGCCCGAGCCCGCCGTGCTGGGACGCCGGGACTGGGCCGACGCGCGCGGACTGGTGTACGCCGACGCGGAGCCCGGGTTCACCGCGGAGTGGCGTCGCGGGGTGTTCGAGGAGTTCCCGCACACGCGCGCGGTCGATGTGGCGATGGGGCTGCTGGACGGCGCGCAGATGTACGTCACGGACATCGAAGTGCCGCCGCAGGTGGGCCAGGATGCGGCCGCGGCGCAGCGGGAGACCGTCGTCTGCCTGCAGCGCGCGGTCGGATCGCCGGTCGTGTTCGACCTGCGCGCCGAGACCTCCCCGGCCCCCACGGAGCCCGAGGTGCACATCCTCGGCGCCGTCGGACGGTTCTTCGCGTTCTCCAACGACCTGGGCGTGGCCCGCCGGGTGTGCGACAGGCGCATGGTCGCGTTCGCCGAGGCGGTGCCCGAATGCGTCGACACGCTGTGGAGCGAAGGGGACTGGACGTTCGCGTGGCTGGTGCCCGGGGCGAGCCCCGACGACTGCGACGACGCCGTCGCCGCGCTGGCCAGGTTCACGTCGCTGCTGCGGGTGCTTCCCCCGGCCCTCGGCGGCCCCGTGCCGCGGGCGATGGCGCACGACCCGGGGAGCCCGCGCCCGTGAGCGCGCGTGCGGCCCGGACCGGCCACGCCGGGGCGGCGAGGTAGGAGCGGCATGGAAACAGTGCTGTTCGGCGTGATCCCGGTGCTGGTGTTCATCGCGCTCGCTGCGCGGAGCGCCCTGCGGGGGCGGGTGCGGACACCCCGCTTCGGCGCCGGCGTGCATGCGCCCGGCGGGGACGGGCGAAGCGGGGACGGGCGCGGAGCCGGCCAGGGCATGCTCGACGCGAGAATGATCGACGAGAGCACACTCGACCAGACAGACACAGACACAGACAGCAGCGCACGGGACGGGAATGCGGCCCGGATGCGCGAGCCCGACCCGATCGACCCGACACGAGGTGGCAGATGACGAACCCGGACCGGACCGCGACCACGACACCGTCCACCGACGGTGACGCGACGGCCGAGCTGGCGGGACTCGTCCGCGAGCACGCCGTGGTGCACGGGAAGGTGACGCTGTCGTCGGGCAAGGAGGCCGACTACTACGTGGACCTCCGCAGGGCGACGCTGCACCATCGGGCGGGGCCGCTGATCGGTCGGCTCCTGCGCGAGCTCACCGCGGACTGGGACTACACGTCCGTCGGCGGGCTGACCATGGGCGCCGACCCGGTGGCCCTGGCGGTGATGCACGCGCCGGGGCGCCCGGTCGACGCGTGCGTGGTGCGCAAGTCGGCGAAACAGCACGGGATGCAGCGGCGCATCGAGGGGCCGGACGTGCGCGGCCGTCGCGTGCTCGTCGTCGAGGACACCACCACCACCGGCAACTCGCCGCTCACCGCGGTGCGGGCGCTGCGCGAAGAGGGGGCGGAGGTCGTCGGCGTGGCGACGGTGGTCGACCGCGACACCGGCGCGGCGCAGATCATCGAAGCCGAGGGCGTCCCCTACCGCTCGCTGCTGGGTCTCGCCGACCTCGGGCTGGCGGGGGCCGCGGAATGACCCGTGGCGGCGCACGGTCGGTCCTGCGCAGGGTGGGCGCGTCGCTGCGCGGATCGGGCGGACTCCACCCCGAGCACGGGGTGTACCTGGCCGGGGCGCTCGCCACGACGGCGCTGGCGCTGACGGGCGACAAACGCATCCAGTACGCCACCAAGACCACGCTGGGGCCGGCTCTGGCGGCCCGTGTGCTGCGCGAGCGGCGCGCCGGCGCGATCGACGGCGTCGACACGGCACTGCTGCTCATCGGACTGGCGGGCGCGACGGCGGGCGACGTGTTCATGATCGACGCGGACGACGACGAACGCCTGCGGCGCGGGGCGTCGGCCTTCGGCGTGATGCAGTCCGCCTACGGGCAGTACCTGCGGCAGCACGGCGCGAAGCCGAGGCTCAAGACCGCTCTGGTGGGCGGCGCGTCCGCGGCGGCCGGGGCGGCGCTGCTCCACTGGCGGATGCCGCAGGTGGCGTCCACACTCAGCGGGTATTCGCTGGCGCTGGGCACCACGGCCACGCTCGCGGCCGACCCGGGGCTGGCACCGGGGGCGCCCCGGATCGCCGACGTGGTGCGCCCCGATGCCGCCGACACCCGCACCTGGCTCGGCGCCGGGGGGATGCTGTTCACGGTGTCCGATGCGGCGATCGTGGGCCGACGGATGTTCCTGCGCGGCGCGGCGGCCCGGCGGTTGGCGGAGGGGTTCGTGATCGCCAGCTACGGCGCCGCCCACCTCATGCTCGTCGAGGGCATGCTCGCGCTGCGCCGCCGTTAGCCGCCCGACCCCGCCGCCCGGTGGCCCTTCCAGTGTGGCGGCTCAGTGCGGCATCAGATGCGGCTGCAGCAGCACGTGGTCCCGGTCGCGGGGGTCGACGCGGATGGGGAAGGTCTCGCCCGGCAGGAAGATGGCGCGCTCGTGCGGGTCGAGCATCCGCACGATGTGGCCCGCGTACGGCACCGCGCCGGGGACCACGAGGCGCAGCGTGATGTCCGTGAGCTCGCCGGTGAGTTCACGCGGCTGCAACGGGTGCACCGCCAGGATGGTGGCCCACCCCTCGTAGCCGTGGCGTGCCAGGCGCGGACGCCGATGCGCCCACAGCAGCCCGACGCCCAGCAGGAGGACGTACCCGCCCAGCAGGATGACGATCTGCGCGGCGAGCGTGCCCTGCGGCGCCATGGTGTGCAGCACCGTCACCCACGCGATGAAGGCGGCGAGGAACAGTGCGGTCACGATTGCAACCGCTCGTACGGAACGCGCACGGCCCATCCGACTCACCGACCTCGACCCGGGCGACGCGGACCGCCGCACGGTCACCTTCAGCATCGACCAGTTTCAACCAGCATCGACCAGTTTCAACCAGTATCGACGGGAACCGTAGCGGCTAAACCAGCACGCCCATGACACCAGCCTAGTCCTCTGCCGGACGATGCCGGGGCGGTTGCGGGGGAACGGCACCGGGCGCCGCCGGCGGTTGGGGCGCGCGCGTGGTGGGGGACTGGCCGGGGTAGTCGGCCCAGCCGGCGGACGGGTCCAGCGGCGGCCAGGCCCCCTCCGGGACGCCGGTGCGCGTCCGTGGGCCGTCGGCCGCGTCCGTCGAAATGGACGTGGCGGTGACCCATACCAGGCCCAGCAGCAGGCCGATCGAGATCGCGAGCATGGCCGACGCCCACACTTGGCGTTCGGAGGTCAGCGCGGCGCAGCTGGCCTGGCCGGTCTCCGTGGCACCCTGCACCGAACCGGTGCCGAACGCCGAGGCGCACTGGACGGCGCCCAGTGGCGTCTGGACCAGGGTGGGCCGGCTCAAGCCCAGGTACATGCCGGCGAGGAACAGGGTGATCGCCAGCGGCGCGAGCAGACGGACGATCAGCCGGGACGGTTTCACTCGAAGACTCCTTGCCATGGGTGCGCCGGGCCGTGCGCCTGGTCCTCTGCGCAGTCTGTCGCACGCGCACTCGCCGCGATACGCCGGGGCGTCGGCCGGCGGGTACCGTCGCCGACGTGCCTCACACCAGCCACAACGGACCCGACGCGTCGACGCAGGACCTGCCGGAGACCCGCAACCTGGACCCGCGCACTGCCGCGCCCGGCCCCACCGAGTGGAACCCGCGTCCCGTCGGCGTCGGCCCGTGGCGGGAGGCGCGCGGCGGGCCCGTGCCGGACGATCCGCGCCTGGACCGCGCACTGCTCGAGGACGGCGACCGCCGCAACGTCGTCGACGCCTACCGGTACTGGCGGCGCGAGGCGATCGTCGCGGACATCGACACGCGGCGCCATCCGCTGCACATCGCCATCGAGAATTTCGGCCACGACTCGAACATCGGGACCGTGGTGCGTACCGCCAACGCCTTCGCGGTGGGGGCGGTGCACATCGTCGGCCGGCGGCGCTGGAACCGTCGTGGCGCGATGGTCACGGACCGCTACCAGCACATCGAGCATCATCCGGACGTCCCGACCCTGTTGGACTACGCGTCGGAGCACGGCCTGGGCGTGGTCGCGGTGGACAACGTGCCGGGGTCGGTGCCGATCGAGACGGCGACGCTGCCGCGCGAGTGCATGCTGCTGTTCGGCCAGGAGGGGCCTGGCGTGACGGACGAGGCCCGCGACGCCGCGCTCACCACCGTGTCCATTGCGCAGTTCGGCTCCACGCGCAGCATCAACGCCGGCGTGGCGGCGGGCATCGCGATGCACACGTGGATCCGGCAGCACGCGGATCTGTCCACCGCGTGGTGAGCGGAGCTCTGTCCACCGCGTGGTGAGCGGAGCTCTGTCCACCGCGTGGTGAGCGGAGCTCTGTCCACCGCGTGGTGAGCGACCGGATTCCGAACGCCCTGCGCCGCGGGCCGGGTCGGGGCACGATGAGATCATGTCGTTACCTGGCGGCCCGTCGGCGCAGCTCACCGCGTGGGCCTCGCGCGCCGATGCCGCGGAGTCGGCTGTCGTGCACCGGCACATCCGGCGGCTCTGGGCGGTCCCGTGGACGAGGATGGGCTGCGCGCGCTGGCCGGCCGACGTGCCGTCCGGGACGTTCGTCACCTGGCATTACTGGTGGCAGGCGCAGCTGATCGACTGCGCGGTGGATGCGGCGCTGCGCGAGCCCACCCCGGTGCGTCGCCGCCGGCTCGGCAACCTGTGCCGCACCCCGTGGATCCGCAATTCTGTGAGCCGGTCGGGGTCCATCGGCTGGCGGCGCGACTTCCATGACGACATGGCGTGGATGGCGTTGGCGCTGGAGCGGGCGACGCGGCTGTGCGGCGTGCGCAAGCCGCGCGGATTCGACAAACTGACGGCCGCCATCGTGGCCGGGGCCGACCCCGTCACGGGGGTGTTGCCCTGGCGGCGCGGCGGCGACTTCCTGAACGCGGCCACCAACGGGCCGGCGGCGATCCTCTGCGCCCGCTTGGGGCGGACCGACACGGCGGAGAGGCTCTGCGACTGGCTCGATGCCACGCTCCGCGACCCGCAGACGGCCCTCATCCACGACGGCATCCGCAAGGGCGTGCTGGTGGAGGAGTACTACACCTACTGCCAAGGCACAGTGCTCGGCGCGGAGACGGAGCTTGCGGCGCATGCCGCGGATGTGTCGGGGGCGGAAGCGTCGGGGGTGTCGACGCACGGTGAGCGCATCGGGCGCCTGCTCGAGGCGGTGTCGACGGGCATGTGCGTCGGCGGCGTCATCCACGGCGACGGCGGCGAGGACGGCGGGCTGTTCGCCGGGATCCTGGCACGGTATCTCGCGGGGGTCGCGTGCGACCTGCCCGACGCCGTGCCCGATGCGGACCTGTTGCGCGGCGCGGCCGCGAACCTGGTGCTGACGTCCGCCGAGGCGGCGTGGGGCAACCGGATCGAGTTCGACGGAGAGCCGCTGTTCGGGCACGAGTGGGTGACCCCCGCGGTGGTGCCGGCGGCCCTGTTCCGGCCCGACGACCCGTCCGCGCGGGTCGCCGAGCGTGATCTGTCCGTACAGGTGTCGGGGTGGATGCTGATGGAGGCGGCGGCGCGGGTCGAGAAGACCACATCCGGCTACGGCGCGGGGTGAGCGCCGGCCCGGTCGCTCAGTGCGTGAGGGCGGGCGCGGCTTCCTCGGCGCACCGATTCTCGCGGCCTTCCCTGCGCATGCGCACCACTCCGACCGCGGTGACGACGACGACGGTGAGCGTCATTCCGCCGAGGACCACCGGCATGAGCCAGCGCACGCGGTCGAGCTGCGAACCGCCGACGTACCCGACGACCAGCATCACCGGGGCCCAGACGAGCGCGCCGAGCGCCGTCGCGATAGCGAACGAGCGCCGGTTCATCGCCGCGGCGCCTGCGACCTGGGGGCACAGCGTGCGGATCCACGGCAGCCAGCGCGCCATGAGCACGCCCCAGAAGCCGTAGCGGTTGAGCAGGCCGCGAGCCTTTCCGAGGTTCTCGGCGTTGACGAACCGGCCGCCGGGGCGGGCGGCGAGCCTGCTCCCACGGCATCGACCCATCCGGTAGCCCACGTGGTTGCCCGCCACGGCCGCGGCGAACACGGCGACCACCGCGAGCAACAGCCACCCCGGTTGATGCCCGGCCGCGAACATCATGCCCGCGGTGGCCAGCAGGGAATCGCCCGGCAGCACGAAGCCGATGAGGAACGCGCATTCGACGAACAGCACCGCAGCGACCATCACGACCAGCAGGCCGGGGCCTGCGGACTGGACGTGGTCGAGTGCGGTGCTGAAGAAGGTCACTGGCCGGCCGGCTGCTCTGGGTCGGCGGAACCGAGCGAAACGGACTGCGGCTCGTCGGCGGTGGCGGCATGTCCGCCTGCGGAAGACGCGTCGCCGCCGCCGGCTTTGCGCCGCTTGTACCACTCCCACACCATCGGCAGGACCGACACGAGCACGATGAGGATGAAGATCGGTTCGATGAGCTTCTGGATGATCGCGAAGCTGCCCAGCCAGTAGCCGAGCAGCACGATGCCCGCGCCCCAGACGATGGCGCCGACGATGTTGTAGAGGCTGAACAGGGAGTACCGCATGCGCGCGGCGCCGGCGACGATGGGTGCGAGCGTGCGCACGATGGGCACGAAGCGCGCGATGAAGATGGTGAACGGCCCGCGCTTCTCGAAGAAGTCATGTGCCTCGACCAGGTACTTCTCTTTGAGGAAGCGTGCGTCGGGCTTGAACATGGACGTACCGGTGTAGCGGCCGATCCAGTAGCCGATCTGCCCGCCGATGATGCCGGCGATGGGCACGCCGATGAGCAGCCAGACGAGCTTGAGGTGTGAATCCGCGACCTTGTCGGCATGCTCGGCGGTCGCGCTGCCGGCGGCGATGAGCCCGGCGACGAACAGCAGCGAATCTCCGGGCAGGATCGGGAACAGCACTCCCGACTCGATCAGGATGACCAGCAGCAGGCCCCAGAATGCGAAGGCGCCGAAGTAGCCGATCAGGTTGAACGGGTCCATGAAGCCCGGCATCAGCGCCAGGTTCGTGGTGACGGAGTCGGAAGCGGCCAGCAAATTCACGGAGCCCAGCGTACCTGGACCGCAGCGTGGATCCGGGAGGCCGTGAGCCTCGTCACCGTCGGCGGCCGGCGCCCTCCTTCCGTCCCCACCGAGTGGGCCGTCACGAGACTTCGCCGCGGGGAGTTGCCATAATGAGTGCGGTAGGCCGTGTCGGCCCGCCCCGGACCTGCACAGTCGTCAATGGAGGACCCCAGCCGTGCCCATCGCAACCCCCGAGGCCTACGCCGAGATGCTCGGACGGGCCAAGGAGAACACCTTCGCCTACCCCGCAATCAACTGCACGTCGTCCGAGACCATCAACGCCGCCATCCGCGGCTTCGCCGAGGCCGGCAGCGATGGCATCATCCAGTTCTCCACCGGTGGCGCGGAGTTCGGATCCGGGCTCGGTGTCAAGGACATGGTGACCGGCGCGGTCGCGCTCGCGGAGTTCGCGCACGTGGTGGCCGCCAAGTACGACGTCAACATCGCGCTGCACACCGACCACTGCCCCAAGGACAAGCTGGACGGCTTCGTCCGCCCGCTCATCGCGCTGTCGCAGGAGCGGGTCGACGCCGGCAAGAACCCGCTGTTCCAGTCGCACATGTGGGACGGCTCCGCGGTGCCGATCGACGAGAACCTGGAGATCGCCAAGGAGCTCATGGCCCTGACCTCCAAGGCGAAGCAGATCCTCGAGATCGAGATCGGCGTCGTCGGCGGTGAAGAGGACGGCGTCGAGAACGCGATCAACGAGAAGCTCTACACCTCGGACGAGGACTTCGCGAAGACTGTCGACGCCCTCGGCGCCGCGGGGGTCGGCGACGAGCGCGGCTACATGCTCGCAGCGACGTTCGGCAACGTGCACGGCGTGTACAAGCCGGGCAACGTCAAGCTCGAGCCGGCGGTGCTGGCCGCCGGGCAGCGGATCGCCGAGAAGAAGCTGAGCCTGTCGGAGGGCGAGAACCCGTTCGACTTCGTCTTCCACGGCGGCTCCGGCTCCGCGGTCTCGGACATCGAAGAGTCGCTGACCTACGGCGTGATCAAGATGAACGTGGACACCGACACGCAGTACGCGTTCACCCGGCCGCTCGCCGCGCACATGTTCACCAACTACGACGGTGTGCTCAAGGTCGACGGCGACGTGGGCAACAAGAAGGTCTACGACCCGCGCAGCTACCTCAAGAAGGCCGAGCAGTCGATGACCGACCGCGTGGTGGAGGCCTGCCGGAACCTGCACTCGGCGGGCAAGTCCGTCAGCGCCTGACCGCACGGTTCGGAACGCATTACGGCGGCCGCATCCCCGGGGGTGCGGCCGCCGTCGCGTGCCGGGGCGGTGTGCATGGCGGGGGCCGTGCTCGGTTGGCCTCGCGCCTCGCGCCGATCATCACCACGCGCGCGTGTCGTCCCGGCGTGTCGCCGCAACCGGCACGCGGGGTGGCAGCCTGCACGCGGGGTGGCGGCCGGAGCGCGGCGCAGTCCGGGTCCACGGTGCGCGGCCCCTCCGGCACAATGGGCACCATGACCTCTTTCGGTGACCTTCTGGGACCCCCGCCCGTCCTGCTTCCCGGCGATGACGACGACGCCGAGTCCGAGCTGCTCAACCACGCCGACCCCACCGCAGTGGCGGCCAAGTACCCGTCGGCGTCCATCGCCTGGGCGACGCTGGCAGAGGGCGCCCTGGAGGAGGGCGCCGCGGTGGCCGGGTACGCCTATGCGCGCACCGGATACCACCGCGGCCTGGACCAGCTGCGCCGCAACGGCTGGAAAGGCTACGGCCCGGTGCCCTGGAGCCACGAGCCCAACCGGGGGTTCCTGCGCGCTGTCGGTGCGCTGGCCAGGGCCGCACAGACGATCGGCGAGGACAGCGAGTACCGCCGCTGCCTCGATCTGCTCGAGGACTGCGACCCGGCGGCCGCGGGCGAGCTGGGCCTGGCCTGAACCGCCGGCACATGAGCCGGCCTCAGTACAGGGCCCGGCTCATGTGCCGCCACGCGGGCGCGAGCTGCGGGCCGAAGGTTTCCCAGCCGTGCAGCCCGTCCTGCAGGTAGTCGACGCGGACGTCGGCGTCCACGTCGTCGAGTGCGCGGTCGAGGTCCTGGGTGCACCCGTAGACGAACTGCTCGATGACGGCGCCGGACAGGTAGGCGGACACGTCGCCGCCGTACGGTCCCTCCAGCTCGCCGGGCCGCCCGATCCCGGGCGACGCGGACAGGTACACCGCCATCCCCTCCAGCGCGTCGGCGTGCGAGAGGACGTCGTGCCGGGCCCACTCGGGGTTGTCCCGGGCACCCCACATCTTGGTGACATCGCCGCGGCGCGTCTCCACCGTCATCTTCGTCATCGCGTAGCCGGCGTCGGACAGCGACGAGTAGCAGCCGCTGATCCCCGCCACCGCGCTGTAGAGGGAGGGGTGCAGCGTGGCGATGCCCAGCGCCCCGGACGCGCCCATCGACAGGCCGGCGATGCCGCGCTTGCCGTTGAAGGGGATCGCGTGCGCGCCGCCCTCGAGCAGCGGCGGAAGCTCCGAGGTCAGGAAGGTCTCCCACTTGTTGCGTGAGAGCATCGGGTCGTCGGCGATCCAGTCGGTGTACATCGAGCCGTAGGCGCCGGTGGGCATGACCACGGTGACCTGTTTGTCACGGAAGTAGTCGTCGGCGTGCCCCAGGGTGATCCAGCCGCTGGGCAGGTCGGAGCCGACCCCGTCGAGCAGGTAGAGCATCGGCGCGGGCGCTTCCGGGTCCGCCGCCCGCAGCACCTGCACGGCGATGGTCCGCGACATCGAGGCGGAGTCGACGTACCAGGTCTCCAGCCGCGGTTCGGCGGCGTCGCGTTCGATGCGCACCACCCGCGTCTGCGTGATGGCCGGGTCGGGCCGGGGGACCTGGTACGGGTCCTCGAGAAGCCCGGAGCTGCCGAACACGGCGTCCATCGGCAGCGCGACGGTGCTGCCCAGCGACGCGGTGTCGGTGGAACCGAGGGGGCTCGCCGAGCCGACGCTCTCGCCCGAGCCGGTCATCGACTGCGCGGACGACTCCACCGAGGCGGCCCCGGCCGACCCGGAGTCCCCGCCGGAGCCCGAGGACAACGGAGCGGCGGCGGCGGGCTGCGTGAACACCACCGCGCTCAGCGGGGCCACGCTCAGGGCCACCGCGCCGAGGGCAGCCGCCGCGACGCCGGCGCGGCCGCGGGCCCGGAGGCCGCGGGCGGTCGGGCGTGCGCGGGCCGGGCGGCTGATCGGGGCGGGTGCGGTCACGGTACCTCCGGGTGTCGGACAGACGTCTAGCCGGAGAATTCTCGCACATTGACCTTCGGCGTGCGCGGCCGATCAGCAGGTTCCGCGCGGAACGATGATCGGCACCGTGCCTTGCGGGTCGTCGAGCACGTCGGCCCGCAGCCGGTAGGTCTGCGCCAGCGTCTCCGGGGTCAGCGCCTGCTGCGGCGTGCCGGAGCCCAGGATGCGGCCCTGCCCGAGCACGACGATCCGGTCCGAGTAGGCGCCCGCCATCATCAGGTCGTGCAGCACCATGACGACGGTGCGCCCGCGGCGCGCGAGCCCCTGCACGAGCTCGAGCATTTCGACGGCGTGCGCCGGGTCGAGGTAGGTGGTGGGCTCGTCGAGCAGGATCACCGGGGTGTCCTGCGCCAGCACCATCGCCAGCCACACCCGCTGGCGCTGGCCGCCGGACAGGGTGCCCATGTCGCGGTCGACGAGCGCGGTCGTGGAGGTCTCCTCCAGTGCGGCGTCGATGGCGGCGGAGTCGGCCGCGGACTCGCCGCGCCACCAGGGCCGGTGCGGGTGGCGGCCGCGCGCCACCAGCTCGCCCACGGTGAGCCCCTCGGGCGCCACCGGGTTCTGCGGCAGGACGGCGATGGTGCGGGCGGCGTGCCGGGCCGCCATGCCGTGCACGTCCTCGTCGCCGACGAGCACCCTGCCGGCACGCGGGCTCAGCTGCCGGCTCATCGTCTTGAGCAGCGTGGACTTGCCGCATCCGTTGGGCCCCAGCAGGGTCGTGGTCTCGCCGGGGCGGGCGGTCAGGGCCACGGGTCCGACGACGTCGGGCGCCGAGCCGTAGCCGGCCCGCACCTCCTCGACGGTCACCGTGGAGCCGGTACGGGCGGGATCGGCGTCGGCGCCGTCCAGCGGGGGCCGCCGCGTGTGCTGCTGCGGGATCATCGGGAATCCTCCTGCCTCTGTGCGCAATGCTTCACGGCGTGGACCGCCTCCCGCGCCGCGCCGAGCCGAGCACCAGCGCGATGAGGACGGGGCCGCCGACGACCGCGGTGATGAGCCCGACGGGCGCGGTGAACGGCAGAGCCTCGGCGGCCAGCGCGCACACCGTGATCACCGCGGCCCCGCCGACGGCCGACGTCGCCGGCGGGGGAGTGGGACGCCCGCTGAGCAGCCGCACCAGCTGCGGCGCGACGAGGGCGACGAATCCGATGGGGCCGACGACGGCCACGGTCACCGCTGCGAGCCCCGTCGACGCCACCAGCAGCACCATCCGGACGCGCGGCACCCGGACGCCGAGGGCCGCGGCGGTCGTGTCGTCGTGCGCGAGCAGCGGCAGGTCACGCGAGACGGCCGCCCCCAGGGCGGTGAATACGAGCAGGCCCACCGACAAGGGGATGAGGGCCCCGGCGCGCACGAGTCCCGTCGACCCCGCCAGCCACGTCTGCGCCTCCGTCGCGCGGGTGAGATCGGCGCGCAGCAGCAGGTAGCTGACGAGACTGCTGCACAGCAGGCTCAGCGCGAAGCCGATGACCACGACGCGGCGGGACGAGCCGAAGCCGCCGAAGAGCAGCAGCAGGCCGACGATGACGGCCGCGCCGACGAGCGCCATCGCCGCCCGCCACCAGAACGTGGAGATGTCCTCGGAGAACGCCGGCCGGGCCACCACGGTGCCGGCGACGACGGCCACCGACGCGCCGCCGGTGATGCCGAGGACGTCGGGCGAGGCGATGGGGTTGCGCGACATCGTCTGCGTCCACGCGCCCGCCAGGCCCAGGGCGGCGCCCACCGCGACGGTGGCGATGGCCACCGGAAGACGCAGGTCCCAGACGATGCTGATGGTCCTGTCGGTGCCGCCGCCGGTGAGCGCGTCGAGCACCTGCCCCGCCGTGAGCTGCACGGGGCCGGTGGCGAGGAGCATGACGTAGCCGACCGCGGTGACGACGGCGAGTCCGAGGAAGACGGAGATGAGGCGCAGGCGGCGGGCCCGGGCGGTGCGGCGGCGTCCCGCGCTGCCGTCGTGCGCCGGCGCGGGACCGGTGCCCACGCCGGCCGGGCGCAGATCCGTGGTGCCGGTCATGCGAACACCGCCGGGCGGCTCCGGCGCATGCGCACCACCGAGGCGATGAGCAGCGGTGCCCCGATGACGGCGAGCACCACCGAGACCTCCACCTCGCCGGGGCGCGCGACGACGCGGCCGAGCACGTCGGCGAGCAGCGTGATGGCGGCGCCGACGAGCGCGGTGGGAATCAGCATCCGGCTCAGCGACGGGCCGGTGAACCGCCGCACCAGGTGCGGCGCGGCGAAGCCGACGAAGGCGATGGGGCCGACGGCCGCCGTGGCGCTGCCCGCGAGGATGACGACGGCCAGGGCGGTGAGCGTCCGCGTGGTGCGGGGTGACCCGCCGAGGCCGACGGCGGTGGACTCGCCCATGGCGAGCAGGTCCATCGGGCGGGCCGCGACGGCCGCGAACACCAGGCCGACGGCGAGCCCCACGGCGGCGATGGCCAGGTCGCCGCCGCTGCGCCCCACGGTGGAGCCGACGATCCACTGGCGCATCCCGTCGAGCACCGACGAATCCTGCAGCGCCAGCAGCGTCGTCGCCGCGCGCAGCGCCGCCGCCATACCGAAGCCGACGAGCAGCAGCGTCAGCGGGTCGGAGGTGCGGCGGGAGACGGCGAGCACGACGAGCGCCACCGCGCCGGCCCCCGCGAGCGCCAGCAGCGCCTGGCTGCCGAGGGCGACGACGCCCAGCGTGGTGCCGACGGCGACGGCGAACGCGGCGCCGGCGGTGATGCCGATGATGCCCGGGTCGGCCAGCGGGTTGCGCGTCCACGCCTGGGCGAAAGCGCCGGAGACGGCCAGCGCTGCGCCCGCGGCGAGCGCGAGCAGCGTGCGCGGCACCCGGAGCTGCCACACCACCTGCGCCAGGTCGCCGCCCCCGCCGCCGTCCGGCCCGGCGAACAGCGCCGAGAACGCGGCGCCCGGCGAGGTGGGGCGGGCCCCGACGACGAGGGAGAGCACGCAGCCCGCGACCACGCCGGCGACGGCGATCACGAGGATCGCCGTCGCCCGCCTACTGCGGCCGCGGACCGGTGCACTCACAACTTCTGATCGATCGCGTCGACGACGTACGGAATGGTCAGCGGGTTCGGCATGCTCATCGCGTTGCCCGTGCTCTGGTCCAGGTAGTACACCTTGTCCTGCTTGACCAGGTCGAGCCCCTGGAAAATGGGGCTGTTGCGCACGGCGTCGGCGGCGCCGTTGTAGTCGAGGACGAACAGGTAGTCGAGCACGTCGAGGTCGCGGTAGTTCTCCGGCGCGATGTCCTTGTAGAAGGTGCCGTCGGGCGTGGCCTGCAGATCGTCGGGGATGGTGAACCCGAGCTTCTCGATCATCGCGCCGCGGCCGTCGCCCTCGGTGTAGAGGCCGAGCTTCCCGGCGTAGGGCATGACCACGGCGGCCTTCTTGCCCTGCAGCTCGGGGTGCGTCTCGCGGAACTCGGCCAGGCTCGCCTCGGCCTGCTCGATGAGCTTCTGGCCCTGATCCGGCTTGCCGACGGCCTCGGCGATGGTGGTGACCTGCACCTTCCACGGCACCTGCCAGTCCTTGTACTCCGGCGGGTGCACGGTGACGGGTGCGATGCGCTCGAGGTCGGTCTTCGCCTGCTCGTTCACCGCGTTGTTGACGGCGATGATCTGCGTGGGGTTGGTGGCCGCGACCTGCTCGACGATGTCCGCGGTGAACCCGCTGGCCGTGTTGAAGATCAGCGGCGGGCGCGCGTCGCCCAGCGCGTCCTGCGCCCACGGGCCCACTCCGGACTCGTCGACGTCGCCCTGGGCGCCCCACGGGGCGATCGCGACGGGAGTGATGCCGAGGGCGAGGAGCGTGTCGGTGTCGCCCAGACCCAGCGCGGCGATGCGCTGGTCGTCGGCGGCCTGCTGGGTTCCGGACGCCGCGTTCGCGGTGTCGCCGTCGCCGCCGCGCGAGCACCCGCCGAGCGTCAGGGCCACGGCGGACAGCACCGCGACGGCGCCGAGGAGGCCGCGACGCCGGTGCAGGGGGGTCGGTGCATCAGATTTCTGCATGGGGAGCAGGTTAGCCTAGGCTAATACCTGAACGGAAGCCGGATCGGCCGACGGAAACCGACCGGCGGACGCGGTCCGGCGACCCCGCCGGACCGCGACGCACAACCCAGGAGCCGCATGGCCCACAGCACCACAGCCGCCGACACGCGCCTCGCCGCCCGCCCGGCCGCCGGGGAGCACCGCATCATCCCGGTCACCGTCACCGCGAACGTGCCGCTGGCCCGCAACGTCCGCCGGTTGACATTCACGGCCCCGGAGTTCGCCGACTACCGTCTCAGCGGGCCCGACGAGTACTTCGGCCTGCTCATGCCGCGGGAAGGTCGCACGTTCCGGTGGTTCGACCCCGACGCGGCCGCCAACATCCGCGCCGCCGTCTCCGCCCTCGCGCCCGACGAGCAACCGGAGCTCCGCTGGTACACCATTCGCAGCCTCGACCCGGCGGCCGCCACCATCGACGTCGACGTGGTGACGCACGGCGACGGCGGGCCCGGCTCGCGGTGGGTGCTGCGGGCGGAGCCGGGCGACACCGCGGGCGTCTACACGTCCAACGGCATCTGGTGGCGTCCTCACGCGCAACGGCTGCTGGTGGCCGACGCGACGGCCGTGCCCGCGCTGCGGTCGGTGCTCGAGTTCCTCGCCGCACATCACCCCGGCGAGCTGGCGTCGACGCACGTGCTCGCGCTGGCCGCCTCGGACGCGGAGCTCGAGCCCGGGCTGCTCGAGCAGTGGGCGCACCGCGTGGGCACCCTCGAATTGGTCTACGCGCCCGAGGACCGCCAGTGCGCCGAGACCGCGCGGATCCTGAGGCAGTGGACCCGCGACGGCCATCCCGCCGCGCGCGTGCCGTACATATGGGCGTGCGGCGAGGCGGACTTGGCGAAGGCCGCGCGCACGATGGCCGTCAAGACCTGGGGGCTCGACCCCGAGGCGGCCAATTGGGCCACCTTCTGGATCCGGGGGCGGGCGCGGCCCTGATCCGGCGGCGGTGCCAGGATGGGCGCATGCCGCGCACCCGATCCCGAACCCCCCGATGACCGGCCGGGCCCTGCTGGTGGCCGGCACCACCTCGGACGCCGGAAAGACGGTGGTGACCACCGGGATCTGCCGTGCCCTCGCCCGCCGCGGCATCGCCGTCGCGCCGTTCAAGGCGCAGAACATGTCGAACAACTCGATGGTCGTCGAGGGCGGCACCGCGGGAGACTGCGCGGAGATCGGCCGGGCCCAGTGGGTCCAGGCGGTCGCGGCGGGGGCGCGGCCTGAGCCGGCGATGAACCCCGTGCTGCTCAAGCCGGGCAGCGACCGCCGCAGCCACGTGGTGGTGATGGGCGAACCCGCCGGCACTCTCGACGCCGGCGAGTTCGCGGGCGGACGGGAACACCTTGCCCGCGCCGCCTTCGACGCACTGGACGACCTGCGCTCGCGCTACGACGTGGTGGTGTGCGAGGGCGCGGGCAGCGCGGCGGAGATCAACCTGCGCGCGCACGACTACGTCAACATGGGGCTCGCACGCCGGGCCGGGATGCCGACGATCATCGTCGGCGACATCGACCGCGGCGGCGTCTTCGCATCCATGGCCGGCACGCTGGCACTGCTCTCGCCCGAGGACCAGGAGCTGGTGCGCGGGTTCGTCGTCAACCGGTTCCGCGGCGACGTCGGCCTGCTGCGGCCCGGGCTCGACGAGCTGGAGCGCCGCACCGGCCGTCCCGTGCTGGGGGTGCTGCCGTGGCTGCGCGGGCTGTGGCTGGACTCGGAGGACTCGCTGTCCTTGGGTGCCAGGCGCTCCGACAGCGGGGATCGTGCGGCGGCACCTCGTGAGTCCGAGACGCTCACCATTGCCGTGGTGATGCTGCCGCGCATCTCCAACTTCACCGACGTCGACGCGCTGTGCCTGGAGCCGGGGGTGCGGGTGCGGTACGTCGACGACCCGCGCGCGCTCGCCGGCGCCGACGTGGTGGTGCTGCCGGGCACGCGGGCGACCTTGGCCGACCTGGCCTGGCTGCGCGGACGCGGACTCGACGCGGCCCTCACGGAGCACGCCGCGGACGGCGGTGCGGTGCTGGGGATCTGCGGGGGGTTCCAGATGCTCGGCCGCGAGATCCGCGATCCGGACGGCGTGGAAGATTCCGCGGGCGTCGTCGCCCCGGGGCTGGGGCTGCTGGACGCGATCACCGAGTTCCGCGCCGGCAAGGTGCTGCGCCTGCCGGAGGGGACCGCGCTGGGCGCCGCGGCGTCGGGCTATGAGATCCACCACGGGCGCGTGACGGTGGGGTCCGGCGACAGGTTCCTGGGCGGCGCCCGTGACGGACTCGTGTACGGCACCATGTGGCACGGCGCCCTGGAGGGCGATGCGCTGCGGTCCGCCTGGCTGCGGGAGGTGGCGCGTGCGCGGGGAAAATCGATCGCAACCGGGGCGGTGGGCTTCGCAGCCGCCCGCGCGGAGCGGCTGGACCGGCTGGCCGACCTGATCGACGAGCACATCGACGTGGACGCGCTGCTGGCGATGCTCGATGGCGGGCCCGCGCTGCCCACGGTCCGCCTCGCATTGGAGCAGCCCCGATGAGCGTGCTGGTGCTCGGCGGCACCGGCGAGGCGCGTGCGCTGGCGGAACGTCTCGACGGCGCCGGCGTCCCGTTCGTGTCCTCGCTCGCCGGCCGGGTGAGCCGTCCGCGACTGCCCGTCGGGCCCGTGCGGATCGGCGGGTTCGGCGGTACCGACGGCCTGGCGTCGTACCTGTGCGAGGAGCAGATCACCGCGGTCGTCGACGCCACCCATCCGTTCGCCGCGGGGATCAGTGCCCACGCGGCCGACGCGTGCGCCCGCGCCGGGCTGCCGCTGCTGCGCCTGCAACGGCCCGGATGGTCGGACGAGCCCGGTGCGCACCGTTGGACCTGGGTGGACGGGCACGATGCGGCGGCTGCCGCGGCGGTGGAGGCAGCCGTGCGGGGCGGCACGGTGTTCCTCACCACCGGCCGCCAGACGCTCGACCGCTTCGTCGGGCCGCTGGCGTCGTGCCCGACGCTGGTGCGCGTGGTCGAGCCGCTCGGCATCGCGGCGCCGGACGAGTGGACGGTGCTGGAGTCGCGCGGACCGTACGACCTGGCCGCCGAGCGGGCGCTCATGCACGAACACGGCATCCGCGTGCTCGTCACCAAGGACTCCGGGGGCGTGATGACCCGCGCCAAGCTCGACGCCGCCGACGAGTTGAAGGTGGACGTGATCGTCGTGCGCAGGCCGCCGGCGCCCGCGGGGGTGCGCACGGTCCCCGATGCCGAGGCGGCCGCGCGGTGGGCCGCGGAGATGGGTTAGCGGGGGAGGGGCATGGCGCTCACAGGCGCCGAGCGGAGGGCATGCAGCGTAGGGGCGCTGCAGAAACGTTCCCTTCCCCACAGGTGGAACGCTGCGTAGACACAGAGGAGCGGGGCGTACGGCCCGGAGATGGTCAACGGTGCCGCCGAGTAGAACTCGAAGGTCACCGACAAGTGTTCTGGCGCGGGATGGAATGCCGAGACTGCCTGCCAGTCGAAATGCATCACCTGGCCGTTGGGGAATGCGATGAGGCCGTAGTTCCCGGCAAGGAACTCGATCTGCTGCTGCTCGCGCCACGCCGGCGCCGCTGCGGCCGTGGCCGCATTTCTGCGGCGACTGTTGCCGACCATCGCGCTGCCTGCCAGCAGCGCCCCGGCCCATCCGGTGCCGAAACCGACCATGTGGGTATACGAGCCGTCCCCGGCACTGACGAACCGCGTATACCGGGCGGCGGTGCGTACTTGGATGACCTCGTTCTCGCGCAGCACTACGGGCGTCGGGTCGAGAGGAGGCAGTCTCCTGTCATTGCTGAGATCCGCGTACAGACTCGCCGCGGCCTGCCAGCCGCCTCGTACGTTGTCTGCCATCTGCTCTTGGCGTTCGACGATCTTCTTCCATTCCACGGACCGCCACCACAATCCGCCCAGGAAGAAGATGAACGCGATTGTGAAGAGCAAGGTTCCAGCGAGGAGGCCCACAGACGCCGCGCCTTGAGGGGGGGCTGCCGAGGCCGGGGCGATCGACCATCCGATGAGCGCCATTGAGGCTACCAGGACGACGGCCCATCTGATCCATCGTCGTTCCCTCTGCCAGACGAAACCACGCACCATGTCCCCCGTCCCTCCGCGTGACTACCGCGACGCTGACGACAGTATCAAGCCGCTCGGCATGCTTCTGTCGCGAACGGTCCGGGAATGGCGGTGTCGGGGGCGCGGCCGATGCTGTCGGCATTGGGGGATCGCGGAATCGGGGGCGCGGTGCCGGCGTGATCGGCGCGTGTGCCACTTCAAGGCAAGTCGGCAGTGGGGCATTTCGTCGCGGTCAGCGGTGGGGCGATCCCGAGCTCTGTCGACTCTGGGCAGCGGAGTGGCTTGTCACGAAGCTAGGTATTGAGGAAGTGAACGTGTAGCGTCATCGACCTGTGTTCTGTTGTATTGACAATCCGCCCTGGCGCCTGACCTGCGGGAACTTGCTGTGGTCTGTGCGGGGGTAGAGGCCGGAATTCTTCCGCAACTCCTAGGCGCGGGAAAGGCCGTCGACCTCGACAGAGAGCTGGAGACCTTGCGCGCTCCGCAGCGGGATTCCAGAAGGCATGATGTGAGGCAGGTAACAAATCCTGCGTCGGGAGGTCCGCCATGCCGCACACGCCCGCAACGAGCCGCACCACCGTTCCCGGGGCGCTGAGATCCACCGCGGCCCGCGTGCCGGACCGCGAGGCGCTGGTGTTCGGCGACCTCCGCTACACCTACGCCGAGCTCGACGCGGCCGTCGACCGCGTGGCCGCTGTGCTGGTGGACGGCGGCTTCCGCAAAGGGGACCGGCTGGCGCTCATGTCGCCCAACACCGACAGGTTCGTCATCGCCTTCTACGCCGCCCAGCGCGCGGGCGCGGTGGTGGTGCCGGTCAACCCCGCGTCGACGGGGCTGGAGCTGGACTACCTGATCCGGGACTCGGGTGCGTCGGTCCTGATCTACGCGCCGCCGGTGTCGGGGGCGGTGCGCGATGCGGTGGCGGCCGGCCTGCCCGAGCGGCTGCGCATCCACTGCACGGGTGCGGATGCCGGATACCCCGACCTGTTCGAAGCCGCGGAGGGGACGGCGCCGGGGCCGGTGGACGTGGCGATCACCGAGGACGACGACTGCGAGATCCTCTACACCTCGGGCACCACCGGCAAGCCGAAGGGTGCGCTGTTCGACCACCACCGGCAGATGTGGGAGACGGCGGCGTTCATCGGGGGAGTCGGCCTGCGCGATGGCGACCGGCTGCTGCACGTGGCCCCGCTTTACCACTCCGCCGAGCTCAACCTGATGCTGCTGCCGGGCGTGTTCGTGGGTGCGACGCACATCGTGCACAGCGGATTCGACCCGGTGGCGGTGTTGGACACCATCGCAGGCGAGCGCATCACGATGATGTTCGGGGTTCCCACCATTTACCAGTTCCTCATGCGGGTGCCGGGCGTGGCGGAACGGGACCTGGGGGCGTGGCGCACCGGGATGTTCGGGGCCGCCCCCATGCCGGCGTCCGCCGTGCAGCAACTCGTGGCGACGTTCCCGGGCGTCGAGTTCATGCAGCTGTGCGGGCAGACGGAGGCCGGGCCCGGCGGCATCCTCGCCAAGCACGAACAGGTGGTGGCACGGCCGGAGACCAGCGGCAAGGAGGCGTTGATCAACCTGGAATGCCGGGTGGTACGCCCCGACGGCACCGACGTGGCCCCGGGGGAGGTGGGAGAGATGATCCTGCGCGGCGTGACGGTGATGAAGGAGTACTGGAACAAGCCGGAGCAGACCGCCGAGACCATCCGCGACGGCTGGCTGCACACCGGCGACCTCACGTTGGTCGACGCCGACGGCTGCATGACCGTGGTCGACCGGCTCAAGGACATGATCATCACGGGCGGGCGCAACGTGTACTCGGTCGAGGTGGAGAACGCCGTCGCCGCGCACCCGTCCGTCGTCGACTGCGCCGTGGTGGCGAGGCCGCATGCGGAGTACGGCGAGTCGATCGTGGCCGTCGTGACGCTGGCAGAGGGGGCGAGCCTGGGCCTCGACGAGCTGCGGGAGTTCTGCGGCGAGCGGATCGCGCACTACAAGGTGCCGCATGACCTCGTGGTGCTCGACGCCATCCCGCGCAACGCCTCGGGGAAGATCCTCAAGCGCGAGGTGCGCAGGAAGGTGTGAGTCCTGCCGCGCCGGTTGCTGCAGTGCCGACCAAGCGGATTCTGCACGTTCCGGCGCGGGATCCGGCATTTTCCGCTTGGTCGGCGGACGGGGCGGCGGGAGTGATCGCGTACCGCGTCAGCCCAGTGCGAACCCCTTGTACCCGTCGGCGGCCACGCCGTCGCAGATGCCCCGGTAGGTGCCGACTCCGCCGAGGAACGGCATGAATACGCGTGGCTTGCCGGGGACGTTGGCGCCCAGGTACCACGAATCAGCCTGCGGGTAGAGGGTGCCGGCGGCGATCTGATTGCCGAGCTCCACCCACCGGTCCTGTGCTTCGGCGGTCGCCTCGACGGTGCCGGCGCCCGAGCCGGTCAGGTGCGCCAGCAGGTCGCGCACCCATTCGACGTGCTGCTCGATGGAGACGACGACGTTGGACATCACCGACGGGCTGCCCGGGCCGGCGAGCACGAACATGTTGGGGAAACCCGCCACCGACACGCCGAGGTAGGTGCGCGGGCCGGCCGCCCACGCGTCGCGCAGCCGGCGCCCGCCGCGGCCGCGGATGTCGATGCGCGAGAGTGCGCCGGTCATCGCATCGAAGCCGGTGGCGAGGACGACCGCGTCCAGGCCGAAGTCCCGTGCGCTGGTGCGGATGCCGTCCGGCGTGAACGTCTCGATCGGCGTCGCCCGCAGGTCCACGAGCTCCACGTGGTCGCGGTTGAAGGTCTCGTAGTAGTCGGTGCCCACGCACAGCCGCTTGGCGCCGATGGGGAAGTGCTGCGGGCACAGTGCCTCGGCCGTGGCGGGGTCGTCGACGGCGGCGCGGATCTTGTCGCGCACGAAATCCGCGACGACGGCGTTCGCCTCCGGGTTCGTCATGACGTCCGAGAAGGCGGACTGCACGCACAGCCCGCCGAGGGCCCAGCGCCGCTCGAGCTCGGCGAGCCCCTCGTCCCGCGGGACCTCGGCGGCCGGACCCAGCGACGGCGGCAGATGCCATCCGCCGAATGACTCGCGCAGTGCCTGGCGTCGCGTGGGGTAGTCGGCCTCGATCGCGTCGGTCTCCACCGGGTCGAGGGGGCGGTTCCGCGCGGGCACCACGTAGCCGGCGGTCCGCTGGAACACCGTCAACTGCGACGCCTGTCCGGCCAGAGCCGGGATCGCCTGCACCCCGGACGAGCCGGTGCCGATGACGCCGACCCGCTTGCCACGCAGGTCCGCGTCGTCCGGCCAGTCGGCGGTGTGCAGCAGCCGGCCGCGGTACCCGGACGCGCCGGGGAACTCCGTGGCGTTCGCCTGCGAGAGGCTGCCGGTGGCGAAGATCAGCCATCGCGGCGTCCACCGCCGCCCGTCGTCGGCGCGGACCTCCCACCTCCCGGCCTCGTCGTCGTAGTCCGCCCCGGCGACGGTCGTCGACAGGCTGATGTGCGGGTGCAGCCCGAGCCGGTCCGCGGCGGTCTGCAGGTAGCGCCGGATCTCCTGCGCAGACGGATACCGCTGGGTCCAACGCCACTGCGCGCGCAGGGCGGGGTCGAAAGAGTACGAATAGTCGATGCTGTCGACGTCGCAGCGCGCGCCCGGATAGCGGTTGTGGTGCCAGGTGCCGCCGATCCCGTCGGCCGCCTCGACGAGGTGCGCGTCGAGGCCCAGTTCCCGTGCGGCGTGCAGCATGTAGAGGCCGGCGAAGCCCGCGCCGACGACGAGGACGTCGTGCGTGGCGTGCTGGTGTGCGCGGTGGGCGTTCATCTGTGGCAACCTCGATTCGACAGTGCGGTCAGTGGGGCCGGCGGGAGGAGGCGCAGCCGATGGAGGCCGGAGGGTTCGCCGAGGATCCGGACGTGCTGCCCGCGCATCAACGCGCGCGCTGGGGCGCGATCGTCGCGGCCGCGGGGGCGTTGCTGGCCGAAGGCGACGAGGCCGCTGCCGCCGTCCAGATCCGCGACGTGGCGGCGCGCGCGGGTGTGGCGCTGGGGACGCTGTACCGCTACTTCCCCTCCAAAGAACAGCTGTACGCGGTGGTGCTGCGCGAGTGGTCTGCGGCCGACGCGCAGGCCCGGTCCGGGGACGCCGGCGCGGATGCGGCTGCGGCGGGGGAGCGGCTGCGGGCACGTCTGCACCATTCCGTCCGGCGCTTCGAGGCGTACCCCGCGTATCTGCGATTGCACTATGCGCTGCAGCAGTCGGACGATCCGGTGGTGCGGCGGATCCTGGACCAGTTCTCGGCGCAGGTCGTCGACTCGTACCGGGAGCAGGTGCCGGAGCTGCCGCCCGCCGAGCGCGACGACGTGGTGGTGATGGCGTCCGCGCTGCTCGTACATCAACTCGCGTTGTACAGCCAGGGGCGCCAACGGATCGAGGAGGTGCACCGGCTGGTGGACCGCTTCGTGGAGATCGTCTTCGCGGCCGCGGTGCCCGCCGTGCTCGATGCCCGCGCGGCGGCCCCGCGGCGCTGACGCCGCGCGGTGCCGGAAGCGGGCTATTGTCATACGGATCACAATAGAACTAGAGTCTAGTTCATGACAAGAGCGACGATCGCCGACGCGCCGCTGGACGCCGCGCTGGGGCAGATCCTGGCGGGGCTGCCGCGCGACGAGGCGCAGCGCATGATCCATCAGAGCGTGGACGTGGCCCGCGAACGGATCCGCGCCACGGTGTCCGCGTGCGCCCCGGGGCCGCCATCCGTCGCGGCGGCCGAGGCCGTTGCGAGGCCGTCGAGCGGGGCGCCGCCGGTGCCGGTGCGCGTGTACCGCGCGCGCGGCCGTCGTGGGTCGGGCACGCTGATCCACTTCCACGGCGGCGGCTGGGTCACGGGGGACCTGGACTATGCGGATGCGTATTGCCGCCGCATCGCGGACGCGACGCGGCGCACCGTCGTGAGCGTCGACTACCGGCTCGCGCCCGAGCACCGGTTCCCCGCGGCGGTCGACGACGCGTCGGCGGTGGTCGAGTGGGTGGCGGCCGGCGGCCCGGGCATGGCGGAGGGATTCGGCGGCGCCATCGTGGTCGGCGGCGACAGCTCCGGCGGGAACCTGGCCGCCGTGTGTGCGGCTGCGTCGTCGGCGCGGATCGCGGCCCAGGTGCTGGTGGGGCCGGTGGTGGACAGCGACCTGACGACGCAGTCCTATGCCACGCGCTCCACCGGCTTCCTTGGCGTGGACGAGATGCGCTGGTTCTTCGACCATTACTGCCCCGACCCGGCGCTGCGGTCGGACCCTCGGATCGCGCCGCTGCGCGCGGTGCGTCCCGGGACGGCGCTGCCGCGGACGCTCGTCGTGGCGTGCGGGCACGATCCGCTGCGCGACGAGGGACTGGCGTATGCGGACGCGGCCGAGGCGGCGGGCACCCCGGTGGAGCTCATGGCGTTCCCGGAGCTCCCGCATGCGTTCTTGCAGTTCACCGCGGTCTCCCAGGCGGCCGCCGCCGCGCAGGACCGGATCGTGGACGCCGTGGTGCGGCTCTGCGATGCGGTGGCCGGATAGCAACCCCATCCCGACCCCTCGGGCCCCGGCCGGCACCGACACCATCTGAGGAAGGCGTGTGAGCACCGTGCATGATCTTGTGATCCGTAGTGGCACCGTCGTCGACGGGAGCGGCGGCGCGCCGTTCACCGCGGACGTCGCGATCGACGGCGGGGCCGTCACCGCGGTCAGCGAGGTCGCCGACGCCGGCCACCGCGAGATCGACGCGGCCGGGCTGCTGGTGACGCCCGGCTTCGTCGACATCCACACCCACTACGACGGCCAGGTGACGTGGGACCCGGTGCTCACACCGTCGGCCCTGCATGGGGTGACGACGGTGGTGATGGGCAACTGCGGCGTGGGCTTCGCCCCGGTGCGCGCCGAGGACCGCGACTGGCTGATCGGGCTCATGGAGGGCGTCGAGGACATTCCCGGAAGTGTTCTCGCGGAGGGCATCGCGTGGGACTGGGAATCCTTCCCCGAGTACCTCGACGCCATCGACACCCCGCACGCCATCGACTTCGCCGCGCAGGTGCCGCACGGCGCGGTGCGCACCTACGTGATGGGCGCGCGCGGTGCCGACCACACGGCCCGCCCCACCGAGGAGGAGACGGCGCGGATGCGGGCGATCATCGCGGAGGCGGTGCGGGCCGGGGCGCTGGGCTGGTCGACCTCGCGCACCGCCGTGCACAAGACCTCGGCGGGTGAGCCGACCCCGAGCCTCACCGCGCCGCACTCCGAGCTCGTGGCGCTGGCCGGCGGTCTGCGCGACGCGGGCGGCGGTGTGACGGATCTGATCTCGGACTTCATGGACGAGCCCGAGGAGATGGAGCTCGTCCGCGCCATCGTCGCAGAGTCGGGGCGGCCCGCATCGGTGTCGATCACGCAGGCGGACAGGGTGCCCGGCAAGTGGCGGGACCTGCTCGACGGGCTGGCGCAGGTGGCGGAGCGCACGGGGCTGCCGGTACTCGGACAGGTGGCGCCGCGCGCGGTGGGGGTGCTGCTGGGCTGGGAGCTGAGCTGGCATCCGTTCACGGCCAACCCGGTGTTCCGCGAGCTGGCGGACCTGGCTACGCCGGAACTTCGTGAACGGCTGCGCACCCCGGAGGTGCGCGCGCGGATGCTGGCCGCCGCACCCTCCGATGACAACGCCTTCCAGCACCGCCTGGCCACCGATTTCGAGCGCATGTACCTGCTGGGCACGCCGCCGAACTACGAACCCGGCCCGGAGGATTCGGTGGCCGCGCACGCGGCGCGCGCCGGGGTGCCGGCGGCGGAATTCGCCTACGAGACCATGCTGGCCGGCGGGCTGCTGTACTTCCCGATGCTCAACTACAGCGACGGAAACCTGGATGCGGTGGGCGACATGCTCGCCCGCGCGGGGACCGTGCCCGCGCTGGGCGACGGGGGCGCGCACTGCGGCGCGATCTGCGACGCGAGCTTCACCACGACGATGCTCACGCACTGGGGGCGCGACCGCACACGCGGGCGGCGCTTCCCCGTGGAGTGGTTGATCAAGCGGCACACCACTGACACAGCCACAGCCGTCGGTCTTCTCGACCGGGGTCTGCTGGCACCCGGGTACCGCGCCGACATCAACGTGATCGACTTCGAGGCGCTGCAGGCCGACCATCCCGACGTGCGCTATGACCTGCCCACCGGCGGGCGGCGGCTGATGCAGACGGCTACCGGGTACCGCGCGACCATCGTCGCCGGCGAAGTGGTGCTGGAGGACGGCGAGCACACGGGCGCGCTGCCCGGGCGGCTGGTGCGCGGGGCGAAGGCGGCGCCTGCGGGGACATAGCGGCGCTGCCCAGCAAGCGGCTTCTGCACGTTCGCGCGCGCCGATGTGCGAAATCCGCTTGCTCGGCTCGCTCAGGCCGGGTGGTCACCCCGCAGCCGCCGCTTGTCGATCTTGCCCACGGCGGTGAGCGGCAACGCATCGAGTATCCGCACCGACTTCGGAGTGAGCACCGGCCCCTTGCGTTCCCGGATGTGCGCGATCAGCTCGGCCTCGCCCGCTGCCGCCCCCGGGCGCAGGACCACCGACGCCGTCACCGCCTCGCCCCAGCGCGCGTCGGGCACGCCGTACACCGCGGCAGCCGATACCGCCGGGTGCGCCGCGAGCGCGTCCTCCACCTCCCGCGGATACACGTTGAACCCGCCGGAGATGATCATGTCCTTCTTACGGTCCACGATGTAGAGATAGCCGCGCTCGTCGCGCCGTGCGACGTCGCCGGTGTGCAGCCAGCCGCCGGCCAGCGCCTCGTCCGTGAGGTCGGGGCGCTCGTGATAGCGGTCCATCACCGGCCCGCCGCGCACGCACAGCTCGCCCGGCTCACCGTCCGGCACCTCGGACCCGTCTTCGCCGCGGATCGACACGGCCACACCGGGAAGCGGGAAGCCGCACGACGCCAGCAGCCCCGGCTCGTCCACCCGGTGTTCGTCGCGCCGCAGCAGCGAGATCGGGTAGCACTCGGTCTGCCCGAACATCTGTGAGAACACGGGCCCCAGCCTGTCCAGCCCCTCGCCGAGCCGGTCGGGCGAGATCGGGGAGGCGCCGTAGAGAACGAGCTCGAGCGGCGAGAGGTCGGCGCGGCCGAGTTCGGGGGCGTCCAGCAGCGCGTAGATCATCGACGGCACCAGCAGTGTGCAGTTGATCCCGTGCTCCCCGATCGCGCGCAGCGTCGCGCTCGGGTCGAATCCGGTGACCAGGTGCACCGTGCCGCCGCGGATCAGCGTGGGCACCACCTTCGACCCGCCGACGTGGCTGATCGGCGCCGCCGCCAGGAACCGCGGCACGGGCGGCAGCTCGAACCCGGCCAGCACCGCGCCGGTGACCGCGGCGTTGGCGGCGTGGCTGCGCTCGACGCCCTTGGGCGTGCCGGTGGTGCCGCCGGTGTAGCCGATGTTGGACAGGTCGGACGGGCGGGCGAGGTCGACGACGGTCGCGGGCCCGTGCCGCTCGGCGAGCGTGGCCAGGTCGGGCGCGAACGGGGACGGGCCGAGGGAGAGTACGTCCACACCGCGCTCGGCGCACGCCGCGGCCAGCTCGCCGCCCTGGTGGGGGAACCGCCGCTCGTCGACGAGGAGCACCGACGCCCCGGAGTCGTCGAGCTGGAACAGCCGGTCGGCCGTCGAGCCCAGCGGGTGCAGCCACGTCGTCGCCATGCCCAGCCCGCCCGCCGCGGCGCCCGCGCACCAGACCTCCGCGCGGTTGCCGCCGAGCAGCGCGATCACCTGGCCGCGGGCGCACCCCCGTGCCGCCAGGACGGCCTGGAACCGGCCGATCATGTCCGCCGCCTCGCGGTAGGTGCAGTGTCCGCCGTCCCACGAGAACGCGACGCGGTCCGGGTACCGGCGCAGCGCGGCGAACACGGCGCTGTTCATCGTGGGCCCGCGCTGATGCACCCCCGCACAGCCGGCCGTCTGCTCGTTCATCGCAGTTCCCTCCTCGTGGCCTCGCGGGCAGCCTCGTATTCGCGCCGGGTCTGCTCCGCGATCTCGGCGGCGCTGTCCACGCCCGCCACGCCCGATACCGAGTGCCCGGCGCTCCAGATGTCCTTGTATCTGCGCGGACCCGGCGGCGCGGCGCTGCCGAACACCTGGGCGGAGTCCGCCACGGTGATCTGCTCGTCGAGCCGCGCCGGGTCGAGGCCGTTCGCGCGGATCGACGGGGCGAGCATGTTGGTGCGCAGCCCGGTGAACGCGCGTGTGAGGACGACGTCGTCGGCGGTGCTGTCGACGAGCATCCGCCGGTACCCGTCGGAGGCCAGCGACTCCTCGGCGGCGATGAACCGGGTGCCCATGTAGGCCAGGTCGTAGCCGGCGGCGCGCGCGGCCCACAGCGCGTGTCCGTCGGAGAGCCCGCCGGCCAGCACCAGCGGGCCGTCGAAGAAGCCGCGCACCGCGCGCACGAACGCGAACGGGTTCAGCCATCCGGTCTGCCCGCCTGCGCCCGCGGTGAGCAGGATCAGCCCGTCGGCGCCCTGGGCCACGGCACGTTCGGCGTGCCGCAGGGTGCCGACGTCGGCGAACACGGCGGTGCCCGCGTCGTGCAGCGGGCCGATCACCGCGCCGGGGGCGCCGACGCTGGTGATGACGAGCTCGACGGCGTGTCGGGTGAGGCAGGCGAGGTCGTCGGTGAGCCGCGGCTGCCGGATGATGAGGTTCGGTGCGTACGGCGCGGCGGGCGTCCCCGACGCGGCGGCCTTCGCGACGACGGCGTCGAGCGTGGTCAGCCAGTGGTCGAGCTCGTCGACGGTGCGGGCGTTGGCGGTGGGGAACGCGCCCACCACCCCGGCCCGGCACGCGGCGGCCGCCAGGTCGACGCCGGACACGCCGAGCATCGGCGCGGCGATGAGCGGCACGCGCAGACGGTCGGCGGACAGCGCACCGCCCGGGGCGAGGAGCGCGGGGGCTTCGGGCATCCCCGTCACCCCTCGGTCCTGGCCGCGTCGCCGAACAGCATGATCCCGTCGGCGCTGGGGACCACGCCGGTGATGCCGCGCCAGGCGACGAAGTTCTTGGTGGCGCCGAGCGCAGCGAACGGGGCCTCGGTGTTCACCCATGACTGCAGGTCGTCCAGGGCGGCCTGCCGTGCCTGCTCGTCGTCGGCCGTCTGCAGCGCGTCGAGGAGCCCGTCGGCCTCCGGGCTCGCGACGCCGAGCACGTTGGAGCTGGAGCCGCTGTGCAGGTTGCTGAACAGCCGGACGTACGGGGCCTCGTCCGCGACGTTGAAGCCGGACTCGCCGATGTCGAAATCGTGCTTGGCGTACAGGGCGGCGATGAGGTCGGCCATGCTGGGCTTGAAGTCGAGCTCCACGGTGAATCCGACGGCCTCCAGCATCGACTGGATCGCCAGCGCATGCGACTGCGCGTAGGCGGCGTTGAGGCCGGCGTAGGTGAGCACGCCGTCGTATCCGTCGGCCTTGGCCTCGTCGAGGAGGCGCCGGGCGAGGTCCGGGTCGTAGCCGGCCGCCTCCGTGGGACCCCAACGCGACCACTGCTCGAACATCGCGCTCCCCGGCATGCCCTTGCCTTTGTTGGCGCGTTGGTCGAACAGGGCGGGGTCGACTGCGGCGACGATCGCGCGGCGGACGCGCGGGTCGGCGGCGGCGCGTCCGGGCCGCTGGTTGATCGCCAGCACCGCGCCCATGTTGGCGTTGTAGAGGTAGCCGGCATCCTCGGTGGTCAGCGCGTCCGCCACCACGTCGGGCGAGCGCATGTAGGCGGCGTCGATGTCGCCGTTGCGCAGGGCGTCCAGGCGGCCGTCCTCGCTGGTGATCACGGGAAAGCGCAGGGTGTCCAGAGGCGGGGTGCCGCCCCAGTAGTCGTCGCGCGCGGCCAGTGTGAGCGCGGTGCCCGGCTGGAAGTCCGCGACGGTGAACGGTCCGGCGCCGATGGGGCGGAACGTGCCGGTGGCCATGGACGACGGGGCGACGATCATGCCAGGGCCGGCAGCGAGCAGTGCGGGGAACTGCGGCCAGGGCTTCGTCAGCGTGATGCGGGCGGTCAGCGGGTCGACGACGTCGATGCGCTCCACTGCCGACGACCAGAGTTGCGCGTGCGTGCCCCGCTTCGTCAGATACCGCTCCACGCTCCACTTGACGGACTCGGCGTCGGCCGGGGTGCCGTCGCTGAACGTGGCCCCGTCGCGGAGGGCGAGCGTCCATACCGTGTTGTCGCCGTTCGGTTCCAATCCGGCGGCGAGCTGCGGGACGTACTCGTCGGCGGCCGCGTCGTACCGCATCAGCAGGTCGTAGATCGCGGCCATCTGGCTGCCGCCCGTCGACCCGCCGTCCTGGCGGACCGGGTCGAGGGTGCTGACGCCGGAGAAGGGGGCGTAGGAGACGGTGCCGCCCTGGACTTCCTCGGCGGAGTCGGCACCGTCGAGCAGGCCCGCGGTGACCTCGGAGATGTCGCGCGCGGAGTCGGCGGTGCCGCCGCTGCTGCAGCCGGTGAGAAGGAGGGCGGTCGCTGTGGCGGCGATCAGTAGACCGCGGGTGGTGCGCATGGTTTCACCTCGGGGATAGGGGGCGCTCAGGCGCCGGGGGTGCTCGGGTGCTGGCGACCGCGCGCGCCGAGCAAGCGGTTTCTGCACGTTCTCGCGTCCGCACGTGCAGAATCCGCTTGGTCGGCGCCGGTGGGCCCGCTCAGCGCGCCATGGCGGTGGGGGAGTCGAACCCGGACGGCGTGTGCCGTCCGGCGACGCGGTGCTCGAACATGCCTGAACCGACGGCGTCGCCGCAGCGCGCGTGCACCACATACTCGACGACTCCGTTGGTCTTGCGCTGGTCGAACTCCGGTGCGGCCGTGTCGTATCGGGAGGACAGCGACCAGTCGCGGCCCATCCACCGGCCGTGGCTCCACTCGGGGTCACTGCCGTAGCCGGCGCCGATCTGCAGGGTGAGGAACGTCTTCGGTTCGAGGTCGATGACGGTCTGCTCGCCGCGGCGGTCGGTGAGATGGATCCGCACGGAGGACATCTCGCGCGTGCCCGGCTTGTAGACGATCTCGAAGCGCGGCCAGCCGAGCTGCTCCACGGCGCCGTCCCTGTCGACGCGCACCGCGTAGTTGAGCGAGCGGAACCCGTCGCCGTCCTCCTGGGCGATGAGGACGATGGCGAAGTCGTCGAACCGCAGCGGGCAGTACACCCACCAGAACCCGTCGGGGCGCAGCTCGGCCGTGCGCTCGAGCGGGTCGGGCTCGCCGGACGGGCGGATGCCCCACGACCGGTCGCGGCTGCCCATCCACACGACCGGGTCCACGGCGAAGTCCTCGCCGTCCACGCTCAGCGTGCCCTCCCACGAGCCGAGCTGCGCGAACCGGCTGGCGTCGAGATTGGGCCGGCGCCCGCCCATGAGCAGGTGGCGGTCCTCGAGCACCGCCCGGAACGAGCCCTGCCAGGTGAGGTCGAACGACAGGTCGGGATGCTCGCCGACGAGCCGCAGGCGCTCCAGCGGTTCGATCACCTCGATGCGGTAGCCGCCCACCTGGTCCCGGTAGCGCGTGTCGAGAGCGTCGGAGAAGCGCACCGCGCGCTGGTCGGTGCCGCGGATCGCGGTGGCGAACGCGTCGACCACGCCCAGGTTGGGGTACACCCCGAATCCGGAGACGAAGTAGACGCGGCCGGTCCGGTCGTGAGCGTTGAAGTAGTAGCGGTCGTAGAAGTTGCGGTCGGAGGTCTCGGTGCGCGCCATCGACAGCGGCACCTGGTGGATCGGGTATTCGTCCAGCGGGTCGGGGTACATCAGATCTCCCATTCGTAGCGGTCGTCGAGGAGGGCGCGCAGCATCCGGTGGTGCAGCACGTACTCGTCGGGGTCGGCGGGCGCGGGGGTGTCGCCGAAGTGCACCGAGCGCGCCTTGATGCGGGCGAAGATGATGCCCATCCGCACCGCGGAGAGCATGAGGAAGTACGGCATGTCGTGCAGCGCGCGGTCCGAGTCGGCGCGGTACTGTCCGAGCACGTCGGCGGCGCGCAGGAACCCGGGAAGGCCGGGCTTGCCGAACGACGCGGCCATGTCCTGGTACATGCGGTGGAAGAACACGAACCAGGCGACGTCGTACTCGGGCGGCGCCAGCGCGGCGCCCTCCCAGTCCAGTGCCGCAGTGGGCTCGAAGTCGCGGTAGAGGATGTTGCCGATGCGCGCGTCGCCCCAGGCCAGCACGTCGGGTGAGGCCTGTGCGGGCCGCTCGTCGCGAAGCCGGCGCAGCCCGTCCTCCAGGATCGGCACGCGCACACCGCCGTTGGCGACGGTCCACTCGTAA
Organism: Tomitella gaofuii; assembly: GCF_014126825.1. Lineage (NCBI taxonomy): Bacteria > Bacillati > Actinomycetota > Actinomycetes > Mycobacteriales > Tomitella > Tomitella gaofuii. The sequence goes on along the minus strand of NZ_CP059900.1, from coordinate 3,748,866 downwards.
TACGCGACGGTGTCGTCGACCAGGCGTGCCAGGCCGGTGCCGGCCGGCCCGTCGGCGAGCAGGGCGTCCGGCGGCGGCGTCGCGTGCACCCCGGCGAGCAGGGCGACGGAGGCGCGCTGCATCCGGTCGCGCTCGGCGGGCGTGGCGTCGACGAGCGGGCCGCCGAACACGTACGGCGGGTTGTCGGGCGGGGCGGTGCCGTCGGCCCGGTCCATCACGAGGAACGGCCGGCCGAGTGGCTCCGGCGACTCCTCCACCCGGCGCACCCGGGGGACCGGCACCAGGCCCGCGTCGGCGAGCGCGCCCGTCACCGCGGCCTGTCGGTGCAGGTCGTAGCCGGGGAACACCGGCAGCGCCGACGGTTCGGGCGCCAACCGCAGCACCTGCGCGGAACGATCTCCGCCGCGCACCGCGGTAAACAGGACCGTCACGCTCGACATGCCCGACGACTCCGAACGCTCGAGGTCCTCGACGGTGATCGACTGATCGTCCTCGGCGGTGCGCAGCCACGACTGCAGCGCCGCCGCCAGCTCGTCCAGGTCGGTGCGGGTGGTGGTGACGGTGGTGTTGACGCCGTCGGGGACAGGGTGTCGCGTCATGGTGGTCCTCCAGCGATGCTGTGCGGGTGCGGGTCAGCTTTGGGCGCCGGAAGCCACCCACGCGTCGTCGAAAAGCATGATGCCGTCTGCGCTCGGGGTGATCCCATGGACATCTTCGCTCCAGGTGACGAGGACCTGGCCGGCGCCCAGCGTCACCAACGGTGCCGTCTGATTCACCAGCTTCTGCACGTCGGCGAGTGCGGCGCGCTTGTCTTCCACGTCCCCTGACGATTGGACGCGTTCCAACAAAGCGTCCATGTCGGAGTTTGCGTATCCGAGGACGTTCGACGCCGAGTCGCTGTGGAAGTTTCCGTACAGCCGCACGAAGGGCGCCTCCTCCTGGACGCTCATGCCGGAGTGCGCGATGTCGAAGTCGTGGTCCACGTAGATTCCGCGAATGAAGTCCGCGATGGTGGGCGCGTACTGGATGTCCACCGTGAATCCCACCGCCTCCAGCATGGACTTGTAAGCTAGGGCGTTCTTCTGGGTCTGGGCGTTGTTGGTGGTGAAGTAGGTGAGTCTGCCGTCGTAGCCGTCGGCCTTGGCCTCATCCAGATACTTCTTCGCCGCCGCAGGATCGTATCCGCTCACCGGTGCATCGCTGTGCCAAGTCGACCAGGATTGGAACATCGCGCTTCCGGGCATTCCCGCACCGGCCTCCGCGCGCTCGTTGTAGAGGCCAGGATCGATCGCGGCGACGATGGCCTTGCGCACCCGGAGATCCGACGCCGCCCTGCCCTGTCGCTGATTGATCATGCCGACCGCGCCCATATCGACGGTGTTGAGAAAGCCGATGGCGCCGGCGGAGAGGGCGTTCTGGATCGTGTCGGAACGTCGCAGGTATGCGACGTCGATATCGCCGTTGCGGAGGGCGTCCAGTTTGGGCTGCTCACCTTGGATCACGGGGAACCGCACGCTCTCCAGCGCAGGCGGTCCGCCCCAGTACCGGGGATTCGCGGTGAGGGTGAGCCGATTCTGCGGTGCGAACTGTTCGACGGTGAAGGGGCCCGCGCCGATCGCGGTGAAGGATCCCGTGGCCATCGACGACGGAGCCACGATCATCCCGGGTCCGGAGGCCAGCATGAACGGAAACTGCTGCCAGGGCCGCTTGAGCGTGAACTGCACGGTGGTCGCATCCACGACACGCATATTCTCGACCGACTCCTGCCACACCTGAGCTTGCGTGCCCTTCTCGTCGAGGTACCGCCGGATGCTCCAGACCACCGCATCCGCATCCACCGGCGTGCCGTCGCTGAACATCGCGTCGGGCCGTAGCGAGAGCGTCCAGACCGAGCCGTCCGCGTTCGGGGAGAGCGAACGGGCAAGCTGGGGCTCGTATTCCTTCGCGACTGGGTCGTAGCGCATCAACAGGTCGTAGATGGCGGCCATTTCGCTGCCACCTGTCGACCCGCTGTCCTGTCGATCGGTGGGATCCAGGCTCGTGATGCCAGTCAGCGTGGCATACGAGAGTGTCCCGCCTGGAGTCGGATCGCCGTCGTCAGGTTGTGCGCCGATGAAACCGTTCGTCACTGATGGAGCGGAGGAGTCGGATGCGTCGGCACCCGCGCAACCAGCCAATGTCGCGGCGGTGACGAGCGCGAGGAGAAGCGACCCCGCGCGGGTCAGTGAGGGGTGTGCCATGCCGAACCCTTCCGGTGTTCTGGAGCTTCGAAGGGGGCGCCTGGACGGCCGGCCGTAGTCACCGTGATGCGTCGATCCGGCGCACCTGCGGCGGGGTCCACTCGTGCGTCGTCACGCTGTCGTGCGGCAAGTAGATGCGCATGGTGAGTCCGAATTCGCTGCGGCACACTGGCAACCAGTTGGGCATCCGCTCCGCGTCGGGTGCATCGGCGGACAACCACAGGTCCAGCGACCCGTCCGCGTTGACGGTGAGCGGCATGCTGTCATCGAGGGCGTACCGGTCGATGTCGTTGGCGACGAGGCGTCCGGCCTTCGTGTACGGCGTGAGCGACCACCACCCGCCCTCGTGGTACGGCGGATGCTGCCCCGCGGGGAAGTGCATGACGTACGAGCTTTCGCCGGTGAGCGGCTCGCCGTCGGAGTCAGTGAACGCGGACGGATAGGCGGTGACGTCGACGGGATTGGCGAAACCGCGGTGCGCGATCCGCGCGCGATAGGTGTAGTCGGTGCCGAAGCGCCCGACCGCGGAGTCCAGGTAGGTCCAGCCGTCGACGACGATCGCCCGGCGGAGTGCGTCGATTCGGGTACTGTCCATCAAGCCTGGCAGCTCCTTGGCCCGACGCTGCGCCTCTTCCGGCAGGGCTTCGACGGAAAAATCCAGGCCGGCGCCCACACCCACCTGTGCGAAGCGCTCTAGCGCGGGCCGGTCGGCGTCGGTACCGGGGTTGCGCACAGAGAGCGCGTTGAAGCGGCGGAAGTAGGCCTCCGCATCCAGAGTCAGCATGTGTTCGAGCGGCACGTAGTCGCGCGCCGGGGTATAGACGCCCCGCGGGTATTCATGCGCGCGCCCGTGCTGGGAGAGCGGGTAAAGGTCCATCGCGTCCTGCAGGCGGTGCGGCCCGGCGGTGTCGTCGGGGCCGTGGCAGCGCACGCGCGCCAGCAGCCACACGAAGTCGGTAGGCATGGGGACAGGGATGACGCCGTCAGGCAGCGAGCCGACGAAGCGGGGCCCGGTGAACGCGTACACCGCCTCGTCGTCGCCGCCTGGGCCTCCGGTGCCCAGGATCGAGGGGTTGTTCGAGTATCCGTCGAACGGCTGGATCGCCAGATAGCGGTTCGCGGCCGGCTTGTGCAGCAGGTACGGCTCGTCGCCGAGGTCCAGGTACGCCTGGGAGTAGAGGGTGTCGGCGTTGGGCCGGGTGAGGCTGTCGATGGACGGCGACGCGAGCGCGCGCGAGTGGAAGAACTGCCCGAGCGGTGCGCGCACACCGGTAGGGACTTCGGTATTGGTCGTCATCTCCCGGATGACGTCCATGAGGACGAGCGGGTAGGCGTAGATGTAGGCGTCTTCGAGCGTGTCGGCGGTGGCATCAGCGGTCATGGCTGCGGGGGCATGGGGTGCGGGCATGAATATTCCAATTCTTCTGTGGTGGACAAGGTGCGCCGTTACTCCGCCGGCCTCGGGTCGAGCACGCGGGCGGTGGTGAACTCTTCGATGCCGGCGACGCCGCCCTCGCGGCCGAAACCGCTGGCTTTGACCCCGCCGAATGGCACGGCCACGTCCAGCGCGTTGTGCTGGTTGACCCACACCGTGCCCGCGTCGATGCGCTCGGCGGCGGCGTCGGCCGCGGCGGTGTCGGCGCCCCACACCGACGCGCCCAGCCCGAACTCCTGGGTGTCCAGCATGTGCAACAGCGCGTCCAGGTCGCGGTAGCCGACGACGGGCAGTACCGGTCCGAATTGCTCCTGGCGCACGATGTCGTCGCCGTCGTCCGCGCCCACGAGCACCGTCGGGTCGAGGAAATGTCCGGGCAGTGCATGTTCGCGCACGCCCCCGGTGACGACTCGCGCGCCGGAATCGAGTGCGTCCCCGAGCATCCCCGCGACGATCTCGCGCTGACGGGCGTTGTGCAGCGGTCCCATCGTGGTCGCGGGGTCGGCGCCGTCGCCCACCGTGCGTTGCGCCTGCGCGGCGAGGGCCTCGGCGAAGCCGTCCACCAGCGGCGCGGGCACGTAGACCCGCTTGGGTGCGATGCACATCTGGCCGGCGTTGAGGAACGCGCCCGCGGCGAGCCGGGCTGCCGCGTCGGCCAGGTCGGCGTCCGGCAGCAGGATCGCCGGGTCGTTGCCGCCCAGTTCCAGGGCGACGGGGGTGAGCGTGGCCGCGGCCTGCGCCATGATGCTGCGGCCCACGGCGGTGGACCCGGTGAAGCTCACCATGCGCACGTCGGGGTGGTCGATGAGCTGCCGCCCCGTCTCGGGCCCGCCGGTGACCACCTCGAGCACACCCTCGGGCAGCACGGCACGCAGCACGTCGACGAAGGCGGTGACCGCGAGCGAGACCGACTCGGCCGGCTTGACCACCACGGCGTTCCCTGCGAGCAGGGCCGGCGCGATCTTGGCGGCGGCGAGGTAGAGCGGGAAATTCCACGGCACGATCGCCGCCACCACCCCGTACGGCCGGTGCTGCACCGTCACCGGGCGGCCCAGCGAGGCCGTGAGCGAATGCTCGGGCTCCCACTCGGTGCCGGCGAGCGTGGCGAACGCGTGCCCCGCCACCCACAGCTCCTGGCCGGCCTCGGCGAGTGGCTTGCCCTGCTCGGCGGTGAGCAACGGCGCGAGCTCGCCGGACTGCGCGGTGATCGCCTCGGCGGCCGCGCGCAAGGCGGCGCGGCGGGCGGAAAGGTCGGCGGCCCATGCGGGCTGCGCTGCCCGGGCGCGGGCGACGACGACGTCGAGCGCGGGGCCGGTGAGCGACGGGGAGCGGCCCACCTCGGCGAGCGTCGCCGGGTTGCGGGAGATCAGCGTGCCGTCGTCGATGACGGTCATAGGGCGGCCTCCTTCGCGGAGGACTGCATCATCGTGAAAATGAGCGCGCCGTAGCCGCCGTCGACGGGCAGGTCGACCCCGCTGATCCACGCGGCGTCGTCGGAGCCGAGGAAGGCGATCGCCGCGGCGATGTCGTCGGGGGTGGCGTGGCGGCCGGCCCAGGCCGCGGCGCCCTCGACGACCTCGTTCCCCATCGAGGTCCGGAAGTCGGCGAGCAGCGGAGTCTGCACGGTGCCCGGCGAGACGGTGTTGGCGCGCAGCCCGGGCACGGTCCGCTCGGCGGCGAGCGTGAGCGCGTCGACGATGACCGATTCCTTCGCGATGGCGTAGCAGTCGCGCTGGATCTCCGGCTCCTCCGCGGCGAGCGCGAAGGCCGCGTCCCAGGACTCCGCGGCGAGCAGTGCCCGCGACCGGGCGACGTTCTCGCGCCAGCGCAGACCCGCCTGCGAAGCGACGGTGACGACGGCGGCCGCATCCGCGAACGTCGGCGCCAGCAGCCGGGTGAGGTCGCGCGGGGCGAGCAGGTCGACGCCGAGCACCTCGCGCCACGGCCGGGTGGCGGCCACGCCGGCGTTGTTGACGAGCAGGTGCACCGGGCCGTCGACCTGTGCCGCCACCGCGGCGGGGCCTTCGGGGGCGGACAGGTCGGCGTCGATGCGTGCGGCGAGCAGGGCGGCGAGCTCCGTGGGGGCGTCTGTGCCGGGGCGGTCGACGCCGATGACGCGCGCGCCGAGCCCGGCGAGCAGGGACGTGGTGCGCGCGCCGATGCCGGAGGCGAATCCGGTGACGATGGCGGTGCGCCCGGTGTAGTCAGGCATTGCGGGAGGGGTCCTTTCGTGGGCGGTGGAGGTCGGTGTCGGCCCGGTCAATGCGCCACGGGGCACGCGCGGTACTCGACGGGCACGTTCTTGAGCCCGTGGAGCCACCCCGAGGGGGCGCGGACGGCCGGTCCGGTGACGGCGATGTCGGGGATGATGTCGGCGAGCGCGTCGAAGATCAGCTCCACCTCCACGCGGGCGAGGTTGTGCCCCAGGCAGAAATGCGGTCCGGTGCCGCCGAAGCCCACGTGCGGATTGGGCGAGCGGGTGATGTCGAACGTCAGCGGATCGGCGAAGGCGGCCTCGTCGAAGTTGGCCGAGGCGTAGAGCATGACCACCCGGTCTCCCCGGCGAACGGCCTTCCCACCCAGCTCGAGGTCGCGGGTCGCGGTGCGCTGGAACGACATCACGGGCGTCGCCCAGCGGACGATCTCGTCGACGGCGGTGGCGGGGCGCTCGTGCCGGTACAGCTCCCACTGTGCTGGGTTGTCCTGGAACGCGAGCAGCCCGTGGGCGACGGCGTCGCGGGTGGTCTCGCTGCCGGCCACCATGAGCAGCACCAGAAACGAGCCGAACTCGGCGTCGGTGAGTGCCCCCGCATCGTCCTGGGCGCGGACGAGGGTGGTGACGATGTCGTCGGCCGGGTGCGCGCGGCGCTCGGCAGCCAGGCCCATGGCGTAGGCGAACACCTCGCCGATCGCCGTGGCCGGGTCGCCGGGCACGTCGGGATCGTCGCGCCCGGTCATGGTGGTGGACCAGTCGAAGATGCGGCGGCGCTCGGCCTGCGGCACGCCGATGATGTCGGCGATCGCCTGCAGCGGCAGCTCCGTGGCGACCTGCTCGACGAAGTTCCCGGAGCCTGATGCCAGTGCGCGCTCGACAAGGTCGCGGGCGCGGGCGGCGAGACCGGCGCGGAGCGTGGCGATGGCGCGCGGGGTGAACCCGCGCGAGACGATCGCCCGCAGCGCCGTGTGCTCGGGCGCGTCCATGTTGAGCAGGATGGCGCGGCCGGCGTCGATGTGCTCGCGCGGGCAATGGTCGGCGTAGCGGGTGGTGGCGGTGTTCTCCCAGGACGAGAACGTCGCGCCGTCCCGGGAGACCTGGCGGACGAGCTCGTTGGTGGACACCACCCAGAAGCCGGAGTCGTCGAAGCCGCCGACGCCGGGCGCCTGAGGGTTCCACCACACGGGGCTCTCGGCGCGCAGGCGGGCGAACAGCGCGTGCGGGATGCCGTCCACGTAGAGGGACGCGTCGGTGATGTCGACGTCCGGGCCGGTGTCGGCTGCGGCCCGGGTGCTGGCCGGTGGTTCCATGAAGATCCTCCGCTGCTGTGTGATGCCAGTCATATTAATGAAGTTCGTTACTATGTCAATGAAGGTTTCGAGAGGGGTGCGTATGGGGCAGGACAGTGCGCGTCAGCGGCTGATCGAGGCGGGCGAGCAGTTGTATGCGGAGGCCGGGGTGGGGCGGGTGCGGCTGCGCGAGCTCAACACGCTGGCGGGCGTGCGCAACGACTCGGCGGTGCACTACCACTTCGGATCGCAGGACGGACTGCTCGAGGCGATCCTGCAGACGCATCTGCACGAGATCGGCGCCCGCGTCGACGAGACGACGGCGCTCCTGTGCACGGGGCGCGACGGCTCGCCGGATGCGCTGCGGGACGCCATCGCCGCGCTCGCCATCCCGTTCGCTGAGAAGCTGCGCGACGAGCGCGGACGGAGGTTCATCCGCATCGTCGCGCAGGTGTGGGGCCGCATCGGCGACTGGCAGCAGCAGCGCTTCATCCCCTCCAGCGCGTTGGCGATGGATCTGATCCGGCGCAGCGCACGAGGACTGCCGGCCGAGGTGCTGGAAGAGCGGATGTGGCTGATCACGCGGTTCGTGGTCTCGTCGTTCGCCGCCCGCGCGGAGAACCAGGACGCGGTGGTCGACGGGATCACGCTCGACGCGTTCGTCTACGACGTGGTGGGCATGGCGACAGCCGCGTACTTCGCGGCGCCGCCGGAGGGCGGGTTCTGGCCGGAGCGGTGGCCGGTGATCAGGGAGGGGGAGCGGCCGCGGCGAGCAGAGCAGTGACACCGAGTGCCGCAGCGCCCACGCGCGCCGCCAAACGCACGGTGCGCTCGATGTCCGTAGCGGCCGGCGCGCGCCCGTCGCCCAGCATGCCCCGATCTTCCACTACCCCCCGGTACGCATTCACCCCGCCGAGCCGCACGCCCAGCGCCCCCGCGAACGCGGCTTCGACGGGTCCGGCGTTGGGGCTCGGGTGCTTGCGCGCGTCCCGCCGCCAGGCCCGCAGTGCGCCCGCGGTGTCGGCTCCGCACAGGGCCGCCAGCAGCGCGGTCAGCCGGGCCGGAGCGAGGTTCGCTGCGTCGTCGAGCCGCGCGGACGCCCAGCCGAACCGCTCGTACCGCGCGCTGCGGTGCCCCACCATCGCGTCGAGCGTGTTCACGGCGCGGTAGCCGAGAAGCCCGGCCGGCCCCAGCAGGGCGCCCCAGACGAGTGGCGCGACGACGGCGTCCGAGGTGTTCTCCGCGACCGATTCGATCGCCGCCCGGGCCACATCCGCGGTGGACATGAACTCGGGGTCCCGGCCGACGAGCCGGGTCACCTGCGTGCGGGCCGCCCCCAGGTCGCCGCGGGCCAGGCGGGTTTCGACGGCGCGGGCTTCGCGCGCCAGGGTGGTGCCGCCGAGCACGGCCCACGTGGCGAACGCGACCGTGACGGCCTCTGCGACAGGGCGCCCGCGGCTGGCGCGGCCGGCGGCGAGTCCGATTCCGGTCGGTCCGGCGACGAGGATGCCGGTGAACGCGGCGCCGCGCAGCCGCGACTGCGCGTACATCCGCCGCTCGAGTCCACGTCCGGCACGGCCGAAGCCGCTCACCGGGTGCCACCGGGGCGGGTCGCCGAGCGCGCGGTCGGCGGCGAACCCGAGGATCAGACCGGCGGCACGCGCCGCGCTCACAGCGCCTCCGCCCACGCGGTGAGCAGTGCACCGGTGGAGGCCCGGTCGCGCACCGCCACCCGTACCCACTCGGTGTCGCCGTCCGGCGCGAGGCCTGGGAACGTATCACCGCGGCGCACTGCGAAGCCGTTCGCCCGCAGCATCGTCCGTGTGCCGGTGCGGCATCGGACGAGGACGAACGGGCCGCGGGCCGGTCCCGCCACGTGCAGGCCGAGCGTGCGCAGGCCGTCCACGAGGACGTCGCGATCGGCAGCGATCGTGTGCGCCCGGTGGTCCGATTCCGCGACGGCCTCGTCCCCGCTGCACGCGATCATCGCCGCCGCCGCGGGCCCCGACACCGACCACGGGGGTTGTTGCGCGGCGAGGTCGGCCAGCACCGCGGCATCGCCGACCGCGTAGCCGGCACGCAGCCCGGGGATCGCCCACGTCTTGGTGAGTGATCGCAGGACGACCAGCCCGGGAAGCGCGGTGCGCGTCAGGGATTCGTGCTCGCCGGGTACGGCGTCCATGAAGGCTTCGTCGACGGCCACCACCCGGCCGGGGCGCAGCAGGGAGCGCAGCGTCGCGGACGGGTGTAGCACCGACGTGGGGTTGGTGGGGTTGCCGACGACGACGAGGTCGGCGTCGGCGGGGACGTCCGCCGGATCGAGCCGGAACCCGTCGTCGGGCCGCAGCAGCATGCGGTGCACCGCCGGGCCGGCCGTGCCGTCGTACCCCGCCGCGCGCAGCGCCGCCTCCGGCTCGGTGAACTGCGGATGCACCACCACCGGCCGGTGCCAGTGCCGCGCCCGGGCGAGCAGCGTGAAGGCCTCGGCCCCGCCGGCGGTGGGCAGCACCTCGTCGGTTCCGCGACCGTGCCGCGCGGCGAGGGCCTCGCGGGCGCCGGCCGGGTCGGGATACCCGCCCAGTCCGTCGAACGACGCGCGCAGCGCCGCGTCCAGCCACGCGGGGCGGGCCAGTCGGGAGACGTTCACTGCGAAGTCGGCCAGGCCTTCCGCGGACTCGCGGTCGCCGTGGTGGTGCAGGTCGGGCTCCGGGGGCGGCGCGGGGCGGCTCCACAGAACCGCGTCGGGCAGCGCGGGTGCGCGGCGGGCGGCGTCGGCGAACCGGTGCGCCAGAACCGGATACCCGGCCCAATGGGTGTGCAGATAGGACGCGTGCAGCGTGGCCGAGGACCACCCGTCCGGCCGGGGACGCGCGCCCGGGCCGCTGCCGGCGAGGAGCCAGGCCGGCGGCTCCAGCGCGGAATCGAGGGCAGTGCGGTGGAACTCGTGGCCGGTCACGCGCGTGCCCGCCGGGCCCGCCAACCCGTCGGCGGAGGCGACGGCGGTGCGGTAGCCGAGCGTGAGCCGCGGCGCCATCGCGGCGGCCGCGTCGAGCGCCCCCGCCATCGGCGCGCCCTCGACCTCGCGGCACAGATACAGCAGGCCCGCGCATTCGGCGACGGTGGGGATCCCGGCGCCGACGGCCGCGCGCACGTGCCCGAGGAGCGGGGTGTTGGCCGACAGCTCCGCGGCGTGCACCTCGGGAAACCCGCCGCCCAGGTAGATTCCGGCCGTCCCGGGCGGCAGCCGCTCGTCGCGCAGGGGATCGAACACGGTCACGTCGCAGCCGGCGGCGCGCAGCAGCTCGTCGGTCTCGGTGTAGCGGAACGTGAACGCCCGCCCTCCGGCGACGGCGATCACCGGGCGCGGGCCGGGCGGGAGAGCCGCCGGGGCCGTCGGCAGCGCCGCGGCCGGATCCCACGGCTCCGCGGCCAACGGGGGTGCGGCGCGGGCGATGCGGACGACGGCGGGCAGGTCGACGCGCTCGGCGATGAGCGCGGCGAGGCGGTCCAGGCGGGCGGCGGCGTCGGCGCGCTCGGCGGCGGGCACCAGGCCCAGGTGCCGGGACGGGGCGCTGATGCCGTCGTCGCGGTGCAGGACCCCCAGCACCGGGATGCCGGTGTGGTCGAGCGCGGAGATCACCTCGTCGGCGTGCCGCTGTGACCCCGCCTTGTTGAGGATCACCCCGGCCAGCCGGGTGCCGCCGTCGAAACCGGCCATCCCGTGCACGACGGCGGCGATGGACCGGGAGGCGTGCGAGACGTCCACGACCAGGATCACCGGCGCCGTGAGCTCGGCGGCCACGTGCGCGGTGGAGGCGAAACCATCGGCCCCCAGCATCCCGTCGTACAGGCCCATGACGCCCTCGACGACGGCGACGTCCGCGCCCGCGGCCCCGTGCAGCAGCAGCGGCGTCAGCAGCTCCGGCGACTGGAGGTGCGGGTCCAGGTTGCGGCCGGGGCGGCCCGTGGCCAGCGCGTGGTAGCCGGGGTCGATGTAGTCGGGGCCCACCTTGTGCCCGGAGACCCGGTGCCCGGCGCGGCGCAGCGCCGCCATGAGCCCCGTCGCGACCGTCGTCTTGCCGTGGCCCGACGCCGGCGCGGCGATGACGACGCGGGGAAGGGTCAGCATGGCGCGATCACCACTGGTCCCGGGCGCCTACCATTCGATGCCACGCTGCCCCTTCTGCCCGGCGTCCATGGGGTGCTTGATCTTCGTCATCTCCGTGACCAGGTCGGCGGCCTCGACGAGCTTGGGGTCGGCGCGGCGGCCGGTGATCATCACGTGCTGGCGGCCCGGCCGGTGCGCCAGGGTCTCCACCACCTCGTCCACGTCGATCCAGCCCCAATTGATGGGGTAGGTGAACTCGTCGAGCACGTACAGCCCGTGCCGCTCATCGGCCAGCCGCGCCTGGATCTCGCGCCAACCTTCGAGCGCGGCGGCGGCATGGTCCTCGTCGGTGCCGGCCTTGCGCGACCACGACCAGCCCGAGCCCATCTTGTGCCACTCGATCGCGCCGCCGGTGCCGTCGGATTCGTGCAGCCCGCCGAGCGCCTCGAACGCCGACTGCTCGCCCAGGCGCCACTTGGCCGACTTGACGAACTGGAACACCGCCACCGACCATCCCTGGTTCCACCCGCGCAGCGCCAGGCCGAACGCCGAGGTGGACTTGCCCTTGCCGTCGCCGGTGTTGACCATGACGAGCGGACGGTTGCGGCGCTGGCGGGTGGTGAGGCCGTCGTCGGGCACGTATGCGGGTTTTCCCTGGGGCATCAGGCGGCCTTTCCGGTGCGTGGGTGCTGGAGGTGGGGGGCGGCCGCCGCGGTGATGGCGTCCGCACGGACATCGCCGACGGGGGAGTACTCGGCGCCCATGCGCTGCGCGAGGTCGCGGGCGAGCCCCATGCGGAAACGGCCCGTCTCGCAGTCCAACACCACCGCGGGGGTCTGCGCGGCGGCCAGGCGGTCTGCCGCGGCGAGAGACCTGCCCACGGCGTCGGGGCCCGCGGTGGCGCGGCCGTCGGTGACGACGATGAGCAGGGGGCGCAGGTCCGGGGCGCGCAGCCGGTGGCGGCGCAGAGTCTCCGCGGCCCGGTCGAGCCCCTCCGCGAGCGGGGTGCGCCCGCCGGTGGGGAGATCCCGGAGGCGCGCGGCGGCGATGTCCACCGAGTTCGTCGGCGGCAGGACCACGGACGCGGAATCGCCGCGGAAGGTCACCAGCCCGACGGTGTCCCGGCGTCGGTACGCATCCAGCAGCAGCGACAGCACCGCGGCCTTGACCTGCTCCATCCGCGTGCGTGCCGCCATCGACCCCGACGCGTCCACGCACAGCAGCACCAGGTTGGTCTCCCGGCCCTCGACGATCTTGCGGCGCAGGTCGGCCGGGGTGATCCGGGCACCTGGCGCGGAGTCGGCCGATCCGCGCACGCTTTCGTCAGCCGCGCGCCGATTCCCCCGGCGTGTCGCGGGAAACGGTGCTCGGCTCGGGGGCTGCGGACCGGCAAGGTCCCCCCGGCGCACTACGGCCGCGCGGATCGTGGCCGGCAGGTGCACCGGTGCGGGGTCCGCGGCGGAGGCGCTCCGGCGTGCCCCCACGGTGCGGCCCACCGTCGTCCGGGCCCGCGAGCGCCGCCCCGCCGCCCCGCGGCCGGCGCGCTGCGCGGCCAGCAGCCGGGCGCGGAACGGTGCGCCGGCGGGGGCGAGCGCGCGCTCGGCAGGCGTGCCCGAATCGCGATCGGCATGGTCATCTGCACCGCCGTCGGTGCGGGGTCGCTGTTCCGCGGAGCCGTCGTCAGCCGGTTCCGGCGCCCCGCCGCCCGGGCCGTCGTCTTCAGGGCCCCCGTCCTCAGGGCCCCCGTCCTCAGGGCCCCCGCCCTCAGGGCCCCCGCCCTCAGGGCCGTCCCCGCCCTCGGGGCCCTCCCCGCCTTCTGGGCCGTCCTCGCCCGGTCCGTCGTCCCCGGTTCCGTCATCGCCGGGGCCGTCGGGGTCCTCCGCGTCGCCCATGCCGTCCAGGAGCTCGTCCAGGCGTTCGCCGTCGGTACCCGGATCGTCGAACGGGGCCCGGCGCCGGCGGTGCGGCAGGGTGAGCCGGGCTGCGGCGGCGATGTCCTCGCGAGTGACGCCGGTGCGGCCGCACCACGCGGCGTGCGCGGCGGCGGCCTTGGCCGTCACCAGGTCCGCGCGCATCCCGTCCACGTCGAATGCTGCGCACACCTCGGCGATCGCCGTGAGCGCCGCGTCGCCCAGCACCACCGATCCGACGCGCTCCCGGGCGCCGGCGATGCGCCGCGCCAGCTCCGACTCGGCGTCCGCCCACCGTGCGGCGAAGCCTGCCGGGTCGGCGTCGAAGGCCAGGCGCCGGCGCACGATCTCGGCGCGCACCGCGGCATCACGCGGCGCGGCCACGTCCACCGCCAGACCGAACCGGTCCAGCAGCTGCGGCCGCAGCTCGCCCTCCTCGGGATTCATGGTGCCCACGAGCACGAACCGCGACGCATGGCTGATCGAGACGCCGTCGCGCTCCACCGAGGTGCGGCCCATCGCGGCCGCGTCGAGCAGCAGGTCCACCAGGTGGTCGTGCAGCAGGTTGACCTCGTCGACGTACAGCACCCCGCGGTGGGCGCGCGCCAGCAGTCCGGGCTCGTACTCGGCGCCCTCACCAGAGAGTGCCTTGCCCAGGTGCAGCGACCCGGTGACACGGTCCTCTGCGGCGCCCACCGGCAGCTCCACCAGGCGCGCGGGGCCTGCCGTGGCCGGGGCGTCCGTGGCGTGCGGGCCGTCGGGGCAGGCGGGGTCCGGCGCGGCCGGGTCGCAGGCGAACCGGCAGCCGTCGACGGACAGGACCGGGGGCAGCAGCGCCGCCTGAGCGCGCACCGCCGTCGACTTCGCCGTGCCCTTCTCGCCGCGCACCAGCACCCCGCCGATCGCAGGCGAGACGGCGGTGAGCGTGAGCGCCAGCTGCAGATCGTCGGCGCCGACGAGGGCGCTGAACGGATAGACGTGCACTGTGGGACCTCCGCAGGCTTCCGCTGGGACGTGGTTCGCGGCTGCGGCGTGGGCGCTGCAGCCGGGCAGACGCACGAGGGCCGGTATTCGGACTTCCTGGTCGAGCGCCTCGGACCGCCTTCCCGGACCGGTGGTCCAGTGGCTGCACGGCGTGCGTGGTCGTCGGCTCCCAGGTCACCGCAGCGGGCCTGTGCCGGATTCGCACCGGCTTCCCGTTTACCCCCGCACGCCGTGACGGCCGCGGGGCACCTCCGGGCGAGCTGCCATCGACGACCCTAACCCCGCCGCGCCTGGAGCGCTCCACCGCGGTCTAGGGTTCTGCGCCATGGGTCCGGAGTCGAGGGTGCGGGTGACGGTGGTGGGCGTCGGAGCGGGCGGCTGGGCGAGCGTCGATCCCGCGGGGCGCGGCGCCGTGCACCGCGCGGACGTGCTGCTGGGCGGGCCGCGCCACCTGGCGATGGTGCCGGACGCCGCAGCGCCCGCCGCGATCCGCGAAACCTGGCCGTCGCCGCTGCTCGACGGGCTGGACGCGCTGCTCGAGCGGCACGACGGCAGGAACGTCGTCGCGCTCGCATCGGGTGACCCGATGGTCTCCGGCATCGGGTCCACGCTGGTGCGCCGGCTGGGGCCGGATGCGGTGCGCGTGCTCCCGGCGGTGTCGTCGGCGGCGCTGGCCCGCGCGCGGATGAGCTGGCCGGCCGAGGGCTGCGCGGTCGTGACGCTGGTGGGCCGCGGCACGGACCGCCTGCGCCGGCACCTGGCGCGTGGGCGGCGGCTGATCGTGCTCACAGGGGACGCCGACGGCCCTGCGGCCGTGGCCCGGGTGCTCGTCGACGAGGGCTTCGGCGCGTCGGCCATGACGCTGCTGGCGGAGCTGGGCGGGCCGGCGGAATCGCGGCGCGACGGTACCGCGGACGGCATGCTCGGCGTCGACGGTGCCGCGCTGGGGCTGGTGTGCGTCGAATGCCGTGGCGCGCGGGGATATTCGCGTGCCCCCGGGCTGCCCGACGACGCCTTCGAGAACGACGGGCAGCTGAGCCGCCGGCCGATCCGCGCCGCCGCGGTGAGCGCCCTCGCCCCGCGGCCCGGGGAGCTGCTGTGGGACGTAGGGGCGGGGGCCGGGTCGGTGGGCATCGAGTGGGCGCGCGGAGCCTCCGGGTGCCGGGCCCTCGCCATCGAGCGCGACGCGGGCCGGGCGGATGCGGTCCGCCGCAACGCCGCGCGACTGGGAGTGCCGGATCTTGTCACCGTCGTGGAGGGCGCCGCCCCGGACGCGCTCGCGGGCCTGGAGCGGCCCGACGCGGTCTTCGTCGGCGGCGGCGGCAGCCGTCCCGGGGTCCTCGAGGCGTGCTGGGCGGCGGTGCCGGCGGGCGGGCGATTGGTCGCGCACGCGGTGACCCTGGAGACGCAGGCCGTACTGGCCGAGTGGCACCGCGCGCACGGCGGTGAACTGCTTCGGTACGCGGTGGACGTGGCCGGTCCCATCGGCGCGTTCACCGGGTGGGAGCCGATGCGCCCGGTGGTGCAGTGGTGCGGCGTGAAACCAACGGCGGCGGAATCGAAGCAGGATCCGGAGGAAGGGGACCGGTCATGACAGTGCACTTCGTGGGGGCGGGCCCCGGCGCCGCCGACCTGCTCACCTTGCGGGCAGTGGACCTGCTGCGCGCCGCGCCCGTCGTGCTCTACGCGGGCACCTACCTGGACGACGCGGTGCTCGCGCACTGCCGCGACGGCGCCGCGCTCATCGACACCCAGGGCCTGGACCTGGACGCGATCATCGGCCACCTCGTCGACGCGCACCGGCGGGGACTCGACGCGGTGCGGATGTGCTCGGGCGACCCGTCGGTGTATTCGGCGCTCACCGAGCAGACCCGGCGGCTCGACGCGGCCGGCGTGCCCTGGGACGTCACCCCGGGGGTCCCCGCCTACGCCGCGGCCGCCGCTGCCCTGGGCGCCGAGCTCACGGTGCCCGGCGAGGTGCAGACGGTGGTGCTCACCCGCACCCGCGCGCGGTCCACCCCCATGCCGGAAACGGAATCCCTGCAGCGGGTGGCGGGCCTGCGGGCATCGTTGGTGCTGCACCTGGCGATCACGCGGGTGCGGGAGCTCGCCGCCGAGCTCACCGCCGAGTACGGCGCCGACTGCCCGGCCGTCGTCGTCGCCCACGCCTCGCGGCCGGGCCAGGTGGTGCTGCGCGGCACGCTCGCGACCATCGCCGGCATGGTCGAGGCCGAGGGGCTGCGCCGCACCGCCGTCATCATGGTCGGCCGGGCGATGGACCGGGGCGCGGCGGCCGCCTGCGGGCTGGACTCGCACCTGTACGACCCGCGGCGGGCGCGCGGCTGATCCGGTCCCGCATCAGGGGCTAGGCTCCGGGGTATGGCACGACCCACCCGCTGGTTCAGCGAGACCTCCGACGGCCACTCGCAGTGGTACATCGAACGCTTCCGCGCCATGGCGGCCCAGGGCGCCGACCTCGCCGGCGAGGCGCGCCTGATCGACGCCATGGTGCCCCGTGGTGCCCGCGTCCTCGACGCCGGCTGCGGCCCGGGCCGCCTCGGCGGCGAGCTCCACACCCGAGGACACGAGGTGGTGGGGGTGGATGTGGACCCGGCGCTCATCGCGGCGGCCGAACAGGACCACCCGGGGCCCACGTGGCTCGTCGGCGACCTGTCCGAGCTGGACCTGCCCGCGCGCGGCGTCACCGGCGAGTTCGACGCGGCCGTCATGGCGGGCAACGTCCTCTGCTTCGTCGCCCCCGGCTCGGAGACGGACGTGCTCGCGGCGGTGGGCCGGCACCTGAAGCCCGAGGGCGTGCT